>JBBAQB010000012.1:13866-88878 GCA_040400515.1 Ferruginibacter sp. | reverse complement strand
CAAATAAGAAAAAGCCACAGAATTTCGCTGTGGCTTTTTCTTGTATAAAACTTAAATTTATAAATTAGATAAATAGGTTTTTATAAACTGCAGCGACTTTTTTGTGGGTGAAAATAGAACTGTTTGATTTATTGAACCGAGGGTAGACCCTGTAGTAGTAATTTGTTGTGTACCAAAATAATAGTCGCCCGCTTGTTTTGAAATAACAACAATAGTAGCTACTTTATTTACGGGTAAGGCAGTAGAAACAAAAGTGCGGGTATTTACATTAGCATTTAATGCAGCAACACACTCCATATTGTTGAATGATATATAGGCAGCAGTATTTGTGTTCGTATAATTTGATGGAAGCTTTAATGAAACAAATGTTTGCGCAATACCTGTAGTATCAAAATAATAAGCTGTTTGCACATACTTTAATTTATTGGTTTGTATTTCATAACCGGTATTTGTTATGCCCGATCTGTTGTAAACAGTATCATTATTTTGTAGCCATGTAAAACCATTTGCAGAATCAATAGAAGCATTAAAAATTTTATTACCAGGTACGGGTAAATTAGAATTAAATTTTACAGTCAATTTATTGCCTTGAGATACAAGTAACTCATCGCCATTATTTTTTAATCCAATAAAAAAAGCGCCTCCAGTTATAAGTAACCTGCCCTGGCTTGTGGTGGGCATATCCATCGCAATGAAATCTCCCTTCTTATGTGTAAGCAAAGTTTCTCTGTTTACAATACCAGATGGTACAAGACCATTATTTTTTGCCAGTCCATTTGCCGGAATACTCAAAGAAATATTGCCCGAAGAAAAAACGATACCTGTATTAGAGTAAAAAAAACTATCTGTTGTAGCTGCAATTCTAAGTTCATTTTTTAAGGAAGTAATGGAAGCGCTTGCAGGTAAGTTGTTTTGCCATACAGTATCAAGCGTACTTTGTGTGGGATCTGGTGTAAAAGTATCAATATTCTTCTGACAGCTACTAAGACCCACTAAAGTTGTTGCCAACACAAATATGATTGTAAATATTCTCATAAGAAATTTATATAAAGTACAGATGCGTTTTATTGTTTAAATGTTGCCTCTATTTTAAAAATCCATTCGCACGCCAAGTCTCAAACCTGCCGTATGAAACTTTTCCTTTAAAGACAACTCAGCTTTTGTTGCCGGTGATAATGCAACTTTTATATAAGGTTCTGCCATTAAATGTAATTGGTCATTCAATTTATAATAAACAGAAACAGCACCAATAAAACTTACACCGGCCTTTGCCTTATACCGATAAATAGACGAAGATGTTTTTGAAGAAATATCAACAGCATTGCATGATTTATCAAGTACAAAACCCTTTTGTGAACTGCTGATGTTGATGATTGCACCTGCATTTATATTGGTGTGTATTCTTCCATTACCCAATTCGTACCCTACAGACAGGGGAATATCGATGGATTTGTATTTATTGGTATTCTGCTTATATAAAGTGCCGGTTTGCACATAAGTTCCTGTAGTATCACCGTTACTGTTTGTAACATAAATATTTTGAATCACCCTTCCTTTCTCTGCTGTAAACTGCTCGTTGATCTGGCTATAGTTTAAGCCCGTTCTAAAACTCATGCCGCTACCAAAAACCCTGGTGTATCTTATGCCCGCACTATAAGCAAACAGGTATTTTGTACTCGCTTTTCTTTGTTGCAAATAAAGAGAATTTGCCGTATCTGCTATGGTTCTAAAAACATAATCAGGACCACCATAAATTTCTATGTATCGCTTGCTGCCGGCAGCATCTTTTTCAACTTCTGGGCAAGGGATGAAAGTATTTAAAGGCAATTTTTTCTGACGCAGGCCGGGGTTAAAAAATGAACTTCTTAATAAAGAAGCATCTAATATCTGTTTATTAATGATGTAAGTTGAATTACTGTTATCTTCAAAGGTGAGCACGTTGTTTTCTGTTGAAGAAAAAATATCCGAATCATATTTTTTAACCAGTATGGTAAGCTTGTTTGTGGCAATAATAGGGTTTAAGTTATTGCCAACATTTAAATTATTATTTAAATCATCAGTGTTTAAATTGCTATCTTTTGAGCCGTCACTTGTTGTTTTATCTGTTATCGTTTGTGAAGAAATGTTATCAGTAGTTTTTGTAATACTATTTACTGCATGTTTTGTTGTAGGTTCATTTTTATTGCCATACAGGTAAATGAAAACACCAGCGCCAGTTAATAGAAGCAAGGCGCTTGCAGCAATTTTGGTAAAGTTATTTAGCCAGAAACCTACAGGTTTTTCTCTTTCTTTTTTTGCAATAATGTTTTCCCATATATGTGCCGGCACATCTGGCCTGCTACCGGCTAGTTGCTCTTTTACATGGGCGTCAAATAAATTATTTTTCATACGGCTACTTTTTGTAAGTGTATAATTTCTTTCTGTAATAACTGCCTTGCTTTTACAAGTTGGCTTCTGCTTGTGCCGGCCTGTATGCCAAGCATATCTGCAATTTCATCGTGCTGGTAACCTTCTATTACGTAAAGGTTAAAAATAAGCCTGTATCCATCAGGTAAATTATTAACCAATGCCAGCAGGTCTTTTTCTGACAGGTGATTAAATGCGGGCACATCGATGTTAATCAGCAACTGTGGCTCTTTCACATCTTCTACCGAAAACTCTTTTGTATAACGGCTTACAGTATATTTTTTTAATGCCGTATTTACAACTACACGTCTCATCCAGCCTTCAAAAGAACCTTCGCCTTTAAATTGGCTGATTTTTTTAAAGATTTTTATAAAAGAATCCTGCAAAATATCTTCAGCATCTTCTTTATTACGCGCATAACGATTACATATACCCAATAATGTGGGGGCATATCGATTGAAAAGGCTTTTTTGGCAAAGCGCATCGTCTTTTATACAACCTCTGATTATTTCAATATCTGTCAATATTTTTGGGTTGATAGGCACGTATTTAGATAAATAGATACTTTATTTGGTTGTTATGCTGCCTACTTTATAAATATACTATTAATCTTAGTTTTGTATATAACGGCGTTTATCTTCTAAATTGTACACTTGGGACTATTTTTTATTGAACTTTAAAGCAACAGCATAACTATAACGGATATGGACTACGAAAAGGAAATACGAATACTGGTATCAGAAAATGAGTTTTTGCAGCTCCAACTGGAAGACCTTACCAATTTTGCAAAAAAGAAAGAAGACGAGCTAGAGCTTCTCGCAGACGAAATGGAAACGGCTGCATCTTTAAGAAGCAAAATAGAAGGTAACCTAATAGAAATAGAGCATTTAAGCTATATGCACCAACAAGTTGTACAAGAAAAACTTGGGGTAGACATGTTAAACGAAGAATTAGAAATAGAACTGCTGCAACAAATAAAAGGGAGGCAAAAAGAACAGGAGGCATTAAAAGAAATGAATTCGGTAAAGGTAAATATGGAAATTGTTAACGAGGAATTGAATGAAGCAGCAGCCTTTTATAAAACGGTTCAATCACTAAAAAAACAACTGGCCGAAGCAAAAAGCATAGAGGAAATAAGAGAGTTGGAAAATATAGATTTAAAAAACGAAATACAAGAGTTACGAGAACTAATAGAAATGATGAAATTAAGAAGGACTAATTAGTAAATAAATAATTTTAAATCTAGTGGTTTTTTTATTTCGAATTCCTATTATTACATTTAAAAATCGAATTGATATCATCTAAAAAACTTTCTTATAAAGCACAAAACAAGAAATGAAGTTATAAGCATAAACAGTTACGTGGAGTTGGTTGCATTGCAGTATTTATTACCCTTCCAGTTGAAATTACGGGATTGAAACCCAATTAAATTTTATAAATACTTATTTAAAAAGCATCTTTGTAAAAAAAGCTTTTTTATTTAAAAAATAAATTATGAATGCTATTGCAGATATTAGAAAAGATTATAAACTGCGTTCCTTTTTAGATGCAGATGCAGCCGAGAATCCATTTGTACAGTTTACTAGCTGGTGGAACGATGCACTTGCCAGCAACATTGACGAAATAAACGCTATGACGCTTGCAACGGCGAGCCCAAATGGCAAACCTTCTGCGAGGATTGTATTGTTAAAAGGAATCAGTGAACACGGGTTGGAATTTTACACAAATTATGAGAGCCATAAAGCGAGGGAAATGGAAGCTAATAAAAACGTAGCACTCATATTTTTTTGGAAAGAGTTAGAAAGGCAAATAAGAATAGAAGGAACTGTAGAAAAAGCGCCCGATAGTGTAAGCGATGCTTATTTTGAAAGTCGCCCCGAAGAAAGCAGAATTGGCGCCTGGTCATCGCCGCAAAGCAGCATTATAACTTCCCGCATTGTTTTAGAAGAAAACGTTGAAGCAAACAAGCATAAGTTTGAGGGAAAAGAAATATCCCGACCTCCTTTTTGGGGAGGTTATATTGTAACACCCGTTTTGTTTGAATACTGGCAAGGCAGGTCTAATAGATTACACGACAGAATAGAGTATGTAAAAAAAGAAAGCAGCTGGATAAAGAGAAGGCTAGCTCCTTAATAATTGTTAATAAAAAAGGCGAATTGAGAAATTCGCCTTTTTTAATTATTTTGCTTTTTTTGCAGCAGGTTTTTTCTCTTCTGCAGCTTTTGGTTCTGTAGCTTTTACCGCAACCTTTGTTGCAATTTTTGCAGGCCTTGATTTTCCGAAAGATCCTGCTTTGGTTTTTCCTTTTTTGGTTTTAATATCACCACGTCCCATAATTTGTATTTTTATTATTTATTAAAGTTATAAAAAAAGCAAGACACTATTGCATCTTGCTTTTAAAATGTTTTTTGAGAACTTAAATCTTAGAAGATAATTCTTTACCTGCTTTAAATTTAGCAACTTTTTTTGCTTTGATTTTAATAACAGCTCCTGTTTGTGGGTTACGGCCGTTACGAGCAGCTCTTTTAGAAACAGAAAAAGTACCAAAGCCAACCAAAGTAACTTTGTCACCCTTCTTTAAGGTTTTTGTCACAGCGTCTACAAAAGCATCAACAGTTAAGTTAGCTTGTGTTTTTGTGATACCTGCGTCTTCTGCAATTTTTGCAATTAATTCTGCTTTGTTCATAATGAGTTTTTTGAAATTTTATAGTACAACAAATATATAAGGTTTTTGAAACAAACAAAATATTTTGAATAGTTTTTTTTATTTTTAAAAATTGCTACAATGCACTGTGCGTTTGAATTACAGGCGTAATTTGGAGCAAAGAGAAAACCAGAGAATTGTTGGATTTTAGCGCAAATGCAGTACTGTATTGGTTTTGAGTGCAACAATAGCCTTACAAGTCAATAACTATGGGGTTTTCAAAACCTAAAAATTAAACAACTGTACTGTTTTGGGGTTTTGCACATTTAGTTCACAATCTGCATTACAGACCTTATTGAAATGAATTTGTCACCCCATTTATCATATGCCTGCTGCCGCATTTTACCTGCAAATTTTTCTACATATTGGTTATAGATTGCTTTGCTTTCTGCATATAATTGCAACGCATACGTTGGTCCTTCTTCTTCATCTATCTCCAGCAATTTTACTATTTTAAAATTTGTAAAACATCCCGTGTTTAATATCTCTTTTGCATGTATCTCTTTCAACCATTGCAACCAATCATTTGCAATTGAACTTTTAACCTTTGTTGTTACGTTATATATGATCATACTGTTTTAATTTCTAAAAAGATAGGGCAGTGGTCGCTGTGTTTTACATCAGGGTAAATGGTTGCACCTACAAGTTGTTCGCGTAAAGGTTCGGTAACGGTAATATAATCTATGCGCCAGCCTTTGTTGTTTAAACGCACACTTGGAAAACGCTGGCTCCACCAACTGTAATGATGTGGCTCTTTATTAAATTCTCTAAAAGTGTCAATCCAGCCTGTGGCTAAGAACTGTGTCATCCATTCTCTTTCTTCTGGTAAAAAGCCGGATGATTTTTTGTTGCCTTTAGGGTCGTGAATATCTATTTCGTTGTGTGCTATGTTGTAATCGCCACACAGAATAATTTTAGGATTTGTCTTTTTTACTTCATCAAGGTAAACTTGCATTTCCTTCAGCCAAATATATTTATAGGCTTGTCTTTCAACGCCCGATGTGCCTGATGGAAAATAAGCATTGATCAATTTAATATCACCAAACTGCAGTTCAATTACCCGACCTTCAAAATCGCTCATTTCGTAACCACTGCCAATTTTTACAGCGTCGGGCTTTATTTTTGTAAATACTGCTACACCACTGTACCCCTTTTTTTGTGCACTAAACCAGTGGTGGTGAAAGCCAAGATCTTCCAGCATTTTTACATCAATATCAGTATGAGCAGCTTTGGTTTCCTGAATGCAAATAATATCTGCTGGGTTCGTTTGTAACCAGTCAATAAATCCTTTTTTAATGGCTGCACGTATGCCATTAAGGTTGTAAGAGATGATGCGCATGGGGTGTAAAATGTTAAGGCTTGTAAATAGCTTGTAGTGGCAACTCTATAGAGAGCAATTTTAATCCTATAACCTCTTCCAATTTTGTAAAAATAGCGGCCTGCCATTCTCCGGCTTCATCCTTGCTAAAACAATGCACCGAAAAAACCTCTGGCTCTACCAGGATATAATATTGTAAAGAATTTATTTTTTGGTACTGAATAAATTTATCTACTGTGTCATATTTTCTTGTGCTGTCACTAAGCACTTCTACAATTAAGGAAGGGTGTTGTTTTATGTATTTATTTTCTTTGTCGGCTTCATCACTAGTTATGAAAACATCGGGATAAGTATAATATTCTTCTCCCTGAATTTTGCATTTTATATTTTCAAAATAAATTTTACTCGATGAATTTTTGAGTAAATTTCTTAGAAAAAAATAAAGATTTCCAACTATTTCATTGTGTAAATCAGATGTTCCAGACATGTCGTATAATTGACCATTGATAAATTCGTGGCGTATGTCAGATGCTTCGTCCAACAAAATATATTCATCTACAGTATAAATTTTATCGTCTATAGCGTGTGTCATAAAATTCATTTTACCAAATTTACGGCTTTTAGATATTATTCCATTATCGGTCTTAACCATCTTTCCATGTCTTCTACGGGCATTTTTTTACGCAGTGTATAATCATCAAATTGGTCTTTATCAATTTTACCCACACCAAAATATTTACTTTCCGGGTGTGCAAAATACCAACCGCAAACGGATGAGGCAGGGTACATTGCCAAAGATTCTGTCAGGTGAATACCTGTAGCATCTTCTCCACCAAGCAATTCAAATAACTTGTATTTTTCGGTATGGTCAGGGCAAGCGGGGTAACCAGGTGCAGGGCGAATACCTTCATATTCTTCTTTAATTAATTGTTCGTTGGTTAGTTGTTCATCTTTTTCGTAACCCCAAAAATCTTTTCTGGTTTTTTTATGTAAAACTTCTGCAAATGCTTCTGCAAAACGATCTGCAATTGCCTGCAGCATTATCTTACTGTAATCATCCAGATTTTCCTCAAACTTTTTTATATGCGGCTCTATACCTTCAATTGTTACGGAGAATGCACCCATAAAGTCGGCCGAGGTTGGGCTGCTCGGCTTTACAAAATCAGCCAGAGATAAATTGGGTTGCCCGGCAGCTTTCTTTGCTTGCTGGCGTAAAAATTGCAACTCAATATTCTTGTTTATCAAAACTGTATCGGGTGCTGTTCTTTCTGCTTCCCAAAAACCAATTACGCCTTTTGCCTGCAACCAATTTTCATCAATAATCTGTTTCAATAATTTTTTGGCATCATTGTACAAATCGGTTGCCTGCTTACCTACAACCTCATCTGTTAATATTTGTGGAAAATTGCCGTGCAATTCCCAAGCGATAAAGAATGGCTTCCAATCTATGTATTCAGCTATTTCTGCCAAAGGATAATTGGTAAAAATTTTTGTGCCTGTAAAAGTTGGTCTAACCGGATTGTAATTTTCCCAATCTATTTGTGAAGGATTTTTTTGAGCATCTGCAAATGGCATAAATTGTTTTACAGTACGCTTATTGTCAAAATCATTTTTAAGGTTTGTATATTCTGTTTTTAAATTTTCTAAAAAAGTGATTTTATTTTCTTTGTTTAATAAACTTCCTGCTACTGTTACACTTCTACTTGCATCTAATACATGCACAACCCCATTGTCATACTCAGGCGCAATCTTAACCGCCGTATGCATGCGACTTGTTGTCGCACCACCAATCAATAATGGAATATCCATTTTCAACCTTTTCATTTCTTTACCAATGTGAACCATTTCATCAAGCGAAGGCGTTATCAAACCGCTTAAACCAATAATATCCACATTGTGTTTTTTTGCTTCAGATAAAATTTTATCTGCCGAAACCATCACACCTAAATCAATAATATCATACCCATTACAACCAAGTACAACGCCTACAATATTTTTTCCTATATCGTGTACATCGCCTTTTACGGTTGCCAATAAAATTTTTGCTGCACCCGCAGTTTCTTCATTTACGGTTCCCGCAGTAATATGTGCTTGTTTTCTGTCTTCTTTTTCCTGCTCAATAAAGGGGGTAAGCACGGCCACCGCTTTTTTCATTACCCTTGCGCTTTTCACCACTTGTGGCAAAAACATTTTTCCTGCGCCAAACAAATCGCCTACTATGTTCATGCCATCCATTAAGGGTCCTTCTATTACTTCCAGTGGGCGGGCATATGCAAGCCTTGCTTCTTCTGTATCTAAATCTATATAGTCTGTAATGCCATTTACCAGAGAGTGAGCAAGTCTTTTCTGTACACTTTCATCTCTCCACTTTTCATCTTTTACCGTTTCTTTTCCTTTTCTTTTTACGGTATCTGCAAAAACGATGAGTGCCTCAGTAGCTTCGTTGTTGTCGTTGTTTTTATTGAGCAAAACATCCTCGCATAGTTGCTTTAGTTTCGGTTCAATATCATCATAAATTACTAACTGCCCTGCGTTTACAATGCCCATATCCATACCAGCATGCACCGCATGAAAAAGAAACACACTGTGTATCGCTTCTCTTACATGGTCGTTGCCTCTAAATGAAAAAGAAACATTACTCACACCACCACTCACTTTTGTAAGCGGCATCAATTTTTTTATTTCTCTTGTAGCTTCTATAAAATCTACTGCATAATTATTGTGTTCTTCTATCCCTGTTGCTACTGCAAAAATGTTGGGGTCAAAAATAATATCCTGAGGTGCAAAACCAACCTGCTCCGTAAGAATTTTATAGGCTCTGTGACAAATTTCTATTTTACGTTCTTTTGTATCTGCCTGTCCCACTTCATCAAATGCCATTACAATAACAGATGCACCATAGTCTTTACAAATAATTGCATGCTGAATAAATTTCTCTTCGCCCTCTTTCATCGAAATAGAATTCACAATGCATTTTCCCTGCACACATTTTAGTCCGGCTTCAATGATCTCAAACTTACTGCTGTCAATCATCACTGGTATTTTTGCTATATCGGGTTCTGCCTGCAGTAAATTTAAAAAAGTTGTCATGGCTTCCAAGCCTTCCAGCATGGCATCGTCCATGTTCACATCAATAATTTGTGCGCCGCCTTCCACTTGTTGGCGTGCCACAGACAAAGCTTCTTCGTACAGGCCATCTTTTATAAGGCGTGCAAATTTTTTGCTTCCTGTTACGTTTGTGCGTTCGCCTACGTTTACAAAATTCGTTTCAGGGCGAACAATTAGTGGCTCCAAGCCGCTGAGTCGTAAATATGGTTTGATAGTATTCATTTTTAAAATTGAACCACTAAGACTCCAAGAGACAAAGCAGCACAAAGGATTTAAGCTTTTCTAAATAATTTTAAAGAATCATTCGTTTTATTCCATTTTTAATTAAAGGCACATGAAAATTTATTATGTAACCCAATCTTCTTTCCGACAATTTTAAATAACTCAGCATTTGTGCTTCCCAAACAGGATGTGTTATTTCCTGCGCTTTTAATTCTACAATAACAGCATCTCCAACAAGTAAATCCAACCTTAAGCCATCATCGATTATTAAGCCATTATAAATTATTGGAACAGTTTTTTGTCTTTCCATTAAAATATTTCTATTTTTCAATTCATACTCAAAACATTTTTCATAAACACTTTCTAATAATCCTGAACCTAGTGCCACATGAATAGTATAAGCAACATCTACTATCTGCTTACCAATTTCTTCTTCCATTAATGTTAATGAACTATACATAAATATTTTCTTTGTGAAACTTTCTCACTTTATGTCTTAGTGGTTCTAAACAACCTCCAACACCGGCAATTTCCTCGCCTCATACTTCATCACTTCATCTGCTATATGTTTTATATGATCTGGCGTGGTACCACAACAGCCACCAACAATATTCAACCAGCCATTGGCAGCCCACTCTTCAATGATATGTGCTGTTTCGTGCGGTTGCTCATCGTATTCCCCAAAAGCATTTGGCAAACCGGCATTTGGATATGCCGATGTGTAACAAGTAGCAATTGAAGAAAGCTCTTCTACATGCGGGCGCATTTCCTGCGCACCCAATGCACAATTTAAACCTACACTTAAAGGGTTTGCATGTGCTACCGAAGTATAAAAAGCTTCCAATGTTTGTCCGCTTAATGTTCTGCCAGATGCGTCTGTGATGGTGCCCGAAATCATGATAGGTAACTCTGGCTTGTTTATTTTTCTAAAATAGTTTTTTACAGCGTATATCGCTGCCTTTGCATTTAGTGTATCAAAAATGGTTTCAACTAATAAAATATCTACACCACCATCTGACAAGCCTTTTATCTGTTCGGTATAAGCAGTTACAACTTCATCGAAAGTAACTGCTCTAAAACCAGGGTTGTTTACATCAGGAGATAACGACAGTGTTTTGTTGAGCGGACCAATGGCGCCGGCAACAAAGCGTGGTTTTGCAGGGTTTAAGGCTGTGTATTTATCAGCGGCATGCCGTGCGCATTTGGCAGATGCAACATTTAATTCGTAAGCAAGCGACTGCATATCATAATCTGCCTGGGCAATGGTTGTGCTGCTAAATGTATTTGTTTCAATAATATCTGCACCTGCCTCTAAATACAACTCATGTATGCCTTCTATTATTTGCGGTTGTGTAATACTCAGCAAATCGTTGTTGCCTTTTACATCTGTATGCCAGTCTTTAAAACGTTCGCCACGGTAATCTGCTTCTTCCAGTTTATGGCGCTGTATCATGGTACCCATAGCGCCGTCTATAATTAGAATTCTTTCGTTCAAAATTTCCCTTATATCCATACCATAAAAAGTTTATCCGTTTTTGCAAACGAAAAAATGATTAAAAATAAAACTGGTTGATAAAAACGATTTGCAGATCCGCAGAAAATGAAGTAACAGGAAATGTATCTCGTTTATTAGTTCAGTTTTTTAAAATGTAGGCGGGTGAACAATAAACAAATCCTGCCGCTGACATTGTAAAATTACGCTAACAAAGCAATACGGCAAAATGAAAAAAGGAATTTTTACGAAGGAGATATATAATGTTCAACAGCGATACGGTTGCTGATGCTTTTGGCAAGTGTCATTTCATCTGCATATTCCAACTCTCCGCCAAAAGCAATACCTCTAGCGATGGTGGTGATTTTTACTTTTACGCCTTTGAGTTTTCTTCCAATATAGTAAATTGTTGTGTCGCCCTGTATGGTGGGGTTAAGGGCAAAAATCACTTCCTCAATTTCCTCCGTTTTTACTCTTTCTGCAAGGGCATCTATGTTAAGTTGTTCGGGGCCAATTCCGTCAAGCGGAGAAATGATACCTCCAAGCACATGGTATAATCCATTAAACTGTTGCGTACTTTCTATAGCAATTACATCTCTTATGGTCTCTACCACACAAATTAGATTTTGCTTGCGCATGGGGTTTATGCAAATGTTGCAAGTAACTGTATCTGATACATTAAAACAGCGGCTGCAAAACTTAATTTCGTTTCGCATTTTGCTTATAATATGACTAAACTGTTCTACCTCTCCCCCTTCTTTTTTAAGTAAGTGAAGTACTAGACGCAAGGCTGTTTTTTTACCTATACCTGGTAATTTGGCAAACTCATTTACGGCATTTTCTAAAAGCTGGGAGGAAAATTGCATAGCGGCAAAAATAGAGTAATGTAATAGTGTAAAAAGGGATTTAATAGATAGGTAAAATAATTATGGTAAAGTATTATACAAATTAAAAAAGGACAAAATGGAATCTTCATCACTATTATCGAAACGGGGTGCTACTAATTGGTTTTTTTGAACTTCAGTAAGACTAAGTATTTCGGTAATATTGTTTCCGTTTTTTTTAATACTTGCTAATTTTTCTTTATTTATGTCAAAATAGTAATAAGTGCAAAATGTTTCAAAATGTTTCATTCTATTTCTACTAGCAATGTCTGTATCGGCCTGTACTTTTTTTTCATATTTTTTTAAAAGAATACCTTTTTTTGATTCTAACAATACTTCAAAATATTGTGTGACTTTTTGCTTTTTATAATTGCTAGCATTTACAAATCTTCTTTTAAAATTATTATTAAAAGTAAGCGTAAATTCTTTGATACTTTCTGTAACATCTAAGGGCTGATTATTTTCTAAAAATGTAATAACCTGTGCATAAATATTATATCGTACTTTCTGGATATTAAAAATTCTATTATCGTTTAAAACTATTGAGCCGCTTAGCCAACCTGAGTCTAAGAAAGGTGACCCCTTTACATTTTCACCATCTATTTTATATATTGTTTCATTTTCTTTTTCAAATAAATTCGTAGATGTAAATAATTCAGGGACCAAGGTATTTGCAGGCACACCGCTTGGTTGAGCCTTTACTGTAAAACTGATAAATAATAGAAAGAACAATCCTGTGTAATATTTCATAATATATGTTTTTATAAATTTATTTCTCTTTCGTTGTCCCAGTCTGCACGGATGGATAATTTTTGTGGCATTGCAACAACAATTTCTGGCTGTCGTTTTTTTGCATAGCTTCCCGGTGTCCATTTGCCATTTTTATCTTTATCATATAAAATGCGCACTCCATATTCTCCAGGAGCAAACCTTGTGTTGCTGAATTCTGCGCTAGTTATAGGGTAAGAGTATTTTACCTGGTCACTCACTATAAATTGTATAACAGGATTTTTTGTAAGATCAATATTGTTGAATCGAAGAATAAGTTTGCCATAATCTTCTGTCCGCTTTGTACTAAAACGCAGCGTGTCTGTTTTTGTAAGTTTATTGCCCGCTGAGTCTTCAAATGCATCTTTATCTATCACTAATATTAAAGGCATATCGGGTTGCCAGGTTGTGGTAACTGTTATTGTTTTTGATGTACTGTCAATTGAAAAATGGATTGGTTTTATTTTGTTGTAGAAAGTATCCGTAAGTGCAATTTTGCCTGTGTCAAAAATTTTCAACGTATTGTTAAAAGTAAGTTCCAACGGTTCGAGCAAATCCTTTGAGCCTTGTATGTTGTTGCCTATGCGCAATTTTTTCTCTGCTACAACCTTCGTAGTGGTGCTGGTTTTATTTTCTTTTGGCAATTCTTCAGCATAAGCAAGCAGCATTATTTCTTCTTTGTTTAAGGTAGATACATCGTCATTTGAAAAGCCAAAAACCTCCGACAGGCTGTTGTAAGTTTTACCACCGTCACCATCTTTTAAAGCATATATCTTAAAAGAGGCACCAGGCAAATTTGTAAATTTAAAAGAACCATCGCTGTTTACTTTTGCAATGTAATTTGGCTTTTTTGATTTTACAGTACTGTCTGCTGCATTTCGGTAAAGTAATACAAGCAGAGTACTGTCATATGCGCCGGTTTCAGCAAGAATGATATTGCCCTTGAGCGTTAAAGAATCCAGCGAATTGCCAGTTGAGAAAACGTAGCTAAGGTTTTTTAAAATATTATTTTCGTTGATGTCTCGTACAGCATTTCCAAAATTGATATTGTAAGTCGTATTTGGTAAAAGAGAATCTCTAAACCGTAAAGTAATACTTTTCGAATTGGCGGTGATGGATGGATTTCTATTTTGCAACGGGGAGATAAGTAGGTTTTGTTGTAAATCCTGCACATCAATATACTCATCAAATTCTAATGTTATTTTATTGCTGCTTACATTTCTGCTACCGTTTGTAGGGCTGCTTCTTGTTAATACAGGAGCCAACGTATCTTTTACCCCTCCTGTTGGCATACCTATTTGCGCACAACCGCCCGATAACAATGAGCAGGAAATTAAAAAAGAAATTATAAATAAAGGGAATATAATTGAAGGTAATTTCATTATTTTAATGGGTGATTTTTACTAAAATTAACTCGTTATTATTTAAACACTTTATTAATATCAAAACAAAAAGTTATAACTGCTTTCCCAATATTTTCTCAGCTATAAAATTATGCGTACGAAATATTTTTTAATGCATCTGCTTCAACAAATTTTCATATTTCTTCATCTGCACTCTCTTCTATATCATGCAAGGCAATAGCAAGATCATTCGTTTTTACAAAGTTGCACCAATGGCACTCCTCTTTACCACAACCGGTATAAAAGTCTTTCGCCTGTATTTTATCCCATGTATCTGCAATTTGCTCTCTTACTAAATTGGTGTCTTCGGGCGTTATTACAATTTTCTCTTTGCGGTATTCTTTTTTCTTATCGGGCTCTACAAAATCAAATTCAGTGCTGATGACTTTCCAGTCTTTTAGGTCATAATTATCAATTAATATTTTATAGAAAACCGCCTGGCGCCAATAATTTCCCCCTTCGGGTTTTTTATCGTTCGGT
The DNA here is from genome assembly GCA_040400515.1 of Ferruginibacter sp. Taxonomy (GTDB): domain Bacteria; phylum Bacteroidota; class Bacteroidia; order Chitinophagales; family Chitinophagaceae; genus Ferruginibacter. The sequence continues at coordinate 74,093 of JBBAQB010000012.1, read as the reverse complement.
CCTTTTAGCGATGGCAGCGCTTTGTCAATATCGCCGGTTTTATAATCAACCACATTTATATTCTTCCCATCAAATTCAAGTTTGTCCATTTTCCCTTTAAGTGGCACACCATCTACCACCACACCCTTTATATTTCTTTCTATTGCCACCACTTTTGTCCAGGTATGAATGTATTTGTTGTAATAATTAGACAGTACTTCGTCACCATATTCCATTCGCCTTGCAAAAGATTCTTTGGTAAAATTTTCTCTGTGCCTGCGCATATACCATTCAAAATCTGCCAGCATATCATCTTTGCTTCCAAATTTTTCCTGCCCGCCATCCTGCATTTTTTTAAACAGTTTTTCAATGGCGTAATGCACCGCACTACCAAATTCTGTTGCTTCATTTTTACCCGATGGAATGCGAATAAGGTTGTTGTAATAAAACTGCAATGGACATTTTAAATAATTGTTTAATGCCGTTACGTTCATAGAAAATTTGCTCAATAAGCCCTCAATAAAATCATCTTCATCATGCGATATCTCCGGCGCCTGTGCCGTAAATTGTAACAGATTAAATGCTGCCATATCTTCTGCAGGTATAATAATCTTTTCTACAGGTAGCTGATGTGTTTCTTGAATTTCTGCAATAAAAACAGAAGGCTCTAAACCTTTTGCATCGTTGCTGAATTTAGCGTACGAAATGAACAAATGCTTTTCAGCCCGTGTAAGCGCTACATAAAACAACCTACGCAGCTCTTCCCCTTCGGCTGCATCGCTAGGTGCTGAACTAAACATAGTATCAGGGAATTTGTATCCGCCACCCGGTTTCCTTTTCTTTTCCCAGAATGATGCATTTACGCCGGCAAAAAATACATATTGAAACTCTAAACCCTTTGAACCATGCGCTGTTAGCAAATTCACTGCTTTTTCATTACCTGATACTTCCGTTAAAGGTAACGGAAGGGCTTCTTTCTCCATTAAATCTATAATGGCAATAAAGCCTTTTAAATCTAAATAAGGGTTGCGGCTTGTTTCTTCTTTTACAAAATCAAATAATGCTGTAAGTAGTTGCAGGAGCTTTAATTTTTGTTGGTGTTGCATGATATATGGTAGCACACCGGCATTGCGAATAATGTTATCCAGCAACTGTTGCAATGAAACATTGGCTACATCACTTATCAAATTTTCGATGATGGAACTTATCGTTTTTAATTTTGAATTGATGCCAGTATCAAATAAATCTCTGGCAGGCTGTTTGGACTTGTCATACAAAAGTCTTCTGATAGAAATGCTATTGTCTCCATACTTTTTTCCGCTCACTTCCACTGCAAGTTTTGCAGTTTCAATGGGAGGGATTTTATAAAAGTCGTAATGTAAAATTTCAAACAGCAAAGCATCACCACCATAAGGAATATCATGCTCAGCATTTAAATAGCGCATGGTAGTGAGCACTTTTTTTACAAAAGCATCCTGTAATATATTTACGCTTCTTTTGCTGTAGATGGGAATTTGTTTTAGTCTGCAATATTGTGCAAGCGCTTCACCATATTTATTTTCTTTGTAAATAACAGCTATTTCTCCGGTTGGTATTCCTTCTTGTAAAAGCTGATGAATAGCAGCTGTAATGCCTGCCATTTCTTCTTTTACAGAATTGTATTCTCTTATTTCAGGATGGTTTGTAAGTAGTTTCTTTTCTGTATGTGCGGCAATCAATTCTTTGCTTAACCCGGGTATTTGTGTAACAAGCCGTTCGGTATTTTTGCTGATAAGTGTTTTTGAAATATCTAGAATGGGTTGCGTACTTCTGTAATTATTGGTGAGTACTACGGTTATTAAATCTGTTGTATAATTGTTTGCAAAGCCAAGCATGTTTTCCACATTTGCACCTTGAAAACGGTAGATACTTTGGTCATCATCTCCCACCACAAAAATGTTAGGTACTTCCCAATAACCAATGAGTTGCTGTACAAGTTTGTTCTGTGTACCGCTTGTATCCTGGTATTCATCTACCAATACATATTGAAAACGCTCCTGATAATTGGCGAGTATATCGGGGTGTTCTTCAAATGCCTTTATAACCCAGTTTATCATATCATCAAAATCGTAGCGGTTGCTCTCCTGCATGAGGGTTTGATAGTTTTCAAATTCATTTACGGCGGCACGCAGTTTTTCCTTCTTCTCTATTTCTTCGTCAATTTTGTCCTGCCTCACATCGCCTTTTTTAAATTCTTTGGTGGCACGTTTTGCAATATATTCATCACGCAGTGGCAGCTCTGCAATGTATTGGTCTATTTTTTTGTTGATGAAGGCTGCGGTCCATCCCTCCCTTTTCATGCTGGAAAATAAATTTCGCAGGTTATTTATCTCAAAATACACATCGCCTCTGTATCTTTTTAGTGGATGGTTTTTTGGAAAATTATCTATGAGTTTTTTAAAAAGCTGAATATTTTCAAGTTCAGAAATCGCATCCAGCGAGTTTTTTTCGAAAAGCGATAAATTATCCTGTATTACATCATTGCAAAAAGCGTGAAAGGTGTAGATGTTTACTTTGTATGCGTCTGCCCCAATAAACTGTTGCAATCTTCTGCGCATTGCTATGGCGCCTGCGTCGGTGTAAGTAAGGCACAGTATGTTCTCCGGCGCATTATCAGGCTCCAGCAAGATCTTACCTATTCGTGCTGCAAGAATTTGGGTTTTACCGGTGCCGGGGCCGGCAATTACCATTACGGGGCCTTGGGTCGTATCTACCGCAAGTTGTTGCTGGGCATTTAGTTTGAGGTACTCTTCGTTAAATTTGCGCTGAAGCTGTTGACGGTATGCCTGCATAAAACGTATTTTGTAAGTATAAAAATCCTGCTGAAAAGTAACAAAAAAGAAGCTATAAAAAATTAATTTTTGCACAAACAGTAAATAAAAAAATGAGTAAAGTTTATAACCTGAGCACTGTTCAATTCATACCATGTTCAATAGAAAAAGCATGGGAGTTTTTTAGCAACCCGGCAAACCTTGCAGAAATAACCCCCGATAATTTAAATTTTAAAATACTCTCTAAAAATTTAGGGGCCATTTATCCCGGGCAGGTAATTGAATATAAAGTACACCCAATACTGGGCATTCCCTTGTATTGGATGACGGAGATAACGCATGTAGAGCAGCACAAGTTTTTTGTAGATGAGCAACGCTTTGGGCCTTATTCTTTGTGGCACCACCAGCATCATTTTAAAGAAGTGCCGGGCGGTGTGGAAATGACCGATTATGTACACTACAAATTGCCTTTTTGGTTTTTGGGAGATATTGCCAATACTTTGTTTGTAAAGGCGCAACTAAAAGGTATTTTCGATTATAGGGTTAAAAAAGTAATAGAATTGTTTGGTGAGCGAAAGAACTAATATTTGCCTTTCCAGCCCGTTAATTCATATACATAAAAATTATAAGCAAGCTTATTGTTTCTTGTAATTGGTATGGTTGCAATGGAGTCTATGTTGCTGTAGTAGTTTGCAAATTCCTTTTTAGCATCAAAGTAGTCGTACGAATGCACAACAGTATAAGCGGTATCCATTTTAATATTGAGGGAGTCATTGTTTAAACGCCATGCATAATGGTGGATGTTTAATACCCGGCCCAAGCCAATCATTTTTATATTTAACGGTCTGGCAAAATAGTATTCGTCGTGGGCACCCCACCAAGTGTTACATACCATGGGCACTTTTGAAAATGCATTTCTGCTTTTGTAAATAGCTGCAAATTTTTCTCCTCCTTCCTTCCAGCCGTATGCATCGAGACTATTATCGTTTTTTCCGAACGCAATACCTTTTTCATTGCTGAAAGAACCGGGGTACAGGTTTATGGCAGCAACCACCAGCAGTACAACCACCATTGTATAAATTGTCGCAGCAATTTGTATTCGTTTAAACTTTGTAGGGTCCACATCAGCCAGCCCAATGGCTGCAACAGGAAGCAAGGCAATGTATGCCGGACCACTCCAGTGGGGTAACGAGGTGCGAAACAATGAGATTAAAAAAATGATAACTAATAATGGAATTGCGATCAATTTAAAAACAACCAGCGGCTGTTTGGCTTTGCCTGAATATTTTTTTGAGAAGAAAAACAAAATTGCACCTATTAAAAACGGACTGTTTATTACAAACTGCCCAATTATTTCTCTGATCAATCCCATTACATGAATACCGCTGTCTTCTTTTACAACTACCCGCTCGCCATGAAACCTAAAAGTGATAAAGTCGTTTTGGATATTCCAAATTAATATGGGAGAAATAACGACAGCAGTTACAAAAGCAGAAATATAAAAGCCCTTATTAATAAACCAGGCACGCCTGTAAAAAAGCGCATAGAAAAAAACGCCTCCCCATAAAAAAACGGCATGTACCTTACTCATAATGCTGAGCCCTGCGCAAATACCAAACAACACCCAAGGGAACATTTTGTTTTCAGCTGCTAATATTCTCGTAATGAAAAATAGGCTACATGTAAAAAATACCATCTGCGGCATATCTGGCGTAATAAATACACCGGCCGTTATGCTGGCGTAAAAAGAAATGTTGTATAAAAACACGCCAATGTATGCTGCCCTGCTACTGGCAATTGCATTGATGGTTTTATAAATAAAGTAGGATGATATGGCGCAACCTGTAAAACTGCCAAGCCGAATAAAAAAAAGACTATTCTGTAAAGACAAATTAGCGGTGAAAAATTTTATCCAGATAGCAACGAGTGGAGGATGGTCAAAATAGTTAATCTGCAACTGTTTTGCAAATGTGAGGTAATAGCTCTCGTCGTTACCCAGTTCTATAAAAAAAGAAGCGAGCATTCGTAAAACTGTAAAAGCAACCACCACCCCAATAGATTTTCTAACAAATAAATGGTCTCGTTGTATGAAAGAAGTCATTTAGTTAATATGGGTTAATATTCTGGCGTAATTAGTAACATAGAAAATTATTTGCTGTATGGGTAATTATTATTCTAAATACTGTAAGCATGGAATATTTTTTGCATGTCGTACGTTTCAGTGCAAAAACTGTTCCTTTAATAGGTAGTTACTGTTATGTGTACATTAAATAAACGCATTCAAAAAAAATATGTTCAATATTGAGTTTTTAAAATTTGGCGTGGTGGGGGTAATGGGAGTGGCTATTGATTTTTTTATAACCTGGCTTTGTAAGGAAAAATGGCGATTTAATAAATACGTTGCTAATGCATTGGGCTTTTCATTTGCAGTTATTAATAATTTTTTGTGGAACCGTTACTGGACGTTTAGCGGTAACACACAAACTTTTACAGAACAGTTCTTAAAATTTGCAGTTGTTTCTATTGTGGGTTTAATGATTAATAGCTTTTTACTTTTTGTACTGGTAAAATTTATTAAAATAAATTTTTACTTTATAAAACTGCTTGTAGTGTGGCTTGTTTTTTTATGGAACTTTTATATTAACTACCTTTTTACTTTTCACTAAAATAATGTTGATAAAGAAGTGGCTTTTCTAGTATCTGCTCTATTTTCTCGCTCTTTTAGGCACTTTTCCATGCTTTAAAAAGCACGTAATTTTATAAATGACAATATTTTTTGTTGAAAATCATTTAGTTGTGAATGTTAGAAATAAAAAAGTCTTATAAATAGTTGTTTTAAAACTATTTTATCCACTACTTTTGCACCTCATTAAAAAAAGCTGCGGGGATAGCTGCAGCCTCACTTAAATAAAAAAACAATGAGCAAATTACATTTCACTACAAAACATGCTAACGAGGCTACCGTTACGCACAACTGGTACGTTGTGGATGGTACTAATCAAACCGTGGGTCGCATGTGTGCTAAAATTGCCGCTATACTTAGGGGTAAAAACAAAGCATACTATACCCCACACGTAGATTGCGGAGACAATGTTATTATTACAAACTGCGAAAAAGTAGTTTTTACAGGTAATAAAATGGACCAAAAAGAGTATTTAACGTTCAGTGGCTACCCTGGTGGTCAAAAAGGTGAAAAAGCTAAAAACTTATTAGCTCGTCGTCCGGAAGTTGTATTAGAAAGAGCTATAAAAGGTATGCTTCCTAAAAACAAATTGGGTCGCCAGATGTACAAAAAATTATTTGTATATGCAGGTGCAGAACACCCACACGGTGCACAAAAACCACAGGAACTAAACTTTAATCGTAAATAATAAATAAGATACTTGGTTTTAGATATAAGACACAAGACAACAACAATATCTAAAGCTGGTCAATTTCATAAAAATTAAAAATGGAAAAGCAAAAAAACGCAGTAGGTCGCAGAAAAGCAGCGGTAACACGTGTTTTCCTTAGCAAAGGAGAAGGTGCTATTACAGTAAACGGAAAAGACTACAAAACATATTTCCCGCTTATTTACTTACAAAACCAAGTAGAAGCACCACTTAAATCAATAGAGTCTATTGATAAATTTAATGTGGTAATCAATGCTACAGGTGGTGGAGTAAAAGGCCAGGCAGAAGCTGCAAAATTAGGGATAGCCCGTGCATTACTTGAGGTAAATGCTGAGTATCGCCCAATTTTTAAAGCCGCAGGTTTCTTAACACGTGATTCTCGTGTTGTAGAGCGTAAAAAACCAGGTCGTAAAAAAGCAAGAAAATCATTCCAGTTTAGCAAGCGTTAATAAGGGAGATGTTAGACACAAGATATTAGACACAGGATTTTGTTTTTTATCAGGTTTCACAATTTTTAAAAAATTACTTAATAATATACAATGGAAAATAACACTTCCTTACAACAGCAGTTACTTGAAGCAGGCGTACACTTTGGTCACTTAAAGAAAAAGTGGAACCCTAAAATGCTTCCTTACATTTTTGCAGAAAAAAAAGGTATTCACATCATTGATCTTAACAAAACTGTAGAAGGTTTACAGGAAGCAGCGGCAGCGCTAAAAGCAATTGCACGCAGCGGTAAAAAGATCATGTTTGTAGCTACTAAAAAGCAGGCAAAAGAAATTGTACAGGAAAGCGCAAAGCGTGTAAATATGCCTTTCGTTACAGAACGTTGGTTAGGTGGTATGCTTACCAACTTTAACACCGTTCGTAAAAGTGTAAAGAAAATGCAGAGCATAGAAAAAATGCTTGGTGATGGTAGCGCAGAAAACCTAAACAAAAAAGAAAGATTAACACTTACCCGTGAGAAAGAAAAGATGGAAAAAGTATTGGGTGGTATCGCAAACATCAGCCGTGTACCTTCTGCTTTGTTCATGGTAGATATAGGGCACGAACACATTGCTCTTGCTGAAGCAAAGCGTTTAAACATCAGCACCTTCGGTATGGTTGATACGAACTCTGATCCTAACAAAGTTGATTTTGCTATTCCTGCAAACGACGATGCTACAAAATCTATTGCAATTATTGTAAACTACATTACTGCAGCAATAGCTGAAGGTTTGGAAGAGCGTATGAGCAGCAAAGACGAAGAAAGCAACGACGATACTGAAGAAAGTGCAGAAGCAAAAGCTGCTCGTTTTGAAAACAAACAAGACGGTGGTGATGACAGAAGACGTGGTGGTGGTCGTGGTCCTGGCGCAGGTGGTCCGGGTGGCGCTCCAAAGCGTAGGGTTGCAGGCCCTGGCGCAGGTGGTAGAAGACCAGCTGGAAAGTAAACCTAAAACATTTACTAAATAGCGGTAAATAAACTAGATATTTTTTAAAAAAATTAAAATAATAGACTCCTCAAAGTAATAAGTTTACAACTTTTAGTTTGGGGATTTTTATAAAAACACAACAATGAGCGCAACAATAACAGCAGCAGATATTAATAAATTACGCCAGGCCACAGGTGCCGGTATGATGGATTGTCGCAAGGCTTTGGTTGAAAGCAACGGCGAGTTTGAGGCAGCGATTGACTGGCTTCGTAAGCAAGGGCAAAAGGTAGCGGCAAAACGCAGCGACCGCGAAGCGAAGGAAGGTGTGGTGATAGCACAAACAACAGCGGATAAAAAAGCAGGTATTGTATTGTGCATTAGCTGCGAAACAGATTTTGTAAGCAAGAATGCAGATTTCGTTGCATTCGCACAAACAATAGCAGATGCGGCTATTTCAAACAATGTAAAAAGTGCAGAGGAACTTGCTAATGTTGAGATAAATGGTGCAAAAGTTTCTGATATAATCAACGATAAAGTTGCCGCAATAGGTGAGAAAATTGAATTACAAAAATTTGAAAGAGTAGATGCTCCTTTTGTGGCAAGTTATATACATGGTGCATACCGCATGGGTGTATTGGTAGGTATGACAGAAGAAGCTACAGAAGCTGGGAAAGATGTAGCTATGCAAATTGCTGCTATGAACCCGCTGGCTATAGACGAATCAGCAATAGACGCAGCAACAATTGCACGTGAAAAGGAAATTGCGATTGAGCAAATTAAAGCTGAAGGCAAACCCGCTGAAATGGCTGAAAAGATTGCCCTTGGAAAAGTAAACAAGTTTTTAAAAGACAATACTTTATTAGCGCAGCCTTTCGTAAAAGATAATGCGAAATCAGTAGCTGATTATCTAAAAGCAACAAGTACAGATCTTAAATTAACAGAATTTAAAAGAGTAGCATTAGGATAATTACTTGCAAGAGAATTTTAGAGAAGCCCCGATTTTTCGGGGCTTTTTTATTTCCCATAACTTATTTCCACTTAAAAAAGTAGAGCTCTATTTTGTATGAACTTAAAATCTCGAACTGATTTTGGTTTTGCTTGATTGGGTTTTCGGAGTTTTTTTAGTTTTTTTATTTGTGCTGGTTTGTAGCTTTTTGATTACCGTTTTTTTAGTTTTAGAAATTGCCGTATCAGGTACAGTGATAATGCTTATAGAAGAATTTATTTCACTTTTTGGATAGGAAATAATTTTATTGTTTCTGGAATTCTATTCCCGTTGGGGCCTGTTTGGGCTTAAGATGTTGGTGCTTTCTATTGGCGACAAAGGTTCTTTTTGTACGGGCTGTGTGCCAGATACCGGACTTGGTGGAAACACAAGTTGTCTCGGAATTTCCACGGCCTTTACATTGCCACCCGGCACCACAGGAGGGATTGGGTTGGCAACCGGAGCATTTATAATAGGCTGGGGAGTTGCTGATCTCTCTTTTGTACTACTACTGGGTACCGCCTGGGTGGTATTTTGTACAGGTTGTGTACCCGATTTTAATTGTGCCATTCCTTTAAAACCCGCCAGCAAGCAAAATGTTATCAATATTTTTTTCATAACTGATTTTCATTAATGCGTTGCAAATTTGTTTCCAAATAAGCATAGGTATGTAAAATAACATGGTTTAAAAAAGTTTTTACGTTTTTATTCTTATGAAAAAATAAGGTTTTATTTAAAATTCAAGACGATGCGGTCCTGTTCCTGTTATCAAAAGTTATAGTATTTTTCCCCGCAGGGCATGATAAAAAATTGATTCAAAATATACTTCTAACACTTGAAAATATAATAGCTTTTTCAATTATTGGTATAAATTATCCTTATCAGCGCTAGCCAATGCAACCATTAAGTCAGCAATTTTTTGTGTAATTGCCTCAAAAAAATGGGCTCCTTTTTCTTTGGTTGAAAACGACGGGTCACCAATACCAGTATCTTCTGTAACCTGCGACCATTTTCTTTCAGCCCAAGCCCAACCTTCTGAAAATTCTTTTATGATGTGCTTTTTAGCTGTTCCTTTTCCCGCTTCTTGTAATGGTAATACCAAGTGCGGCGCTAAATGTAATATTAGGCTTGTTTCCATTTCATCTGCATGGTCGCCCATTTCAGTAAAATACTTTGTTTTATCTAAAGATTGAAACCAGTTACAGGTACTTAAAAACATAGCTGGAAATTTTAAACTAAGCTCCCTGATTATTTGCTTAAAATCGTTACCGCCATGGCTGTTTACGATCAGCAGCTTATAAATTTTTTGTCTGTTCAATACCTCAATAATATCTGAAAGTATGGCCAATTGTGTACTTGGGTAAATATTTATATCAAGTTTTATATCTGCCTGCCCTGTATTTACACCAAAAGGAATGGTAGGCAACACTATTAATCTTGCCCCTTTATCCCATGCAATTTTTGCCGCTTCTGATGCTATTGCAGTTGCTTCAATATTATCTGTAGCATATGGTAAATGATAATTGTGTGCTTCGGTAGCACCCCATGGTAAAATGGCTACATCATATGCGGCATCTTTTACGTATTTCCAATTTGTTTCTGCTAATATGTAAGGTTTCATTTCTGCTTTTTTATTCCACTATCCTCAGCTTTGCATAGTTCAACATTATTTTCTTTTCGCCATTCATTTCAAAATTAATGGTAGCTATTGGGTTGTGGGCTGCACCTTCCATGTTTGCCACCACCCCAAAACCAAATTTCATATGCTCTACTTTTTGCCCGGCTTGTAAGCCAGATGTATCGCTTGCTACAAAATCTGCCGTAGGTACATGTTCTTTTACCTGCGGACGTGCAGGGGTTGCATAAGAAGGTTTTGCGGGTTCTTTTTTTGCAAACATACTGCCTTGGCTGCTACCGGTATTTTCAAAACCTCTGCCCATTCTTTCAAATGCAGAACCCCTGTTGCTAGGCGTATTTGCATTGTTGCGGGCTGGTGTGCCGGCATAACTTTTATCAATATTGATATCAGGCATTTCATCTAAAAAGCGGCTGGGATCGTTTTGTTGTAACTGCCCAAAACGATACCGTGCGTTGCTGTAGCTTAAGTACAGTTTGTGCTTCGCTCTGGTAATGGCCACGTAAAATAAGCGGCGCTCTTCTTCCAGTTCTTCTCTTGTATTTATGCTCATTGCATTAGGAAAAAGTGTTTCTTCCAGCCCGCCAACAAACACTACCGGAAACTCCAGGCCTTTTGCGGCATGTATCGTCATCAATTTTACTACATCAGTCTCCTCTTTGTTGTTATCTGCGTCTGTAAGTAAAACGATTTGCTGTAAATAACCACCCAAGCTTTTATCACCCACTTCTCCATCTTCCTCATTCATGGGTGTTTCTGTAAACTCTTTTATAGAGTTCAATAATTCCTGTACGTTTTCGTATCGGGCTAAACCTTCTGTTGTTTTATCGTTAAACAGTTCTTTTACAAGACCGGTATTTTTGCCAACTAAAAAAGCCAGTTCATACGCATTCTTTTTAGGCATTTCACTTTGAAACATGCGGATCATGGTGACAAAGTTGTCAATAGCTTCCAGCGTGCCGCTTTTAAAACCATACATAGCTGCATTGCAAATAACATCCCACATGCTGATGTTGTTATCATTTGCAAAAAGTACTGCTTTATCTATGGTTGTTTTACCAATAGCCCGAACGGGATAATTAATTATTCTTTTAAGTGCTTCCTCGTCTCTTGGGTTTACCACCACCCGCATATAACAGATCAAATCTTTTACCTCCTTGCGCTGGTAAAAGCTAAGTCCACCATAAATTCGGTAGGCAATACCCATGCGGCGCAGGCTTTCCTCAAAGCTTCTACTTTGCGCATTGGTACGGTATAAAATAGCAAAGTCCTGGTTAAAATAATGATTACGCAATTTGTTTTCCTGAATAGCATCAGCCACCATTTTCCCCTCATCGTTGTCCGTCATGGTACGAACGAGTTTTATCTTTTCGCCTTCGCTGTTATCTGTAAATAATTTCTTTTCAATCTGCCCTTTGTTGTTGCCAATTATTTCATTGGCCACACTCAATATGTTTTTTGTACTGCGGTAATTCTGCTCCAGCTTTACCACTTTTACATCATCGTAATCTTTTTCAAATTGCAAAATGTTTTCAATGGTTGCACCTCTAAAACTATAAATACTTTGTGCATCATCACCTACCACACAAACATTTTCGTGCATGGCACCAAGCAGTTTTACAATTTCGTACTGGGCCGTATTCGTATCCTGATACTCATCTATCATTACATACTTAAACTTGCGCTGGTACTTGCTTAAACTCTCCGGAAAGTTCTTTAATAGGATGTACATTTTAAACAGCAGATCATCAAAATCCATCGCACCGTTTTTAAAGCAACGCTTGCTGTAGGCATCGTAAATTTGCCCAAGCATAGGGCGGTTTGCACGGGCATCTTCCTGTTGCAAATTATAATCCGTCATATATTCTGCCGGGCCAACCAATGCATTTTTAGCAGATGAAATTCTGTTATAAACTACATTGGGTTTATATTGTTTATCATCTAACTCTAACTCCTTGATAACTGTTTTTACTACACTCTTTGCATCGTCCGTATCATAAATGGTAAAGTTGCTCGGAAAGCCAAGTTTTGGCGCTTCGCTGCGTAAGATGCGTGCAAATACGCTGTGAAAAGTGCCTATATATAAATTTCTGGCTTCAGAATTGCCAAGGATTTTCTCCACCCTCTCCTTCATTTCTGCCGCTGCCTTGTTGGTAAATGTAAGTGCCAAAATATTAAAAGCATCTACCCCATGCTCCGCCATTAAATGCGTAATTCTTGTAGTAAGTACTTTCGTTTTTCCGCTGCCTGCACCTGCAATAATCATTATTGGGCCATCTTTATGCAGCACCGCTTCTCGCTGCGGTTCATTCAAGTCATCTAAATATTTAGGCATGGGGCAAAGGTAATTTTTTACTTCCGATTTAATGTTGGATATAATTAATTCAGTGATAGATTTAGTTTGAAGATATGATGATGAGGCTCACAGATTTATAAGATTTAAACAGAAAAACGATCAAAAAATCTGTGACAATCTGTGAGCAAAATCTTAAATTATTTTAGTAAAGCCTGCTACTACATTGATATGCACATAGATTTACAAGATATAAAGAGAAAAACGACCGAAAAATCTGTGACAATCTGTGAGCAAAAATCTTAGATTATTTTAGCAAAGCCTTTTTCATATGCTTCAAATCCCAACGTTTTTAAATAATGTATATGGCTTTTATTAGGTGCATGTTTGTAAACAATTCTACTTATACCCTTTGATATTAAATACTGTTTCTCTTTCTCAAAAATATATTTGCCCACTTTAAAATCCCTGTATTTTTTGGTAGTATAGTTAATAACAATAATAGCATCTCCATTTTCTTCAACAGAACAACTAAAAATGTTTGCAATCACAAGATCTCGCAAAACCACAAAATTGAGGTTGTTTTTTATGTGTTTTTCGTCAAATGCAGGAAAATATGTTTTAATATCTTCCTTGTAAAACTGTAAGAACTTTTTAGTGAGTTTTTCATTGCCGCTAAATTCTATGAGATCAAAATTCTCTTTGTGTGCGTATAGCTTATTTAGATAATAAACATTTATACATAATAAAATTACATTGGTAAGTAACACAGGCCATGCACTAAAAATGATTCCGTAAATGATGAAAGATATTGTACCAAGTATGTTGTAAATCCGAAACTTGATATCGCCATTTACCAGTAACGCAATTATTAAAAAGAATGAAGCGAGGTAACCGAAATAAGGGGCAATTTGTAAAAACATAGCTATAAAAATAAACTCCTTAAAAGGAGTTAAGTATTTTAATAATTAAAAAAAGTAGGCGTTACGGTGTAATAGTAATGGAGCCTGATACAGAAGGCCTGCCAGCCATGCGGTAAATAATAGTTGCTGTTGTATCTTTTTTAAAAATAAAGGAAGTATTAACCGCAATATTCTGTTTGTTAATTACCATACTGTCTAAAGAATATATGCCTCGTGCAACACCTGATCTGTTTACAAACGTAAAGGTTGAACCATTTACGGCAGTAATATTATTTGGTGTAAACGCACTATCACTTATAATAATGTAATTTGTTGGAAGGTCGCCACCTACAGGCGGTGGCTGCCCATCTTTACTGCACGAAATAAAACCAATAATGATGAATAATATAAATACTGGTTGCAAAAAATATTTCATTGTATAAAAGATAGTTTAAACGTACAATTTACTAAAAACCTTTCAACTCGGGGAGGAATTTTTACCCAAAATATCTAAAATTATTACAGCCCAAAGCTGTTTGGCAACAAAAACTAACCAAGAAAAAAATGAAATTATTTTTCGCCACCCGTTCTCTGCACTAAAAACTACAGCATTTCACCCTTTACAAAATCCATCAAAACCTTTATTTTTTCAGGGCTAAAATCAAATTCCAAACCAGCTGCTTTGTATAACTCAGGTAATGTTTTTGTACCGCCAAGGCTCAATGCATAGGCGTATTTATCCAGTGCTTTTTCTGCATCTTTTTTATACTGCATCCACATGCCAATGGCACCGAGTTGTGCTATGCCGTATTCAATATAATAAAAAGGCACTTCGTATAAATGCAACTGCCGCTGCCAAGCATTGTTTCTAAATTCTTCCAAACCACTATAATCAATAACATCATCTGTAAATTCTGACAAAATCTTCACCCAAGCAGCCGTGCGCTCTTCGTGTGTATGTATTGCATGTTCGTATACCCAATGTTGAAATTTATCTATAATTGCTATCCAGGGGAAAATCGTAATTACTCTTTCCAATTGGTGTTCTTTTGCACGTGCAAGATCATCAGCGTTTTCAAAAAAAGTTTCCCAATGGTCCATGCTAAAAAGCTCCATGGCCATACTTGCCACTTCGGCAATTTCCATTGGGTATTCTTTAAAGCCATTAAGAGCTAACGGATGTGCTAAAAATGAATGTATTGCATGCCCACCTTCATGCACCATTGTGGTAACATCGTGCATTTGTCCTGCTGCATTCATAAAAATAAAAGGTGCGCCACTTTCTGCGAGCGGACAATTATACCCACCCGGTGATTTGCCTTTTCTGCTTTCTAAATCCAAATGTTGCATCTCTTTCATGCGCTGCAAACAGTTTCCAAAAAATGGGCGCAATTTTGTAAAACATTCAATAGATTTCTCCAACAATTCCTCGCCTGTTTTAAATGGACGAAGCGGTTTTGTTCCTGTCGGTTCTGCGTCTAAATCCCAAGGGCGAAGAGTTTCTAACCCCAGTTTTTCTTTTTTCTTCTTATAAATATCATTCACCAGCGGCATTACGTATTGCTTTACCGCATCGTGAAATTTATAACAATCCTCTTTTGTGTAATCAAACCTGCCCAGTTCTTTAAAACGGTAATCTCTGTAATTGTCAAAACCCACATTCGTTGCTTCGTTGTTGCGCAATTTTATCAGCGTATCGTACAATTCATTCAGCTTTTCCTTGTCTTCTAAACGGCGGTTTTGTATTTTTCTGTACACATCTTCCCGCAGGCTTCTATCCTCATTTTCTAAAAACTTTGCGGCCTGTTGCAGGGTAAATTCTTCACCTTTCACTGTTACCATCATGGCACCGGTTATTTGTCCATACTGTTGTTGCAGCACGGCTACTTCAGCCTGTACAGGTATATTTTCCTCCCTAAATAATTCTATATTTTTCTTTGTGCTGCGCAGGTAAGTAAAGTAAGTTTCTTCTTCCAAATCTTTAAGAAACGCAGAGGCTAAAAACTTTTTATTCAGTGCATCGCTGTACGGTTGTATTTGAGGTTGTATTTCCATGCAAAAGAAATTAAAAGCTTCTTCCAATGCTTTGTTTTCAGTATCGCAGGTCATTTTTATTTGGCGCCAGCAAGCATCTTCATTTACTGCTGCTTCCAATTCACTCATGTCGAGCAACCATTTTTCAAGAGAAGCTTTGTCGTTTATTTCTCTTTCTAAAAGTATTTTAAAGTAAGGCTCCAATGCCAGCCAATCTGTAACGGTAAAATCTTTTGGAAGAAAATTTCTATCAAGTTTTTTTATATCGGCTGTGTACATATGTGAGTATTGAGGAGAGTTTTTGGGGCTGTTAAGAGTCGTGCATTTTTCAGCAGTTGTTCGGGCTGCCCCCGCCCAAACGACGTTAAGTCGGGACGGCAGCTACTACCTCCCATCCCGCACCGTGTCGCGATATTTTTGTCGGGAGCCTTTCAACTTTATCTCTTTTTTGATCTTTTATTATGTTATGCCCCACGGACTGTGTCTGGGGTTATGCATCCTGAAGCCCTTCGGGATTCTTAAACACTGTAACCCAAAAATGCCGAAGACTTAAGTTAACTATAAACCAGTCTTGTGTCTAAGAACTACGCCATCTTTCTCGGACTATTTATCTTTTTTGCAGGACCGCTTTTTATTGCAGCCGCTTTAGGTGTAGCTGTTTTTGCAGTCACTTTCTTTTCCGCAACCACAGGTGGTTTTTCTTCACCTTCAGCCGCCTCTTCGCCTTCAGCATGTTCGGTAAGTTTAATTTCTATACCTGCTTTTTCAAGAATTTCAAACCACTTTACCATTTTCTTCATATCGCTTGCATATACTCTTTCAAAATCCATATCCGGAAATACTTTTTCAAAATATGCCTTCACTGCTTTTGTATCTGCCTTAGCATCTGGCTTGGCTTCTTTGCTTGCCTGCATAGCCTTAAATATCTCAACAAGGTTCACATTATCTTTTACTGTGAATATTTCAATGCTTTCCAAATGAGAAAAACTATGAATACGATTGCTTACAAACTTTGCAGATTTATCTTCAAGAGAGCGCACAATACCGCCATCAGCTTTAGAAGAAACCAACTCATACAAACCGCCGAGGCCGGTTACAGATACTATTTTATTATAAGTCATATAAAACAAGAATTTTAGGCTTGCAATTTAAGGGAGAAAAAATGAAAAAAAATTTCTTGGCCCGGCCTTTCGCTTATTTAACAAAAACAAATTTGGCGTAAAGCGAATGTTTTAAAGTAAAAGCATCGTCTAATGTGTACACAGAAAAGTTTTATATGAAGTCGATTGTAGTGTTTGCGCTGTTTTTTACAGCTTTTTCGGGTGCATCGTATGCACAAAATGCAGGTATCAAAGGAAATATTAATGATCGAACCGATAGCAAGCCTATTGTATCTGCAACAGTATCTTTATTAAAACAGCGGGATTCGTCGGTTGTTGCTACCACAGTTACAGGTAAGGAGGGTGCATTCTCTTTTAGGAACTTATCGCCTGATAGCTTTATCGTTAAAGTAAATGCTTTGAATTATCAGGAATTTATTTCTTTTATAACGTTAAAAGATACTGTAAGAACTTTATCAACATATGTTTTAGACAGGCAGGACAAAGACCTATCAACCGTAACCGTTGTGGCCAGAACGCCGCCTGTTGTAGTGAAAGGTGATACATCTCAATTTAGTGCGAGCCAATACAAAGTAAATCCCGATGCTACAACAGAAGATCTTATTAAAAAAATGCCCGGTATTACCGTGGCAAAAGACGGTACCGTTACAGCGCAGGGCGAAACAGTAAAAAAAGTAACCATTGATGGCAAAGACTTTTTTGGTGACGACGCATCTGCAGCATTAAAAAACTTACCATCAGAAGTGGTAGATAAAATACAGGTGTTTGACAGGATGAGTGATCAATCTCGTCTTTCAGGTATAGATGATGGAAATTCTACAAAAGCCATCAATGTTGTTACAAAGGCCGGGTTAAGGAACGGTAGATTTGGTAGAGTGTTTGCCGGCTATGGCACAGATGACAGATACAATGCAGGAGGTAACGTGAGTTTTTTTAAAGGCAACAGACGTTTATCATTGGTAGGCAATTTTAATAATATCAACCAACAAAACTTTGCTTCTCAAGATCTACTTGGGCTAACAAGCAGCGGTAACAGGAGCAGCGGGCAACAAAGCAGTGGCAGCCGTTGGAGTGGCGGCGGTGGCGGCGATTTTAACGTTGGTCAATCAAACGGAATTAGCAAAACCAATGCTGCAGGTTTAAACTTTAGCAACCAGTATGGCAAAAAAGTTACCCTTGCAGGAAGTTATTTTTACAACGAAAGTAGAAATACAAATCAATCAATAACTACAAGAGAAACATTTTTAGGGGGCACTGATACAAGTCTTTTTACAAAACAAATCAGCAATTCTGTTACAAATAATACAAACAACAGAATTAATCTTCGCCTCGAGTATACAATAGATTCCAACAATAGTTTATTCATTATTCCAAGCTTTAACTTTCAAAAAAACAACAGTACTTCTTTTTCTGATTATAAAGGTTATTATGGAGCAAAAGGTGGTGGGGCCATTTATGATACCGCGAGCACCTCGTTGGGTAAAAATACATCTGACAGAACAGGCTTCAACATTCGCAACAACATTTTATATCGTCACTCATTTGCTAAAAAAGGCAGATCAATTTCCTTTGGTTTAAATACAACCTTTTCAAAAAATAATGCTGAAAATATAATTGATGCCAATAATAGGTATTTTAAAACTTCAGGCGTAAGCCAAACGTTGCAAAATCAGTTTTATGACAACGCAAGTGATGGCTATACAGTTGGTGGAACCATTGCATACACAGAACCTTTAACCAAGAAGGCCCAGTTGCAGTTTGATTATAACCCGTCAGTTCAAAAAAACAATGCAGACCAACAAACCTTTGGTTTTGACGGACAAAAATATTCTATCCTTGATCAATCGCTCTCCAATAAATTTAATAATACCATCACTACAAATAATGGAGGAATTACTTATAGATTGGTACCGGATAGAGACAATATGTTTTCGGTAGGAGTAAGTTATCAAAATTCAAAACTGGAGAGTGATAGAACATCCCCAACCAAGTCAAGCATCAATCAATCATTCTTTAATATTTTACCCAATTTAATGTGGCGTAAAAAAATCTCAGCAGCATCTAACATAAGATTATTTTACAGGGCATCTACCAATTTTCCTTCTGTAAACCAATTACAGGATGTGGTAAACCAAACTAACCCATTATTTATTAGTTCAGGTAACCCTGGTTTAAAACAATCTTATACTCAGTTTGTTGCTACAAGGTATAGTTACACAAATTCAAAGACCAGCAAAAGCTTTTTTGCCAATTTGTTTCTGCAAACAGCAGGCAATTATATAACCAATGCTACGTACGTGCCTAAAGCTGCTGACTCTACAATACAAAACGGTATTATATTACAAAGAGGAGCGCAGCTTACAAAGCCTGTAAACCTGGATGGATATAGAAGTGCACGAACCTTTTTTAATTACAGCATGCCGCTTAAATTTATTAAAACCAACCTTAACCTAAATGCAGGCTTTGCTTACAGCAGATTGCCAGGCCTTACAAATTATGTAAATATTGTAACCAATAATATTGTGTACAATGCGGGTGTTGTATTAGCTAGTAACATAAATGAGTATGTAGATTTTAATCTTTCATATAATACAATTTTTAACCAGACATCAGGTTTGGGAAGTGGTAATAATAACTATGTGAACCAGGCAATAGGTGCACAAGTAAATTTGTTGAGCAAGAAAGGCTGGTTTCTGCAAAATGATGTGTCGTACCAAGCAAATTCCGGATTAAGCGCAGGCTTCAATCAAAAATTTGGTTTATGGAATGCGGCGGTGGGCAAAAAGTTTTTAAAGAACCAAGTAGGAGAGTTAAAGCTTTCGGTATTTGATTTACTAAAACAAAACCAAAGCATTTTAAGAACGGTTGATGCACGTTATATTGAAGACTCTCAAAGCCAAGTATTGCAACAATATTTTTTACTGACATTTACTTATAATCTAAAAAACTTTGGGGTAGCTGCAAAATCTGCAGGTAGAACAGAAAACCGTGAAGGCGGTTATAGAGAAGGGCAACGTGGAGGTTCTGGGTTTTAAAATACTGTTTTTTAACAGTAACAGAATAAAAATCGGTTTGGCGTAAGTATCTTTAATGGTAACAAATCAACTATTTTTTTGAACCAGCAGGCTACCATTATTGAAACGAACAGGAGTGTCGGAGAAGATTTCGCAAGCATTGTGAATGAAAGGCAGCAAATGGTTTATAATACAGCATTGGGCATTGTGCAAAACGAAGAAGATGCAGAAGATGTAACACAAGAAGTGTTTTTAAAAGTGTACGATGGGTTAAAGAATTTTAGAGGAGAGGCAAGCATAATAACTTGGATATACAGAATAACCATTACTACAGCTCTCGATTTTGAAAAGCAGAAAAAGAGACAAAAACGCGGAGGGTTAATGCAAAGGGTTTTTGGCCACAATGAGGCAGACGAAAAGCCGGATTTTTTTCACCCGGGTGCAGCTTTAGATAAAAAGGAAGATGCCTCTGTACTATTTATGGCAATGAAAAAACTGCCTGAAAAACAGAGAACAGCATTTTTGCTGCATAAGGTCGAAGGGTTAACTAATTATGAGATTGCTGCAATTATGGATACAACTTTACTTGCTGTAGAATCTCTACAGGTGAGAGCTAAAAATAATTTAAGAAATTACCTGAAAGTGTATTACGAAAAACATTTTAACTAATAAATTATCAACCATAAAATTATGAATGATAAAATAAACAGCCGCATAGATCTAACAATGCAAAGTATTGATGGCATTGAAAAAGCCTGTCCAAAACCGTTTTTACTTACACGTATAAATGCGGCATTGGCAGGTAATCCAAGCGATACAGTATGGTCCAACATTGCATACTATTTTAAAAAACCGGGGATTGCAGCTTTCGCGATTTTATTGCTGATACTGATTAATATTTTTGTAATAAAAACAAGCAATGCTACACCAGATAAAGACAGTGTATCGTTGCGTACAGGCCCGCAGAAATACGATTTTGCTATTAATGTATCTGTAGTATACGACATTGAAAACCAAGAGCCATGATGAAAACAAACAACTCATCTAATAGAATATTTATTATAGTAATTGCATTACTTCTCATTGCAAATATTGTAACCTTAACCATGTTGCTTGCCAATAAAAAGCCATATACGGATGACCATAAGAATACAATGCGCAATTACCTTAAAACAGAGATTGGTTTTTCAGACGCACAGCTCGATGCTTTTGATACCGTTAAAAGTAAACACAGAGCCCAGGTAAAAACAATATTTGATGAAATAAGGCTTAACAAGCAACTTAATTTAAAAAAAATTGGTGCAGATAATTTTAGTGATAGTTCGGTTAAAGCCGCCGCCGCATATGCAGCAACCCAACAACAATATCTCGAAACAAAAATGCTTAACCATTTAAAAGAAATCAGAAATTTATGTACACCTGCCCAACATGCTAATTTTGATACCGGATTTTATAAAATAATGAGCAGGTCGGCAACTGAGGCTAAAAGGAATTAAAAATATTGCTATATTTATATCAAAATAAAACAGACAAATGAAAAAGAAAATTATTTTATCCTTTATTGCCATGATTGCAGTTGCAGGAAGCATTTTTGCGCAAGATGCGGTACAGGTAAAGAAGCCACACGAGCTTGCAAAAGAAACTTATTTTAAATTGAAGGCTGACTTATCACTTGTAGGAGAACAGGATGCAAAAGTATACCAGGTATTTGAAGATTATTATAAAACGCAAGATGCTATTAAGGTAGAAATGAGAGCTGCAGGAAATACAGATATGGAAAGAATGCAGGACAATATGAAAAGAATTGCTGCAAAAAGGGACAAAAAATTAAAATCGATACTTACTGAGGCTCAATTACAAAAGTGGATTACAGAAGTGGAGCCCGCTATGCAGGCAAAACCATAAATTTTATAAAACCTGGTGTAATACAATCGAACTTTATACAAAAACCCTTCATTATTTGAGGGGTTTTTTGTGTAACTATTCCTCTTTTTATTAGTAGTAATTAAGAAGAAGCAACCAGTAATTTTTTTATAATTTGTGGTGGAGGCCACTCCTTCGTATCATCATTTAGTGAGGTGGTCTTTCTCTTAGATAAATTATTAAAAGGCAAAGACACCAAGACGATTGGTTAAAGGATATTTAATTCTGAAAAAATGAGCCGGCAACAATGTCGGCTCATTTATATTTTAATTCTTTAATTTATTATTAGCGCTGATAAATTGATGTGGTTGTAGTTCCATTTACAGCTGTAAAAACAAATGTGTATTTATTTGTTGCATCCCAACTATAGTTAATAAAAGCTGTGCCGGTGCCTATTGTGTAGGTGAGTTTATAAGCATTTGTACCAGTATAGCTATACGCTGTAATGGCTGCGCCATTTAAGGGAGTAAGTGCCGGTCGTAATGGCGAGGCAAACGCCTGTGGTAAAATCTGGTTTTCCGGAGCCGGTGTTAAGGGATCAGTGGTTACTTTACCTTTCATAGCACCAATTACATAAGGATAATTTGTAGTACCGTGGTAGTGATACACTCTATTGTTATAAATGTGGCCATGGCAGGTATCAAGTGGCTGCATACTCACTCCATCTGGTTCTTTAGCACCATACACAGCAAAACCATCTAATGCAAATGCTATGGGCATAAGCCCCGATGTTGTACTTAAATGAAGCGGTGCAGCATGGTAATGATAATCATCGCCTTTACCGCAATGACCTCCCCAATTATCAAGTTCACCAATGAGGTATGAATCCTGCCCTGTATTATTTAAAGCATTAAAAATGGGAATACCATTTACGGCAACAGCAATTGCGCCTTTTCTAAAATTTGAAATGGTACTTACTGGTGTGGCTGCATAGACCGGTTGTAAGGGTATTGACCAACTGTTTGCACCGGTATAAAATTGTGGAATAGGAACCTGCTGTTGCCAGTTGGTAATACCTACCATTTTATTGTGAGATGGCAAACCGTTGGAAGAAATGTAAAAATAAGTTGCATCCCAATTAGTACCTACTGCTGGCTTGTAGGGCGCAATGGCTGAATCAATAAAGCCGGTTGTAGTCTTTGGAATTACAGTAGATGTTGTAGTAGTGGTTGCCGTAACAATATTTTGAGTACTTTTTTTGCAGGCATAGGTTGATACAATCATTAATGCAAAACAAGCGGGTAAAGCAAATGACTTATTGATGCTGAAACTGTTTTTATGAAGGATGCTTATTATTTTACTGAAAAGAAACAATGCAGCAAATGCAAATACGAGCGATAATAAAACATAAAAATAATTCCAAACTTTTTTTGTTTGTGGCACAGAATTAATGGCTGAAATAAATTCGTTGTTTAATTTTTCGAACTTGTTTATTTTGAAACGGGCGAGAAGTTGATCCTGCTCTGAAAGATCTGGCAATAGAACTTTCACCATTACGCCTTCTTTCTGTTCCAATAAAATAAAATCATTTTTACCCATTGAAAAATTTCCCGAAATAATTTCTCCGTTTTTTAAATGCCAGCTGTTCATCACATTTGTGTCATGATAATGCCCGCCGGGATGTGCTGTTGTTTTTTGAGTAAAGCTCATTATTAGGCAGACAAATAAAATGTTGCAAATCTTTGTAGGTTTCATTAAGATAATTTTAGAGGTTTAATCTTGGTCATTCTGCATAGGTATTGATTAGATAGCTATCTTATTTTTCGTTAAGGCGTTTTTACCCTTTTTGGAAATGAAATATTTTACCAAAAAAGTTTTAGAGCTAGTTGTGTTGTTTGCGTAAATCATTAACATTTCCCGGGCGTGGTGGCCTTAGTTTTTCTGCTGCTGTTTTATATTTTTTAAACTGTGTTTCAGATAATATTTTTCTCACCTCCTCATCTCTGTCGGCTTCCAATTTTTGCATGGCTGCTCGTACTTTTTCAGGCGGTTGTGGAGGAGTAGCGCCATTTTCAGGTTTTTCAGGAGGTGGATTATCGCTTCTTAATTTTTCTTCTGCTGCAAAAAAAGTTGTAAATACATTTTCAATATTTGCGTTTTGAGATGCTGTCGGCTTTACGTCTGTTTGTAAAAGTTCATTTAATTTTTTTAAACGTTCTTGTACTGTTTGCGGTTTTGGCGGCTGTGCATAGGTTACCGCAGTAAGTAAAAATGTTGCTAAACAAGGAATCAGTTTTTTCATACGAAGCATGTTATTTTTTATATAGAGGTAACAACTTTTACAATCCTTCTAAATAGGTTTCAATTATTTTCCGGTGGTGGAGGTCTGTTATCCTGTTCATCTCTTGGCGGTCTGTTTCTATCGCCATCATTCGGTGGTGGCGGTTTATCGCCCGGCGGGTTTGGGCCACCGGGGTTTCCCAGTATCTGTGCAACATTCATAATAATTTTATCGAATTTTTCTTTTTGCTTTTCTGAACAGATGTTTCTTACTTTATAAAAATGATTAAAGGCGAGCAAGTCAAGTTTTTCTGTTACCGCAGTTACTTTTTTTTCGGCATTTATTTTTTGGCTGTCAGTAATATTTGTTTGTTGTAACAGCTCAAAAAACAGTTGTTTATTCTTGCCGAGTTCTTCCCGCAATGGACCAACGGCCTGCTTGTGCGCTTCTCTCAAAATTTCGAGTTGATCCTGCTGCTTTTCATCAAGATTTAATTCTCTGATTAGAAATGCTGCGGGTGTTCCTTTTCCTCTTTCGTGAACTGGCATTTTATCTGATGGCTTGCCAAGCCAAAATATGGCAATGCTCGTAATATTCGCTACAACCAGCAACGCCACTACTCCTATTAAAAATCTATTCTTTGTGTTGTTGTTCATTGTTCAAATATCAAAATGACGAAATGCTTTGGTCGTAAGAAACAGCAAAACTTTTTATAGAAGAGTTATCTTCCGATTGTGTCTTTGTTGTTTTATTTTTAGCGGTAAACATGAATACATTAAGAACCAATAAAAACCCCATGGTTGCAATAATCCATATCGGTTTTAATGGAAAGTTCCAATCAGCCTGTGAATGATCACGTTCCATTCTGGCTTTTAACCTTGTATAAAAAAATGCATCTGCTTCTGTTTCTTTTATGTCAATTAAAGAAAGAAGGTGTTCATCTATTAACGAATTATTTTCCTTTTTCATCATCATTTCTTTAGATTGTTGTAATAATTTTCCAGTTCTTTTTGCAGGTTCGCTTTTGCCCTGCTTACGAGTGATTCAATGGCTTTTGTGCTTTGTTGCATGATGTCGCAAACTTCTTCATAACTCATTCCCTGTACTTTTATTAATGTAAAAGCAAGTTGTTGTTTATCAGGCAAGCGAGCCATTGCTTTAAAAAGTATGCCAGCTTTTTCTTTATTTTCAATTAACACACCTGGGTGTATAAAAATAGTATCTTCTTTCTTTTTTTCTTCAGGCATCCACCAAGGTAAAATCATCTGCAGCCTGTTAACCAATTTTCTTTTTCTTAATTTATCCAAAGCTTTTCTTACTGCAATCCTGTAAATCCATGTTGCCAGAGATGACTCCTCTTTAAACTTTGTAACCGATTCAAAAACCTGTATAAACGTTTCCTGTGCTGCATCTTCTGCTTCTTCTTCCTGCTGTAAAATGTTGAGTACGGTATTATATACACGGTTGCGGTAATGGTTTACCAGCCACCGAAATGCGGCCTCGTTGCCAAGCTGCAATTCATGTATTAGTTCCTGCTCATTCAAGTTAGTAATTGTTTCGACGAATCAAGTTATCAAATCCTTCGGGTATTTTTAAAATCCTTGTAAATAAAAAAGCGCAGAGTAATTGCCCTGCGCTTTGTTTGTATGTTATTTTTTCTTTTACAACAAACCTCTTTGCAATAGTTCTTCTGCAATCTGCACAGCGTTTGTAGCAGCCCCTTTGCGAAGGTTATCGCTTACTATCCAGCAGTTCAATGTATTGGCTTGCGTTTCATCTCTTCTTATTCTGCCTACAAATGTGTCGTCTTTATCATGCGCCGTTAATGGCATAGGATAAATAAAATTATCGTTGTCATTCTTCAATACAATCCCCGGCGCGGCGGCTAATAGTTGTTTTACTTCTGCAAGGTCAAAATCATTTTCAAACTCAATGTTTACGCTTTCGCTGTGCCCGCCTACGGTTGGAATGCGCACGCAGGTTGCAGTAACTTTTATAGTTGAATCACCCATTATCTTCACCGTTTCTTTCACCATTTTCATTTCTTCTTTGGTGTAGCCGTTTTCTAAAAATGAATCAATATGAGGAATGGCATTCATATCAATCGGGTATTTATAGGCCATTTCTCCGTGAATACCCAGGCGCTCATTCATTAGCTGAGTAACTGCTTTTACACCTGTGCCTGTTACACTTTGGTAAGTACTTACTACCACTCTTTTTATTTTGTATTTATCATGCAATGGTTTTAATACGACCACCATTTGTATGGTGGAGCAGTTCGGGTTGGCTATTATTTTATCAGCCGCCGTTAATGCGTTTGCATTTACTTCGGGTACTACCAGTTTTTTATCAGCATCCATACGCCATGCGCTGCTGTTATCAACAACTGTAATGTCTGCTGCTGCGAATTGCGGTGCCCATTCGAGCGATGTGTTGCCACCTGCGGAAAACAATGCCAGTGATGGTTTTGCAGCAATTGCATCTAGCATGCTCACTATTTTATACGGCCTACCATTATACGTTATTTCTTTACCAACAGATTTTTCAGATGCTACCGGAATTAATTCTGTTACTGGAAAGTTTCTCTCCGCCAATACCTGTAAAATTTTTGAACCAACAAGGCCAGTAGCCCCTACCACCGCAACTTTCATATAAGTAATTTGTGCAAAGAAAATAATAAACCGGCAGATTTTAGGAAAGATTTTTGGCATTTTATTAATTCTATATGCGCCAATTCACTTTTATTTTTTATTTTTTAAACTTTTTTGTTTCACAACAGTCTACCACAAATAAGAAACTTAACATATCAGATAAAAAATGTTGTCATTTAACGAAGGATTTACAAATACGATTCGTCTGAATAAACAATAAGACAAATCTGTTGCCGTTTATTTACTTACTAACTGAATACCACTATGAAGAATATTATTATTACTACAGTTGTAATGTTTGTAGTTGTTACGCTTCAGTTCTGTTCAAAAACAGATACAGCAACTGAAACAACTGCACAAATAACAGTTATCACCCCTGCACTTCAGCCAAACTTACCCACTACGGTATTCTCTTATGTAACAGCGTATCCGGCTCATATACAAATTGCTCTCAATGCAAATGATAATACACCGGCCGACAATGCAATAACAAATGATGGAGCCACACTTGGTAGGGTGTTATTTTACGACAAGCAGCTCAGCAAAAACAACACGGTGGCCTGTGCAAGCTGCCATAAACAAAATATTGCTTTTGATGATAATGTTGCGTTAAGCACCGGGTTTGCAGGTGGACTTACAACACGAAACTCCATGTCGTTACTAAACATTCGTTTTTACAGAAGCGGGAGAATGTTTTGGGATGAAAGAGCTATTACAGCAGAAAAACAAGCCCTGCAACCAATACAAGATCATACAGAAATGGGGCTGACCCTCGCTGAATTAGAAGCAAAAGTAAAAGCACTAAATTATTACCCTACGCTTTTTCAAAAAGCATTTGGCAGTACTACCGTAGACTCAGTAAAAATTGCCAAAGCTTTGGCACAGTTTGAGAGAAGTATTGTAACCTATCAGGCAAGATATGACAGGGTAAAGCAGGGCTTGGAAAATTTTACAGCAGCAGAAGCAGCTGGCGAAGTTTTGTTTAATACAGCAGGACCAACCCCGGGTGGTGGCCCGGCATTGTCTTGCCAAAGTTGCCATACATCACCAATGTTTATAAACAGTGCTGCACCGCCATTTGCATTGCTAGATCCGTTAGATGCAGGTATAAATGGGCAAAATAGATTTAAATCAGGCTCGTTAAGAAATATAAGTACACGTACGGCTCTATTTCACAATGGCAGAATCGCAAATGTACAGGCAATGCTTACGGCTGGGGCTCCTGGCTCAGGCACACAAAATATTCCTGCTCACTCTGTAGCCGCGCAAGATGTACAAAATCTGTTGGCTTTTATGAACACGCTCACTGATAATACCATTGCAACCGAAGTGAAGTTTTCAAATCCTTTTCAATAAAAATATTAAAATAGTTAATACAACGCCTTTTTACTTTGTTTTAAACAGGCGTTGCATTTGTTTATACATTTCAGGATGCTTCTTCTCAAAAAGATCTGGCCGCTCAAAAAAATATTCCGCGGCCACGGCAAAAAATCCGTTTTATTTGTGTTTCCATAAGGGTTGATATCTGAATTTTCCTGCTTTAAATCTTCCAGTTCTTTGTGCACAAGGTTTATCCATGGTAGTACATATTGCTTGTCCATTAAAATATGTGGAATGCCATCTGTATCGCCATCTGCAGCATCTATGAGGTGCACAAATTCATGTATCGCAGTGTTTCTTTTGTCTGTTTTATTATTAAAACCCTGCTGCAATGCCCGCTTGCTTAGCAGCATTTTATTTTTATAAACACCGGTACCTACAAGGCCCATAATATTTCTGTCTTTATTCCCTTCTGTTTCAAAAGCCATATTAAAATGATCATTGTACAGCAGAACTTCATCTAGGTGTGGGTATTCCCATCCCTTAAATGCAAACATGGGTATTACTGCACTTGCGGCAACCAGTATCTTATCTGCATCTGTAATACTTGTATTCACTGCCGTGATAATCACCTTTTGCAAAAAGATATTTACTTCTTTAAAAAAGTTAGCTTTTTCCGCGGTACTTAATTTTTGGTAAAATAAAATACCTGTAAGATCTTTCTCTGTTGCAGTTATCGGTTGCTGTATGGTACCTTTTTTGTTGGCTGATAAAAACCTAACTGAATAAATTATTGCTGCTATGAAAATAAGTGTGATGGCGATTTGCATGGCAATAAAATTAGACAATTCAGTAAATGACTTAATATAAAATTATTTCAAAGCAGTTGATGGTAACTGCCAAATTACTTATCTTCATAATCTAACGCCAGCAGCATGAGAAAACTTCTACTTTCCCTTGTCTTATTATGTTTATTAAACAGCACAAGGGCTCAAATCTCTGATAATTTTATAGATGGAAACTTTACTACTAATCCAACATGGGTAGGGAACACAGCAGACTGGATAGTAAATCCTGCCTTTCAATTGCAAAGCAATAACACGGTTGCCAACAGTGCATTTTATTTAAGTACAGCCAATACTTTGGCTACCACGGCGCAATGGGATTTTTATTGCAACCTAAGTTTCAACCCATCGGGTGCAAATTATGTAGATGTATTTTTAACAGCCTCTGCAAGTGATTTAACGCTTAGTAGTACTACGGGTTACTTTGTAAGAATTGGAAATACACTGGATGAAATTGCATTGTATAAAAAAGATGCAACAGGAGTAGTTACTAAAATTATTGATGGGGTAGATGCCGTGCTGAATACCAGCAACAACGTTTTAAAAATAAGAGTAGTTAGAAACGCGGCAAATCTCTGGACGCTCTCCCGAGATATAACAGGAACAGGCAATAATTATTTTATCGAAGGAACTGTGACAGATAACACTTACAACAGTTCTGTATTTTTTGGCATGCTCATTAGGCAAAGTACTTCCACATTTTTTCAACGCCACTTTTTTGATGATATAGTGGTGCAGCCTTATGTACCCGATGTTACACCGCCTGTTATAACTTCTGTTACTGCATTATCAGCAACAACGGTTGATGTTTTATTTAACGAACCTGTTGAGATTGTGAGCAGTCAAACAGTGGCAAATTATGTTGTAAGCAATGGAGTTGGTTCACCTACATCTGCTATTAGAGATGTGGCAAATCCCTCATTGGTTCACTTAACTTTTGCAGCAAATATTCCTGCACGCACCAACCTTACCATTACCATAAATGGTGTAAAAGATATTTCAAACAACACTTTAAACAACGGCACCGGCAGCTTCAATTATTTTGTGCCTTTTCAATACGATGTGGTAATAGACGAACTGATGGCCGACCCAACACCTGTTGTTGCATTGCCTACAAACGAATGGCTGGAGCTTAAAAATACATCTGCATTTCCTATTAACCTACTCAACTGGAAACTTGGTAAAGCTACCGGTGAAAGTGGCCCTATGCCCTCCTTTATTTTACCTGCCGGTGGATATGTAATTGTTTGTACAGGCAGTGCAGTAGCAGCTATGAGCGTTTATGGTCCTGTAATTTCCGTAACAAGTTTCCCTTCGTTAAACAACGATGCTGATAGAATTTATTTACGCTCGCCGCAAGGCACAATTATCCATTCTGTAAATTATACCGACGCATGGTATAAAAACGAACTGAAGAAAGATGGTGGCTGGACGTTGGAAATGATTGATACAAAAAACCCCTGCACCGGCATCAATAACTGGAAGGCAAGTACCGATGTAAGAGGTGGGTCACCTGCAGCAAAAAACAGTGTAGATGCAGTGAATGCCGATGTGACTGCACCCAAATTATTGCGTGCTTATGCAGCCGATCCTACGCATGTAACGCTGGTGTTTGATGAACCGGTTGACAGTACTAATGCAGCTACAACAGCGAATTACAGCCTAAGTGATGGTGTTGCCATTACAAATGCATTACCATTATCTATTTTGTTTGACAGGGTTTCGCTCACGCTTTCCACTGCACTTACTGCTGGAAAAATTTATACGGTTACAGCAAATACGGTAACGGATTGTAGTGGCAACGCCATTGGCAGCAGTAAGACTGCCAAGGTTGGGTTGAGTGTGCGTACAGATAGTTTTGACGTTGTGGTCAACGAAATCTTGTTTAACCCAAAACCAAGCGGCACAGATTATGTAGAGCTTTACAACCGCAGTAAAAAAATATTAAACCTTAAAAATGCATACATAGCAAACAGAAATACCGCAGGTGCAGTTTCGAGCATTGCGCAGTTTACTACAGAAGACTATTTGTTTTTCCCCGGCGATTATATTGTTGTAGCTGAAGACCCTTTGCTAGTAAAAAGAGACCATGTTGCTAATGATGCAAATGCATTTTTGCAGGTGAATACGTTGCCCTCATTTAATGACGATGAGGGGAACGTGATTTTATTAAATGAGCAGGGGCTTGTAATTGACGAGCTAAAATACAACGCCAAATGGCATTTCGCCTTAATAAGCAATGAAGAAGATGTAGCGCTGGAAAGAATAAATCCGGATGCCGCTAGTGTACAGAGTAATTTTCACAGCGCTGCATCCAGCGTGGGTTATGGCACACCTACTTATAAAAATTCTCAGAACAGAATTGATTTGGAAGTACAGGGTGATATTACCATTACGCCTGCAATAGTGAGTCCTGATAACGACGGGATGGACGATTTTGCCACCATACAATACAGTTTTCCTGAGCCTGGTTACATTGCCAACATTACTATATTTGATGCAGCTGGTAGGCCTGTTAGATATTTACAAAGGAATGCACTGAGTGGCATAAAAGGTTACTACCGTTGGGATGGGCTTGGAGATAAAATGCAAAAACTGCCCGTTGGTATTTATATTATTTACACAGAAATATTTAACCTGCAGGGTAAAACCAAAAAGTTTAAAAATACCATTGTGGTGGCCAGAAGAAACCAGTAAGCCTCCTGTCAGGACAAATAATTTAATTACTGATTAAATATTTTATCTTGCCACTCAATGAATTTGCTTTCGAAATCAATATCATTTCTTGCAAGGTTGCGCTATAACCGCATTCATAACTGGAAAAATCATCCGGCTGCGGCACAGCGGGAAGTACTCCAATCTTTAATAACAGATGCGCAATATACCGTTTTTGGCAAGCAATATAATTTTGCTAAAATGTTTACTGTTAAGGAATTTAAAGAGCGTGTGCCTTTATCAGATTATGAGCAGGTGAGCCCTTACATAGAGCGGATGCTGCAGGGAGAGGAAAATGTTTTGTGGAATACACCGGTGAACTGGTTTGCAAAGAGTAGTGGTACCTCAAATGATAAAAGCAAGTTTATTCCTGTAAGCGAAGAAAGCCTAAAAGAAAATCATTTTAAAGCAAGCAAAGATGTACTTACAAAGTACTACACCAATTTTCCCTCCAGCGATTTATTAACTGGTAAAAGCCTTGTTGTTGGAGGATCTCACCAGATAAGCCAATTGAGCGATGAAATACAATGCGGCGATTTGAGTGCAGTATTGATGCAGAATTCACCTTTTTGGGGTCAGTGGTTGCGCACGCCAGAACTGAGTATTGCCCTGCTGGATGAATGGGAAAATAAAATTGAACAACTAGCTCAAGCAACTTCAGTAGAAAATGTAACCATGCTTGCGGGTGTACCAACCTGGACTTTGCTTTTGCTAAAACGAATACTCGAAATAACACAAAAGCAAACCATTAAAGAAGTGTGGCCAAATCTTGAATTGTACATAAACGGAGGTGTATCTTTTATACCATACCGTAAGCAGTTTGAGAGCATCATTGGCAAACCAATTAACTATTTAGAAATATACAATGCAAGCGAGGGCTTTATTGCCGGCCAGGAAAAACCGGATGATGATGGTCTGCTGCTTTTTACAGAACATGGTATCTTTTATGAATTTATGCCGCTGGAAGAGTACAAAAAAAGCAATCCCAAAACATTGGGGTTAAAGGCTGTGCAGTTAAATAAAAACTATGCAATTGTTATAAGTACTACCGGTGGTTTGTGGCGTTACATCATGGGCGACACTGTAGAGTTTACTTCTCTTAATCCTTATAAAATAAAAATAACCGGTAGGCTAAAACATTACATGAATGCGTTTGGCGAAGAGGTAATTGTAGATAATGCCGACAATGCTATTGCTGCAGCAGCACTAAAAACAAACTCTATTGTAAAAGATTATACAGCTGCCCCTATTCACTTTACCGCCAACAGCAACGGTGCACACGAATGGTTGATTGAGTTTGATAAAGCGCCTGAAAGCCTTGCTGTATTTACCAAAGAAATGGATGCAGCATTAAAAGCGGTGAACAGCGATTATGAGGCAAAACGACACAAGGATATTGCATTGCGAATGCCTGTTGTACATGCGCTCAAAGCAGGAACTTTTACAGAGTGGCTTCGTACAAAAGGAAAAGTAGGTGGTCAGCACAAAGTACCGAGGCTAAGCAACGATAGGCGGATTGTGGAGGAAATACTGGCTTTAAAATAACAAAGAAATATTTAATACAACACACAAAAACACTATCACCAAACGATTTACCTTTTACATATTAATTTTAAAATTCCGACTGCATGAAATTTTTTCAACTACTGATTACGATGGTATTTTTTGTTTGCACTGCATTTGCGCAGAATAGTGTCAAAAGAACATTGGTGCCAACTGATGTTTATAAAATAAAAAATATAGCGGATCCACAAGTATCGCCTGATGGTAAATGGGTAGCGTATGTTTTAGGCGTAGTTGATACCGCCAAAGACAAACGCAACAGCGATATTTGGATGACGAGTTGGGATGGAAAAGAAAACCTGCAAATGACTAATACCGAAGACGGAGAATCTAGCCCAAGATGGAGCCCAGATGGTAAGTATCTTTCGTTTTTGGCATCTAGAAATGAAGACAAGCAATCACAAATATGGTTAATGGATAGAAGGGGTGGAGAAGCAAAAAAACTTACTAATATAAAAGGTGATGTAGCAGAATATACCTGGAGCCCCGATGGTACCAAGATTGCCATGAGCATCCTCGATCAGGATTTTACTGATACCGCAAAGACTAAAACACGTTTACCGTTTGTAATGGACCGTTATCATTTTAAACAGGATAGAAATGGGTGGATTGAAAACCGTTTTAATCACCTGTATGTTTTTGATGTTGTTAGCAAAAAAATGGATACACTTACTAAAGGAAATTTTAATGAAACTTCACCACAATGGAGTCCCAATGGTAAGCAACTTGCATTTGTAAGCAACCGGTCTATTGACCCTGATAGAAATGAGAACGAAGATATTTTTTTGATAAATGCAGAGAAAAATGCGACTATAAAAAAGCTAACAGATTGGCCGGGTGCCGATAGAAACCCAAAATGGAGCCCAGATGGTGAAACCATTGCTTACACAAGTACTTCGAGCAATCTTAATTTTACCATGTATGGCCAAAATGGTATTTCACTTGTAACGCCTTCTACCGGTGCTATTAGGTCTTTAGCACGAACAGTTGATAGAAATGTAAGCGATTTACAATGGGTTAATGATGGTAAAAATATTGTATGCTTAGTAACTGACGATAGAAAGCAATATGTAGGAAATGTTTCACTGGCAACCAATGTTTTGTCAACAATAGTAGGTGATGAAAGAAGTTTTTCAGACATCCAATTAAACAGTACTGCAAATACAATTGCAACAATTTTAAGTGAACCGCAGCAACCCGGTGAATTGTATGTTATAGAAAACAAACAATTAAGAAGGCTCACGCATATTCAGGATTCTGTAACTAACCATATTCAATTTTCAAAAGCTGAAGGTTTCACATCTGTCAGTAAAGACGGCACTAAAATATCAGGGATATTATACCGTCCTGTAAATGCAATGGCAGGTAAAAAACTGCCAACAATTATTTTTATACATGGGGGCCCGGTAGGTCAGGATGATTATGGTTTTGACCTTAGCCGCCAAATGCTCGCGGCTGCTGGTTATGCAGTTGCTGCTGTTAACTATAGAGGCAGTAGTGGTAGAGGGATAGATTTTACCAAAGCTATTTATGCTGATTGGGGTAATAAAGAAGTAATGGATTTGTTGGGTGCTGCAGATTATCTGGTAAAAATGGGTATTGCAGATGAAAACAAGATGGGCATTGGTGGATGGAGTTACGGTGGTATATTGACCAATTATACCATAGCAAGTACAACAAGGTTTAAAGCGGCGGCAAGCGGGGCCGGCAGTTCACTACAATTGAGTATGTATGGTGTAGACCAATATGTATCTCAATACGAAACTGAGCTTGGAGCACCATGGACAAATCCTAAAAAATGGATGGATCTTTCCTATCCGTTTTTTAATGCAGATAAAATAAAAACGCCTACGCTTTTTATGGCCGGCGAAAAAGATTTTAATGTGCCATCAGCAGGATCTGAACAAATGTACCAGGCTTTGCGATCGCTCAATATTCCAACACAACTGGTAATTTATCCGGGTCAATTTCACGGCATTTCAAAACCATCTTACCAAGTAGATCGTTTTGAGCGTTACATTAAATGGTTTGATAAATATTTGAAATAAAATTTACGCAATAGTAAAAAGCAGTTAGGCAGAAATAACGATTCCCATTAAATTTGTGGACATACTTAAATTAATAAAATGAAATTTTTAGAAAATAAAACAGCAATTGTAACTGGTGCAGCTAGAGGAATTGGAGAAGCTGTTGTAATAAAATTTGCTGAGCAGGGTTGCAATGTTGCTTTCACATATGTGAGTGATAGCAGTATTGACAAAGCAAATGCCCTTGTTGAAAAATTATCAGCCTTAGGTGTAAAAGCAAAAGGTTATCAAACAAATGCAGGAGATTATGCTGCAGCTGAAATTTTTGTAAATGATGTGGTGAAAGAGTTTGGACAGATTGATATTTGTGTAAACAATGCAGGTATATCAAAAGATAATTTATTACTTCGCATGACGCCAGACCAGTGGGATGAGGTAATGAACATCAACCTAAAAAGTGTATTTAATATTACAAAACAGGTTATAAAACCAATGATGAAAGCACGCAGCGGTTGTATCATAAATATGAGCAGCATTATAGGCGAAACAGGCAATGCGGGTCAGAGCAGTTATGCTGCTAGTAAAGCAGGAATAATCGGCTTCACAAAAAGCATTGCTAAGGAAATAGGCAGTAGAAACATTCGATGTAATGCAATAGCACCAGGCTTTGTAGAGACAGATATGACGAGCTATTTAAAAGAAGGTGAAACATCAGATAAATACAAAGCTTCTATACCGCTTGGCAGATTTGCAAGTGCGGAAGACATTGCAAACACCGCACTTTTTCTTGCAAGTGATTTGGGTAATTACATCACTGGCCAAACTATTAGTGTTTGCGGAGGCCTGAATATTTAAGGTATTAATGTTAGATATTGCAATTATACCTTATTCAATAGAATTAAAGGAGCATATAAAAACGCTTAACTATGAATGGCTAGAGAAATATTTTTATGTAGAACCAGGAGATTTGGAGCAATTATCTAACCCTCAGTTACACATTATTGATAAAGGAGGGTACGTATATTTTGCAAAATACAATGATGAAATTGTTGGTACTTTCTCACTAATGAAAACCAGTATCGGAGAATATGAGCTTGCTAAAATGGCGGTAACGGAAAAATACAAGGGCTTGGGTATTGGTAAACTTTTATTGGAACACTGCATACAGAAGGCTAAAGATTTAAAAGCAACTAAACTCAGCCTGTTTTCAAACACAAAATTAACAGCGGCTATTCATTTATATAAAAAATACGGCTTTACCGAAGTGCCCTTGCCTGCTGATATTCATTACAAAAGGGCTGATATAATGATGGAATTTTTTTATAGCTTTTAAAATAACCGGCTTAAAAGCTATAAAATTTAATGTTTACATTTCTTTATTTTGAACAAGCTCTAGCATTAGATGGTTATATTTACACAATAAATGAAAAAAATAATCTCCATATTTTTTCTTGTTATCATCTGCATTCAGTGCCTGCCTGTAAAAGAGCTGGGCAAGTGCATGTTTGAAAGTAGTTTTGTGGAAGACGATGTGTGTAACAATGTAGAAAAAAAAGAGCTGAAAGATTTCGCTAAAGAATTTTTTAGAGCAGAATATAATATCGGGTCGCTAACAGCAGCAAGTACAGTTTATCACAACGAAAATATAGCCCTTTATAAAAACCCCTTCGCTGATTTAAGTATACAGCCACCAAACGCTTAAGGCACTTTCTCCTTAACCTTAACCTTTATTCATTTTTACAGTCATTCTTACTTTGGAATGGCAGTGGTTTCAATTTATGTTCATGCAAAAATATTTTAAAAATATTGGCAGTGATCTGCCTTCTGCACTAGTAGTTTTTTTAGTAGCCATTCCCCTTTGTTTGGGGATAGCAGTAGCCAGTGGGCTTAACGAGTTCTCGGGTATAATTGGTGGTATTGTTGGCGGTATCGTAGTAGGAATGATTAGTGGAAGTAATTTAAGTGTTAGTGGGCCAGCCGCCGGTTTAACAGCTATTGTTGCAGGTGCGGTGTTAAAACTTCCGGCAGTTGAAGCATTTTTTTTAGCAGTTGTAATTGCGGGTGTTTTTCAAATATTAATGGGCGTTTTTAAACTCGGTATCATTGGAGATTATATACCAAACAGCGTCATTAAAGGTATGCTTGCGGCCATTGGTATTATTCTTATTTTAAAGCAGTTACCCCATCTTGTTGGCTACGATAAAAATTTTGAAGGTGATGAAACCTTTATTCAGGTATCAGGCGAAAATACTTTTTCTGCTGTAATCAACTCTTTAAACCATATAACGCCACTTGCAATCTTAATAGGTATCACAGGTTTAGCCATTCTTATTTTTTACGAAACAAAATTTATTAAAAGCAAGAAAATCTTTCAACTTTTAAGCGGGCCATTGGTTGTAGTAATTGTAGGCATCCTATTACATTATTTTTTAAGTGATATCCCATCAGCATTAGCCATTAGAGAAACAGATCTTGTGAATATTCCTATTGCGAACAGCACAAAAGAATTTATATCTTTTTTTCATTTACCTAATTGGTCTTTTATTTCAAATAAAGATGTTTGGATCACTGCTGTTACATTAGCATTGGTTGCATCTTTGGAAACTTTGTTGGGTCTAGAAGCCGTTGATAAGCTTGATCCTTTAAAACGGTTTTCGCCACCAAACCGAGAGCTCATTGCACAGGGCTGCGGCAACATCGTAAGCGGAATGCTGGGTGGCTTACCACTTACAAGCGTAATTGTGAGAAGCAGTGCCAATGTAAATTCCGGTGCAAAAACCAAGATGAGCGCCATTTTTCACGGTATACTAATATTTGTTTGCGTTGCTTTTTTACCAGGAGTTTTGAACCTGATACCGAAGGCAGCATTGGCAGCCATTCTTATTTTTACCGGTTATAAACTTGCCAAGATTTCTATCTTTAAAGACTATTACAGAAAAGGCTGGGAGCAGTTTATGCCTTTTGTGTTAACAATCGTTGCCATTGTACTTACAGATCTTTTAAAAGGGGTTTTAATAGGATTGGCAATTGGTATTTTTTACATTATCCGAAGTAATTTCAGAACAACAATTTTCACCACTGAAGAAAACAACCGCCATCTTATAAGACTGAGAAAAGATATTTCATTTTTTAGCAAAGCACGTTTAAAGCAGTTGTTCGAGAATATGCCTGAAAATGCTTCTGTTATACTTGATCTTACTAAGGCAGAATTTATTGATAAAGATATTATTGACACAATTAATGAGTTTACGACAAATGCTCCGGAAAGAAATATCAGTGTTACGGTAAATAAAAGCATGTACAACGAATCTCATAGACTTGTAGATAATAGTTCTGTAATAGAAGATGATTCAGCACACTAAATAGCATTATTTAAAAAACAAATTATTTAACTTTAAAAAAAACAATAAAATGCATACGTACGAAAAATTATTATTAGAAAACAAAGCTTGGGCAGAAGAACAAAAACTTGTTAATCCTACTTTTTTCAAAGAATTAGAATCCCAGCAGGCACCGGAGTTTTTGTGGATAGGGTGTAGCGATAGCCGTGTACCCGCAAACCAGATTACAGGTACACAGCCTGGGGAAATATTTGTACACAGAAATATAGCAAACCTCGTTGTAAGTACAGATATAAACATGCTGAGTGTGCTACAATATGCTGTAGAAGTTTTAAAAGTAAAGCACGTTATTGTTTGTGGTCATTATGGTTGCGGCGGCGTAAAAGCGGCAATGGGTCAGCATCATTTCGGTGTTATTAACCACTGGATAAAGAATATAAAAGATGTATACCGCATGTAT
Source organism: Ferruginibacter sp. (assembly GCA_040400515.1). Classification (GTDB taxonomy): domain Bacteria; phylum Bacteroidota; class Bacteroidia; order Chitinophagales; family Chitinophagaceae; genus Ferruginibacter. The sequence continues at coordinate 35,446 of JBBAQB010000012.1, read as the reverse complement.
AGAGATGAAATAGATGCGCTGGGAACCGAAGAAGAAAGAGTAAACAAGCTTACAGAAATAAATGTAAAAGAACAGGTAATTAACCTGGCAAAGACTTCCATTATACAAAATGCGTGGAAAAAGGAACAAAGGCCTCATTTGCATGGTTGGGTTTATGGCTTAAGTAATGGAATTATTAATCCTGTATTTGAAATGCAACCGGGCGATAAGCTTGATTCTTTGTACGAATTTGATAATTTATAAAGGTTACAGCATATTTTGTATAAGATAATTTCGGTATGGTTTTTAATATTATTATTACAAAATAAAAATCACACAATATGAAGATCTCAAATAAGGCAGCGTTGATATTACTTGGACTTGGCGCCCTGGCAGTTTATAAATACAATAAGATGAGTGATGAGGAAAAGACTGCCTTAAAGGAAAAGGGAAAGAAAATATTTGATGAGCATATTAGTCCACTCTTGTCAAGTGCACTTGGTCTTGAACAAGAGGATGCAGCATTGGAACAGGATGGTCCAATTAAGTAATATAGTTGAAAAAGCACTTTTGAAAAGCAACCAATTATTTGGTTGCTTTTTCTTTTACAATTCAGTTAAAAATGGGGGAAGGTTAGTTGGTTTCTTACAGGTTGTGATTTTGCAATTCCAAAACAGGCGTTGCGAATCTTTGAAAGACCAGGTCTGGTCTGAAAGGTTCATTTTTTATTTTAAAATTTCATCTATAAAATTAATTGCATTTTGTAACCGTTCGCTATAACTGCCCTTTATAATTTTCCAGGGCGTACTTTGTTCAATCATTTCTTCTTTGTAATAAGAAAATAAATTTTGTCTTGTAATAATGTCCGGATATTCCCTGAGGTTATCTTTTACCCAAGGTAAATCTATATTGCAAAGCAGATATAAATCGTAATTTTTTTTGGATATAGTTGTAAGTATTCTGTTATCGCATTTATTAAAGACAAATTCGCTCCATATTTTTATTACATGTAAATCAGTATCTATAAAAAAAGGAATCTTACTTTGTGCAACATCTTTTTTCAATAAACTTTTATAGGTATCCTCTTCGCTCAATAGTTGTCCTGCTGCTATTTCATACAAACTTTCGAATGTATAAGCAGTCCCATTTTTTTCGAGGTACTCCCTTGCATATTCTTTTACCCACATCGTTTTATAGTGGGTTGCCAGTTCGTTGCACAAGGTGCTTTTACCCGTACTTTCGGGCCCTAAAATAACTATTTTTTTAATGTTGTTTTGCATGTGGGTTTTTGCCTTAATAATTTTTTATAAACGGGGCAATCTTCGTCGTGCGCACCTGTAAGATAGCCTGTACTCATTAAAAATTCATTTACAATTTCGCCGCCTGTAAAGCGAAACGTTTTTTAAATAATTTAATCCAATCAGCTTTTGGCAAAGGATGGTGGGTGTCTATCCAGTTTTTAAAAGAACCAAATTGTTTTTGCAGTTTTAATATTTCATTTGCATTATAAATAGCTGCATGCACTTTTAACCTGTTTCTTATAATACCTGCATCATTCAACAATCGCTCTATATCTGCATCTTTATAAGCGGCTACTTTTTTTATGTTGAAATTGTTGTAAGCCTTTCTAAAATTTTGTTCTTTGTGTAAAATGGTGGTCCAACTTAAACCGGCTTGGTTTATTTCTAATACAAGCCTGCAGAAAAGTTCATCATCGTTTTCTATCGCAAAACCATACTGTGTATCATGATAGTTTTTATGTACCGCAAAATCTTTTTCCTTCATTAATGGAATAGCCTTACAATAATTCATTTTTCTTATGATTTTTGCATTCTTTGCAACGAAAATAAATAAAAGAAAGCAGGTTCATGTACAAATAGAATTGCAAGGCAAACAATTTGCTGCTTTATAAAAAGGCGGGTGTTTTTATTGCTCTGCTCTTTTTAAGCCATGTAAGCAAGCCTGCAACAGCCATTATTAAAAGTATCAAATAATATACACTTGTAAATACGTAGTGCTTTACAAAATACAATGGTATAGAGGCAATGTTTGTTGCTATCCACCAATACCAGCTCTCTACTTTTTTCTTAGTCATAAGCCACATACCGGTAAACGCAGTTGCGCTGGCAAATGAATCTGCCCATGGTATTACGCCATCAAAAAAGTTCTTTTTAAAATAAGTGAGTGCTACAAAAAATGAAATATAAAAAACGGTAAAGAACCCTAATTGCTTGAGCCATTCTTTCGTTGTAGATCTTGTAATATGTAATACGACTTTGTTGTTGTCATCTTTTTTGGTCCACATATACCAGCCAAGTATACTCATTACGGTATAGTAAAAGTTTACGGTGGCTTCGCCCAATAAATGACCGCTAAAACTGATGTAAATATATATAATGGTATTTACCAGCCCTGTAGGATATACCAGCGCATTCTCTTTGCGGCTATACCATACGCTTATAATTCCCGAAAAGACCGCCAGGTATTCAAACCATCTCGTATTAGCCAAGTCGTGTAAAAAACTATTTAAGATTTCTGTGCTGTTCAAATGCTGGTTTTATACAAAAATAGTTTTTTAAAGATTAGCATTATTAGCTGCATAAAAAGCATGGCCTTGCGCAATTTGCGTACATTGTAAAAATAAATAACTCGCTATGTTTAAAAAAGTAAGCCTTGTTTTACTGATTGTATTGTATGCTGTTGCGGGCATAAATCATTTTGTGCACCCGGCAGGTTATTACAGTATCATACCACCATATTTGCCCAACCCAATTGTAATAAATATTTTAGCCGGTGTTGCAGAAATTATATGCGCTTTTTTATTAGTTATACCATTTACCCGAAAACTCGGTTCCTACTTGGTAGTGGCCATGTTAATCGCCTTTATACCTACACATATATACATGATACAAAAAGGCGGCTGTATGGGTAAAGAAATTTGTATTCCGCTGTGGGGCGCCTGGTTGCGTTTAATTCCCTTGCAATTTGTTTTAATAGCTTGGGCCTGGTGGCATAGAAAATAAAATAATTAAATTTTGTAAATAGTTTGCCATAAAAAAACACCGCAAAAGCGGTGTTCCTTTTTATAAATTATTTTTCACAATTATTCGCTTTCTGCTACCACTTCTTTTACCTCGGGTATCATTCTCTTCATCATTCCTTCTATGCCTGCCTTTAAAGTTATCATACTGCTAGGGCAACCGCTGCAACTTCCCTGCATCATTAAGTTTACTCTGCCATTTTCGTAGCTTTTAAACTGAATGGCACCGCCATCCATTTCTACCGCAGGTTTTACATAATTTTCCAGTAATTCTTTTATGCGTTTTACCACATCATCATCATCTGCACTTACTTCGTTGCTGCTCTCTGTTTTTCTTATGGCTATTTCTTCTTCGTTTACAACAGGTTTTCCTTCTTCTAAATAATCTTTTAAAAATTGTTTAATAGTAGGGATCACATCCTGCCAGTCATCGGTATCTATTGTTTTTGTAAGTGTAACAAAATTGCTAGCTATAAACACAGACTTTATAAAAGGGAAAGTAAACAATTCCTGCGCAAGCAACGATGGTTTTGCACTCTCTTCGTCAGGAAAATCAATGCTCTTGCCAGGGTACAATAATTTGTTCGCCACAAACTTCATCGTTTCTGGGTTGGGCGTCATTTCTGTATATATACTTATTACGGGATTACCTGTTTTTATCATTTTGTTATGTGTATTTTATTATTCGGTATTAATGTTTTAACAACGAAATTAGTTTATTCTTTTTATCTCGCTTTTTATCCACCCTTAAATTCCGCTTTTCAGCAGGTTATCCTATTGTCCATGTTTCCCTACCCCGCAGTAATTTGTCAAGATCGCCGGGTCCATTTTTTGCAAGCGCTTCTTCCATTTGCATGCTCATTACATCTTCGTAGCATGCTCTTTCTGTTTCAAAAAACACACCAAATGGTCTTGGTAGGTGGCCTTGCAATGCAGGATCATCAAACATGCGAATGAGAATTTGCGCTTTGTAAAAATCCCTGTCATCGTGTACCCACAGATCATCATGGCTTGCACCATCTTCTAAATTTACAATGATAGGTTTAAATCCATCTAGTTTTATTCCCTTGTTTTGTGTGGCACCAAATATTAACGGCTTGCCTTGTTCAAGAAAAATTGCTTCTTCGGGCTTGCTACTTTTTTCGGTAAATATTTCGAAAGCACCGTCGTTAAATATATTACAATTTTGATAGATCTCTAAAAACGAAGAACCTTTGTGTGCAGCAGAGCGCAGCAACATGGCCTGTAGGTGTTTGGGATCTCTATCCATAGATCTGGCAATAAAAGTCGCATCCGCACCCATGGCCAAAGCCAAAGGGTTAAAAGGATGATCAATGCTGCCCATCGGGGTGCTTTTTGTTACCTTCTTTTCTTCTGATGTTGGAGAATACTGCCCTTTGGTGAGTCCATATATCTGGTTATTAAAAAGAAGAATATTTACGTCAAAATTGCGGCGTAGTAAATGAATGGTATGGTTACCGCCTATGCTTAGGGCATCGCCATCGCCGGTTACTATCCAAACGCTCAGCTCTGGTCTTGCAGCTTTAAGGCCACTGGCTACAGAAGTTGCTCTGCCATGTATGCTGTGCATACCGTAGGTGTTCATATAATAGGGGAAACGGCTGCTGCACCCAATGCCGCTTACGATAACAATATTTTCCTTAGGTATGCCTAAAGTGGGCATTACTTTTTGCACCTGTGCCAATATGGAATAATCGCCGCAACCCGGGCACCACCTTACTTCCTGGTCGGTTGCAAAATCTTTTGCGGTTAATGCGGGTTTATCTGTAGTTAGAGTATCTGACATGTTTTTGTTTGAAATGCAAATTTACAACAATAAGAATGTTTTGCTGCCAGCAAAATAGGCCATCATTTATTATTTAACATCTATGTTTTGAAATGTTTATATGTTTCGTTTTATTAGATAATACACAGCGCTTTGGCAAATGAAAAGCCGCCGGTAAAAGAACCGACGGCAGTGGTCATTACAACCTAAAATCAATGTTTTTGAATACCTCGGCTATTAGATGATAACCGAAGGCATACATGATTTATTACTAGACATTTATACCTCCTTTTTCTTTGGTGAATTATACAACAATTTACGAAGTACATTGAATGCAACAAAATAATTGAACTGTTTTTAGAAAAATTTATCGCAATTAAAAAATGCAAGGAGATGGCACCTTTCACCGTATTTCAATACAGTCTTATTTTTTATAACCCATACTTAAACCTGTACCGCCTTATATATATGTATACTGCATTGGGTAATCCATACTGTCTGGATAGTTCTTTGATGGGGTGATTTTGTTAAACCACTAGCATCACCAGTCTCTCTTTAAGGTTGTCAGAAAACTTAAACCTGTCATGCATTTTTTCTTTCATCTGTTTTGAGTTTCCCCCCAAAACTGTAAAGCTATAGCCGCATAATACCAAACAGCATAAACCAAGCCATGCACAAAAAAAATGAGCAGCAGCGAACTCCTTAAACCAAATTCAAAGTACATAAGCTGGGTATGAAAATGCCGGTTAAAACTTAACCGGCAAAATAAATATATATAAATTTTTACACTAATTCATAGTGTGATACCTCATGCTTTCTTTCCGGCTTAAAATTCATTGGTTGCAGTTTGTTCAAATCAATGTTAATTCCTGCAATCAGTTTATCTTCCAACACATTTGCAAAGGTTTCAAAATATGCAATGGCATCTTCTTTTTTATTTCTTTTAAGCCACCTAAAACCTCCCGGCAAATTATTCAATACTTCTTTGTCGCTTAAATATTCTATCTGATGTATATCTGTTGGCGTCAGCCCAATATCTTCCAGTTTGCTAAAAATTAATTTAAGCGGTGCATTTGTTATTGGGCAAAATTCCTGGGCCATTTCCGTCCACTCACCGGTACTTGCATGTGCATATTTCAACACTTCTTCCTTCGTAAATTTGGTAACCGACTGTACTAAGTTTCCGCAGTTGCAGGCGCCATGGTGTCCCCATGAGTGATACGCCCCATTACTTAAATTTTTTGCCGTTAAACGCAATGCATCTATTAATGCGGTAGTTGGATTTGCCATATTGTAAATTTAATACTTTCAGCCAAAAGCAGTGTATAATTGTTATTGAAATTAGGAAATTTTTAAAGGATGTTTAGGGGCAAGCCTATTACAAAAATAAACCTGACTTTGTAAAGAGTATTAAATTTGGCAACAGCTAAAACCTTTACTAATACAATATTTACTACTTTAGCTCATTGGCATTTATAAAAAAAATATCAACTGCTTATTCAGATAATGAACTGTTGCTAAGTTACCGGCAAACCCTTAACATGTCTGTGCTTGGTGAACTTTACCAGCGTTATATGGACCTTGTGTATGGCGTAAGTTTAAAATATTTGAAAAACAGCGACGATGCCCAGGATGCCGTCATAGAAATATTTGAAGAGTTGGTGCTTAAATTAAAAAAATACGAAGTAGACAATTTTAAAAGCTGGCTCTACCAGGTTGCAAAAAACCATTGCCTTATGAAAATAAGACGTGGTAAGGGTAAACCTGTTAATGTTGATGCAGATGTTGTGTATTTGGCAGAAAATGTGCATCTGGAAGAAGTGAAGCAAAAAGAACTCGACTTGACTAGTATGGAAAATTGTATAGAGCAATTACCATTGGAGCAGAAACAAGCCGTAGAATTGTTCTATTTAAAAGAAAAATGTTACAAAGAAATAGCAGAACAGACAAGTACAGACATAAATAAAATAAGAAGTTTTATACAAAATGGCAGGAGAAATTTAAAAATTTGTATGGATAAACAAGCTTTGAAAAAAGCGTAATAAATGAATACAAACGATAAAATATATACGGCAAAAGATTTTGCAAATTACCATGCAGGCACAATGCCAATGCAGGAAATGTATGCTCTGGAAAAAGCAACATTGGACGATCCTTTTTTGGCAGATGCATTAGAGGGGTATGCCTATACTAACACTGCAGAAAATGACCTTGCATTTATACAAGAAAAAATTATTGCAAAAACAGCCCCCCATAAATCTTTTTGGCTGAATAAATCTACCGCAAAAACATGGCTTAGCGCAGCAGCTGTCTTTATTTTAATGGGTACCGTTGCTTATTATTTTTATATTGGCGAAGATGAAAAAACGACAACGGCTATTGCTGAGGTAAAGGAGATAAAAAATCCTCCGGTTTTGCAAAAATACGATTCTGTAAAGCCTGCTCCGCCGGAAGAAATACGGCTGGCACAAAATGAAAACAACCCATTTACGAAAAAGCCAAAAGCAAGCGCGCCGCCAGAAACTACAGTTAACGATGATAAATTATTAACGGCACAAAAAGAGTTAATTGCAAAAAAAGACGAAGAAACGACAAAAGAAAAAATGCAGATCGATGCTTTACAAAATAGCAAAATGCTGAATAACCAGAATTATGCGAATTATTATATGCAGCAGGGTAATGTGAAGGATTTAAACGGTGGCCCGTTACAAAATGTAATTGTAAAAGATAAATATAACAATGCAACCATTACGGATAACAATGGGCAGTTCAAATTGCGGTCGCTCGATAGTAATGCAGAGCTTTCTTTGGCATCTGTAGGATACGAAAGTAAAAAAGTTGTATTAAATACCAACGTTACGCAAAACATCACCTTAGAAAATGCGAACAATTCATTAAGTGAGGTCGTTGTGTTTTCTGACGGGGTAAGTAAAAAATCTTCCCTGCCCGGAGTTGCCGCCAAAAATGCATCTGAAGGTCTAAGCGGTAAAGTTGCAGGTGTAAATGTTGAGTCCTCAACAGCAGTTACGAGCCAGCCATCTGTAAAAATAAGAGGGGCAGCAAGTGTGAAAAAGCAACCTGATATCCTAATGGCAAATACAACTGCATTTGATCAATATGTAAAAAACAATAAAATCCCAATATTTGACGAAAATAACATTCCCCAAAACGGGATTGTTCGCCTATTGTTCTTTGTTGATAAAAATGGACGCCCAAAAAATATTGAGGTTGTATCTTCTACGTGTAAAGCTTGTAACGCCCAAGCAATTACCTTACTTAAAAATGGTCCGGTGTGGCTAACGGCCGTTCTTCAATACAAATATGCAGATGTTACCTTTTAAGGAAAATCATACCTCTTATCAAAAAAATATCCGTTTGTAAAATCTGGCACAAAATTTATTCAGTAGGTTGCAGTACTCATAATTAATAACCAATTAACAAACAAAAAATGAAAAAAACATTCTTATCTACTTTACTAGTAGCATCTGCATCTGTTTTGATGCTAACGGCTTGTAACGATGGCGAAAAAAAGACTGAAGTTTCTACTACAGCTACTGACACAACAACTACAGTAGCTGAAACACCAAAAACTGAAGAAGCTGGTGTAATGGTAGGTGGTGCAAACATGGTACCTTCTAAAAACATTGTGGAAAATGCAGCAGGTTCTGCTGACCACACTACGCTTGTAGCTGCAGTAAAAGCAGCAGGTCTTGCAGAAACTTTAAGTGGCGCAGGTCCGTTCACAGTATTTGCTCCAACAAACGAAGCATTTGCAAAATTACCTGCAGGAGCAGTAGATGGTTTATTGAAGCCAGAAAGCAAAGCAGCACTTACAGGTGTACTTACCTACCATGTAGTAGCGGGTGCTGTAAAAGCAGCTGATCTTAAAGATGGTCAAAAAATTAAAACAGTACAAGGCGAAGAATTGACTGTAGGTGTAAAAGATGGTAAAGTAACGATCAACGGAGCTAATGTAACAATTGCTGATGTTGTATCTAGCAATGGTGTAACACACGTAATTGATGCGGTGTTAATGCCTAAAAAATAAATTTTGTTTGTTTAGATTTTAATTTAAAGAAAAGTCGCTCAGTTTTTGAGCGACTTTTCTTTTTGTATAAAATGACTTTTTTTATTTCTTACAAGATTATTTACGACAGCTTTAATAATCTATCACCTGTTCCATCATTTCGGGCATTTCTCTCCAGCCATATTGTTGGTTGCGCAGCTGTGGTTCAAAGCCTGCCATTCTAATTGCCTCCTGTATACTATTGGCTGTAAACCTATGTGGTGCACCTGCAGCACTAACTACATTTTCTTCAATCATGATACTGCCAAAATCGTTTGCACCGGCATTTAAACAAAGTTGGGCAACTGGTTTCCCAACTGTGAGCCAGCTAGCTTGTATGTTTTTTACATTTGGTAGCATAATGCGGCTCATGGCTATCATACGTATATATTCTTCTGGCGTAGTAAGGTTGTGCACACCACGTATGCGGGCAAGTAAGGTATCTGCATCCTGAAAAGTCCATGGAATAAATGCAAGAAAACCGTTTGCATCTTCGGGCTTGCGGCTTTGCACTTCTCTTATCTTTACCAGGTGATCAAAACGCTCTTCCAGTGTTTCAACATGCCCAAACATCATCGTTGCAGAAGTGGTAATATTTAACTTGTGGGCTTCATGCATAATATCCAGCCACTCCTGTGCGCCACATTTACCCTTGCTTATCAGTCTTCTTACACGGTCGGTTAGTATCTCAGCACCTGCACCAGGCAAGCTGTCCATACCTGCTTCTTTTAAAGCTATTAAAACTTCTTTGTGTGTGCTTTTTTCAAGTTTTGTAATGTGTGCAATTTCAGGTGGCCCAAGCGTGTGCAATTTTATATTTGGGTAAAGGCTCTTTATTTCTTTAAATAAATTTACATAAAAAGAAAGCCCAAGCTCGGGGTGGTGGCCGCCCTGTAATAATAACTGGTCGCCGCCATAAGCAATGGTTTCTTCAATTTTTCTTTTGTAGGTTTCAATATCAGTTATATAGGCGTCTTTGTGGCCGGGTATTCTGTAAAAATTACAAAACTTACAATTGGCAATGCATACGTTTGTCGTATTTACATTTCTATCTATCTGCCACGTTACTTTACCATGAGGCACCTGTATTTTTCTCAGTTCATTGGCTACATACATCAAATCTGCCAGTGCAGCGTTTTCAAACAAAAACACGCCTTCTTCTACAGATAGGAATTCAAAAGCCAGGGCTTTTTTCAACAATTCATTAATATTCATATGAAACAGATTTAACTAGCGTTGCAAAAATACATTCATTAACTTGTAATAGGTAACCACACATTTATAAAAACGATTTGCATCATATTAATATTCCTTATTTCGGTTAGTGTTTTTGCACAGCAAAATAAAGATAGAAATGCAATCAACTTACTGCAGACAGTCCCTTTTAAAACTTATACTGGCGGTGTAATTGTTATAGAAGCCAAAATTGACAATATTGAACAAACCTTAAACTTCATTCTGGATACCGGCAGTGGAGGCATATCTCTGGACTCTACCACCTGCAGCGATCTTAACATCAATTTAAAAAAATCTGATACAATGGTTTCCGGTATTGGAGGTACAAAAAAAGTTTCTTTCGCCTTTAACCGCAAATTAATTACAGGCAACCTTGTAACTGACAGCCTTAATTTTTATGTGAACGATTATAGCCTGCTTGGCAGCGTATATGGAGAAAAAATAGATGGAATTATTGGGTACAGTTTTTTAAGCAGATACGTTCTTGATATAAATTTTGACTCAGCCGCTATAAAAATTTATAAACCCGCAAAGTTTAAATACAACAACGGTGGATCGTTGTTAAAACCCGCTTTTAGAAAACTAATGGCGTTAGCCCTTTCTGTAAAAGACAAGGAGAAAAGCATTTTTAATTTTTATTTAGATACAGGAGCGGGGCTATGCTTACTATTAACTGAAAATTTTTTAAGGGATAACAAAATTTTATTAAGCAGGCGAAGGCCTGTAACAACCCTGGTGCAAGGTCTTGGTGGCAAAAAAACCATGCGACTAACCGTAATAAAATCGCTAAAATTTGGCCCATATACCTTTAGAAATGTACCGACAAATTTGTACGACGATGAAGCTAATATTACCTCTTACCCTTACACAGCAGGTTTGCTGGGCAACGATATAATGAGACGGTTTAACATAACCCTAAATTATCCTGCTCAGGAAATGTATATTATTCCGAACGGCAGTTTTAACGACAAGTTTGATTATGCTTATACCGGAATGTCTCTATATAATTATTACGATAAAATTTTTATAGATGATGTAATAGAAAAATCACCGGCAGATAAAGCGGGTTTAAAAAATGGAGATGAACTTATATCTGTGGATACAAATATTACAGGCAACATACAGCAGTATGAAACGCAACTTCAAAAAGCAAAAGAAAAAATATTGCTTATCATTAAAAGAAATGATAACCCTTATCTTATAAATCTGGTGCCTATTAGCATACGATAACAAACTTTTTAAATACAGCATCCGTACATTTGTACATGATTTTGTTTGAAAAATTTACGTTAGAAAATGGTTTAAGGGTGCTTGTACACGAAGATGACAGCACACCAATGGCAGTAGTAAATGTTTTGTACGATGTAGGTGCAAAAGACGAAAACCCCGAAAAAACGGGTTTTGCACATTTATTTGAGCATTTAATGTTTGGCGGCAGCATAAATATTTCCGTATATGATGAGCCGTTACAGGTAGCTGGTGGTGAAAACAATGCATACACAACCAATGACCTTACGAATTACTATTGCCAGTTACCGGCAGAAAATATTGAAACAGCTTTTTGGTTGGAGAGTGATCGTATGTTAAGTCTTGCCTTTGGTAAAAAAAGCCTGGAAGTGCAGCGCAAAGTTGTGTGTGAAGAGTTTAAAGAACATTACATAAACAAACCCTACGGCGATGTATGGCACAAACTCCGTAACATGGTTTATACTACACATCCTTATAAATGGATGACGATTGGAGCATCTTTAAAACACGTGGAAGATGCTACGCTGGCCGATGTAAAAGCATTTTTTAAAAAGCATTACAACCCATCAAATGCAATACTTACGGTTGCAGGCAATATACAAGTAGCAAAAGTGAAAGAGCTTGCAGAAAAATGGTTTGGCAGCATTCCGGCAGGAGAAAAGTACAACAGAAATTTACCGGTTGAACCCAAACAAACTGCGCCACGAACGTTGGAAGTAAAGGCAGATGTGCCGCTGGATGCGCTGTACAAATGCTGGCACATTTATCCAAGGGTAGATGATCGTTATTACACGGCAGATTTAATTACAGATATTTTAAGTGGTGGGGCTTCATCGAGGTTGTTTCAAACCCTTGTAAAAGAGCAACAGCTTTTTAGTAATATAGAGTGCTACCACATGGGCAGTACAGATGCTGGCTTGTTGGTTATAGAAGGAAAACTTATAAAAGGAATAGATATTAAGAAAGCAGAGCAGGCCATAAATGAAGAACTTAAAAAACTGCAGGCTACAGGAGTAACTGTTTTAGAACTGGAGAAAGTAAAAAATAAAACAGAAAGTGCACTGGCCTTTGAAGATATGAGTGTGATGAACAGAGCAAGCAGTATTGCTATGTATGAACTGCTGGGCGATGCAGATTTAATGAACAGTGAGCTAGCAAAATACCAAGCAGTAACAGCCGAAGATATCTTAGCCGAAACAAGAATAATTTTTGATGAAAACAATTGTAGTACGATGTATTATATGAGCAATAATTAATTGATAAATTTGATAAAAGGCTACTATGATAACCAAAGAAAAATTATTAGAGACTATTAAGAATATGTCCGAAGAAAAGTTTAAAAACTTAGATAGTGTGCTTGAAGAAATTATTTTGATGGATAAAATTGAAAATAGTTTAGAAGCTGCTGCCCGAGGAGATGTTCTCACAGAAGAAGAGCTGGATAAATTGGTTGATTCATGGTAAGATTGATTTACACAATACCTGCTTCAATAGATTTACAAAATATTTTCATTTACATTTCAACAGATTCTATTGTGAATGCGAAAAGGTTTGTACGCCTTTTAAAAAACCATGTAAAATCATTAAAAGAATTTCCTGAAAAAGGGAGACCAATTGCACCAGATAAATTTCCAACTTTAAGACAAGTGCTTTACAAAAACTATAAAATTATTTACACGTACGATGCTGACAAAATTACAATACACGTTATAACGCATCAATCACGTTTAAACATCAATATTGATTCTTTAAAACAATTCTATATTTAAACATGCTCAACAGAACAATAGCACCACCCATAATTGACGCTACAGATTTTAATTTAAAACTTAAGCCGTACGAACTTTTTCACCTGGATAATGGCGTTCCGGTTTATTCGATAAATGCAGGTGCGCAAGATGTGCTGCAGATAGAAATGGTTTTTTATGCAGGTAATCTCTTCGAAAAAAATAAAGGTGTTGCAGGTGCTACGAATTTTCTTTTGCGCAATGGAACAACAAGTCGTACTGCGCTGCAAATAAATGAAGCGTTCGAATATTTAGGAGCCAGTTGCTCCCGCAGTTGTTACAACGAAACGGCTGTACTTTCTTTACATACGCTGAGCAAACACGCCGCAAAACTGCTTCCGGTAATGAACGAAATGCTTACCAATAGTATTTTTCCGCAAGAAGAGCTGGATATTTTTGTGCAAAACAGCAAACAGCGGCTTTCTGTAAATCTGTTGAAATGCGAATTTATCGCAGGCAGAAAAATTGATCAATTGTTGTATGGCCACGATCACCCGTATGCTAGCTTTACGCATGTGCCAGATCTGGATGCACTTACCATAGAAGATATTAAAAAATTTTACAAAGAATATTATTTGCAGGGAACCTGCTCCATTTTTGTGGCGGGAAAATTACCCCCAAATATACAGGAGCTTTTAAACGAAAACTTTGGTAAGCTCACTGTAACTGCACCAGATTTTAAAGTAAAAAAAATAATTACAACGCCCGAAACACAATTAAAACATCGTATACAAAACGACGAAAATGCGGTACAGGGAGCTATCAGAATAGCACAGCCTTTCCCCAACAGGCACCACGAAGATTTTAAAAAAGTAATTGTGTTAAACACGGTTTATGGTGGTTTTTTTGGGAGCAGGTTAATGAGTAATATTAGAGAAGAAAAAGGCTACACCTACGGCATATACAGTTACCTGCAAAACCACATGCAGGAAAGTGCATGGCTCATAAGTACAGAGGCTGGTAAAGATGTGTGTGAAGCAACGATTGAAGAAGTGTACAAAGAAATGAAATTGCTAAGAGAAGAATTGATTGACGAAGAAGAGTTATCGCTTGTGCGCAATTATATGATCGGCGGCATTTTAGGCGATCTTGATGGGCCATTTCATATTATGGCTAAATGGAAAAATATTATACTCAACAACCTGGATGAGAAATATTTTTACGATTCTGTTGCTGCTATTAAACATACAAGTGCAGAAGAGTTACAGGCATTGGCACAAAAATATTTACAACCGGAAAAGTTTTTTGAACTGGTGGTTTATTAGATGTGAGATATTAGATATAAGATACCAGAAAAAAGTCGAAAAAAAGATGAAGTATTTTAGTGGGGTTAATACATGTATTTTAGATAATGTCTGTTGAAATAAATGCTACTGATAATCGCGTGCTTTCATGACTAAACTGAATTTTTTTTTACTGCTGTTCATAATTGTAGCAAATTCTAAAATAGGTTTGTTGGCTCAAACCACCATACATATTGAGGCAAGCGAAACCCATTCCCCCTTGCCCTACTCAACAATAGTAAACCATACAAAACGGATGTTATCATTTGCTGATAAAGATGGTAACGTCATGAATAATTTTGAAACTGGAGATTCGATAGATATCTCTTACGTAGGCTACGAAAACCTTCATTTTATTTTTGATAAAAACCAACAACCTACTTATTTACTTACCCCAAAAAAGTCTTTGTTAAACAATGTAGAAATTAAAACATGTATACCGAAAAAGTTATTTGAGTTCAGTAACGAAGAAGACAATCCTCAACAAAAGTTTGGTGGGTTAACCTGGAATTTTACCACTAATGAAAAAGTAGCTGTGATGGTAACCCCGAATAAAAAAAACGCATTTGCAGGCAGTTTTTCTTTTTGGTTACTCAACGCTTATGCAGCGCCGAAAATTGCTATCAAAGCGCCAATTAAATTTTCATTTTACGAAATCGTCGATTCCACTTCTTTTCCCGGAGAATTAATTACAGATCGTCAGGTCATTTATTTCCCTAAAAAAGAAGGAAAACAAATAATTGATTTAGATAGCCTACATTTAAAAATACCTGAAAATGGCATGTACATTGGCATTGAATATATATTGGATGAAAAATACAAATACCCGGTGAGATATGTTGACACAGCTAGAGGAATAGATACAATCACATATCATTATGGTGCAAGGTTTGATGGAGCTGTATCAACCAAATTTAGGATGGCTTTTTATTATTACTTTTTAGATAAATGGTTTTATGGAGGCAAAAGGACTCCATCAGAAATGGAACACCCTCATGGTACAATTAAATGTTCTCTGGGCATAAAGTATTGCAAATAAATGGAAATTAATAATTTGCATTTATTGCAGCAAATTTGTTTAATTTTTGGCGCTATAAATCTAACAATATGAACTTCCTCATACGTCTTCTAATTTCAGGGCTTATTGTTTATATACTGTCTAAGATATTATCGGGCGTTCATATTGCCGATGTGGCTACGGCCATAATTTTTGCTTTGGTGTTGGCTTGCCTAAATGCCATCATAAAACCGATCTTGGTTTTTCTAACTTTTCCAATAACAATTGTTACACTTGGGCTTTTTCTTTTTGTAATAAATGCAGCTATTATTTTACTGGCAGATAAACTGTTGGATGGTATTAAAGTAGATGGCTTTTGGTGGGCATTATTATTCAGTATTATTTTATCCATTTTCTCGTCTGGCACCAACGCAGCTTTGGGAGATGATGAAGCTAAAAAATAATGTTTCAACTATGAAACAATCCGCTGCACATTAAGTGCAACTTCTTTTGGCCGCAATGTAATAAGCGGTTTCATGTCTACTTTTTCTCCGGTAGATTTAATGGTGAAAACTTTTAAAAATTCATGTAGAAAAAAACACATTTCGGCCATGGCAAAATTATTACCAATACACATTCTTGGTCCTGCACCAAATGGGAAGTAGTGTTTAACTTTTATTAGACTGTCATCGTGTAAAAAACGCTCCGGATTAAAAGTGCCAGCGTTGGTCCATAACTTTTCATCTCTGTGCAATCCAAAAAAGAAGGGAATAATAATAGTTCCTTTCGCAAAATTAATTCCATCAAAGCTGTCGTCGTCTATTGCGATTCTTTCCGTCATCCATGCTGCCGGGTACAACCGCATACCTTCGTTTATTGTTGCTTTTAAATAATTGTTGTTCAAAGAATCGTGCACATTTTCTGTGAACGAGGCGGTAAGTTTTTTTAAGACAGTTTCATCTTCTGCCAGTAAATAGAGCAACCACGATAGTGTGTTAGCGGTGGTTTCGTGCCCCGCAAAAACAAGAATGAGCAACTCGTCTGTTATTTGTTCTTCATTCATGTAAGTGCCTGTGTCTTCATATTTGCTGTGTAGCAACATATCGAGCAAATCAGTAAAATGCCCTTCGGTATTTTTTCTTTCCTGTATAATTTCTTTAAAAATTGCCCGTATGTTTTTTGCTTTGTTAAGATGAAATCTTTTTGAACCGTTTATTGGGTAGAATAGTCTCTTTATCGGCTGGTTAATATCCTTCATTAAAAAATCTTGCAGGTCACCAAAGGCACTGTTTAATTCTTTTATATAAGCAGGCTTTAAAGAAATATCAAATAAAGAATTTAATAAAATATTGAAAGATACCTGGTGCACAAGTGGATAAATATCTACACGCTGCCCCATAGTAAAATCAGGCAAAAAACCATGAATTGTTTTTATGATGTTTTCATACAGCCCACTTAATTTTTCTTTGTGAAAAGCAGGTTGTATCAAACGCCTTTGTTCTCTCCAGTATTCACCATTACTAAAAAGCAGTCCATTGCCAAAAAGCTCTACGGCACGCTCGGTAGATAAGGGCGATTTTTTATAATTCTTTTGATTGTCTTTAAGCACATAACTGACAAAATCTGCGTTTTGTGTAATAAGTATTTTCTTTTTTATACCAAGAGAGGCGGAGTAAGTATTGCCAAATTTGCCAATACTCTGCTGCATAAAATTGATGGGGTTCTCAATAAATTTATTTGACTTAAATGCTGTTTGCATAAAAGAATACCCAGCAGGATAATTGTAAACTGTATTTTTCATGATCTAACTTGTATTCTAAATTAATTTGTTGCTTTATATACCAGCCTCTGATATATTCAAAGCGTTGAATAAACTAAAAGCCTTTGTAGGCTCGTTTTTTTATCGTTTGACAAGACTCTAACTATGTTAACAAATATAAAATTAAAGAATATTGAATCTAAGATTTTATAAACCTGTTTGAGATTGTATTCATATCATCAAATAAAATTCACTAACCATTCTTACTATTTAAATAATCCAAGGCTCTATCTTCGCAATATGAATTTTTCAAACAAAAATTTAAGTACTGACGAGCTTGTAGCTCTCTATAAATCTATACTGCTTCCCCGCATGATAGAAGAAAAAATGTTGCTCCTGCTGCGCCAAGGAAAAATATCAAAATGGTTTAGCGGCATTGGTCAGGAAGCTATTTCAGTTGGTGCAACTGCCGCTATGCAGCAGAACGAATGGATAATGCCGCTGCACAGAAACCTGGGTGTTTTCACCGGGCGCAACATGCCACTCAGCAAATTATTTATGCAATGGCAGGGTAACAAAGAAGGCTACAGCAAAGGGCGTGAAAGAAGCTTTCACTTTGGCAGTAAAGAACATTTTGTGTGTGGTATGATTTCACATCTGGGCCCGCAACTGGCGCTGGCAGATGGCGTGGCACTTGCTTATAAATTAAAGAGCGAACAAAAATGTTCTCTCGCTTTTAGTGGTGATGGTGGCACAAGCGAAGGCGATTTTCATGAAGCGTTAAACACGGCTGCCGTTTGGGATTTGCCGGTCATTTTTATTATTGAAAACAATGGCTACGGTTTGAGCACACCGGTAAATGAACAATACCGCTGCGAAAATTTGGTTGACAAAGCCAAAGGTTACGGCATGGAAGGAATAAGAATTGATGGCAATAATTTGTTGGAAGTGTACGATACCATAAAAGGTGTGCGGGAGTATTGTATAAAAAATCAAAAGCCTTATTTGGTTGAGTGTATGACGTTTCGTATGCGTGGGCACGAGGAAGCAAGTGGTGTAAAATATGTACCTGCAAATTTGTTTACCGAATGGGAAAAGAAAGATCCTGTAAAAAATTATGAAGCATGGTTGTGCGACCAAAATATTTTAACCGAGGCAGAAATTGATACAATAAAAGCCACAACAAAAAATTATATAGATACTGAACTCAACGAAGCATACAAAGCAGATAAAATTGTTGCAGACACTAAGGAGGAGATAACCGACGTTTATAAGTTACGAGATGCGGGTTACGAGTTACGGGTTCTTGATAATTCAAAGCTTTCAACAAACCCGCAACCCGCAACTTTAAAACCCGCAACCCAAATTCCCGCAACCGAAAAGAAGTTTATTAACGCCATCACAGACGGGCTGAAGCAATCCATGCAACAGCATAATAATTTGGTTTTAATGGGGCAGGATATTGCAGAATATGGGGGTGCTTTTAAAGTAACCGAAGGATTTGTACACGAATTTGGAAAAGCACGGGTACGCAACACGCCATTGTGCGAAAGTGCCATCGTTGGCGCAGCATTGGGTTTAAGTTTAGAAGGCTATAAAAGCGTAATGGAAATGCAGTTTGCCGATTTTGCAACTGTTGGCTTTAACCAGATCATAAACAACCTCGCAAAAATTCATTATCGTTGGGGCCAGAATGCAGATGTGGTTATTCGTATGCCAACCGGCGGCGGTGTTGGCGCAGGGCCATTTCACAGCCAAAGCAACGAAGCGTGGTTTGCGCATACACCGGGTTTAAAAGTTGTTTACCCAAGCACACCTGAAGATGCGAAAGGCTTAATGATTGCAGCTATCAACGATCCCAACCCCGTCATGTTTTTTGAACACAAGGCTTTGTATAGAAGTGTAAGTGGGCAGGTGCCGGATGAGTATTATGAAATTGAAATTGGCAAAGCAAGACAGGTGCGGCAGGGCGAAGATTTAACCATTATTACGTACGGCGCAGGTGTGCATTGGGCAATGGAATATGCTGAAAAGAACTTAGATATTAGTATGGAGATCTTAGATTTACGTACTTTACTACCGCTCGATTATGACGCTATTCGCAAAGTAGTAGAAAGTACAGGTAAAGTTTTGATACTGCACGAAGATTCACTCACAGGAGGCGTTGGCGGCGAAATAGCAGCGTGGATTGGAGAACATTGTTTTGATAAATTAGATGCACCTGTTATGCGTTGCGCTAGTTTAGATACGCCGATTCCTTTTAGTTTAGGGCTAGAGAAAAATTTTATGGCATATGGCAGGTTAGGAGAAATGGTACAACGATTATTAAACTATTAAAATAATATGCAGTATTGAAGCTGTATTTAATATCTTAATTCAATATTCGTTTTTTTTGCTAAAAATAATATTGTAAACCTATTATAATGTTTCTTCCTTTTTGGCTTCTCCCGTTCCTATGGTGCGTCTAAAATGGTAAGATGCATTCAGCACGTACTGGTTAAATTCTATTTCGCTGCTGGCACTTACAAATTCGTATGAAGGCCTGTACCACACCAGAAAACTATCCAATGCAGGGCTTTGCAGTTGTGTAATACGACGCACAAATAATTTATTAAACCTGTAAGTGATGTACTTTTCTTTTTCGTCTGCTTCCAGCCTTGCCTGAAACGCTTTCAGCCGTTTGTTTCGCTTAAACCTAAAAAGGTTAATGAGTTCATTGGCATCTAAGCCAACACCTCCACCAGGACTAATAGATGTTTGTATTCCCTGCTTTCTATACGAGAAAACCTCACCATAATTTTGCCTGTTTTCTGCAGAGTCCTGCTTATAGTTTTTGGAGTAAACGACCACTTCTTTCAATAATCCATATTTGCTTTTTATGGGTACGTGCAACGATATATCAAACTGTGCAGTATTGGGTATTTTATTTACAGCAAATCTTTGTGTGGGCTTATTGTTATATACAAAGTAAATAGAATCATCTGCGCCTGCTTGGATCGTGTATTTGCCAAGTGAATCAGTAACTGTTATTTTTCCACCGGTACTCATTACACCTACTGCTTCCACAAAATTAATCTTGCTGTTATCTAGCACGGTACCAGTTACGGTTATCTGCGCCTTTGCGGCTGTGCTTAAAATAATAAGAATAAAAAAAGTAAACCGTATTCTCAATGCGGGGGTTTTGTAAAGTAATATTACGGCACAAAATGATAAAAATTAAAACAGCCGCTTTTATTTAACAGGAAATTGAGAAACAATTATCTGTGCAATAACTTCACTGTAGTGCTTGTGCTCCAATTGCTGTATTTTTTGGGCAAGTGTATCAGCAGTATCATTCACATCTACTTGACAGCTTACCTGAAAGATAATTTGCCCATGGTCATACACTTCATCTACGTAATGTACGGTAATGCCACTCTGTTTTTCACCGGCAGCCAATATAGCCTCATGCACATGCCTGCCATACATACCCGCTCCCCCATAAGCCGGTAAAAGGGCAGGATGTATGTTTACGATCTTTTGCGGATAGGCAGCTGTGAGCGCAGCAGGTATTTTTTTAAGGTATCCTGCAAGCACAATAAAATCGATCTCGTATTGCTGCAGCAATTGTAAATAATTCCCTTCGATCTCGTTATTGGGTAAATTCTTTAATAAGATAACTTGTGCAGGTATCCCAAATTGATTCGCTATGTTAAGTACTCCCGCATCTGTGTTATTGGTAAGTATTAGGTTTATTTCTACGTTATAGCCATACAGAAGTGTTGGTAGTTTTTGTAGTATCACTTCGGCATTGCTACCGGTACCGCTTGCAAATAAGGCTATATTCATATTTACAACGGTTCGTTTTCACTGGTTGATGAGGAGGGTTTTTTGACCTTGACCCTATCATACATTCTTGCAAGATACCTGCTAAAGAAAAAGTATTGGCCAAGTGGTATACTAACAACCATAACCGCTATTGGCCATAAAATGGTCACAAGTAAAATATATAGTAATACCCATAATATCCCTTTTTCAATATGAGTCATTTCCATTAATCTTCTGCCGGCATACCCACACAAGCTGCCTCCAAGCGCAAAAGTTGCAATTATAAGTACTAGCCTTCCGGCACCTACTTTCCATTTGTTTTGCAACTTTTTAAACATGCCGCAAAAATGAAGTAAATATTTTGAAAAAGCAACTTAAATGGGATTACAAATTGATGACAATCAATTTTTTTAATACGTTCCTAAATAGGGTATTTACTATAAAAAGACTGTAAAAAAAATAAAAAATGTTGATAGTTTGTCAGTATCCTGTCTTATTTTTGCCCTCGGAATAGCCGTTTTCTACAAAAACCCCGGCTTAATTGTATGATTCGTTATCAAAAACTCATTTTTCGGTTTATTGCAAGCCTTAT
>JBBAQB010000012.1:0-13766 GCA_040400515.1 Ferruginibacter sp. | reverse complement strand
TTAAAGAAAGCAGAAATTGATGCGATAATGGCCTATGTAGATGCATATAAAGCTCCTGCACCTGATAAAAGTGTAGGTGGCGCAACCGCCTCTGAGAGCGCTGATAACAATTCCCTTCTTTTTGGTATACTTACTTTAATACTAGCAGTTGTTGCATTTATATTATTACAGGTAAACAGTAATCTCCGCAAATTATCTGATGATAAAGAGGGCGTATTACGCGGTGAGCCGGTTCCTTTTTACCGCAACAAAACTTATTTAATGGCTGCTGTTTTGCTTCTTTTTGGGCTAGGTGGTTATACAACTATTACTGCCGCTTACGGTTTAGGGCGTATGAAAAATTACCAGCCGGAGCAACCTATATATTATTCTCATAAAGTACATGCCGGTACCAACCAAATATCTTGTTTATATTGCCACGGTGGAACGCAAGACAGTAAAAGTGGTAGCATACCTTCTGTAAATGTTTGTATGAACTGCCACATGGCCATTAAAGAATACAAAGGCGAAGCTATTACAAGAGAAGATGGTACATCTGTAAACGGTACAGCAGAAATACAAAAATTATATGCTTACGCAGGATGGAATCCTGAAAAGAAAGAATACAACCCCGATAATAATAAAGATGGCCAGCCCGACGGTTCCCATCCTATTGAATGGATAAAAATTCACAACCTGCCAGATCACGTGTACTTTAACCACAGCCAGCACGTAAAAGTTGGTAAACAAAACTGTCAAACTTGTCACGGAAATATTCAGGAAATGCCTGAAGTATACCAGTTCTCAGATCTTAGCATGGGTTGGTGTATCAACTGTCACAGAGAGTCTAAAGTAGATTTCTACAACAAGGCTGACAGTACAGGTAACAAATTTTACAGCATCTATGAAAAGTTCCACGAGCAGTTAAAAGATTCAGTTATTGACAAATCTGGTAAAAAAATACCTAATCCACATAAAATGGACAGTGTAACTGTTGAAAAAATAGGTGGAACGGAGTGTCAGAAATGTCACTATTAAACATCCGAACTAGCTGACAAATATTTTAGCTAAATACGGCCTATTAAACTTGAACAAAGATTTGAATTTAAAAAATTAGCATATTAGCAAATCAGCTAATCAGCACATTTTAAAATAGTATGAGTAATAAACAATACTGGCAAAATTTTGGAGACCTTACACAGTCAGATAGATTTAAACAATCTACTGAAAAAGAGTTTCAGGAAGAATTACTTCCTCTGGAAGATTTAGATGGTAAAGGATTGCTGGATGTTAAGACGCCAAGAAGAGATTTCTTAAAATACCTAGGTTTTAGTACGGCTGCAGCTGCTATCGCTGCAAGTTGCGAAATGCCGGTTAGAAAAGCCGTTCCATATTTACAAAGGCCGGACAATGTTATTATGGGTGTAGCCAATTACTATGCTTCTACTTATGTAAATGGTGGCGATGCCATCAGCGTAGTAGTAAAACAGCGAGATGGCCGCCCTATTAAAATAGAAGGTAACGAGCTTTCTTCTCTCACCAAAGGAGCTACCAGCGCTCAGTCGCAGGCTTCTGTTTTAGATCTATACGATCCTACTCGCTTACGTCATCCATTACAAAAAAGCGGTGATCAATTTAAAGAAATTACAAGTTTTGAAAACTTTGATAAAATAATTGCAGGTGCAATGGCAGGCATTGCGGGCAAGCCTGTTGTTTTGCTTACTTCTACTATTCACTCTCCATCTACATTGGAACTTATAACAGGGTTTCTGGCTAAATATCCTGGAAGTACACACGTTCAATACGATGCAGTAAGTTACAGCGGAATGTTATTGGCAAACGAAGCTTCGTATGGTAAAAAAGCCTTACCACAATATAAGTTTGACAAAGCTACTACCATTGTAAGTTTAGGTGCTGACTTTTTAGGCACATGGTTAAACGCTACAGAGTACAGCAAACAATACGCAGAAAATAAGAAGATTAAGGGTGATAAGCCAACAATAAGCCGTCACATACATTTTGAAAGTATGATGAGCATGACGGGCAGTAATGCTGACGATAGATATACACACAAACCATCTGAAACCGGTGATGTTGCATTGGCACTCCTTGCGAAATTAGGTGGAGCAGTATCAGCACCAACTTTTAAGGAGGCAAGGCTCACAAAAGGCATTGAAAAAACAGCAGCATTGCTTGCCGCTGCAAAAGGTTCTTCATTGGTGGTATGTGGCAGCAACGATGTAAATGTTCAGCTTATCGTAAATGCTATAAACGAAGCAATAGGTGCAAATGGTACCACCATTAACTGGAACAATACTTCAAACATTAGAAAAGGTATAGATATTGATATGGTAAAGCTTGCAACAGATATGGCTGCAGGCAATATCGGGGCTTTACTCGTTTACGACTGTAATCCTGTTTATACATATGCAGACGGTAAAAAGTTTGCTGATTCTTTATTAAAATTACCTGTAAGTGTTTCGTTTAATTCAACAATGGATGAAACGACAGAACTTTGTAAATACATTTTACCAAGTAATCACTGGCTGGAAAGTTGGGGCGATACAGAAGCTGTTACAGGCTATGTAAGTATTATTCAGCCCATCATTAACCCGTTATTTAAAACACGTCCATTTCAAACATCTCTTCTTAACTGGAGCGGAGCGGGAATTGTACCAACAGTTGCGGTGAAAGATAGTGTTGCTCCTGGTTATGTTCAGGGTTCAACTTTGGAAGTTACAGATGCATATGAAAGTTATTTCAAAAATTACTGGTCCACAAAATTAGGTTCTGTAAGTGTTTGGGATAAAGCCTTACAGGATGGAGTAATAGAAACAATAGGAACAGGCATATCAATAGGTGCAATATACAACGGTGCTAATGTTGCGGCAGCAGCTGCAAAAATTGGTACAGTTAAAAAGGGTGAATATGAAGTAGTACTTTATCAAAAAATAGGAATTGGTACCGGCAGCCAGGCAAATAACCCTTGGTTACAGGAATTGCCAGATCCTATTACAAAAGTTACATGGGATAATTACGCAATGGTTGCGCCTTCAATGGCCAAAGCCCTTTTTAATTTTGATGTAACAAATCCCAATAAAAAAGATGCAGATAAGTATGAAGTTCATCCTGAAAAACCGGTAATGAAAATTACGGTAAATGGTAAAACACTCAACCTGCCTGTACTTATTATACCGGGCTTAAATGCTTCAACAATAGCAATAGCTGTAGGTTATGGTCGTGCAAGTGCTATTGAAGACAAAGAAATTAATTTAGAAAGAATTGGTCGTGCAGCTTATGGCGCAGGGCAAAATGCATACAGGTTTGCAGGTTGGGATGGTACAACATTCGCCTATTCAGCTCCCGCAACGATAGAAAAAACCGGTGATACTTATGCACTTGCACAAACACAAGTGCATGGTTTTACAGAAGGTCGCCCTGTTATTTATGAAACCAACTTAGCAGCGTTTCAAAAAAACCCTGAAGATGTTTTGGAAGAGCCAAGGCATGAGAGGGCTTTAATTACGCCGGATGGTAAAACAGATTTTGTAAAAGATGCAACCCAATATCCTGACTTTGAAAAGCCAGGTATTAAATGGGGAATGAGTATAGATTTAAATACCTGTACCGGTTGCAGCGCATGCGTAGTAGCATGTAATGCAGAAAACAACGTGAGTGTTGTGGGTAAAATACAGGTACAGCGTGCACACGAAATGCACTGGTTACGTATTGATAGGTATTTTACTGGCGACCTGGAAAATCCTGATGTTGTTTTCCAACCTATGCTTTGCCAACATTGCGATAATGCACCTTGTGAAAACGTTTGCCCGGTAGCAGCTACAAACCACAGCAGTGAAGGGTTGAACCAAATGACGTACAACCGTTGTATAGGTACAAGATACTGTGCAAACAACTGTCCTTATAAAGTGCGTCGTTTTAACTGGTTAGATTACAACGGAGCAGATAGCTTTAAAGACAACCAGAGTGCGCTTGTAGGAGTAGATACCAACGAAGTGATGTATCAAATGAACGACGATCTTACCAGAATGGTTTTAAATCCTGATGTAACTGTTCGTTCACGTGGTGTGATAGAAAAATGTTCATTCTGTGTACAACGTTTACAGGATAGTAAATTGGAAGCAAAAAAACAACAGGATCCCACACTTGTGCGTAATGTAAAAGTAGCATGTGCACAGGCTTGTCCGGCAAATGCCATCAGCTTTGGTAATGTAAACGATAAACAAAGTGATGTTTACAAAATAAGAAACGTAGAGCAGGTGAACCGTAATTTCTACGTGTTGGAGCAACTTCACGTATTACCTAATGTGAGTTACCTGGCTAAAATAAGAAACACAGACAGAGAGGTTAACAATGGCAACGAGGTAGAGCATCATGCAGCAGGTGAGCATACAACACAGCAGCCTAAAGAAGAAAAAGCAGTAGAAGCAGCGCATTAATTGCAGCAGTATAAAAAATTAAACTCTAGTAACGGGTATTAATCTTCTGGTTAATGTCTCAAATCTAAAAAAAGATATGTCATTATTAAAATACGAATCGCAACAAAGGGAGCCGCTGGTAGATGGTAACAAAGATTATCACCAGGTTACGGAAGATATTATCAGTCCCATTGAGATGAAGCCAAGCAGGCTTTGGTACATTGGTTTTTACATCAGTGTAGCCTTGCTTATGTTTGGCGTATACAGTATTTACAGAGAGGTAACTTATGGTATTGGCCAGTGGAACCTTAATAAAACGATTGGTTGGGGTTGGGATATTACCAACTTCGTTTGGTGGGTAGGTATTGGTCATGCAGGTACATTAATATCTGCAATCTTATTACTTTTTAGGCAGGGTTGGAGAACGGGTGTAAACAGAGCAGCAGAAGCGATGACGATTTTTGCCGTAATGTGTGCAGGTCAGTTTCCAATATGGCACATGGGTCGTGTATGGATGGCATTTTTTGTATTGCCTTACCCTAATACACGTGGTCCTTTGTGGGTTAATTTTAACTCTCCGCTTTTGTGGGATGTATTTGCGATATCAACTTATTTTACAGTTTCCCTGTTGTTTTGGTACTCAGGTTTATTACCCGATTTTGCAACTGTAAGAGATAGGGCTAAAACAAAATTTCGTAAAATGATGTACGGGGTTGCGGCGTTTGGTTGGACAGGTAGCACCAAACACTGGCAGCGTTTTGAATCTTTATCATTGGTATTGGCAGGTTTAAGTACACCTCTTGTACTTTCTGTGCATACGATTGTATCTTTTGACTTTGCAACATCTGTAGTACCTGGCTGGCACACAACAATTTTTCCTCCCTACTTCGTGGCGGGTGCCATTTTCTCAGGTTTTGCCATGGTACAAACGCTTTTAATAATCGTAAGAAAAGTTTTAAATCTGCAGGATTATATCACCATTGGCCATATTGAGGCGATGAACAAGGTAATTGTTCTTACAGGAAGCATCGTTGGTATTGCATATCTAACAGAATTGTTCATTGCATGGTATGGTCAAAACCCATATGAAATACACGCATTCTTTGAAAATAGAGGAAACATATTTAGCCCCTACGGCTGGAGTTATTACTTAATGATGTTCTGTAACGTGGTTTCACCTCAGTTATTCTGGAGCAAGAAATTAAGAAGAAATATTACGGTTACTTTCTTTATGAGCATCATCGTTAACATCGGTATGTGGTACGAGCGTTTTGTAATTATTGTAACATCTGTTTACAGAGATTTCTTACCATCGAGCTGGAGCACCTATTACAGCCCAAGCATTTATGAAATAGGTTTTTACCTTGGAACGTTTGGTTTGTTCTTTACCTGTTTTTTCTTCTTTGCAAAATATTTCCCTGTTATTGCAGTGGCAGAGATAAAGTCAATATTAAAAACAAGCGGTGAGAACTATAAAGTGAAAATGAGTGACATAGAAAAAGCAGACGCTGAGAAATTTTATATTGAAGAAGTAGAACACGCACATTAATAATCAGCTCTTTTTACAAGAGGTTATTTTAGAATTATCATTTATCATATTATATTATGAGCGGAATAAAAAAATTTGTGGTAGGGTCATTTGACGATGAGGCGGTGCTTTTTCCTGCCGTTAAAAACGTAAGAAAAGCAGGCTATAAAATTCATGATGTATACACTCCCTTTCCTGTGCACGGGTTAGACCATGCCATGGGTTTAAGGGAAACGAGTTTGCATACAGCAGGTTTTATTTACGCTATTACTGGTACTACAACAGCACTTACATTTATCAGCTGGGTCTTTACAAAAGATTGGCCTTTAAACATTGGTGGTAAACCACATTTTGCATTGCCCGCCTGGATCCCGATCACTTTTGAGTTAACAGTTCTTTTTTCAGCAGTAGGTATGGTACTTACGTTTTGTTATCTGTGTCAATTATCGCCATTTGTAAAAAAGCATCATTTTAGCCCACGTGCAACAGATGATCATTTTGTAATGGCAATAGAATGTACAGATAAAACCAACGACAGCGAAGTACAAAGTTTTTTACAGAATGCAGGCGCAAAAGAAATAAACGTACAAATGGCAGAAACCGGATGGTGGCTTGGAAGGTATGATAAAGAACAAAAGCTTTACAGAGAAGAATTGGGGTATTAATTTAATAATTCTAACGTTTAATATAAAAATGAAATTACTTACACATATTATACCCGCAATAGTTATTGTTTCCGTTGCTTTATTTTCCAGTTGCGACAGTAAGAGGCAGCCAGGGAAAGTATACATGCCAGATATGTCATACAGCAGAGCTTACGAAAGTTTTGCAAATAGAGACAGCACAAAGTTTACAATGGACATGTTTAAGAAGGGGGGCAATATGATTTACTTTAATAATGTGCCACCGGCTGGAACAATCAAAAGAGGAGAATTATTTCCTTACTCTTTGCCAAACGATAGTAATGGTTACAAAATGAGTGCAATGGTGAAAAATCCGTACGACTCAATGATTCTTACAAAAGCACAAATGGCAGAAGCTGGAAGACTTTATAATATCAATTGCGGAATTTGCCATGGCGCAACCGGCGTAGCAAACGGCCCTATTGCATCTGGCGGATATGTAGGCGGTGTAGCAAATTTGACAGCAGAAGCCTATATCAAAATGGCTGACGGTACGATGTTCCATTCAATAACATATGGCAAAGGCGTAATGGGAAGCTACGCATCGCAGGTTACAAGAGCGCAGCGTTGGATGATTGTTAAATACATAAGAACATTACAACCTAGCGGAGATTCAACATCAACAGCGGCTAAGGCAGATACCACCGTAAAAAAGATATAATAACACAACAAGCATATTTTAGGCGTACAAAATTATTATTAGATGAATCAGAAATTTGAATTACCGGGAAGCTATAAAAAATGGACTTGGGGTCTTATCGTTGCAGGATTGCTTGCAGTGCTTTATGGCTTTATCATGTTTCATCCTACCGTATTGCCTGCACATGGTGAGGCAGGGGGTGCACATTCAAATGTAAACAGTACAAGATTTTGGGCTGTGTTATTGCAAAACAGTGTTTATTGGTTGCTTACTGCAAACGCTGCAATGTTTTTTATATGCATTACTACACTTGCAATGGGTGGGTGGCAGGTAGCTATGCGCAGGGTGCCCGAAGCAATTTCAAGCGTGGTACCTATTCTTGGTTTAATTACTTTTATTATTTTGCTTGCAATCGTATTAGGCGGCCGTACTGATATTTACCATTGGTTAGATCCAAATTTGTATGTGAAAGGATCAAGCACGTTCGACAAGATATTGAATGGCAAGCATGGTTTTTTAAATCCTACTTTTTTTCTTGTATGGTCTGCAATTTCTATTATTTTATGGATTTTACTTGGTAGAAAAATGCGCAGCCTTAGTTTAAAATCTGACGAAGATGGACCAATGGACCACGCTCAGGCAAAAAAATGGATAGATACCAATTTTACTTATTCTTCCTACTTTATTGTATTCTTTGGTTTAAGCGTTGCTTCAACAGTTCCATGGCTTTGGTTAATGAGCATCGACCCGCATTGGTATAGCACGATGTATAGCTGGTACACATTTGCTTCAACGTTTGTATCTGGGCTTTCTTTGATTGCGATATTCGTAATATTTTTAAAAAACAGGGGCCAGTTAGAGTACGTAACAGAGGAACATTTGCACGATATTGGCAAATTTATGTTCGCTTTCTCTGTGTTCTGGACGTACCTTTGGTTTGATCAGTATATGTTGATCTGGTATAGTAACCAGCCCGAAGAAACCCGTTATTTTATAGACAGAATTGGTACTGCTACAAAGACAGGCCCTTATTATGGAATATTTTTCTTCAACCTTGTCGTAAACTTCTTGGGGCCATTATTAATATTAATGAGAAAAAGCTCTAAAAGGAATTGGACTGTAGTAACCTTCGTTGCTGTTTTAATCATATTTGGCCATTGGATAGATTTTTACCAGATGGTAATGCCTGGCACTTTGGGTGAAAATTTTGAATTAATGCCTTTTGAATTTGGTATAGCATGCTTGTTTATTGGGGTAATCATGTTCGGAGCAGGGAATTATTTAACCAAGCATTCACTAATTGCGAAAAATCATCCGTTTTTAAAGGAAAGTATGATACACCATACGTAGTGTTTACGTAAGTTTGAAAAAAGATTTGGGTCGCGAATTTGAGCGCTAAATAGAGTTAGGAACACAACAAAACGGGTTTATTTACAAAATAGAAACTGAAAATTTCAGTTGTAAAAAATAAAGCATAAGATGAAAGAATTATTTTTATTGGCAATTGTAATAATGGTTTTTATTGTCATTTTTCAAATTGCAAAAGCAAGCGAATATGTGAGTGTATTAAAAGGGGAAGAAACCACCCGTAAGCAAAATAATAAAATAAACGGATTTTTATTGGTCGCTTTTTTAATATTCGGATTAATAGGTGTGTACGTTTGTAACGAATGGTTTTTTCATAAAACATTGTTTCCCCAAGGTTCTGCATCTGTTGAAGGAGAGAAGATTGATTTTATGCTATATCTAACGATTGGTGTAACCGGTTTTATTTTCATCATCACACAGATTTTGCTGTTTTGGTTTGCATTTAAATACCAAGAAAAAGAAGGTAAGAAAGCATTTTTCTTCCCACACAATACAAAACTGGAATTGCTTTGGACAACAGTGCCTGCAATATTTCTAACCATACTTGTTGTATTTGGTTTAATTAACTGGTTCAAAATAACAGGAACTCCTCCCGATAATGCAATTACAGTTGAAATTACGGGTCACCAGTTTGCATGGGAAATGAGATATCCTGGGAAAGATAATATTTTAGGAAAAAAGAATTATCGTTTGTATAATAAACCATCGGGCAATACACTTGGGGTAAACTTCGAAGATGTAAACAGCCTCGATGATATTCACACACAACAAATGCACTTACCGGTAGGCATACCTGTAAAATTGGTAATAGGAGCACAGGATGTAATACATGATGTGGGTCTTGTACATTTTAGAATGAAAATGGATGCAGTACC
The DNA here is from genome assembly GCA_040400515.1 of Ferruginibacter sp. Lineage (GTDB taxonomy): Bacteria > Bacteroidota > Bacteroidia > Chitinophagales > Chitinophagaceae > Ferruginibacter. Next base: position 4,257 of record JBBAQB010000012.1, on the reverse strand, counting down.
AGGAATACCCACAACATTGTGGTTTACCCCCAAGTACACCACGGAGGAAATGAAAGTGCGTACTGGCAATCCAAATTTTACTTACGAAATTAGCTGCGACCAAATGTGTGGTGCAGGTCATTTTTCTATGAGAGGTATTATTGTAGTAGAGAAACCTGAAGAATACAAAAAGTGGATAGCAGACCAGAAGCCTGAGTATTATACTTTGTTTCCTGATAGAGATCCAACCAAGCTTGCAACTGACACTACTAAAACACTTGCAGCAGTTTTACCTAAAAATTGAATATTAAAAGTTTTAAATAAAATATAATGAGCAACGTAATAACACTAAATGAGGCAGAGGTTCAGCAAGATATTTACCACGATACACATCTTGATCACCATCACAAGGAAACGTTTATTTCTAAGTACGTATTCAGTTTAGACCATAAGACAATATCAAAACAGTTTTTAGTAACAGGAATTATCTGGGCAATTATCGGGGGCTTGTTCTCGGTAATATTTCGTTTACAGCTTGGTTACCCTAACAGCACTTTTCCTTGGTTAGAAGATTTACTTGGCCATTGGGCTAAGGGTGGTAAAATTCAACCTGAGTTTTATTATGCATTGGTAACTATGCATGGAACCATCCTTGTATTTTTTGTATTAACTGCTGGTTTGAGTGGAACTTTTTCAAATTTCCTTATACCATTACAAATTGGTGCAAGAGATATGGCTTCTCCGTTGTTAAACTGTTTAAGCTATTGGTTCTTCTTTGGCGCATCAGTAGTAATGATGTCTTCTCTTTTTGTACAAACTGGTCCTGCGAGTGGCGGGTGGACAATTTATCCCCCATTGAGTGCCCTAGGAGATGCATCTTCAGGAAGTAAAATAGGTATGGATCTTTGGCTGGTAAGTATGGCATTGTTTATTGTTTCTTCTCTTTTAGGAGGGTTGAATTATATTACCACTGTTTTAAACATGCGTACAAAAGGTATGAGCATGACGAGAATGCCATTAACAATTTGGGCGTTTTTCTTTACTGCTGTATTAGGGGTACTTTCTTTCCCTGTATTATTATCAGGAGCAATTTTATTATTATTTGATAGAAATTTAGGCACGAGCTTCTTTTTGAGTGACATCGTTGTAGCAGGTAAAGTGCTACCAAACGAGGGCGGAAGTGCTATTTTATTCCAGCATTTATTCTGGTTCCTTGGTCACCCGGAGGTTTACATTATTCTACTACCTGCAATGGGTATGTCGTCAGAAATCTTATCAGTAAACAGCCGTAAACCAATTTTTGGTTACATGGCAATGGTAGGTTCTTTGTTTGCGATTACTATTTTAGCCTTTTTGGTATGGGCGCATCATATGTTCGTAACAGGTTTGAATCCTTTCTTGGGCGCATTCTTTGTACTGCTTACATTATTAATTGCCGTTCCATCAGCTATTAAAGTTTTTAACTGGCTTACTACTTTGTGGAGAGGGAATATTCGTTTTACGCCGGCAATGTTGTTTGCTATAGGTTTTGTTAGTTTATTCATCAGCGGTGGTCTTACAGGTATTTTTCTTGGTAACTCAGCCTTAGATATTCACCTGCACGATACCTATTTTGTAATTGCCCACTTTCATATAGTAATGGGTGTTGCCTCGTTTTTTGGTTTATTTGCAGGAGTATACCACTGGTTCCCTAAAATGTTTGGAAGGTTTTTAAATAACACACTTTCTTATATACATTTTTGGGTAACTATTGTAGGTGCTTATTTAATCTTCTGGCCTATGCACTACGAAGGTCTTGCGGGTATGCCACGTAGATATTATGATTTCTCTAACTGGGAATCGTTTAAAATGTTTGGTGGCTTAAATGAATTTATAAGTATCGTATCTATGGTTGTATTTGCTGCACAGCTTTTGTTTGTTATAAATTTCTTTTACAGCATTTGGAAAGGTAGAAAAGTAACAACAATGAATCCTTGGGATGCTAATACTTTAGAGTGGACTACACCAATTAGACCGGGACACGGTAACTGGGTAGGTGAAATACCTGAAGTACACAGATGGCCATATGACTATGCTAAAGAAGGTAAAGACGGCAAAGACTTTATTATGCAACACGTTCCTGTTGGCGATGATGAAGAAAAGCATTAGAAGATAACAGCTCAACTGTGAGGTTTAATAAATAAGAGATGTAGAAAGAGAAAAGTGAGGTGGAGATAATTTTTACAATGGAAGATAATACAACGATAGCTGGATCTAAATCTTTTGCAATTGCAAGTAAGGTGAAAGATTATTTTCAACTCATAAAGTTTACATTAAGCTTTATGGTTGTATTTAGTACAGTTGTTAGTTTTTTAATTGCGCCTTACGAACAGGTTTACACAAGGCACCCATTAATTTCAGTTCTTTTACTTTTTGTAGCGGGGCTTTTTATAACAGGCTCGGCAAATACAATAAACCAGGTGTTGGAAAAAGACACTGATGCTTTGATGCTTAGAACAGCAAAGCGTCCAATAGCTAGTGGAAGGATGAGTGTAAATGAAGGGTATATTTTTGCATTCATTATTGGGGCTGTTGGTATTGGAATGATGTGGTATTTTTTTAACCTAAACAGCGCATTGGTTGGGCTTGCAAGTTTATTTATTTATGGTTTTATTTATACGCCTTTAAAAAAAGTTAATTCTATAGCAGTATTGGTGGGAGCCATACCAGGTGCTTTGCCTTGTTTAATAGGATGGGTTGCAGCAACCGATAATTTTAAGGCTGGAGGTTGGGTTCTTTTTGCAATTCAGTTTATATGGCAGTTCCCACATTTTTGGGCAATTGCATGGCTAGCACACGAAGATTACAGCAAGGCAGGTTTTAAATTGTTGCCAAGTGATAAGGGTCCAACCAAGTTTACAGCAATACAGGTTATTATGTACAGCGCCATGATGATTCCCATTGGGATTTTACCCTATTTCTATCAGCTTTGTGGCGTAACCAGTATGTGGATAGTATTGGGTTGTAATTTGTGGATGTTGTATATGAGCGTTATTTTGTTCGTAAAAATGGATAAAGCATCAGCAAGAAAGGTAATGTTCAGTTCTTACTTTTATTTAATGGTCGTTTTTTTAAGTTTGTGGGCAGATAAAATCATTAGGTATTAGGTAGAAGCTTTTGGTGACAAACACTAAAGAAATAATAAAAAAAGTTGAAGTAATGTTGATTTTCATTACTAGAATTACAATTTAAAAATACTATGTACGGTTCAACTGTGGCAATGGAAAAAAAGAATACAAAAATACATCCTCATAAATTTAATTTGTGGGTAGCTATTGCGAGTATCTTGATGATGTTTGCAGGCCTTACAAGTGCATACATTGTAAAAAGAAACCAGGCCAATTGGCAAACATTTGATTTGCCTGTAGCTTTTTGGTACAGTACGGTTGTAATTGTTCTTAGCAGCTTTACGCTTGTGATGGCTGTTAGAGCTTTTAAGCAGCGGATGATGAGCAAATATAGGTGGCTCATGGCAGCTACGCTGTTACTAGGGAGCTTGTTCATTGTATTGCAGGTAATAGGTTTTCAACAATTATGGAATCTTGGTATAACATTGCAAGGCAACGTATCATACTCTTTTCTTTATATAATAGTTGGATTACATGGGGCTCACGTAATTGGCGGCATAATAGCACTGGTCGTAATGTGTCTGCAGGCTTTTAGAACAAGCGTAAGAAATTATAGTATTGTACCTGTAGAATTGATGAATACCTACTGGCACTTTGTAGATATTTTATGGCTTTATTTGCTGGTATTTTTATTGATGATAAAATAGTAGCAACTTTACGATTTGCATTGAACGGTTTTTGTGAAATAGATTGTAATTTTGCCTTTCGGAAAAGGGAAAATAAATTTAAATAATTTGGCACTAGTTCAAATGCTAGATACTAAATACTTGAGACTGAGAAAATACTAAGTACTAATTATGTCGACAACAGCAATACCTGCAGGAACAAAATGGTGGAACGGTGGCAGAAGCCCGTTTAACGCCAGTTATGGAAAAGTAATGATGTGGTACTTTCTAATGAGCGATGCGTTCACATTTGGAGCATTTCTTATTAGTTATGGTACCATTCGCTTTAGTGTAAATGATTGGGCCGATCCCAATAAGGTCTTTAACTCTGTTCCATTTGCTGGGCACGCAAATCTTCCTTTGGCATTTGTAAGTTTAATGACGTTTGTTTTGATTTTTAGTTCTGTTACAATGGTTTTAGCAGTACACGAAGGTCATAATATGAA
>JBBAQB010000011.1:1740-122677 GCA_040400515.1 Ferruginibacter sp. | reverse complement strand
AACATTGAACATTGAACATTGAACATTGAACATTGAACATTGAACATTGAACATTCACAGTTAACCATTCACATTTCACAACAACATGGAATATTTATTTACATCAGAAAGCATCATTAGTTTTTTCGTATTAGTAGTTTTAGAAGTGGTGCTTGGTATAGACAACGTAATTTTTGTGAGCATTATAATGAATAGGCTGCCTGATGTTAAGCAGCAAAAAACTGCAAGAAGATTTTGGATGATATCTGGCATTATAGTAAGAAGCTTGTTACTAATGGCCCTAGGGTGGTTACTATCTCAAAAAGGAAATTTTATTATTCCTGAAAGCTGGTTTGGCAAAGGCTTTGACCTAGCCAGTATTGTAATGCTTGTTGGTGGGTTATTTTTAATTTACAAATCAGTAAAAGAAATACACGGCAAATTGGAAGGAGAAGACCAAAACGAAGAAAATTATCAAACCAATAAACTTACAATAGGCAAAGCATTGGTGCAAATCGTTATAATAGATGCCGTTTTTTCATTTGATAGCATCATAACAGCAGGTGGTACTGCAAAGCATGTAGAAATTATGATAGCCGCCGTTGTAATTGCAATGATCATTATGTTCATTTTTAGCCCAACCATCTCTGCCTTTATACACAAACATCCTACATTAAAAATGTTAGCCCTTTCCTTTTTAGTTATGATTGGATTAAGCCTGGTAATGGAAGGTTGGGCACCTGAAAAAGCACATGAACTCGGGCTTAAAAATTATATTTATTTTGGTATGGCATTTTCCTTTTTGGTAGAGTTGCTAAACATGACCATGCTAAAAAAACAAAAGAAAAAAAGAGTAGTACGCTTAAACGAGCCATGGATTGAAGAAAAGAGAGATAACATTTCTGATACTGCACATTAATGAACACAAAGAAATGTAGCTGATACCAATGCCGCCGTTTCAGTACGCAAGCGAGTTTCGCCTAAGGCAACCTGAATGTACTTGTTTTGCAAAGCAAGTTTAATTTCTTTTGTCGTAAAATCCCCTTCGGGACCAATAAGAATAGTTGATTGATCTTTCAATTGATTGCTTGATTCTTTAAGAGATATTTTGTCTTGATCTTCGCAGTGTGCAATAAATTTATTTTGAGCTAAATCCTCATTTATAAATTTTTCAAATTTTACGGGCTCGTTTAAAATAGGCAGCCACGCTTGTTGAGATTGCAACATAGCACTGATCAAAATGCCTTTCAATCTCTCTAGACGAATATGTTGTTTTTCTGTTCTCTCACACGTTAATAAGACAATCTGCGCTACACCAATTTCTGTAGCTTTTTCTAAAAACCACTCCAATCGGCTGTTGTTTTTTACGGGTGATATGGCTATGCAAACTTTATGAGCAGCAGGTTGAACAAATATTGTTTCTAAAATTTTTACAGAGCATACCTTCTTATGCGCTTCGGTAATTTCAGCGGTGTAAACATTTCCCAACCCATCTGTCAACTTTAATTGCCTGCCTTCTTGCATACGCAATACCTGCACAATATGCTTGGAGTTTTCTTCATTTAACACAACAATATTATTGGTGGAAGAAATGGGTTCTGTATAGAAGAATGGGAGTGGCATTAGCTTTATTTAATTAAAAAGTGTGCGCCAAAAATAATAGCATAAATCCAACAATTATAAAGAAATGTAAATAAAATTGATATGCCAATACTTTTTAAAACATTCCCTTTGCAAATATTTGCATTTCGAAAAATCAGTCTAAAAGCTCTGAATATGATCCAATACAAAAGAGCTGCAATGGTTAAAATAATAGCCCAAAATATCGCTCCAAAAAACCATAAGATAATTGCACCAAATAATCCAATAACTACCCATAGAATGAAAGAAAACAAACAACCAAGCCCACCTTCTTCACCAATATCTCCTCCAAAATCTACTCCAGATATGGTATCTATATTTCCAAAACCTGGATTTCTTAATCTTTCAAAATTGTTTAGGATATTACCCAAGTTGTCTTTTAATTTCCACCCATTAAATAAGCCTGTAAAAATAAATAGAAATAATACTATTGAAAGAATTGTAGTAGATAAAATTGAATTTAGATAAAGTGTGCGGTGCTCGTTAATGCCGGTCAGATATACAATTAACGTGAGTGTAGGTACAACTACTAATGTTGAAAAAAATACTGTTTTAGAATTAATGAGATTTATTCTTGACAAGTGAATTTGGCTTAAATCAATTATTTGTTTACAAAATCTACTAAAAATATTTCTATTCTACTTATCTTCTAATGATAGTTTTTTTTCTTCTTATCAAAAATGTAATTAATAGGCCTATAATGTTCAAAAAATTACCTCCCAAAGGATCTAATAAACTAAATTTTATAATCATTCTGTTTAAAATGTTTGAGACCATAAATTAATATTTCTTCAATAAATATTTCATAGATAATTTTATAGGGATATCCTTTTACAACAATTTTTCTTTTGGATCTATGAATAAAAGAATAATATTTGGGATTTTTTTGAAGTGATGATAGAGTCTTTTCCACAGAATTTAAGAATTCCTCACCCAAGCCAAATGATTTCTTTTCATACCATTCATAAGCAGCAGCAATTTCCTCACTTACATCTTCTTTAAAAATAATTTTGTACATCTATTATTTTTTAGATCCTCGGGCAAATTGTTTCACCTCTTCCCAAGTCAATGTTTTACCTTCTCCATCTAAGTAAGCTTTTCTTCTTTTTTCAAAAAGTAAAATTTCTTCGTCTGTTAATTTTTCGCCCACCTGCATTTCAGAGTTAATTAATTGTTCAACTTTTTCTAGCAGCTCAATATCCCCTACGTTTTCTAACATAGGATGTAATTTTTCTTTTAATTGATCGATAGCTTCCATAACAAATAATTTACCCAAATTTAATAAAAAAACCTAAAACGGAGTTTCATCATCAAATTGCCCATCGTTCATTTTACTGCCTTTTTGTATGTATAAATTTGCACCATCGCTGCCACCACCTTGCACCGGTTTCCAGTTGCCACCACCGCCAAGGTTGGGGTTAAAATCATCACCTCCCCCTTCTTCTTCAATAAAACGCTGTATGTGCAATTCTGCTTTTAATTTAATAGTATCCAAGCTACCATTTCTATGCTTTGCAATTTTTACATAAGTTTCTCCTTTGTTGCTCTCCCCCATTTCGTTGGTTGTTACATCATAATAATCGGGGCGGTATAAAAACATAACCATATCCGCATCCTGCTCAATGGCACCCGATTCTCTCAAATCGCTCAACTGCGGAATTTTATTGCCTTCTTTTCTTTTTTCAACTTCACGACTCAACTGTGAGAGTGCAATAATCGGCACTTGCAATTCTTTTGCAAGACCTTTCAAATCCCTCGATATTTTACTGATCTCCTGCTCACGATTGCTGTTTCTGTCAGCACTGCCGCTCATCAATTGCAGGTAATCAATAATAATAATTCCTATGTTGTGTTTATTTTTTAAACGGCGACATTTCGCACGCAATTCAAAAATATTTAAAGCCGCAGAGTCATCAATAAAGATGGGTGCTTTACTGAGTTTTTCAATTCCTTTTTTGTAGAGCTGTTTCATTTCATGCTCTTCCAGTTTACCACGTGCAATTTTTTCCAACCATATTTCACTTTCGGCACTAAGTATTCTTTGTACCAACTGGCTGCTGCTCATCTCCAAACTAAAAAAGCCAACAGCAGTAGGTTTTGTAGGGTGCAAAGCTGCAGTACGTGCAAGGTTTAAGGCGAATGCGGTCTTACCAACAGACGGTCTTGCAGCAAGTATAATTAAATCCGTTGGCTGCCAGCCATAGGTTAATCTGTCAAGCGAAGGAAACCCTGTAGGCACACCCGTCATCTCATCCTGGCGGTTGCGCATTTCCTCGATCCGGTTAATTGTTTTAACCAATACCGTGGCTATATCATCAAAGTTTTTACGAAGGTGATTGTTGGTTATTTCAAATAACTTGGTTTCTGCAGTATCAAGCATGTCAAACACATCTGTACTGTCTTCGTATGCTTCGCCAATAATCTCCCCGCTTATTCTTATAAGTTCTCTTTGAATAAATTTTTGCAAAACAATGCGGCTATGCGCTTCAATATTGGCAGATGAAACCACTACATTGGTAAGCTTTGTTACAGCATAAGGCCCGCCTACAAATTCCAGTTCTTCTTTAAATTTCAGTTCTTCCACCACAGTAAGCAAATCGATTGGCAAATTCTTAATTTGCAGCGATTGCATCGCTTTGTATATTTTTTGATGAGCCTCTACGTAAAAACATTCTGGCTTCAATATTTCCACAACGGTGTCAAAAGCAGCCTTTTCGAGCATAATAGCTCCTAAAATGGCCTCTTCTAAGTCTTTTGCTTGTGGAGGAATTTTCCCAAATACCATATTGCCCGTTTCCAATAACGGCTTTCTTCTTACTTTATCTTTATTAAAATTCTTTAATTCCATTATTAAAACTCTTGAAGCTGCCTTTCAGCGTTAGGAAATATTCGTTGGGTTAAATTTTCTACACCTTTATTTTTTAGGGACGGCTAAGGTATATCCAATTAGGTAATATTAAATTAACATTTGCGCCTTATCAACTTCATTTTTATAATTATACACAGTTGATTCACATACAAAGGTAGTTTATACACGTCTTTTTCACATCTTAATTAACATCTTACTTTCAATGGTATTTGCTATTTCATCAATTTATCAACAAAAAAACATTCCCAATTTTTCTTTTTTTACACGTGGAAATATTTTTCAAATGGAAAAAAATGTAACTGCCTTTTTACTTTTCCCCTATGCATGTTGAATTAAGCAAATCCTACTGTTCCGCCGACCCAAATGCCTATATTTGCAACTTAATTTTTTCATACAAATGATTATTTCTTATAATTGGCTTAGCGAATATTTGCCTGTTTCTATTGAACCACAAAAACTAAGCAAAATACTTACTTCTATAGGTTTAGAGGTAGAGAGTTTGCACAAATACGAATCACTAAAAGGTGGCCTCGAAGGGATCGTGACGGGTGAAGTTGTTACGTGCGAGAAGCATCCAGATGCTGATAAATTAAAGATAACCACTGTGAATATTGGCGAAGCCGAGCCGGTACAAATTGTATGCGGTGCCAACAATGTGGCGGCAGGGCAAAAGGTAGTAGTAGCGACTGTTGGGAGCACATTATACCCATCTGCTGGTGAACCAATAAACATAAAAAAAGCAAAAATTAGAGGTGTAGAAAGTTTTGGAATGATATGCGCCGAAGATGAGATTGGTGTAGGTGAAAGCCATGCAGGTATCATGGTTCTTGACAATGAAACAATACCAGGCACAAAAGCCTCGGATGTTTTTGAAACCTACAATGATTATATTTTTGAAATTGGTCTTACACCAAACAGAATGGATGCTATGAGCCACTTGGGTGTAGCAAGAGATGTGTGTGCTTACTTATGGCACCACGACAAAAAAGAATTAAGAGCCATATCTCCATTTAAAAATGGATTTAAGGCAGATAACAACAACCTGCCTATCTCTGTAACCATTGAAGACAACAATGCCTGTAAAAGATATGCAGGCGTAAGTATAAGCAATATTACAGTTGCAGAAAGCCCTGCATGGTTGCAAAATAAACTTAAAAGCATTGGTCTTAAAACCATTAATAACATTGTAGATATTACTAATTTTATATTGCACGAAACCGGCCAACCGCTTCATGCATTTGATGCAGTAAAAATAAAAGGCAACACTATTATAGTAAAAAGCGCAGCAGGAGGTGAAACTTTTAAAACGCTGGATGATAAGGAAAGAAAATTATTTGCAGGAGATTTAATGATTGCTAACCGGCCTAACGGACAGGCAGGTGAAGAAGAAAACATGTGCCTTGCCGGTGTTTACGGCGGCAAAGAAAGCGGGGTATCTGCATCCACCACCAATATATTTTTAGAAAGTGCATGTTTTGACAATGAAACCATTCGTAAATCATCTTTAAAGCACGAACTTAGAACCGATGCTGCTACCCGTTTTGAAAAAGGGGTCGATATAAGTAACACTGTAAATGTTTTAAAGCGTGCGGCTTTAATGATTAAAGAAATTGCAGGGGGCGAAATAAGCAGCGAAATAATCGATGTGTATCCTTCACCTGCTGAAAAAACAACCGTATCATTAAAATATCATTATCTGAAAAAATTAAGTGGTAAAAATTACCATGCAGATACGATAAAGAATATTTTAACGGGCCTTGGTTTTGAAATACAAAAAGAGGGAATTGATGAGATTTGGGTAAATGTACCTTTTAGCAAAACAGATATTTCAATTTCGGCTGATATTGTTGAAGAAATAATGAGGATAGATGGATTGGATAATATAGAAATACCCGCTACCATTTCTATTGCACCATCAGCTGATTACGAAAATGAAAAACATTTATTAAAAGAGAAAATTGCCAACTACCTTACTGGCAATGGTTTTAGCGAAATATTTACCAACAGCATTACCGATAGCAAATACTATGACGAAGTAGTGCTTGCAAGTACTGTGAAAATGATAAACAACCTAAGTGCAGATCTTAATATTATGCGCCCCTCACTTTTGCAAACGGGGCTTGAAGTACTTGCCTATAACATTAACCGAAAAAATACAGATTTAAAACTGTACGAGTTTGGTAAAATATATAGCACAGTAGCCTTGGGGGAATATAAGGAGCAGCAAAACCTGGCAATTTACATTTCAGGCAATACAACAAACGGGAGCTGGCAACAAAAAGATAAAAAAGCAGATTTTTATTACCTAAAAGGATTGTGCGAACAAGTAATGGTAGCGTGTAATATTAAAAATACCGTTATGGAAGTTACACATAATGGCGATTTTAATGCGGGGTTAAGTATTTCTATAAACAAAATAGTCATAGGTAAAGTGGGAATAGTTTCTCAAAAAATATTAAAACAATTTGCCATTAAAGAAGCAGTTTTCTTTGCAGATATTGCATGGGATGAGATACTGCAACTTCAACAAAAAAATAATTTAACGCATAAAGACATTTCAAAATTCCCTGCAGTGCAAAGAGATCTTGCTGTTATAATAGATAAAAACATAACGTACGCTGCAATTGAAACATCCATTAAAGGAAATAAGATTCAAGCCCTTAAAAACATAACGCTATTCGATATTTTTGAAAGCGAAAAAATCGGTGCAGATAAAACATCAATGGCTATCAATTTCACTTTTAGCGATGAGACCAAAACCCTTGCTGATGCAGATACTGACGCTATGATGAATAAAATAATTACATCGCTCGAAAAACAATTAAGTGCAACAATAAGAAATTAATTGGCAAACCTGAACAACCATATTGTAAAGCTAAACACACAGTTGCAATTATTGCTAAAGCAACATAATGGGCTTATTCTAGAAAATACCCAGCAAAAAAAAATGCTTCATAAACTAGACTTGATCGTAAAAGAGCAGAAAGAACAACTGGAAAAGCTGGAGCAGGAAAAACTTATTTTAAAGGCTTCTTTAGATACTATGAATGAGGAGGAAAAGAAAAAAATGGAGCAGAAGATAAACGGTTACATCCGTAATATTGATAAATGTATTTCTTTATTAGGTCATAAATAAATTATATGAGTGAGCTTATTCCTGTAAATATTGTTATTGCAGATAGAACTTACAGAATTAAAACCAACCCATCTGATGAGGAAATTATCAGAAAAACGGTAACTATGATCAATGACAAAATCATAGAATTTAAGACACAGTTTGCAGGGAAAGATATGCAGGATTACATTGCCATGGTTATTATTTGGTATGCAACACAAAATGCCGGAGGCGACGGCAATTCTATGCTAAATAAAGAAATGGAAGAGGTACTAACTAAAATGGAATTGCAGGTTACAGGTGCACTGCATAGAACATCATAAACTTTATGATTTTGTAATTCTACATACGAACAAATAGTCTTTTTCACTTCCCTTTTTTCAATTTTTTAATCAAATCCTTTCCCTCACACTAGTGACCTTAACATCGCTTCGTTATTAAGTGATTGGCATTTATAGGGCTTTTTCATATCTTCGCAATACACCCTCTTTTAGGAGAGGGTTTTATATATCAAATACTATAAAAAAATAAATATTAAATGGAATCAATTATAATTTACATCATCGTAGGCATTGTAGCCCTCATAGCAGGGGTATTGGGGGGTAAAGTTCTCTTTACAAAAAATACAGATAATCAGGTACAAGAGGCAGAATTGGAAGCTAAAAAACTGATAGCCGAAGCGCAATTAAAGGCAGACACTTATAAGAGAGAAAGAGAAATTGAAGCAAAAGAGCGTTTTGCACAGATGAAAATAGAGAGTGAAAAAGATGTTTTACAACGTACACAAAAAATTGTTGAGGGAGAAAACAAGATTAAGCAGAAAGAACAAAGCTTAAACCAGAAGGAGGCAAATGTAGATAAGCAGGTTAAGGACAACGAACTTATTAAAGACAACCTTAATAAGCAGATTGAGATTGTAAATGTAAAACGCACAGAGCTGGAAAAACACCAGGAAGAGCATATTAGACGACTTGAAAAGGTAGCAGGATTAAGTGCAGAAGATGCAAAAGCACAGCTTATTGAAGGTTTAAAAGAAGAAGCACATTCACAGGCACTTACATTGCAACAAGAAATTATTGAAGATGCAAAATTAAAGGCAAATAAAGAAGCCCGTAAAATTGTAATTCAAACCATACAACGAACTGCAGCAGAACAGGCAATTGAAAATTCTATTACCGTTTTTAATTTAGAAAGCGATGAAATAAAAGGATCAATAATAGGAAGAGAAGGAAGAAACATTCGTGCAATTGAAGCTGCAACAGGAGTGGATCTTGTTGTAGATGATACGCCCGAAGCAATCGTTTTATCTTCTTTCGATCCGTTGCGCAGAGAAATAGCACGTTTGTCGTTGCAACGCTTGGTGGCAGACGGTCGCATACACCCTGCACGTATTGAAGAAGTTGTAGAAAAAACCAAGCGCCAGCTCGATGACCAGGTTATGGAAATTGGGGAACGTACGGCAATAGAATTAGGTGTACATGGTTTACATAAGGAGCTTATTAGAATGGTTGGTCGTATGCGATTCCGTTCTTCTTACGGGCAAAACTTATTAATGCACAGCAGGGAAACAGCAAATCTTTGTGGTATTATGGCTGCCGAACTTGGCATGAACCCGAAACTTGCAAAACGTGCCGGATTGTTACATGATATTGGCAAAGTGCCCGATGAAGAAACAGAACTGAGTCATGCGCTGCTTGGGGCAAAACTTGCAGAAAAATACGGTGAGAATCCAGCAGTTGTAAATGCCATTGGTGCCCACCATGACGAAATGGAAATGAAATTTGTGATTTCTCCCATTATTCAGGCTTGCGATGCAATAAGTGGTGCAAGGCCTGGTGCAAGGCGTGAAATTATGCAGCAATACATTCAACGTATTAAAGACCTTGAAACCCTTGCTGCATCGTACCATGGAGTAGAAAAAGCTTATGCAATACAGGCTGGAAGAGAATTAAGGGTAATTGTAGAAGCTGATAAAGTAACCGATGCTGAAAGTGATAAACTAAGCTTTGAAATTGCTCAAAAAATACAGACGGAAATGACTTTTCCCGGCCAAATAAAAGTAACTGTTATTAGAGAGAAAAGAGCAGTGAACATTGCCAGATAAATCATAAAAGACGCTATAAAATTTAAAACAGCAATGATTCTTTCATTGCTGTTTTTTTTAAACGGTATAAAATTAATAAAGTGTATTGGACAACAACTTTGAAAAAATATAAAATTTACGCCAATTAATTATTAATTATTCCCTACATTTGCACTCCAAAAAAGAATAGACATGGACGCAGTAGCATTTGTACACGAGCAACTAACAGCAATACCAACACTTCCTAATTTTAAGGCAGGTGATAATATTACTGTAAACTATAAAATTGTAGAGGGCGCAAAAGAGCGTATTCAGAGTTTTAAAGGAGACGTAATTAAACGCCAAGGCGTTGGTTCTACTGCAACCTTTACTGTTCGTAAAATAAGCGATGGTGTAGGTGTTGAGCGTTTATTTCCTGCATTTTCGCCTAATATTGAGAGCATTGTACTCAATAAAGTAGGACGTGTAAGGAGAGCTAAGCTTTATTTCCTTAGAGAAAGAAGTGGTAAAAGTGCTCGTATTAAAGAAAAAAGAATGGCCGTTGGTCTTAAGAAGGGTAAATAATATCCCGTCTTTATCTAAATTATATTGCGAAGCATTAAGCTTCGCTTTTTTTATAGAAAATTTTTAGGGTTTGATGTAATAAAACACTTAAGATGGGTGAGTATAGCAATATTTAAATCGATTTTGCGAAATTTCATGATAAGGATTAACTTGCCATAGATTTTAGCAACAGTTAACACACCGTTAAACCAAATAATAAAATACCTATCAAACCAATGCTCTTATAAAAACGTTTATCTTTACATTTCAAAACAAATACTATGATACTTAATATTTTTAATACGATATTTTTACTTGGATGGCCCGGCGGTAGCGAGTGGATTCTAATAATACTTGTAGTTCTCCTAATGTTTGGTGGTAAGAAAATTCCAGAACTAATGCGTGGCGTTGGTAGAGGCATGCGTGAGTTTAACGATGCAAAAAACAATGTGAAAAATGAAATCGAAGAAGGAATGAAAGAGAAAGAAGTTCGCACATCTGCATCAACGGAAGAAATAAGACTACAAGAGCTGAAATTACAGCAAATGAGAGAAGAGCAGGGACTAAAAAACGCTTAGTAAAATATTACATACATTGGGGTCGAAAAGTAAAGTATCAGATAATGATAATTACTTTTCGGCTTTTTTTATTTACCAAAATGATTGATTTTCATGTTTTCTTTTACCAACATTCAGGCTTACCACAAAGGTTTACAAGACAAGACATTTACCTGCCTAGATGCTGTAAATTTTTTCCTGAAAAATATTGAACTTAATAAACACCTTAACGCATTTGTAGAAGTATATACAAAAGAAGTAATACAAAAAGCAATTCTGTTAGACGAGCAACGTTTGCAAGGCTTACCTATGAAGAAATTACATGGGATTGTTATTGCTATTAAAGACGTTATATGCTACGAAGGCCATACAGTAACTGCATCATCTAAAATTTTACAGCAATACAAATCATTATATACCGCAACAGCTTTACAATTTCTGATAAATGAAGATGCTATTATAATTGGCAATTGCAATTGCGACGAATTTGCCATGGGCAGTACAAATGAAAATTCCACTTACGGAAAAGTAATCAATGCTTTAGATGAAACGAAAGTACCAGGAGGTTCATCAGGTGGGAGCGCCGTAGCTGTGCAGGCAGACATGTGTATGCTGTCGTTAGGAAGCGACACAGGAGGTTCTGTAAGGCAACCGGCTGATTTCTGTGGTATTATTGGCTTTAAACCAGGGTATGGCACCATATCCCGCTATGGGCTAATTGCCTATGCTTCTTCTTTTGATCAAATAGGAATTTTTGGAAAAAGCCTGCAGGATGTAAACCTATTATTTGGCATTATGGGTGCACACGATCCGATGGACGGCACAATGAATCTTGATCCATCTAAATACCTGCAAATTTCACCATCTACAACCGACGAGAAAAAAACATACAAAATTGCTTATTTTAAACAGGCAATTGAACACGAAGGACTGGATAAAGAGATAGCTTCAAAAATAAAAAATTTCCTAATTGCTGTAAAACAGGCAGGCCATACCGTAACACAGATGAACTTTGATCTGTTAAATTATATCGTGCCTGCTTATTATGTATTGACGACTGCCGAGGCTAGCAGCAATTTAAACCGATATGATGGAATAAGGTACGGTCACCAAAGTACAGAACTTGCCAATAATCTTAATGAATTTTACTTAAACAACCGTTCTGAAGGATTTGGCGCAGAAGTAAAGCGAAGGATTATGCTTGGTACCTTTGTTTTGAGTACCGGTTATTATGATGCTTATTACACCAAAGCCCAACAAATAAGAAGGCTTTTAGTTGAAGCAATAGAGGCTATTTTTAAAGAATACGATGCAATCATATTACCTGTGAGCCCTTGTACGGCGTTTGATATTGGTGCCAACGACAAAGATCCTATAGCAATGTACTTAGCTGATATTTACACCATTTTTGCAAACCTTACCGGTGTTCCTTCAATTGCGCTGCCGTTATTTTCACACAGTAATAACATGCCTTTTGGTATACAGGTATTATGTAATAAAGAACATGAGTTACTTTTGTTTAAGATTTCAGAACAACTGTCGCAATTAAAAAACAGTGACAGCACAACCAATGGTTAAAAAAATAATTTCATATTTTCTCGCAAGTTTTTTAATGCTTGAGGTTGCATCGGCACAGACCGTGCAGGAAACTACGGAGGCACTTGCAGACACTTCTATGCCTGTAATTAAAGAAGAAGTAGAAATTATTGATGATATTATAGAAAATAGAACAGTACCCAAAAAAGACAAGGTGCAGTATTTTAGCAAGCTTACGAGGTACGGTTTTAAGAATTTATTTCCTACTTACTCCTACAACACCGCTATGCCTTACTCATCGCAAGTAAATCCGCAGGCAGAATCTTATATGCAGGATTATCTTCGGATGCATGGTAGGCAACTTACGGGTATGAAAAGTTGGTGTATGCCATATTTTAATTTAATTGATAATATTTTTACTCAATATGGCCTTCCGAAAGAGCTTAAATATTTGGCCGTAATAGAAAGTAATTTAAAAACGAATGCTACAAGCTGGGTTGGTGCAAGTGGTCCCTGGCAATTTATGCCGTATACCGCAAGAGAAAATGGATTAGTAGTAAATAACATGGTAGACGAGCGACGGGACTATTTTAAGAGTACGCACGCAGCAGCCCGGTATTTACTTTCTTTATACAAACAAACACATGACTGGCTGTTGGTTATTGCTGCTTATAATGGAGGACCGGGGAGGGTTTTTTCGGCTATCCAAAGAAGCGGCAGTAGAAACTTCTGGTCGCTGCAATATAATCTGCCCGAAGAGAGCCGAAACCATGTAAAGAAATTTATAGCTACGCATTATATCATGGAGGCAGCTGGCGGCAACTCAAATTTTGGCAATTCAGGGTTTGCAATGAACGGTATTGCAGGCACAGCGGTAAATCCTTATAACAACAAGCCTACACTATCTGTGCAGGAAATGGAAATGGCGGAAACAGAAACCATTACCGGAAAATATAATTCTGTTATTATTGCCAAAAACGTTTCGATGGATATCATTGCGTTTAACAGATACAATCCGTTATTTGATAACCAGATCGCAGCTAACGGGAAGTATGAATTGATTCTTCCGCAAGAAAAAATGCAACTATTTCTTTCTACAAAATATCAAATTTTAAATGAGTGTGTACAGTTTCTTCTTGGCGATGCCGAAGTGCCTAATAACAGTATGCAATATGGGAATCCTAAAATAAGAAAACAACAAAAATTAAAATCTTAACATGTAAAGTCTACTCGCCGTTTTTCTCAAGCGGCATTACCTTACCAATATCATCCCCAAGCACATTAAAAATTGCTTTTGCCTTCATAAGGCTCTCTTCATATTCATCAGCGGCCTTGCTATAAAAAGTAATTCCTCCCCCTGCAAAAAAAGATATTTTCTTTTCTGCCTCGCAGTAAAAAATACTTCTTATAACAACATTCAAATCAAAATCACCATCGGGTGTTATATACCCTATACTTCCTGAAAACAAACCTCGCCTTGCATGTTCATATTGCTCTATTAATTCCATCACACGCTTTTTGGGAGCTCCCGTCATAGACCCCATAGGATAACAAGCTTCAATAGCTTCCGTAAACTTTTTATCATCTGCCAATATTCCTTCAACAGTACTTATCATCTGGTGCACTTGCGGGAAACTGTAAACACCAAAAAGTTCTTTTACACGAACAGATCCTTTTTTGCAAACCCTGCTCATATCATTGCGCACAAGATCGACCACCATAACATTCTCACTTTTTTCTTTTGTGCTTGTATTCAAGTAATCTTTATTGGCCTTGTCTTTTATAGGATCAGTTTCTCTTTTGGTAGTGCCTTTTATGGGTTGTGAAATAAGCTGCATTCCCTTTTTTTGTAAGAAACGCTCCGGGCTTGCACACAAACAATAATGGCTATCTAGTTTGTACATGGCACCAAAAGGTGCAGGCGACAATGCTGAAAGTTTGCCATATAATTCAACAGGATGTATGGAGGCAGCATCGGCTGTAAACTGCTGACAAAAATTTATTTCATAACAATCGCCTCTTTGTATATGATTATGCAAGGCATTAATGGCATCATAATACTGTTCTTTTGAAATGGTTGAGGTAATTTCTGTTACACCTGCATGATCGATATATGACGGGTCTGTATGTTCAATTTCATAAAGAATATCGCTTTCACTCCTGTTGCTTTTTACAACTTCAATTTTATCAGCAGAAAATTTTAAGATTATTTCGGGCTCAAAGAAAAAACCATCTCCAAAACCATCCTCAGAAGTTTTATTTTTTTTATAACTAGTACCTCCTGCATTGTAGCCCAAATGTCCAAATAGCCAGGTAGGCTTTGTGTCAAAAAAAGATTGAAGCTCTTTAAAATCATTGTCTCCTGTAAATGCATAAGATTTTACACAACCTACAGCTAATAAGCATTCAAACGAAGAATCTTCAAATGAATAGCCATTATTATCTAGTAAACAAAAAATGCTGAACCGGTTAGCCCAATTCAACATTTTCGTTTTAAAATCTTTAAAATTTTTTTCAGTTATGTTCATTCAACTTAATAATCATCATCATTAAAACGTCCACCTTTTCCTCCACCCAAATCATCATCATCGTCAAATAAATCAAATTCTTTAAAGTCGTCGTCCAGCTTTAAATCATCATCCTCATCCTTCACCTTTTTACCGGGGGTCTTTTTTCCTTTAGAGGCCGGCACATCAAATTCATCAAAATCTTTATCCCAATCTTCGTCTTCTTCTCCTTTTTCCCAATCGTCTGCTACTTCAATATCATCATCGTCGTCATCGTCATCAGAAGATGCTTTTTTTGATTTAGCTTTTGATGTCTTTTTTGGTACTTCATCATCAAAATCATCATCGTCATCATCATCTAAATCTTGTTCTTTAGATAATTTTGGGTTGGTTGATTCTTTTTTATCTCCCGTTTTAGGAGTCGTTGCTTTTTTACCTGAATCTTTTTTTACTGCCATTTTTCTGTGAATTAGAAGTGTAAATTTTCAACCGTAATTTTAATTCGCCAAATTTTTTTGATGTTTTTTTTAATAATTTTTTAAACTTTAACCAATTGCTCTCTTCCAGGGCCGTTACTGATATATTTTACCGGAACTTTTAAAAATTCATTGAGGTAATTTATGTAAGTATTCATTTCAGCAGGCATATCCTCAAACGTTTTAACCTTTGTTATATCGGTATTCCATCCCTTAAAAGATTGATAAGATGCGCCGATGAGCATTTTATTCATTTGAAATGGAATTTTACTTATTTTCTCACCACTAATATCATAGGCATTACAAACTTTTAATTCCTCTAGTCCATCAAGAATGTCAGCCTTTGTCATTACAATTTGAGTAACCCCGTTTATCATACAAGCAAACTGAAGTGCTACAAGATCTATCCATCCACACCTTCTTGGCCTGCCGGTAGTACTACCAAATTCATTACCTGTATTTCTTAAAAAATCGCCGGTAGCATCAAACAACTCAGTTGGAAAAGGCCCGCTGCCCACCCTTGTACAATATGCTTTTGTAATACCAATAACCTCCTTAATTTTCTGAGGTGCAATGCCTAACCCTGAGCAGACGCCGCCGGTAATAGTACTACTGCTTGTAACAAAAGGGAAAGTGCCAAAATCTACATCGAGCATGCTACCTTGCGCCCCTTCTGCAAGTACTCTCTTACCCTCAGCAATTTTTTCATTTATGAAATATTCTCCGTTTACAATATTCAATTCTTTCAAAAATTCGAGTGCTTCAAAAAACTCTTCTTCCCACGCAGAAATATCTTCCTGAAAATTAAAGTTATCTAACAGCCTTTGGTGCTTAAGTCTCAGCTTTATATATTGAGAGGTAAAACTTTTATCCAACAAATCGCCAACTCTTAAGCCATTGCGTCCTGTTTTATCCATATATGCAGGACCAATTCCTTTAAGCGTACTTCCAATTTTATCAATACCCTTACTGAGTTCACTCGCCTTATCTAAAGCACGGTGGGTTGGCAAAATAAGATGGGTACGTTCGCTTATGTAAAGATTTTTTTTATAATCAACCCCGAGAGCCGCAACAGACTCACACTCCTTTTTTAAGGTAACTGCATCCAGCACTACACCATTTCCAATTAAATTTATTTTATCTGCATGAAAAATTCCACTTGGTATTTGATGCAATACAATTTTTTTGTCATTTACGTATAATGTGTGCCCTGCATTAGGGCCACCTTGAAACCTTGCAACGACGTCATAGTCCTTGGCAAAAAAGTCTACAATTTTTCCTTTTCCTTCATCCCCCCATTGTAATCCCAAAATAACGTCAACCATAGTAATTTCTATTTAAAAATTCAGTTTTTGTTTTTGGGCTTTTCCCTGCTACAAATATTTAATTGATGCTCGTGCTATAAATTGCAAGTTTTCCTTATTCCGCTCTAAAGGCTTACGCCCATCTGCCACAACCTTTCAAAATATAATTTCAACAACTTAATAACTCGAAGCAAATCATGTTTCGGAAAATTCGAAACCCAACATTCCCAGAAGGCGTAAAAGTAAAATGAAAAAGAACAATAAACTAAAATAATGCAAGAGATAATTTTTATTAATTCACTTTGTGTTCAAATAAAAATTTGCTCTTATTAAATACGTGATAAATAAATTTAAATATTCTGAAACAACAAAAAAGCCATCTCCTTTTACAGAAATGGCTTTTACTATTTATTTAAGAAGAATTATTTTCCTCCTCCCATTTTTGCTTCAATACTAAGCGTAGCATGTGGCACTGCTCTTAATCTTGCCTTGTCTATCAATTTTCCGGTAATTCTACAAACACCATATGTTTTATTCTCAATACGGATAAGTGCCTTTTCAAGGTGGTCTACAAAAGTGATTTGTCGACTAGCCATCTGGCTCAACTGTTCTCTCTCCATACTGAGGCTGCCATCTTCCATAGTCATATAGCGGCCATCGCCTTCATCTCCACCCATATCATCTTTGCGGGTTATAAGACCTTGCAGGTAAGCCAGTTCTTTTTTTGCCGAACCTAATTTACGCTGTATGAGTTCTTTAAATTCAGAAAGGTCTGCGTCGCTGTACATTACAATAGGCGCTCCGGGATCAGCCGGCGCTTTATCCAATACCGACTTTGTGAAATCAGGCTCGTATTTACGAGAAGTTTTGGTATTGATTTTTGGCAATACTACCGGCTTTTGCACAATGGGCTTTGCAGGCGTTGCTTTTGGAATTATTTTTTCAACCGGCTTTGCAACTGTTACTGCTTTTGCCGGTACTTTCTTAGCTGCCTCAACTTTTGCAACTACTTTTTTTGCAGGCTCTGCCTTTACAACTGCTTTTTTTGCAGGTTCTGCCTTTACAACTACTTTTTTTACAGGTTCTGCCTTTACAACTGCTTTTTTTGCAGGTACTACCTTTACAACTGCTTTTTTTGTAGGAACTGCTTTTACAACTGCTTTTTTTGCAGGAACTACTTTTTTTACAATTACTTTCTTTGTTTCTATCTTTTTAAACAATTTTTTTTCAAATTTTTTGGGCACCGCTTTATTAGCCTTTGGCTTTGCTGCAACCTTGTTAACGGATTTTGCTGCAACCTTTGCTAGAGGTTTTACAGCTTTTTTTACTACTTTCTTAGCAACAACTTTTGCTGCTGCTTTTACTACTGTCTTCTTGGCTACTTTTTTAGGCGCTACTTTTGCAACTACTTTCTTTACTACAGCTTTTGGAGCCGGTTTTTTAACTACGGCCTTTTTAGCAGGCACTGTTTTTTTAGCCGGTATAGCCGGCGTTTTCCCTTTGGTAGGTGCAGATTTTGATACCGGCTTTTTCGCAGTTTTTGCAGGTGCTTTTTTGGTAGCCATAAATACTTGCTATTTTTTTATAACATTTACTTTTAAACTGGCCTCATTAACTTCAATTTGTATGCCTTCTTTTAACTCAGCTACAAACTCGAGCTTATCTGCCAATATTTCGTCGCAAATATAGTGTTTAAATTTCATAAATGAAACCTGCATCATTTCATTTTCAGATACAAAAACGTCTACCCTGTCAGTGAGTTCAAATCCGTTGTCTTTTCTAATATTTTGTACCCTGTTTACAAATTCACGGGCATCACCTTCCTGCTGCAGTGTTTCTGTAATAGATATATCGAGGGCAACTGTTAAAGTTCCCTTCGTTGCAATTTCAAAACCTGGAATTTCATCAGTAATTATATCAATATCATCGATATTAATGATTATTTTTTCTTCATCCTTCGCTTCAATAGCACTATTTAATATAAATTCACCTTGTTGTATTTGTTCGATGGTTGTGTTGCTAAATTTTTCTATTTCTCCTGCAGCCCATTTCATTTTTGCCCCAAGTTTTTTGCCAAGGGTTTTAAAATTAGCCTTTGCCTTTTTTCTTATAAAGTCATTTTCAGCGGCAAGTATTTCTACTTCTTTTATGTTTGTCTCAGTTTTAATAATCTCCTCTATCATTTTTATGTTTGCTGCCATCTCATCATTTTGGGCAGGTATAAAAACTTTCTGTAACGGCTGTCTCACTTTAATGCTGACTTTTTTTCGCAAAGAGAGAATTAGGGATGACACATCCTGTGCAAGTTGCATCCTTTTTTCAAGCGCTGGATAGATAACTTCCTCATTTTCTTTCGGATAAAAATTATGGTGTACACTTTCGAACTCATTTCTATGTGTTATCGCATTTAGATTTTGGTACAGCCAATCTGAAAAGAAGGGTGCAATTGGAGCAATTAGCCTGCTTATTGTTTCCAGACACTCATATAAAGTTTGGTAAGCTGCAATTTTATCGTGCTCATATTCGCCTTTCCAAAAACGTCGTCTGCTTAATCGCACATACCAATTGCTTAGTAGGGAATCTACAAACTCTTCCATGGCCCTGCCCGCCTGTGTAGGTTCATATGCATCAAAATTTGCGGTTACGTTTTTTATTAAAGTATTAAGGCAAGAAAGAATCCACTGGTCTATTTCAGGTCTTTTGCGCAGGGGAATGTATTCTTCTTTAAATGTAAATCCATCAACATTTGCATATAATGCAAAGAATTGATAAGTATTGTATAATGTGCCAAAAAACTTGCGTTGCACTTCTTTTATGCCCTCTTCATCAAATTTTAAACTATCCCATGGTGAAGCATTGGTAATTAAATACCACCGTGTTGCATCTGCACCGTAATTTTCTATTGTTTTAAATGGATCAACAATATTGCCTAAGCGCTTGCTCATTTTTACACCATTCTTATCCAGCACGAGGCCATTGCTCACCACAGTTTTATAGGCAACATTGTCAAACAACAAAACTCCTAATGCATGCAAGGTATAAAACCATCCACGTGTCTGGTCCACACCTTCTGCTATAAAATCTGCAGGGAAGGCGGCATTTTCAGGTTGGCCAAATAAAGGCGAATTTTTATCGGCAGTATGGTATTTCCAAAAATTCTCGTTGCTTAATTCGCCAAACTGGTTACTTGTTGCATCTGGCAAACCCCATTGTGCATAAGGCATAGCGCCGCTGTCAAACCATACATCGATGAGATCTGCTACCCTTTTCATGGGTTTTCCGGTTTTACTTACCAAAACGATATCATCTACATAAGGCTTATGCAGATCAAGTATCCCTTCATGCAAATAATGCTTGTTGGTTTCTCCACCCAATACATCGGCCGCTTTTTTTATTTCACTGTTAAGGTCATCTATACCACTAATGCACATTTCCTCTTCGCCGTCTTCTGTTTTCCAAATAGGCATAGGCGTACCCCAAAAGCGAGAGCGACTTAAATTCCAGTCAACCATATTTTCTAACCAGTTACCAAAGCGGCCTGTACCTGTATTAGCTGGTTTCCAGTTAATGGTTTTGTTTAACTCTACCATTCTATCTTTTACTGCAGTTGTTTTTATAAACCACGCATCCAAAGGATAATATATAATTGGTTTATCCGTACGCCAGCAATGTGGATAGCTGTGTTCGTATTTCTCCACTTTAAACGCCCGGTTTTCCTTTTTGAGCTTTACAGAAATATCAACGTTTACATCTACATAATCAGCTTCGTCTTTGTAATTTTTTACAAAGCGGCCGCTAAATTCTCCTACCCCTTCTACAAATTTTCCTTGCCTATCTACGAGCGTTAAAATCCCGAGGTTATTTTTTTTGCCTACACGGTAATCATCTGCACCAAATGCCGGTGATGTGTGTACGATACCCGTACCATCTTCCGTAGTTACAAAATCTCCTAAAATTACCCTGAATGGTTTTGCACCCGGCGTTATTTCTTCAATTTTTTCTAACGAGTTTGCTTCGAAAGGTAGCAACTGTTCGTATTCTATTCCTTCTATATCGCTTCCTTTAAATTCAGCTAATATTTTCCAAGGCAATAATTTTACCTCGGCGGAATAATTTTCAAAATCGCCATTTTCCCCTTCTTCTTTAAAATATTTTCCAACTAAATTCTTTGCAAGAATTACGTTATTGGGCAAATGAGTATATGGGTTAAAGGTTTGCACCAATACATAATCAATGTTAGGCCCTACAGTCAAACCTAAATTTGATGGTAATGTCCACGGCGTGGTGGTCCAAGCCATAAAATATATCTCCCCTCCTTTCTTTTCGATTGTTTCTAATACATCAAAGTTCTCCCCGCTTCCCACTTTCCACTGCCCACTAGCCACCTTAAACATGACTGTTGCACTCGTATCCTTCACATCTTTATATGTACCAGGTTGGTTAAGCTCGTGGCTACTCAAACCTGTACCTGCAGCCGGCGAATAAGGCTGTATGCTCACACTTTCGTACAGGTATCCTTTTTTATACAATTGGCTCAGACACCACCACAATGTTTCAATATAATTATTTTCAAAAGTAACATAAGGGTTGTCAAGATCTACCCAATAACCCATTTTTTGGGTAATGTCGTCCCATTTATCTTTATACTGCATCACCACCTCCCTGCACTTCTTATTATAGTCTTCAACCGATATTTTTTTACCGATATCTTCCTTGGTAATACCTAGTAATTTTTCAACCCCCAATTCTATTGGCAAGCCATGGGTATCCCAACCGCCTTTGCGTTTCACCTGAAAACCCTGCATGGTTTTATACCTGCAAACAAGGTCTTTTAAAGTACGGGAAATCACATGATGAATACCAGGCATACCATTGGCACTTGGTGGACCTTCATAAAAAACAAAAGGAATATTTCCTTCCCTTAAGTCAACGCTTTTTTTAAAAGCTTCGGTAGATTCCCACTGCTTTAAAATTTCTTGGCTTATAGATGAAAGGTTAAGCTGCCCGTAAGTTTTGTATCCCGCACTCATCAAAATATCTTTTTAAAATTGTGTGCAAAGGTACATTATTACATAATTGGGTTATTTGGAATTTTACAGAATCAAAGCCCTTCATTAGCAAAAACAAAACGGCCTGAATAATTACTTCAGGCTGTTTTTAGTGTTTCTTTATAAAAATGCACTAGTTAAATCTAGTTATTAATTCTAATGCATCAACAACTCACATGGTTTAATACCGGTTTGCTTTTTAAAGGCTGTACTAAAATGGGATATTGACGAATAGCCGAGTAAATGGGATACTTCGGTTACGCTTAAACCTTTTTCGTACAAAAGGTATTTTGCATGTTCCATTCTTTGGCTCTGGTAAAAGTCAAATATGGTAGTACCAAAAATTTCTTTAAATCCTTTCTTTAAATAACATTCGTTTATGGCGACTTTGCGGCTTAGTGCTTTAATTGTAATTGGTTCACCTATACGCTCAAGCAAAATTTCTCTAGCCATAATTATTTTGTCTCTATCTGCCTCATTTTCAAGAAACTTACAGGCAAAAGTAGATCCTTCTTTTTCGCCAAGCATACAATCCATGCTGTACAAAAGCAAAATCTGCATTTGTGCATTTACAAATATGTTTGCATGTGTATCGGTGTAAGTATGGTTTAAAAGTGCATCAATGGCCATTCTTGTTTTACCACACAACGGTAATATTTTGCTGAAAGAATTTGTGTGGGTGAACGAAAGGACATGATCAGAAAACGACGGAGAATTTTTATTGGCTTTCACAAACTGTTGCAAGTAAGTCGGAGAGAAACTAAAACTCAACACGTCTATCGTTTCCGCCTTTTCTGAGCAGTTTCTGGTACTGTTTGCCTTGCAGTTTTCGCATTCAGTTTGCCTTTGATCGCAGTAAATACTGCCACTTAAACAAAATTTAAGCTGAAGGTTATTGGAAACCTCGTCGTTGGTTATATACATGTACTCTAAAATACCGGTATCGTCAATAGACCATTGTGGCTGTCGCTTGTACCGTTTAATAGAGTAATTAATAGAGCCAGGAACGTTGCGATCCACCTCGTGAAGTAGGTGCAGGTCTTCCTGTAAAAAGGGTTGTCTTTGTGCTAACGATAAGATGTCTTGTGCCAAGATTGTCATAATGAGTGTAAAACTAACGAACATTAGTTAAATACAAAAATAAATATTATACTTTAACATTTTTTGTTACAACATTAATTAAAATAGTCACAAAAATTGTCACCAATTTATCCTATTTCGTAAACTGTAAATACAGCAATACAGATTTGTATGGTTGGGCAGGTGTGTATTTATCGTTTACAACAAGACAACCTTTTTTGTATGCAGCAATTCCTTCCCAATTATAGCTCCCATATTCTTTTGGAAACTCCCAAATATCCTCCACTTTGTAAATGGCAACATATAAGTACTTTCTGCCAGTTGCTTTTCTATGTCAGCTAATTTTATGGAATACACTTTAGCTATAACGTTATCCTACAACCTGCTTTCGCTCATTAAAAACAAATTTTTAACCTTTATATACAATCCTTAAAACTAGTTATCGTAATGAGAAATTTCAGAAGGCAGTGAAATGTTGCAGACTTTAAAGTCCCCTTTTTGCCCTAAAATATTCAGCGATATTAACAGCATGATTATAGCAAATAAAGCTTTCATATATACAGACTCATGACAATTCAATTACCTCTTTTACACATGCTACAATTGAGAAATGTTGCAGCATCATTTCTCCTAATTTTCTTCAGGCAAAGATGTTGGTAAATGGTTTAAAACAGGCCATTTTTCAGCTTGAAAAACCCTTAAATTTCCTTAACTTCGCACACATTCGATTTTTAAAGTTTGCAACTATATATGAGTACAGAAAAGGAAGTTTTAACAGAAAAGGAAATGCCGGTTTATGGCGCAGACAGTATTACGGTTTTAGAAGGCTTAGAAGCTGTTCGTCTTCGCCCGAGTATGTACATTGGCGATACGGGCGAAAAAGGTCTTCACCACCTTGTTTATGAGGTAGTAGATAACTCCATTGATGAAGCGCTTGGCGGTTGGTGTAAAAATATCACCGTTAGCATTCATGAAGACAATTCTATTTCGGTTCAGGATGATGGGCGTGGAATTCCTACAGGCATCAACACAAAAGAAAATAAATCGGCCCTCGAAATTGTAATGACCGTATTACATGCCGGTGGTAAGTTTGATAAAGACACTTACAAAGTATCCGGCGGTTTGCATGGTGTGGGTGTAAGTTGTGTAAACGCACTCAGCACAAAATTAATTGCTACCGTAAACCGTGATGGGAAAAAATACGAGCAGGAATATAAAATTGGTGTACCTCAATACGCAGTAAGAGAGATAGGAACAAGTGAGCATACAGGGACCCACGTTCACTTTTGGCCTGATAAAAGCATTTTTCTAACAACAGAATACAAAAGAGATATTTTAGAAGGACGTTTGAGAGAGTTATCGTTTCTAAACAAGAAAATAAACATCATCCTCAACGATTTTAGAGAAAAAGATGAGGAAGGGAAATATTACAACAAAACTTTTTACAGCGAAGGTGGTATTGTAGAGTTTGTAGAATACCTCGATAAAAAAGCCGGACGCAGCCCGTTGATACCAATCGTAATTTATTGCGATGGATACGACGAAAAAAACAACGTGGTGGTTGAAGTTGCTATGACATACAATGCAGGCTATTCAGAGCATTTATTCAGTTATGTAAACAACATTAATACCATTGAAGGTGGTACACACGTGGCAGGTTTTAGAAGAAGCATCACCCGTGTTTTTAAAAGCTATGGCGAAAAAAACGGCATGTTCGAAAAAGCCAAAGTTGCCATAGAGGGAGATGATTTTAGAGAAGGTATTTCGGCGATCATTTCTGTAAAAGTACCTGAGCCACAATTTGAAGGACAGACAAAAAGCAAATTGGGTAACAATGAAGTAAGCGGTATTGTAGACACGACCCTTAGTCGTGTGCTAGAGAACTATTTGGAAGAAAATCCAAAAGATGCCAAGACCATCATACAAAAAGTAATATTGGCAGCACAGGCGAGAGCTGCAGCAAAACGTGCAAGAGAATTGGTGCAACGTAAAACAGTTTTAGTGGGTGGTGGTTTGCCCGGTAAACTAGCAGATTGCTCCGATAAAGATCCAGGTCGCTGTGAGTTGTTTTTAGTGGAAGGGGATTCGGCTGGTGGAACAGCAAAACAAGGTCGTGACAGAAGTTTTCAGGCAATACTGCCATTGAGAGGTAAAATTCTTAATGTAGAAAAAGCCATGGAGCACAAAATTTACGACAACGAGGAGATACGCAATATGTTTACCGCACTAGGGGTAAAAATAGGAACGTTGGAAGACGCAAAAGCATTGGACATCTCAAAACTACGTTACCATAAATTAATTATAATGACGGATGCCGATGTGGATGGTAGCCACATTGCAACACTTATAATGACCTTCATCTTCCGCTACATGAAAGAGCTTGTGGAGAACGGCTATGTATACATTGCCCAGCCGCCTTTATACCTTGTAAAAAAAGGAAAAGAACAGGCTTATGCATGGAATGATGCAGAGCGCAAAGCAGAAACGGTGCGCATTGGTGGTGGTAAAGATGACAGCGTAAACATACAGCGTTACAAAGGTTTGGGAGAGATGAATGCAGACCAGTTATGGGAAACAACGATGAACCCAGCAACCCGTACTTTAAAGCAGGTAACGATAGACAGCCTTACAACGGCAGATGGCGTATTCTCTATGCTAATGGGCGATGAAGTACCACCACGCAGAGAGTTTATTGAAAGCCACGCTAAGTACGCTAAGATAGATGTTTAGAAAGTATTGAGATATTAGTATTGAGAAAGCCCGATTAGTTTCGGGCTTTTTTATTGGGTTAGGACTGAGGCAATTTTTTGATATTATGGGAATGTAAACACCGTGGTTATGAGAAGCTACATTTTGTAAAAATTATTGCTTGTTTGAAGAAAAATGTCATTTTAATGATGTGAAAAAATTGCTAATACGTAAAGTTGTAAGCAACAAAAAAACACGTCCAAATGTCTTTTAACAAAAATGTTATGAACAAAAAGTTTTATACCCCCGCTTTATATTTTAGTGTATTAATATTCTCATTAATTGGCTGTACCAAAGCTCCAATTGAACCTCCATGCATCTCATTCCAAACAGGTCCGGTGACAAAAATATACGGCGCAACAGTAGCTTCCATTAATCAGGAAATATTGCTGACAGTTGATTTTACATGCTTTGATGGTTGTGGACAATTCAACAAATTTGAAGAAACTGTAAATGGAAACGAAACAAGAATTATTGTGAATGCAAAGTATGAAGGTTGTATTTGTACGCAGGATTTACCGACACGTCAAGTAGCATATAAATTTAAAAAATCGCAAACCGGCACTTACACATTAAGGTTTTTGCAAAGTGATAGTGTGTATTTAAATCATACTGTGACTGTTCAGTAATTTTTTCTTGATGGTGAAGGATAACCAGCTATAGTAAATAAACTTTTCGGTTTCTCTTTTAGAACAAAAACATAATTTTATGTATGCAAAAGTCAAATCTTAACAGCATTCCTACATTGTTTTTTCTGCTATTTTTAGCTGCAGTTTTGTTTATTCCATTTTTAAATAATGTACATCTTTTTGATTGGGACGAAATAAATTTTGCAGAGATTGCTCGAGAAATGGTTGTTACGGATAATTACAGCCAGCCCCAGATCAATTTCGAATCATTTACTGAAAAGCCACCACTTTATTTCTGGTTACAGGCAGGTTGTATGAATCTATTTGGCGTCAATGAATTTTCTTCTCGCCTGCCAAATGCATTATTAGGAATGATTGTACTACCGGTTCTTTTTATAATCGGGAGCAAATTAAAAGATAGATTGTTTGGCTTTTTATGGGCGATTATTTATGCCTCTACTATTCTTCCTCATCTTTATTTTAAATCAGGCATTATTGATCCTTGGTTTAATTTTTTTATTTTCCTTTCCATTTACGGCTTAATAACAGCTACTTATAAAAAAAGTGTAAATCAATCCAACATAAAATCGTTGATTTTGGGCGGTGCTATGTTGGGGTTGGCAATTTTAACCAAGGGGCCCGTGGCGCTAATACTTACCGGAATTACATTTGCTGTTTACTGTGCACTTAATAAGTTTCGCTCAATTATAAGTTTGCTGCAGTTATTATTATTTATTTTTTCTGCTTTGGCAACTGCAGGGCTTTGGTTAGGTATTGATTACATGCAGCATGGCGATAAATTTTTAAAAGAATTTACAGTGCGGCAATGGGAGCTATTAACTACCGCAGATGCAGGCCATGGAGGTTTTTTGTTTTATCATTTTGTGGTACTTTTTTTTGGGTGCTTTCCCGCCACGGCTTTTTTTATTCAGGCAATGATAAAAAATGAAGTGGAAGGTAATCGCTTTATAGATATCAAAAAATGGATGGGCATTTTTTTCTGGGTGGTGTTGGTAGTTTTCACATTGGTGCAAACAAAAATTGTTCATTATTCCTCATTGTGCTACTACCCTATTAGTTTCCTGGCGGCTTTAAGCCTGCATAACATCTTTAAAAAAAAATGGGTTTTTAATGGATTGGTAAAAACAATTACCCTTATAAGTGCAATACCATTTGTACTTGCGCCTTTTGCAGCGGCATATTTTGGCCAAAATATTTCAAAATTAAAACCTCTTTTAAAACAGGACGCCTTTGCTAGTGAGAATATACAAACGCAAGTTCAATGGAGCGGCTGGGAATTTTTGCCGGGCCTTGTTCTTATTGCGGCAATAGTTTTATGTATTTTCTATTTTAAAAGACAAAAAATACAAAGGGCTGTTTGGATTTTACTGGGAGGTTCAATTATTTTTATACAGCTTACCCTCTTCTTTTTAATTGGCAATATCGAGGCCATTAGCCAGCGGGCCAATATAAATTTTTGGCAGGAACACGCAGCGGAAGATTGTTACATGGTCTCCTATCAATATAAAACTTACACACATTTTTTTTATGGCAATGCGAAACCACAGCTTAATAAAAATTATACAAATTATGAATGGTTATTGAAAGGTGCCATAGACAAACCTGTTTACATTTCTTGCAAGGTTACCGGAAAAAAAGCTCTAGAAAAAGAATTACTGGACGCAGTTTTTCTATACAACAAAAATGGATTTTATTTTTACAAGAGAACTCCTTAGCCTAAGTATAATGGCTTGAGTAACCCCCATTTCGTGAGGCGATACTGCATACTTACTTTTAGAACACCCAAACCATAGATGGCGCTTCGCTTAAAATTAATTGAAGAGGCTTCTGGAAAATACTTTGTAGGACAGGTAACTTCTCCTATTTCAAAACCTTTATAAAAAATCTGAGCTGCCATTTGGTTATCAAAAATAAAATCATCGGAGTTGAGTTCGTAATCAATATTATCAAGAACCTCTTTAGAAAAAGCCCTGTAACCCGTATGATACTCGGAAAGCTTTTGGTTTAGCAAAATATTTTGTACAAGGGTAAGTATTCTGTTGGTAACATATTTATACCAGGGCATGCCACCCTTAAGCGCCCCTTTACCCAAAATACGAGAACCAAATACAACAGGGTAAACCCCGTTGGCAATAATATAGGCCATACTGTGAATTAATTTGGGAGTGTACTGGTAATCAGGATGTAGCATAATAACAATATCTGCATTCAATTCCTTCGCTTTGTTGTAACAGCTTTTCTGATTGCCGCCGTAACCCTTGTTTTTTTCATGAACAACAATATTCTTAATATTGAGGGCGGCTGCCATTTCTGTTGTGTTATCAATGCTGTTATCATCAACCAATACAATGTCATCTACAATATCAAATGGGATTTCATTGTGAGTTTGCTCAATAGTTTTTGCTGCATTATAAGCAGGGAGCACAATCACCAGTTTTTTACCAAGTATCATTTCTTTGAATTAAAGTTGAAGATATTAAAATCAATATTTTAAAATGCCCTTATATTTAATTGTGTAATTTTTTTTATAATTTTAATCGCAATATTAAGGTATTATGAAAATTAAAAAGCCGATATTTTACAAAAACACCTCCTTCTTTACCTTTTACATATTTTTTTTTATTGTAGTTACTGCTAGCATTATGCTTAGCACAAAAAAAGATGCATTTCTTTTTGTTAACGGTGCCTACCATTCCTTTCTCGATTTTTTTTTCAGCGTGATCACTTTTATGGGTGATGGTATTTTTATTACTGTTTTAGCCTTGATCATGTTTTTATTCAGATTTAAGCGGCTTGCGCTTGGCTTAGTAAGTAGTTATCTTCTATCGGGCTTAATTGTACAAATAATTAAACGACTAACCAATTTCCCCAGGCCCGCGGTTTTTTTTAAAGATCCTTCCATCATACATGTTGTCTACTCAACCACACTGCACCAACAAAACTCATTCCCATCAGGTCATTCAACGTCGGCTTTTGCAGCTGCAGTCATAATATCGTTATACCTTGGTAAAAAATCAGTTGCTGCAATTGTATTTATTTTTGCTTGTTTAGTGGCTTACTCAAGAGTTTATCTTGGTCAACATTTTGTTGAAGATGTACTAGCAGGCTCCTTAGTTGGAGTTACTACAGGGACATTTTGTTATTGGATTCAGGAAAAGCTTTTGGCCAAAAGTTATGAAAAACATAACTGGGGAAAATAATTAAACCAAATCTGGAAAATGTTTAACAAAATTTATTCCTATAAATATTGAAAAAAGATTTACCGATGAAAAGCCCCTGATAGAGGTGATAATACTTTTTTTGTTTCCCTATCTTTTGATAAGCTCTGGATGACAACACCAGAGCAAATTTGAACAGCATTACCAAAGCTAACAGCCCCAAAAAAGATTTTTACCTAAAAGAAACCAGCGATGTTAATGGATACCTAAGCCCTGAGTAACCCATCATATCTACTTTTACATTACCTACCGAGATGGGGCTTTCAACCCGTAGAATTAAACGGTTAGGGTCATCGCTCACCCAAGCAGTCATTTTTTCTCCACCCTCAAACATGGTTCCTTTTATAAGCAATGGCTTAAACTTAATCGCATTGAATTTACCGTACTGTGTTTTAATTTTTTCGTTACCCAGGTAGCGAATATAAAGGTGATACACTTCGTCATCTAAAAACATATCAAACGGAATTTTATCGCCTGGCTTGTATTTATTCCAGTTAATATTTCTGGCATAGTACATAGCACTTACCACATCCTGCATACAATCAGAAATTTTAAAAACACCATTTGTACTTACCGCTGTATTGGAAGCCTGGTTAAAGGTTACGTTGTTATAAATTTTTATTCCACCTTCTTCCACATTTCTAATAAATTTTATGGGAGACATGGTTGCAGTATCTATATAACTTTCGTAACGGTCTCTTACTTTAAAAAAATTATCGAAAAAAGAAAAGGTTTTACCCTCGCCTACACAATGATAAACTGGCTTACCATTAAAGCGCTCGAGTGCGGTTGTAAAACTTGCCTCACCTGCGCCAATATATGCACCCATAGCGTTGTAGTACACCTTCATAATTATTTTTTCTCCGGGTTTAAAAGCGGTGTTTTTAATACCACAAAATTCTGCCTGTTGCGCCACTGAAAAATTGGTGAAAGCTAAAAATACAGACACGGAAAAAATTGATCTGGTAAAGTTTTTCATTTGTCTTTTAAAATTTTAATTCCAAGAATCAGCAAGCTTCCTACAATAGCCGGTATTACTAAATTAATAAGCCAAATACCCAAAGATGCTGCCTGTATGCCTATAAGATTATTGCTGTACAACTGCAATATCTCTAAACTGGCGGCAGCTCTTAAAGGCAGTTCTGTAAACCCGATGGTTGGCGCTATAGCCATTACCAGATAAAAAACCGTGAGCAACCTAAAGCATGTAAAAAAACTTATCTGCACCTGCATTACTTGCAAGAGCAGAATGAATTGCAAAATAAATACCATATACCGTAAAAATGATAAAAACAAAATTCTTAACAATTGTTTACGTGAAAATGTATTTAACAATACAATATGTGCGGCAACATTTTTTAGGATTTTTATTTTGCTTAATAACCTCACCAGCAGCCCAACCCGTAGATAAATAAGAATTAAAAAGATGGCAGCAGGCGCACTGATATATAACAAAATATCGTCAGTGTAAGCAGGCAACGAATTAAAAACATGATCGTCTCCATTAAAATATTTTAAATAGATAAGCCCTGCGGTACCCATTAAAACAGTAACGAACAATTGGCTGATACTCCCCAGAATAGTTAATGGAATAGCATCTAACCTATTTTCTTCTTTTACATACAATATACGGCCACCGTATTCCCCCACCCGGTTGGGTGTGAGCATCGTAATGCTGCAACCAGCAAATACACTTTTAAATGAATGAATGAAAGACAACTTTTCCAGCGGCTGCAAAAGAATTTGCCATTTGCGGGCTTCGATACCCCAGTTTAAAAGCATAAGCAAAAATGCAAACCACAAAGCCGGATTTTCGAAACTACTTTTTATTTGTGCCCACCTTGCAGGTAAATCATGCTGCTGCGATATCTGTTTATATAAACTCCAGCTTAAAAAAAGAAAGATAACAGGACCTAAAAACCAATTGAATAATATTTTGATACTTTTGCGCAGATATAAATTTTGGTAAAAATAGTGCCCGTATTGCAAAAGTCAACAAAAATAATTTTAGGAATAGATCCCGGTACAATCGTGATGGGCTACGGCATCATAAAAGTAAAAGACAAAACGGTATCGCTCATTGATATGGGGGTACTAAAATTATCTGCAAAGGAAGATGCATACGAGCGTTTAGAAAAAATACACAGCAGGGTTGCATCCATTATAAAAGAGTACAAACCTACCTGCTTTGCCATTGAAGCACCTTTTTTTGGTAAAAATGTACAAAGTATGCTTAAGCTTGGCAGAGCCCAAGGAGTAGCCATTGCAGCAGCCATGCAGGCCGGTCTTTCTGTTACGGAATACTCCCCTAAAAAAGTAAAGCAATCTATTACCGGCAATGGTAACGCAGATAAACTGCAGGTATCAAAAATGCTGCAATCAATATTAAAATTTGAAGGAGAACATACCTGGCTTGATGCAACAGATGCACTTGCAGTAGCATTGTGCCATCATTTTCAGCAAAGCAATGTACTCACGGCAGGGGGCGCAGGTAAAAAAGACTGGAAAAGTTTTATTGCTAATAATCCCGGCAGAGTAAAATTAAAATAGTACCTATAAGTTTCCAATAATTTTATCCTGTATCTCTTTCATTTCTTCTGCTGAGAATTTTAATTTATCTCTTGTAAAATTTAAATCATCTGCGGAATTGATGGGCACCAAATGTATGTGAGCATGCGGTACCTCAAGCCCCATCACCGATATGCCGCATCTTTCACATTTAAACGATTTTTCAATGGCAGATGCTATAGATTTTGAAAACAATAATATTTCAGATAAATAATGATCAGGCAGGCTAAACAATTTATCTACTTCTATTTTTGGCACCACCAACACATGTCCTTTTACCAGTGGGAACACATCTAAGAAAGCCAGAAAATAATCATTCTCTTGAATTTTATAAGATGGTATTTCGCCGGAAATTATTTTTGAAAATATAGACATGATTACAAGTTTAAAAATTGATTTTAATATAAAACAAATGTGATTAAAAACTCAGAAATAAAAAACCCGTCACTCATTTGAGCAACGGGTTGTAAGTTCAGTTTTTTATTTAAATAGAAATATCCAATACCTCAAATTTTAATATTCCTGCAGGTACATTAACTTCTGCAACATCGCCTTTTACTTTCCCTAATAACCCTTTACCAATAGGTGATGTAACAGATATCTTTCCCAGTTTTAAATCTGCTTCGTTTTCAGATACAATTTGGTAAGTCACTGTTTTTTTTGTGCCCAGGTTCTGTAAAGTAACTTTTGTAAGAATGCTTACACGACTTGTATCTATGGTGCTTTCATCTAAAATTCTTGCAGTTGAAATAACGCCTTCCAAATTGTTTATTCTTGCCTCCAATAACCCCTGCGCTTCTTTAGCGGCGTCGTATTCAGCATTCTCCTTTAAATCACCCTTTTCCCTGGCCTCCGCAATGGCAGCACTGGCTGCAGGCCTATCAACCGTTTTCATCCTATGGAGCTCTATTTGAATTCTATCAAAATTTTCTTGCGTAACGTAATTTGTATCTGACATAAGAATCGTTTTGAGTTTTACTAAAAAAAATACAACGCCCCTTTTTGCGGGAGCGTTGTAGACATACAAATATAAGGAAATCTAACTTAGATAATCTTAAATCTAGGCAATTTTAAGGTGCTCAAGTTTGGCTATCAACACCTCACTCATTTTTAAAAAAGCTTCGTTACTATAGCCTGCAATGTGCGGGGTAATCAGTACATTTTGTTGTTGCAAAAGAAAACCCAGTTGCTCTTTTTCCAGTGAGGAATAAGTTTCGAGCTTTTCATTTTCCAACACATCAAGTGCGGCCCCTTTTATTTTACCCTGCTTCAACGCTCTTATCAAAGCGGCGGTTTCAACAACATTGCCACGACTTGTATTTATAAGAAACGGTTTGTTTTGTAGTTTGTCAAAAAAAACATCGTTGGCCATGTGCTTTGTATCATCACTTAGCGGCACGTGAAAACTGATTACATCTGCATACCTGCATATTTGTTCCAAATCTGCCTCTCTGATAAACTTACCGCCAAAACCATTTTTGTTTGTGTCATAACCGAGCATTGTTACATCAAAACCTGAAAGTACTTTTGCAAAAGCTGCACCGGTGTTTCCATAGCCAATAATGCCAATTGTTTTACCCGAAATTTCTATGCCCCGGTTTTCATCTCGCACCCATTTTCTTTCTTTTATTTC
This sequence comes from Ferruginibacter sp., assembly GCA_040400515.1. Classification (GTDB taxonomy): domain Bacteria; phylum Bacteroidota; class Bacteroidia; order Chitinophagales; family Chitinophagaceae; genus Ferruginibacter. The sequence goes on along the minus strand of JBBAQB010000011.1, from coordinate 89,122 downwards.
GTCGCAGCTCTTTATAATATTATTTGCAAGACTCAACAACATACCCAGCGCATGTTCCCCAACAGCATTTCTATTGCCCTCAGGGCTACTGAGGCAAACAATATTCTTTGAAGTTGCATAATCCGTATCTATCAATTCCATACCACTCCCAAGCCTTCCTATCCATTTCAGCCCAGGAGCGGCATCAATTATATCTTTATCAATTTTTAAACGGGTAGTTACAACCAAGCCTACAATATCTTTTATACCAACAAGCAATTCATCATATGTAATGGCTGGTTCATACAACACCTCATACCCCTTGGCTTTAAAGGTTTCAATTAAATAGGGATGAACTTTTGCGGTAATTAGTATCATTATTATAAAAATGCCGTTACGCTGATTTCAATATTTACATTTTTTGGAAGCCCTTTAACAGCAACTGTTTCCCTTGCAGGATAATCCGCTGTAAAATAACTTCCATAAATTTCGTTTACTTCTGCAAACAAACTCATATCACTTAAAAAGATAGTAGTCTTTACAATGTTTGAAAAATTAGCCCCGGCTTCGTTTAAAATAGCCGCAATGTTTTTCATTACCTGGGTTGCTTCTTCGGCCACTGTTGCATTGATGAGCTCTCCGTTGCTAGGGTTTAATGCTATCTGCCCCGAAACAAATAACATATTGCCTGCTTTTACTGCCTGGTTATAAGGACCAATTGGCGCAGGTGCAAGGTTGGTTTTTATGATAACTTTATCCATGTGTAAATTATTTTTTATTAAGCAAATATATCGTCTTTATAGCACGTATTTTTGTTTGAAAATGTTATAATGAAATATGTTGTACTTGGAGATGAAGCAGCTTTTTACGCCATCAAAATAAATGCAGAAAATATTGAGTGGATTTATATAAAAAACAGCGGTGAGTTACTTTTGCATTCGGATGCTGATGCGTATTTTGATATGACTGAAAATGCAGAAGAAGATTACAATAGTTTGACCAAGCCGGTATTCATAAACAGTATGGTAAATACCCTTGCAGATAAACAATACAAGGAACATGTAATAAGGGTAAATACCTGGCCAGGCTTTTTAGAAAAAGACCTCTGGGAAATTGCAGGGCAAATGACTGCAGAAGCGGCATTTGTGTTAAAAACGATCAGCAAAAAATACATTTCCGTAAATGATGAACCTGGTTTTGTGAGCGCAAGAATTATTGCCATGGTCATAAACGAAGCATATGCTGCAAAAGATGATGGTGTAAGTACAGAAGAGGAAATAGACATTGCCATGAAACTTGGTACAAACTATCCTTACGGCCCGTTTGAATGGTGTAGAAAAATAGGGAAACAAAAAGTATATGCTCTGTTACAAAAAATAGCAGAAACAGATGCAAGGTTTTTACCTGCCACAGGCCTTGTGGCAGCAAATAAAATATAAGATGGCAACAATAATCAATATAGACAGCTCGCTGGAAACAGCATCGGTAAGCATTGCAACGGATGGTATTATAAAAAAACATCTTATCAACGAAGTGCAGAAGGAGCATGCTTCTTTTATTCATATTGCCATACAGTCTTTGCTAAAAGATGTACAGGTAAATATTGCAGATGTAGATGCAATAGCCTGCACAGTAGGCCCGGGTTCGTACACTGGCCTTAGAGTAGGGCTTGCCGCCGCTAAAGGAATTTGTTATGCGCTGGATAAACCACTGCTCACGATAAATACCTTAAAAGCTATGGCAAAAGCTGTGAATACAAAACAAGAAAAAAATGTTTCCTCATATTATTGCCCAATGATAGATGCGCGTCGCATGGAAGTATACACAGCTCTTTATGATAAAGATTTAAAAGAAATCACCCCAGCACATGCGGTAGTAATGGACGAAAATTTTTGTGAAACGCCCTTAAAAGAGAAGAATATTATTTTTTGCGGTAATGGCATGCAAAAATTTAAAAAATTATGCATTTCGAAACATGCTTTTTTTGAAGAAACCGGCGAAATATATTCCTCCATAAATTCATTGTCTTACAGTAAGTATTTGGCAAAAGACTTTGCAAGCCTTGTTATGGCAGCAGCATTATATACAAAGGAATTCTACAATCCGTAATAATTTATTTCTTAAGTTTTAACGGATTTCGACTATATCAGATTGATGAGAAAACATATATTTGCATTGTTCAAACAGTTTAAGAAATTTATTAATCCCCCTAGGTATGAATGTAACTCAAACAGAAGAGCAGATAAAATCTGCATTAGAATCAAGTGATAATGTGCTGAAGATTAATTATCACAACTTAAAAAAAGCAGTTCTTGTATTGAGGGCGCTTAACCATAAATTAAGACAGCAAATTCTTACTCTTGTAGAAACCGAGAAAAAGATTACCGTTACTGAAATTTATGTACGTATGCGTTTAGAGCAGTCAGTTGCTTCGCAGCACCTTGCTATTTTACGCAGAGCAGGTATTGTAAGTACCCAGCGTGATGGAAAATTTATTTTCTATACGGTAAACTACAAACGTATAGGTGAGATTACAAGTATGGTTGATGATTTAGTTGCTTAAATTAACAACAACAGAACTTTAAAACGTCCCAAAAAAATTGGGGCGTTTTTTTATTGCGTAAATTACAGCGAAATTTAATTGAGTAATACAATGTACATACAACAAATTTATACCAACTGTTTAAGTGAAGCTGCTTATTATATTGAAAGCAATGGTGAAGTTGCTATCATAGACCCGCTAAGAGATATAGAAACCTATATTGCTATGGCAAAAGAAAGAAAAGCTACCATTAAGTATATTTTTGAAACCCATTTTCATGCAGATTTTGTAAGTGGCCACATTGACTTAAGCATTGCAACCGGTGCGCCTATTATTTTTGGCCCTGGAGCAAAAACAAATTTTAAAATAGAAAATGCTGCAGACGGACAGTTGTACAGCCTTGGCAACCTAACGTTTAAAGTGATTCATACACCGGGCCACACACTAGAAAGTACCTGTTATTTATTACTGGATGAAAAACAAAAACCACATGCTGTTTTTACCGGAGACACTTTATTTGTGGGTGATGTGGGCAGGCCTGACTTAAGCAGTGGCGACCTGAGCAGTGAAGAACTTGCAGGTATAATGTACGATACCATCACCCAAAAAATATTGCCCCTGCCAGATGATGTAATTGTATACCCTGCCCATGGGCCAGGAAGCAGTTGTGGTAAAAACCTTGGCCCCAATACTTTTAGCACAATGGAAGAAGAACGAAAAACAAACCATGCTTTACAACCGCAAAGTAAAGAAGATTTTATAAATGCAGTCGCCAATGGTCTTTCAGCACCACCTGTTTATTTTGCTGTAAATGCAAGCATAAACCAAAAAGGTTATGAGCCAATACAAGCGGTAAGAACAAGAGGATTACAACCATTAAGTATTACTGCATTTAAAGAAATGGCACAGCTAGATTGTATTGTTTTAGATACAAGGCCTGCTTTTAAATTTACACAGGGATTTATACCAGGCTCTTTGTTTATTGGATTAGAGGGGCGCTTTGCAGAATGGGCTGGTTGCCTGTTACCTTTTAATAAAAAAATTATATTTATTGCCGAGCAAGGCATGGAAGAAGAAACAGTTATAAGACTAGCCAGAGTTGGTTTTGATAAGATGGCAGGTTACTTGGAAGGAGGTTTTGAAGCATGGAAAAATGAAGGCGAAAAAACAGACATGATTATTGATGTAGAGCCAGATGAACTGATGATGGACATTCCACACGACCCCAACCTCACCATCGTAGATGTTCGCAGAGAAGCAGAGCATGCAGATGGACATTTAAAAGGATCTGTAAACTTACCATTGGGCGATATGACAGATGTAGCACTACTTGCACAGTTTGAAGACGATGAAAATTTATATGTGCATTGCGCCGGCGGTTATAGAAGTGTAATAGCACTTTCTATCTTAAAAAAAGAAGGCATTAACAACGTTAGAAATGTACTTGGCGGCTGGGCAAAAATAAAAGAAGAAGAAAAGGCGGAGATTGAAAAAGATGCAAGTATTTTAAACTAATAAATACTTCAAACAATTTAAATTCACATCTTCTTGCAAAGACTTTAAAAAACATAGTATTAATACATCATATTTTTTTCAAAGTATTCCTGTAACATTTCTTTACAGGTAGTTTTATAAGAGATCCATTTCTTCTCTAAAGGCAACAATACTTCTAATGCTTCTTTATCAGGAAAAATTTTATAATCGAACTTATTAGTTTGGGTACTTAAATAACCAAGGTAATAAAATGACATATTTTTAGCAACGGCAAAATCTTTTTTTGCAAGCATAAGTAATTTACCCAAACTGTATTTTTTATATTCAGGGTGGTAAAAGTTTAAAATACCTGCCAATGTATTTGTACCTACATCAAAATATCCAACAGCAATGAGTTGATCTTCATCCCGTATTTGCACCATCAAAGAATTAAAAGGATTTTGAATTCCTTCGTCGTGCAAATAGCTGCTGCAACTATCTGCAGCTTCAAAGTTTATACTGTTAAAATAAAGTCTGTATAGCTCATTTATTTCCTCAGTTATCGCTGCGGTACAAAAAGTTACTAAAAATCGGGATGCTTTTTTCCTGATGGTTATTGCTGACTTGTTTTCTCTACAGCTCCTTACAGGAATTCTTAACCAGAAAACCGGTACACTCTCTCGAGAAATACCAAGTTGCGTTTGGCTTGTCGTGAAAAGGTTATGCTGCATGCGATAAAATCCATTTTCCAGATAGTCATCCAACACGGTCCCTTTAAAACCAATCTCATCAGGAAAAATAAAATCATGCAACCCATTCATTGCTGCTTATTGGTATTTTGTTAAAAAAATTGGCTCCTTTAATGAGCCGGGCTTGTGATAATTCGAGTATAATCAAATCCTAACAAACAAGGTCTATAAATAACTTTTGTAACATTTCTGATGGGTCTGTACAAATACCGGGATGCACTTTCGACGTTTGTACCACTGTACTGCGGGTTGCAGTGAGCCAACGAAATCGGGCAGAAGCCGGCAACTTGCTTATAGGTCCACTATCAATGTTGCCTGCGCAAATAAGTTCAAAAGCCTTTAAATATGTTTCTATTTCGTTGATATCACAAGTGTGACAAAAAGATGTTACACGGGTATTATCTACATTATATAATGTCCTTAAAAATTTTTTCCCCGCACAATAAAGTACTACACCCACGTTAAGAAATTCTTCTCTTTCTACCCTAGGCATAATACGAATAACTGCATACTCATATAAGTTTTTCTCTTGCATCTATTGCTTCTTTTAAAAAAATATTTGAGTTGGCCATTCGGGTTATTAAAAAATCTTTATACGCTTTTTTATGCTCAGCAATATTTTCAAATGGAGCATCCAACAGCAACCAATCTTCAGGCAAACTATCTACAATATCAGCCAATATTGCCGGTGTAAGCAATTCCTTACAAATTTTATCTGCCTCGGCCAACATACTCGCTTCAGGGAGTAATACATGGTCTTTAACATGGGTAAACGGTCGCAACGATTGCTCAGAAGCTGTGTGCCATGAGTGGTGGAAGTACAAAGATGCACCATGGTCTATTAGCCACAATTCCTTTTGCCACGAAAGCATGTTGGTATTTCTAACAGTTCTATCAACATTTACGATAAAACAATCGAGCCATACAATTTTTGATGCGAGTAAGGAGCCTATAGATGTTACTGCGGGGTCAAAAGTAATGGCGCCAGATAAATAATGCAGCCCAAGATTTAGGCCTTCGCTTGCCCTCAAAAGATCTTGAATCTCTTCGTCTCCTTCCATTCTTCCAAACGCCTCATCAAGCGTTGCGAAAACAATTTCAGGTATTTTTAAACCTAATACTCTTGCTATTTCTCCGCCAACCTGTTCGGCTATAAGTGCTTTTACCCCTTGCCCTGCTCCCCTAAATTTTATGACATATAAAAAACCGTCATCAGCTTCTGCAATTGCAGGCATAGAACCACCTTCACGTAATGGTGTTACATAACGGGTAACATTTACGGTTCTTAATGGCTGCATTTATTTAAAATCTTAAAAATGTAAGTTTAGGTGTAAGAATTGGCAAGTGCTTTAAGCTCCAAAAGATTAGATACTTTCAGCTTTTGAAAAATACGCCCTTTGTGTGTGCCTACGGTAGATAAACCGAGTGATAAATCTGCAGCTATATTACTAATAGTTTTACCATTTAGCAAAAAAGTGACAATTTCAAATTCTCTGGGCGAAAGTAAATCAAACAAATTATTGTTACCCCCTGCGGTTCCTCCAGTAAGTTCTAAGAGGACTTCCTCACTAAAATATTTCTTATTATTTAATACATTTTCAATCGCAATTTTCATTTCTTCCAACGGAGCCGATTTACTTATAAAGCCCTTTGCACCTGCCTTGATAAGCCTAATGGCATAAATACTCTCAGGACTCATAGAAAACATAAGCAATTTCGCAGCAGGATATTTCTTTTTTACAAATTCCACTAAAGCAAAAGTGTCTGTATTAGGCATTTGCACATCCATTGTTATAAGGTCATATTCAGCTTCAGCTAAAAGCTTTTTAGCACTTTCGCCATCATATGCCTCACTAATCTGCACTTCCTCATACATATCTGCAAGCAAAAGTTTGATACCTGATCTTACTACTAGGTGATCATCTACAAGTAGAAATTTCTTCATCATTAAATATTATGTACAGAACAAATTTATGAAATTATAAGAGAAAGATGAATTACAAGTGTGTTTAATTTAAATAATTTATTTTTATAGTATATACAATCTGCATTAAAGGACATTCTTAAAAAGAAGAACACTATTTATGGTTCATATCAAAATATCGAAGAAGATAAAGTACACACTAAGTGCAGCAATTATTTTTTCGATAATCTTACTGTTGGCTGTATTTATTAATATGCGTAAAACCATTAGTGAATCAAAAAAAGAAACTGCTGTATTTAAAATGGTAAAAAATGTTGATGCTGTTTATTTAAATACAGCATACGCAGAAAGAATTAGAGAGATTTATTTAAAAAACAATAACGAAGTTTATTTAAAAAAATATAGAGATGTTTCAAACACTATAAAAGTAAACAAGAATGAGTTGTTGGATTACTCCATAAAAAATAATTATAAAAAAGATAGCATTTTACTACTTGCAAATGTTGCTACCCGTAAAATTGCAAATAGCAATACAATTATAGATATCAAGAAATACGGTGGTAATAATAAGAAAGACATATTTCTTTACGACAGCATTGGCAAAACACAAATTGATTCAATTATTGTTCTCTCCACTGCTCTTAATAAAAACGGCATAAATATTTTAAAAGAAACTGCACAGGAAAGACAGGAAGCTACAAACAATCAATTGGTACTTTTTATATTGCTCGCCTTGCTTTTTTTCACAAATCTGGCACTTGCTTATTTATATTTTAAAAACGATTTTAAAAAGAAAAAGCAAGTAAAGAAAGTCCTTTTATACAACTCGACATTGCTGCAAAATAGCTATGATGCTATTATCACTATAGATAATAATTACATTATTACAGACTGGACTGTGCATGCGGAAAATCTTTACGGCTATAGTGCAAAGGAGGCAAAAGGAGAATCAATTTTACGCTTATTTACAAAAAATGAGCATGATACAGAAAAATTAAGAGGGCCAATGTTTGTTAATGATGTATGGAAGGGAGAAGCTACACAGGATATTACTGCAATGAAAGAAACCGAAAATAAATTACTACTGCAAAAAGAACTTTTTGAAAGTGAACAGAAATTTAGAACACTTGTGCAACAGGCATCTGACGGCATCATAATAACCGACGAAGACGACAATCTACTCGATGTAAACGACACTGCTGCCTCATTAACAGGTTATAAAAAAGAAGAACTTGAAACCCTTAATACGGATGATATATTTTTTGACGAGGGACGAATTAAAAGACCAATGCACTTCAACGCAATGGCAAATGGTGCCGTTGTAATATCTGAGCACATCATAAAAAGAAAAGGCGGAAAACTTATTAATGTAGAGGTAAGTGCTAAGCAACTTTCTGATGGAAGATATCAAAGAATATTGCGGGATATTACAAAAAGAAAGCAGGTGGAAGATGCTCTTAGAAGTTCTGAAAAAAAATACCGGTTGTTGTTTGATGATAATCCATTGCCCATGTGGATCACTTCCATTACCGACAATAGATTTATGGATGTAAATAATGCTGCTCTAAAATCGTACGGATATACAAAAGAAGAATTTTTAAAAATGAAATTGTCTGATCTGGATGTCCCTAAAAGAAATAGCATCTTAGAGGCTGAGCAGATTTTTGAATATATAACAAAAGATGCCATTAGAATAATAGTAAACATCATAACGCATGATATTACTCATGAAGGCAAGCCTGCTATTCTCTACTTGGCAAATGATATTACTGCAAAATTTGAAGCAGAAGAAAGTTTACAAAAATCAAATGAAGCCTTGAGAGAACTGGCTTCGCATTTAGAAAACATTAGAGAAAAAGAGCGTAGCCACATGGCCAGAGAAATACACGACGAACTCGGGCAGCAACTAACAGGGCTAAAAATGGATATCTCGTGGATTAATCGAAAAATAAAATCTGACGATATAGCTGTGCAAGAAAAAATGAAAGACACCATTGCGTTAATTGACAAGACTGTTATTACTGTAAGAAGGATGGCCACTCAGCTCAGGCCAAGCATTTTAGATGACCTTGGCTTAATTGCTGCCATGGAATGGCAGAGCGAAGAGTTTGAAAAACGAGCTGAGATTACATCCGTTTTCAATTCAAACGTGAGCCAGGTAAATTTAAGTACTGATATTGCAACAGCAGTTTTTCGAATATTCCAAGAGAGTTTAACCAACGTACTTAGGCACTCAAAAGCAACAGAAGTTATTTCATTTTTTAAGCTGGATAAGGATATCATTACTTTATTTATTGAAGACAATGGTATAGGATTTAAAGAAGAGGAAATTAAAAACAAAAAGACCTTGGGGTTACTTGGCATGAAGGAAAGAATACAGTTAATTAACGGGCGTTATGAAATAAACGACAATACAGGTAAAGGAACTTCTGTTATAATTACTGTACCTTTAATATAATTATTTTTAATACTATACTTTTTATGATCAGAATATTAGTAGCAGATGATCACACTGTTGTACGAAGAGGGCTAAGGCAAATTTTATTGGAAGGTTTTCCAACTGCTTTGGTGGAAGAGGTAGGCGATGCTGAGGACCTTATAAAACACGTCATAAAATCTGAATGGGATGTTGTTATAAGCGATCTTAGTATGCCGGGCCGAAGTGGTTTAGATGCCCTACAACAAATAAAACAACTTAACCCCAACTTACCAGTCCTTATTTTAAGTATACACTCCGAAGAACAATATGCGCTTAGGGTATTAAAAGCAGGAGCCTCGGGTTATTTAAGTAAAGACATGGCACCGGATGAACTGGTTATTGCAGTAAAAAAAGTAATGCTTGGCAAAAAATATATTACCGCTGCAGTAGCAGAAAAACTTGCTGCAACACTAGACCGGGATCATAATAAACTCCTTCACGAATTTTTATCTGACAGAGAGTTTAATGTATTAAAAATGCTGGCAGCAGGCCGGTCTGTTTCTGAAATTGCAGAATCACTTTTTTTGAGTGTTACCACAGTAAGTACCTATAGATCTCGCATTATGGAAAAGATGAATTTAAAAAACAATGCAGAACTTACACTATATGCAATGGAGAATAAATTATTGTAACACACAAACTACAAAAAATAAGCTCATTAGAATTATTTTTTAAAAAAATCCTAACTGACCCAGCAAAGAAAAATAAAAGTATTAATTGTAGACAATTCTCATTTGGTTGCAGTTCGCATAAGCGAACTTGTAAAAGAGATCAGCTATGTGTCTGAAATATTTGTTGCTAATACGTTTACCCAGGCTACGGAAATTGTAGATAAGCAACAGCCCCATGTTGTTTTGCTGGACGTATTCCTGGCAGAGGAGAATGGTATAGATGTACTTAAGTACGTGCGTACCCATTTTCCCAGCATGAAGGTTATAATCGTAACAAACAAAGTATCTGAATATTACAGAAATGTTTGTAAAGAGTTAGGTGCAGATGGGTTTATAGATAAATCTGCTGAGTTTGAAAAAATCAGTGGCATTATTGAAAATACTTATTGATAAATCCTTTCAATAGCTGGCTTAAATTTTTCCATAATAACTTTTCTCTTCAATTTTAAAGTGGGTGTAAGTTCACCACTTTCAATTGTCCATTCGTTTGGTAACAATTCAAACTTTTTAACCTGTTCTACATGGTTGAAAAATTTGTTAAACGATTCTATCAACTCCTTATAAAGCCCACGAACTTTTGGATTGTGCACCGCATCTTCATTGGTAGTAAATGTAATGTCTTGGGTTCTCATCCACTCTTTTAAATTAGGCATTGAGGGAACAATAAGTGCTCCTACAAATTTTTCTTCTGCACCAATGATAATAATCTGTTCTACAAAGGGGGACTCCTTCATTTTATTTTCAATAGGCTGAGGTGCTACATATTTACCACCACTGGTTTTAAATAGTTCTTTTTTTCTATCTGTAATCTTTAAAAACTTCCCTTCAAACACACCAATGTCTCCTGTAAGCAACCAACCGTCTTTTAAAGTTTCTGCAGTAAGTTCAGGACGTTTGTAATAACCCATCATTACGCTTGGACCTTTAACACATATCTCTCCATCTTCTAACAATTTTACTTCCTGCCCTACCATCACCGGCCCAACAGTTCCGAATTTCATGCCGCCTTTCTCTCTTCGGTTTACACTGATTACCGGACTGTTTTCTGTAGGCCCATAGCCTTCAAAAATGGGAATACGTGCAGCATTAAATATGCGCAAAAGCCTTACCTGGCAGGCCGCCCCACCAGTAATAATGTAAGAAATATTATTCCCAAGGGCTTCTCTCCATTTATTAAATATAAGTTTATTGGCCAATGCTAACTGTAAATTATAACTTAGCCCACCGCTGTTTAAATTATCGTATTTATTTGCAAGATCTACTGCCCAAAAAAACAACTGCTTTTTAATGCCTGTAAGTTCTGCACCCTTTAGCATTATTTTTTCATACACTTTTTCTAAGAGCCTTGGTACTGTACAGAAAACCGTTGGTTTCACTTCTTTTAAATTATCACCAATAGTTTCCATGCTTTCAGCAAAATAGATTGAGTGACCGCTGCTCATAAAAATATACGAGGCCAGTCGTTCAAATATATGATTGAGGGGCAAAAAACTGAGCGTTCTGCCCTGCACATTATCACTAAAAGGAAAACTTTTTTTACCATTCTCTACATTGCTTACAATGTTACGATGGCTAAGCATTACCCCTTTTGGAAAGCCTGTTGTACCAGATGTGTAAATGATGGTAGCACAATGACTGGCTTTTATATTACTTTTTATTATTTCAAGTTTTGAAAGGTCTTCTTCTGTAACACCGTCCAAAAGATCTTTCCAGTACTTTACACCATCTACTTTATCAAAATTGTACGTATCAATTAAAGAAGGGACTTTTGATTTTATATCATTGACTTTCTGTAAAATTTCATCACTACTTACAAAAGCTATTTTAATTTCTGCATCATTAAAAATAAAAGCCAGCTCATTTACATTTGTTGTTGGATAAATAGGGCAAAGTATTGCACCTATTTGCTGGCAGGCAAGATCGAGCATAATCCATTCCGGCCGGTTGCGGGAAATAAGTGCAATCTTATCTTGTTTTTCAACAGTCATATCATTTCCGCCAATACCAATTTTTAAAAGGCCTGCGCTTAATTTATTTACTAGCACAACGGCCTCATTGGTACTTATAGGTTCCCACAGATTATTTATTTTGGCAGCAAACATATCAACTTTAGGAAATTTTTCCTGTTGATAATACATAAAATCAAATATTCTTGAATGTTCGTTCATCTATGAAAATTTTTTTAAACAAGCTAATCTTTGGCAATCTCAAACTTATAAAATACCTGCACAAATAACATTAGTCATAAACAGGAACTTTCTGAAAAACTAAGTTATATAAAAAAAGCCATCCTTTGCAGATGGCTGTATAAAAATTGGAAAGTTCATTTATTTTAAAGATGCTTTTAAATTTAATTGTAATTCAACAGCTTTTGCTATAATCCAATCCTGTGGGTTATCAGGACCTTTGTAATTCATACCCCACAAGGTTCTGTCAATGCTAAAATCTGCGCTTGCAGCAATGGTCTTAGCATCTATCGTTACCCTTGCAGGTATTGCTACGTTCTTAGTACTGTCTTTTAAAGTAAGGTTGCCTTTAATGATATGTGTGATATCTTTTTTTGTAGAATCGGTATTCACATCAACCCCAGTAATTTCAAATTTGGCCGTTGGGTATTTCACTACATCAAAAAAGTCAGGGCTTTTTAAATGCCCTTCCAGTTTCCCTTTAGATTCCGCATCGCCTGCAAGATCTTCGTTGTTTAACGAATTAATATCTATTGTAAATGTACCGCCAGTAAGTGCACCGTCTTTTACACTTAAATCACCCCTCGTAATGGTAAATGTACCCGTATGTTTGCCTGTTGGCTTACTACCTGTCCAGCTGATATTTGAGGTAGAGTCTACCGTATAAACTGTCCCTTCAGCTACAGCAGCCGTTTGCTTTTCAATTGTTTCTACTTTGGCTTCTGTATTGCCGTTGCATGCTGTAAATGCTGCAGCAACCAATGCTGCAAAAAATAGTTTTTTCATATTTAATTTTTTTTATTTTTTTACAAACCTAAATATTTAATGTTTAAACATCAAATATTTTTTTAGTGATAATATTGGCCGGTTGGCACTTTAAACATCCGAGATTTTTGCAAGGCATTAAAGGCTTCATTATCTACCGAATGTGTTTTTACCCAGTTTTCATAGGCACTCAAATTTTCTGTAGCGCCAAAAAGCCATTCGTTATAGGCTTCAAACAAACCTTCCCTTAACAATTGCTGCTGGTATGTAAATAATTTAAAAGCCGGCTTATTAACGGTTGCAAACCAGTCTATAATAAATCTCGATCTTATCATTGAAAGGACCTCAGTGTTTATACCACCGACAGTGAGTCCTGTTTGCCTATTCATCACCTCTAAATAGCTTTTTGCAAAAGCACTTTTATCCTTGTTATTCTTTTCTATATCCCCATTTGTAAAAAGCTTTTTATAAGCATCTAATATAAGTTGTTTTGTTTCAGGTGTTTTGCTTCCAAAGGGATCCATATTCACAAACATTTCGCCGTATATTATCGTCCACACTTTATCTGCTGTGTAAAAATAAAAACGGGCTGCATTGTAATAGTTCTTATTATAAGTAGGATCTGTCTCTATGCCTTTTTCCCAATTTTTAATTGATTCGGGCTTGTTTTCTACAAAAACGATTTCTCCAAGTTCACAGTACAAAGGACCACTTTCAGGAAACTTCTTCAACCCTTTTCGATATACTTTTTCGCATTCTTTTGCTTGATCCAGTTGCTTGTAAATATTACCTGCTATTTGAAAACATTGGTCGTCTGCATCTTTGCTATCCAAAGTAGGTTTTATAACTTCCAGCGCCCTAATATTATCTTTCTGGTAATAATAACTGAGGGCAAGATCTTTTGCATAAGCAACATTTTCAGGTGCCTGTTGTAACGCCCTATTTAGAACAAGTATCGCATTTGAGTAGTCGCCCTGGCGCATAAATGCCTTTGCTGTTTCGTGTAACTGCACAGTTGTTTGAGCCTGCAACCCGAAACTTAAAAAGCAAATAAACAGAGGTAGAACAAGAAAAAGTTTTTTCATATTCCTGTAAAGATAAAAAAGGGAGCATAAAAAAGCTCCCTTCTATTAGTTAATTAAATGCGTGAGCAATCCATCCCTCAATTTTGGCTCAAACCATGTACTTTTTGGTGGCATTACCTCGCCGCTATCTGCCACAGCAAATAATTGCGCCATACTTACAGGGTATAAACTAATTGCCATTGCCATTTCTCCGCTATCTACTTTTCTTTCAAGCTCTCCCAATCCTCTTATTCCACCTACGAAATCTATGCGTGCATCGGTACGTTGGTCAATAATATTGAGCAAAGGTGTCAGAATGTTCTCCTGCAAAATATTTATATCCAATACGCCGAGTACATCTTCTTTAATAATGTTTTGTTTTGCTGTGATGCTGTACCATGTTTTACCAATATACAACCCAAACTCGTGTATTGCTAAAGGCCTGTGGGCTTGTGTTTGCTTTTCTATTATAAAATTTACCGACAGCTTTTCTAAAATTTCCTCGGCTGTATGTTTATTTAGATCTTTTATTACCCTGTTGTAATCCATAATACTCAACTGGTCTGCAGGAAAAAGTGTGGTGAGAAAAATATCAGCATTTACTGTTGCATCTTGTCCTAAAGAAGCCCTTACTTTAGCGGCAGATGCTGCCCTGTGATGGCCATCAGCTATATAACTTGCCGGCACATTTTCTTTAAACAGGTTTGTGATGGAAGTAATGCTGGTTTCGTCATTTATTACCCATATGTTATGTTGTACTCCATCATCTGCCACGAAACTATACTGCGGCGATTTTTCCTTCATGAATCCGGCAATCATTCCATCTATCGCTGCAACATTTCTATACGCAATAAATACATTGCCCGTTTGAGCTCCTGTTGTTTTAATGTGTGTTATTCTATCAAGCTCTTTTTCGGGCCTTGTAAATTCATGCTTTTTTATAAGCCCATTTTCATAATCATCTACTAAACTACCACAAACAAGACCCACTTGCGATTTGCCATTCATTTGCAATTCATAAATATAATAACAAGGCTTACTCTCCTGAAAAAGAATATTACGACTTACAAAAGCCGTTAAATTTTCTTTCGCTTTTTCATATACTTCACGGGAATGTACATCTACCGTTTCTGGTAGGTCTATTTCGCTTTTTGTAATATGCAAAAAAGTATTAGGGTTTCCCTGCGCCTCGGTTCTTGCTTCTTTGCTGCTTAGCACATCATACGGCCTCGATGCTACCGCTTTTGCAAGAGCTACCTCTGGCCTCAATGCTGCGAAGGGCGAAATTGTAATCATAATTCTAGTTAATTGTTATTCGTTAATTATTTTCTGCTCACCGCCATCTATTTGCCCTCAAACGCTTGCATTAATTGTACCAGATAAGCCACACTGCTCAATGGCATTGCATTATACAGCGATACTCTAAAACCTCCTACACTCCTATGACCTTTAATTCCTATTATATTATTATCAGTAGCATATTGCAAAAAAGCGGCCTCTTTTGTTGCGTCATTCATTACGAAACAAACATTCATTTTACTGCGGTCCTCTACAGCAACAGTACCTTTAAACAAACTATTTCTGTCTATTTCTGCATAAAGCATAGCAGCTTTTTCGCTGTTTATTTTTTCAATGGCTTTTACACCGCCAATTTTCTTGAGCCACCTTAATGTGAGCATACAGGTATAAACGGCAAAAACCGGTGGTGTATTTAGCATACTACCTTCTGCAATATGGTTGCGGTAATCCATCATGGTAGGAATGTTGCGCTTAATTTTTCCCAGAATGTTTTTGTTTACCACAACTATTGTTACACCCGCTGCTCCAATATTCTTTTGCGCTCCGGCATATATCAAATCGAAGGCATTAAAATCCATTTCTCGGCTCAAAATATCGCTGCTCATATCTGCCACCAAAGAGTTAGAAGTAAACGGTATTTTTTGCCATTGTGTTCCGTAGATGGTATTATTTGTTGTAATGTGCAAATATTTTGCATCGTTTGGTACCGCAAAATCTTTCGGCAAAAAAGTATAATTCTTTTCTTTAGATGAGCATACAATTTCTGGCTTGCCAAAAAGCTTTGCTTCTTTAATTGCTTTGGCAGCCCATACGCCGGTGTCAGTATATGCAGCTGTTTCTTTTAAATCGAGCAGGTTCATTGGCACCTGCATGAATTGTGTTGATGCGCCACCATGCAAAAAAAGTACTTCGTGGTTACTGTCCAGCTCCATCAGTTCTTTCATTAAGTCTCTTGCCTCCTGCATGATACTTTCGAAAGCAGGCGTACGATGGCCATATTCTAATAGGGAAAGCCCTGAATTATTATAATTGAGAACGGCAGCCGCAGCCTCTTCAAAAACTTCTTTCGGCAATATGGAAGGACCAGCATTAAAGTTGTAAACCACGGTGTATAATTTTGAACGGGCAAAAGTAAGAAATTAAAAAATGCCAGCATAAATTTCAATGTTTGAAAATAGCTAATACCATATTTTACACCTAAGTAAATCCCAACAATCCCTATAACGAAAAATCAGCTTTTATTACTCCTCCCTTCCAATCATTTTACCACCGCTGTTCCATTTAGTATTAAGTTCTTCAAACTCTTTTATATCTGCCTCGCTAAATTTTTGCTTTACAAGACTTTTTAAATCTGGCTGCCCGGCATTTACCCAAGCAGTAAACCAAAAAGATGCTATGCTGCTGATTGATTGACGCATCCGCCTTTCAATCATTCCATCTAGCTTTTTATTAAATGCCAACGAAAATGCTGTAGAATATTGGCGTATCACTTTTCCTTTCCTATCCTCAAAAGAATATTTTTGATCATCAGAAAATTGCTTGCTTAATTCCCTTTCAAAATTCAAGACACTGTCACTTGCCTTGGCACTTTCAAGTACCCTATCCCAAATAAATGCACCTGGATCTTTTATGTAAACCGCTTTGCCTATCATAAAATCCCATTCTTTTTCTGCCAAAAGTTCTGGCACCCTGCTTTCCCAAAAACCATGTATACCCCGCTGGTTGGTGTATTGGCCATTGTGGTTGCTGTTTGCATGCAAGGGCACATGTGCATCTGAAATGTAATGCCCAATCTCTGCACTGTTTTTCATAATGCGGCTATAGTTTTTTTCTTTAAATGCTGCTGTTAGTCTCTGCAGCATTACCTGTACATGCCAGGGTACGATACCCTGGCTTTGCAATGTATCTTCCGAATATTTTGCTACGGCATCTTTCCATTTATGTGGCAACGAATCAAAAGGATATTTGCCGTAATAATCAATATCTATAAAATGCCGTGGCCCCTCTTCTTTCACAGCATAGCGACGTTTATCAGGGTCTATGGCATGTTCTTCAATAAAAGAAATATTGGGTTTGTATAATACCAACATCTCTGGGGGCAATAAAAAACAGGCGTAATAATTTATTTTTTGGTGCGCATAAAAGCCCCAGCAAAAAGCCTGAAAAAAAGCGCATAGGCAAAGGCACAAAAGGAATACAGGACGTAAGTATTTTTTCATTGTATAAATTTATAAATAAAACGCTTTTAAATTTTTGCTTGCCGCTTGTTCTAGTATTAAGAAGGAGTTACGTGTTCGTCAGACACTTCCGTTAAGCCACCACTCACAGCAAACTTCATGGTTTGTGCACTTGTAATGTTTGTTATCGGCTTTATTCTAGCCCTTGGTATAATGTAAACATTGCCCGCAACGGAATAAGCCATGGGTATGTAAACGGCTACAAAATCTACAAGCCCAAAATCGCTCATATCATCTTTTGTAATAAAGCCCATTCGCCACACATCATTGTCATCTACATTAGCGAGCACATTTTGTGTAAACTTCTTTTTATCGCCGGCAAAGGCTTCAAAAAAATCTCTTGTGGTACCATAAATGTGTTTTATACCCGGTGCCTTGTGCATTATTTTATCTAAAAAACTGATAATACGGCTTGTTATAAAAAAAGAACTGAAGTAGCCAATTAGTATGATGGTGCCAAGGATAATGATAAAACCCAAACCATAATTCTGCACACGAGTAACACCAATTTCGTCTTTATAACTAAAGATGGGTATCCAACCGTCTATTGTACCCACAACAACAACAAGTGCATATATAGAAATCGCTACCGGGGCAATTACAAGCAACCCCTGTAAAAAATATTGAAGAAATTTTCGATACTCAAAAGGCTTTTCCATTACAAAATAGGTTAAGGAACAAAGATAAATTATTGTTTACATAGCCCTCTAAAACTATTTTACTATAACTAAATATGATGAACGGTAATAATTTCATAACGTGGAAACTTGTATTACAAAAAAAGTTTCCATAGTTTTGCGGCCTAATTATGGAAACAACATTGACATCCGCTGATAGAATTAAACAGAAAGCACATGACTTGTTTATGCAGTTTGGGCTCAAGAGTGTAAGCATGGATGATATTGCCAATAGCCTTGGCATTAGTAAAAAAACCATTTATCAGTCTTATGTAGATAAAGATGCATTGGTAGATGATGTGATAAAATCCCTATTAGAACACAGCGAAACCTGCTGTGAGAGAGACACAACTGCTGCTGAAAATGCAGTACATGAAATCTTCCTGGCCATGGATTTCATTATGGAAGCCTTTAGGTCTATGAACCCATCCTTACTATTTGATATGCAAAAATATTATCCTGCTGCTTATCAAAAATTTTTAAAACACAAGAATGATTACCTGTTCGGTGTTATTAAAAAAAATCTCGAAAGAGGAACTAAGGAAGAACTGTACAGAGAAGATTTGAAAGTGGAGGTGCTTGCCCGGTTTAGAGTAGAAAGTATGATGCTGCCTTTTAACCCAGAGTTTCATACAAAAGTGAAGCTAGACCTCGGCGCTATTGAACAGGAGATAACCTTACATTTTTTATTTGGTATGGTATCACCAAAGGGGTACAAACTGGCTACAAAATACCAGCACGACAGACTAAAAAAGATTAATAAAGATGAAAAGTAACATGATGAAATTATTTACGGTATTTGTTTTAGTGCTATTTGCAACCTTTGTAAACGCACAAAAAATTAACAGCTTCACGGTGAAGCAGGCAGTAGATTATGCAATGCAAAACAGCGTACAGGTAAAAAATGCTTTGCTCGATTACCAGGTACAAAAGCAAACAAATAGAGAAATTACTGCTGCAGCCTATCCACAATTAAGCGCAACCGGTTCGTTCAATGATTACCTAACCATACCAACGAGTTTACTCCCTGCTGAAATAGCCGGTGGTCCCGCTGGAACTTACTTTCCTGTAAGATTTGGTACAAAATACAACGCAACTGGTGGTTTTGATGCAAGCCAGCTTTTGTTTGACGGACAGGTTTTTGTGGGCCTGATAGCCCGTGGTGTTGCTCTAAAATTTTACGAAAAGCAAACAGAGATAACAGCGGAAATGATCAATGTTAACGTACAAAAGATCTACTACCAGCTTGTAGTAGGTAAAAGGCAAATGACTTCAATTGATGCCAACATTGAACGCTTTGAAAAACTATTAAAAGATACCAAAGAAATTTACAAACAGGGCTTTGCCGAAAAACTTGATGTAGATAAAGTAAGTGTGCAGTTGAACAACCTTCAAACAGAAAAAATAAAAATAAAGAGCCAGTTAGATGCGGGCAATGCAGGGCTTAAATTTTTAATGAACATGCCGCAAAAAGATTCATTGTTACTTACAGATTCAATAACCGAAGATGAAATAAAATACAACATTCTTGCTGATAATTATAAATATGAAGACAGAAAAGAGTATCAGTTTTTAACAATTGCAAAAACGTTGAACGAATACAATGTCAGGAGGTATAAACTAAGCTATTTACCTACACTGGCTGCATTTGGCACTTACAGCAAAAACGCACAACGCACAAGCTTTGATTTTTTTAAAGGAGGAAGCTGGTTTACAACTTCCCTTGTAGGCTTAAGATTAAACGTACCAATATTTGATGGCTTTGCAAGAAGTTCGAGGGTACAAAAAGCAAAAATAGAAGTGCAACGTACCAACAATAATATGGAACAGCTAAGATCATCTATAGACAACGATGTAGCACAGGCAAGGTTAAAAATAACTGCTGCAGTAGTAACGATGGATAACCAGAAGAAGAACATTGAGCTGGCAGAAAAGGTTTACAACACAACAAAAATAAAATACGAACAGGGGCTAGGTAACAACCAGGAAATTTACAATGCACAGGCCGAATTAAAAGTGGCACAAAACAATTATTACAGTGCTTTGTACGATGCCATTATAGCAAAAATTGATTACCAAAAAGCGACAGGAAAATTATAATACTTACAAAAAAATACAACACCGATTATATGCAAAAGACAACTTTTTTTACCATGTTACTTTCAGCATCCATACTTGCAGCATCTTGTGGAGGAAGTAAAAAAGAAAACAACGCCACACTGACCGATAAGCGTGCACAACTCGAAAAACTAAAAGGTGAGAAAGATAAAAAAGATGCAGAGATCATAAAACTGCAGGAAGAATTATCTAAACTGGATACAACAAGTGCCAACCCATCAAAAATAAAGTTGGTAGCTTTTGCGCCCATTATTACAGAAAACTTTGATCATTATATTGAACTACAAGGCAGAATTGATGCGGAGAACAGTTCTTATATTTCGCCACGTGGTATGGGCGGGCAGGTAAAGCAGTTGTTGGTAAAGCAGGGACAACTTGTAAAAAAAGGCCAGTTGCTTTTAAGACTTGAAAATGCAATACAAAGCCAGCAGGTGCAGGCAGCAAAGCAACAAAGCGCAGGTATAAGAACGCAACTGTCATTAGCAAAAAGTCTTTATGAACGCCAGAAAAACCTTTGGGAAAAAGGCATTGGTACCGAAGTACAATTGCTCACAGCACAAACAAATGTAACATCTTTAGAAAACCAGTTATCCCAGGTGGCAGAAAATGTAAAACTTGCCCAAGAGCAAATGAACACAGCTAATGTATACAGCGACGTTACTGGTGTTGCAGATGTTGTAAATATAAGAGTGGGAGAAACATTTAGCGGTGTAGGTGCTGCAGGTCCGCAAATAAAAATTGTGAATAGAAGCAGCCTGAAAGTTGTGGGTAATATACCAGAAAATTACCTTGGCACGGTGAGCAGGGGCACGGCAGTTGTTGTAACAATGCCAGATACAAGAAGGACATTTAATTCAACCCTGAGCTTTATTGGTGCGTCTATCGATCCAAACAGCAGAGGGTTTGTAGTAGAAGCAAAATTACCATCTGATCCTTCTTTAAATCCTAACCAGACTGCTCTTTTAAAAATAAGAGATTACGCTTCGCCCAACACAATTGCCATTCCTTTAAAGACTTTACAAAACGATGAAAAAGGAAAATTTGTAATGGTAGCATCATCAGAAAAAGGAAAACTTTTTGCACGCAAACGCCAGGTAACAGTGGGTATGATAAACGACGCAGTTATAGAAGTAAAATCAGGTTTAAAGGCAGGAGAAAATTTAATAGTGGAAGGTTATGCAGGATTGTACGAAGGGCAGCAATTAAAAACAGCCGCACAATAAATACAAAAGCATTACTGTAAGAATATATTTCAAAAGAAAAATTATTGTATGAGTGTAGTAGAAAATATACAAAAAAAGTTTAAAGAATTCAAGCCAACATCGTGGAGCATAAGCAACAAAACATCTATTTATCTGATAATGCTTATTGTAACGCTAATTGGGCTTTACCAGTTTCTTACACTTCCCAAAGAGCAGTTCCCAGATATTGTAATACCTACCATTTATGTGCAGACCATCTATGTAGGAAACTCTCCAAAGGATATAGAAAACCTTGTTACACGCCCCATTGAAAAACAAATAAAAGGAATTACAGGCGCAAAAATCACCAAGTTTACCAGTACTTCCCTACAGGATTTTTCTGCTATACAGGTGGAGTTTAATACCGATGTAAAAGTAGATGTGGCGCTGCAAAAGGTAAAAGATGCCATAGATAAAGCAAAGCAGGATCTGCCAAACGATCTTACCCAACAGCCAACCGCCCTTGAGGTGAACCTGAGCGACCAACCGATCATGTACGTAAACCTGAGTGGCGATTACGACATGGCAAAACTTAAAAAGTTTGCAGATGATATGAAGGACAAGCTCGAAGACATACCGCAGATAAACAGAATAGATATTGTAGGTGCGCCAGAAAGAGAATTTCAAATAAATGTAGATAATTACAAAATGCAGGCGGCAGGAATTACGTTTGATGACATTAGCAATGCAGTAGCAAGAGAGAATGCAGATATTTCGGGCGGCTTGTTAGATGTGGGAGATATGAAAAGAAACCTTCAGTTAAAAGGACAGTTTCATACAGCCTACGATATTGAAAGTGTTATTGTACGAAACACCAGCGGCAACCCTATCTATTTAAAAGATATTGCTACCATAAAAGATACCACCAAAAATGTGGAGAGTTTCGCAAGGCTTGATGGCAAAAATGTTGTAACCCTAAACATTGTAAAACGCAGCGGCGAAAACTTAATTGAAACGAGTGATGCGGTACAAAAAATGGTGAAGGAAAGCAGGGGTGTTATCTTCCCTGACAACTTAAATGCAGTTGTAACCGGCGACCAGAGTGTAAAAACAAAAGCGTCCTTTAATGAGTTGGTAAACTCTATTGTGATCGGTTTTATTTTGGTCCTAATTGTACTCATGTTTTTTATGGGTGTCACCAATGCCTTCTTTGTAGCGCTGAGTGTACCACTGAGTATGTTTGTGGCATTTGTATTTTTGCCGGGGGCAGATTTGATTGTGGGCACGCATGTAACACTCAACTTTATGGTGCTTTTTGCCCTGCTCTTTGGGCTCGGTATTATTGTGGATGATGCCATTGTTGTAATAGAAAATACGCACAGAATATTCGTTGATGGCAAAGGAAAAATACCCATCAACACGGCAACAAAAATGGCTGCAGGAGAAGTTTTTGTGCCGGTACTTGCAGGTACGCTTACTACATTAGCACCGTTTTTCCCGCTGCTCTTTTGGCCGGGTATCATAGGAAGATTTATGGTGTACCTGCCCACCATGCTTATTTTCACGCTTGCGGCATCATTGGTAGTAGCGTTTATAATGAACCCCATTTTTGCCGTAGATTTTATGAACCATCCTGAAGAGGAACCTGAGAAAAAATCAGCGATATTTAAGAAGCCTTTTTTCTGGATCATTATTGCACTTGGAATTTTGCTGGATGTGATGGGCACACCCTTTTTAGGCAATCTTCTAATATTTTTTATGATACTTGTTGTATTGCACAGGTATGTAATTGAAGGTGCCATACACAGTTTTCAAAACAAAGTACTTCCCTGGATAATGAGCCATTACGAAAACTTAATTCGCTGGTCGTTAAAAGGATGGCGACCTGTACACTTATTATTGAGCACAGTAGTGTTGCTTCTTTTATCGGTGGTCATCTTTGGCGTTTCAGTTTCTACAGGCAGAATAGGTATTGCGTTCTTCCCAAAGGGTGATCCTAACCAAATTTATGTTTACTTAAAATTACCTGTTGGATCAAGTGTGCAATACACAGATTCGATTGTAAAAACATTAGAAGCCAAGGTAAATAAAGTGTTGGAAATTGACAATGCAACAGGCAAGAAAAACCCAATTGTTGAAAGTGTTATTAGCAACGTTGCCATAGGAGCAAGCGATCCTGCATCTGGCGATAGAAGCACCCGCAGCGAATTAGGGCGTGTGCAGGTTTCATTCGTAGAATTTGAAAAGAGACATGGCAAAAGCTCGAAGCCTTACCTCGACCAAATTCGTTCGGCAATATCGGGTATTCCCGGTGCAGAGATTAGTGTAGATCAGGAAAGTGGAGGTCCACCAACTGACCCACCGATTAACATTGAAGTGGCAAGTGAAGATTTTGACAAGCTTGTAAAGACCTCTGTTAACCTAAAAAATTATTTGGATAGTATTCAGGTGCCCGGAGTGGAAGAGCTAAAAATGGATGTTGATTTAAATAATCCTGAAATTACTTTAACGGTAGATAGGCAACGTGCATTGATAGAAGGTGTATCATCTGCCCAAGTTGGCCTGCAAATTCGTACCGCCTTATTTGGTAAAGAAATTTCAAAAATAAAAGAAGGAAAAGATGAATACAAAATACAATTGCGCAACAACGAGTTGCAAAGAAAAAGTTTATCAGAGCTATTAAACATGCGCATTTCGTTCCGAGATTTCGCAAGTGGCGGACAGGTGAAGAACATCCCAATAAGTTCGTTGGTAACGGTAGAACCTACCAGCACCTTTGGAAGTGTAAAACGTAAAAACCAGAAAAGATTGATACAACTTCGCTCCAATGTGCTGACAACACAAGGTTTTAACGCTACTGCTGTAAACCAGGTAATAGCACAGCACCTTGCATCCTTTAGTAAGAAAGATGATGGCGTTACCATTAAGCAAACAGGTGAAGGCGAGCAACAGGCGGAAACAGGGGCATTTTTGAGCAAGGCCTTGTTTATTGCTTTGGGTTTAATATTACTAACGCTTGTGTTACAATTTAACTCCATAAGTAAATCGGTTATTATTCTAACTGAAATTGTTTTTAGTGTTATTGGCGTACTACTTGGCTTCTCTATTTTTGGCATGGAAGCATCTGTTTTAATGACTGGTTTGGGCATTGTAGGGCTTGCGGGTATTGTGGTAAAGAATGGTATTTTAGTAATAGAATTTGCAGAAGAGTTGCGCAGCCGAGGCATGAAAACAAGAGAAGCCGTTGTACAGGCCGGTAAGACAAGAATTATTCCGGTATTGCTTACTGCACTTGCTGCCATCCTTGCATTTATTCCTATTGCTGTAGGTTTCAACATTAATTTTGTTACCCTGTTTTCAGAATTAAATCCGCATATTTTCTTTGGTGGCGATAACGTTGCGTTTTGGAAACCATTGAGTTGGACCATCATTTTTGGATTGGCATTTGCATTTTTTATGACGCTCATTATTGTTCCTGCCATGTATTTAATTGCTGAGAGGCTACGCAGACCAATGAGAAGAACTTACGGGGGAAAATGGATTTCCTTCCTTGGCATACCACCGCTCATTTTCTTATTTATTCCGTTTATGATATTTACTGCCTTGCGTCATAGGGTTGAAGTAAACCGAAGAAGAAAAAAACTAAAAAATACAGATGAGAAATTTATAGGAAGCTGGTTTTAAGGAAACCGATTCATTTTTAAAAACAAAACAGGCTGTCATTCATTTGACAGCCTGTTTTTTTGTTTAGTGACCTCGGACCCCGACATTCCTTAAGAAGTGACAGTCTATTTAATTATCAATATGCTTTAGTAAAACCGGGCTTAAAGGATTTGCAATATTATATAAACTAAGGCCATTGGTTACAAAACATACTAACAAATTATTGTATGCAATTGCATCTCTAAAATTTTCGCCTGAAACTGTTGTAATGGCTGTAGGATTTGCGGGATTTTTTACATTGAACACCTTTAAACCTTCGTTGTTGCAACAAACATATAAGACTGAATCTTTTAAACTCAAGCCTTCGGGCGAATTGATTGGTATTGTTTTTATTAATGTTGGTTGCAAAATATTGGTAATTCCATATACATACAAACCACTGGTTGCAGGGCCACAAAAGCTGTTGCCTTTTAACGTTACAAAAGCGATTGAATCATTTGCCACAACGGGATCGCAGCTTCTTCCATGCTTTGCTTCAGCAAGCCGAGATGGCACGGAAGGCGTATCTATCGAATAAATATACAGCCCAGTTTTTGAACCTATAAAAAGCCTGTTGTTAAAGGGATAAATAGTTTCAACATCAAACAAGCTTGAATTAGAACTTGTTTTTACGGGATTTACAGGATTTGTAATATTATAGGTGTACAAGCTATGGTTATCTACCACATACAAATAATTGCCTACAATGGTAAACTTTGCCAGCGAGCCACCCACACCTGCACCACCCGAAGCTGCAGCTGTAGTGCTTGCTCCTTCCTTTGTACAGGAGTAAACCGTGAGGCAGGTTATTAAAACTGCAAATAACTTATACCGCATTTTCATTTTCTTTGTTTTGGGATTATTGTTTAAAGCAGCTGTTGGTGTAAACCGAATCTCTTCGCCAGCCTATTACCAGGCTATCGTAGCGTGGACATTCGTAATAACCGGATTGTGGCGGTTGTACATAATAATAATTAACCCTGCCTTCAGGGAAAGCACCTTTTACCCGCTTAACTTCCATAATCTGGTTTACATTGCTCATATCTATCACCACCAAATCATCAAAACTATTTGTGTATAAAAAACTTCCTTTTACTGATATTTGGGAGCTGCCGTTTACCGTTAAGAAACCAATTCTACTTGCGAGCGCAGGTACAGTATTATCAATAACATGTATTCCTTTTCCAACTTCGACCTGAAAAATATAATTGTCTTTTATGTAAATATTGCCTGGCACTACCACAGGTTGCGGTGTATTGCTGTACACAAGCTTTTTTACAATACTGTCTGCACCGTAAATGGGTTTATAGCCCATAACTTTTGTGGCATCAGGATATGGCTTTTTTGTGAAGCAAGATGCCAGGCTACCGGTTAAAATAAAAAACAATACATATTTCATATTGCGTTTAGACCTACTTTGTAATTGTTATGCTGCTTTGACGAGTTTATAATTTATTTTAAGCAAATAAATTGTTTCAAACTATGGTATTATCTTTTGGAGATTGTAAGGTCCTTACTTGCTTTTATAGAAAAAGGTAACTTTAGTAAGATCGATCCATCCCACGATCGCTTTTGTAATATCTTTTTAAAAATAGAATAGAAGAGGAGAAAAGAAAATTAATTTATGATTTGATTTTGTGCCAGATGGGCTGTCAGGTTGTGCTTGTCGAAACCGGGTTTATTCCGGGCGATCGTCTTCGACAAGCTCAGACTGACAGTCTTTAACTAATAAGGGAGGCGGCCTATAGCGTCAGGATAAACGATTAAATCCATTAAATAAATCTGTGCAAATCCCTCAAATCTGTGAGCAACAAACCGCCAACACAAAGGCCAACATTTAGCAGTTAGCCTTCGTTATTAAATCCATTAAATAAATCTTTGCAAATCCCTCAAATCTTTAAGCACTAATCTGCCAGCATCTGCTTCATCTTTTCTACCAACTCTACCTTTGTAAATGGAATGCCCATTATTTTATTGTAGGCTACAGCATCTGCGAGGTACACATCTCTTATAATTTTTACAAGTTGTCCGTTGTTGAGTTCGGGTATTAATACTTTATCGAAGTTCTTAATAACATCCCCAAGGTTTTTAGGGAAAGGCCGTATATAGCGAATGTGTGCATGCGAAATAGATGCTCCTTCAGCCTGCAATTGCGCACAGGCGCTTTTAAGCGAACCATAAGTACTTCCCCATCCAAGTACCAATACTTTTCCTTTTTCAGGGCCACTATCTAATTTTTGTTCAGGTATATGATCGGCAATTTTATCTACTTTCTCCTGACGAATCTTTACCATCAACTGGTGGTTTTCGGGGTCGTAACTAATGTTACCAGTAATGTTCTGTTTTTCCAACCCACCAATGCGGTGCTCCATGCCCGGCGTACCAGGTATTACCCATGGGCGCACGAGTTTTTCATCTCTCAAATAAGGCTGAAACTTTTCTTCGTGGTCGCCCAACTGTGTTTTAAACTCCGTTTTTATTTCGGGTAAATCGGCACTCTGTGGAAATTTCCATGGCTCTGCACCATTGGCAATATAGCCATCGCTTAAAAGTATAACCGGCGTCATGTGCTGCACCGAAATGCGCACGGCTTCAAATGCAGCCATAAAGCAATCGCTAGGTGTGCTTGCAGCCACAATAGGCATTGGACACTCGCCATTGCGGCCATAATAGGCCTGCATAAGATCGCTCTGTTCTGTTTTGGTAGGCAAGCCTGTGCTTGGGCCACCACGTTGTACATTTACAATTAGCAGAGGTATTTCCAGCATAACAGCAAGCCCCATTGCTTCGGTCTTTAAAGCCATACCCGGACCACTTGTAGTAGTTAGCCCAAATAAGCCACCATAGCTTGCGCCAATGGCAGCCGTTATTGCAGCAATTTCATCTTCTGCCTGAAAAGTTTTTACACCAAATGCCTTGTGCCTGCTAAGCTCATGCAGAATATCTGATGCCGGTGTAATAGGATAAGAACCTAAAAATAATTGCAGCCCACTTTTTTGTGAAGCCGCTATTAACCCGTAACTCAATGCCTGGTTGCCCATCATAGACCTATATGTTCCGGGGTCCATAATTGCTTTTTGTACAGAGTAACGGGCCGAAAAAGTTTCTGTTGTATCGCCAAAGTTGTAGCCACTCTGCAAAGCTTTTACATTGCTTTCCAGTATCTCCGGTTTCTTACCAAATTTTTCTGTAAGAAACTGTATGGTATTATCCATACTGCGGTTGTACATCCAATATAAAAAACCAAGTACAAACATATTCTTTGCACGGTCTTTTTCTTTGGTACCCATGGTAATGTCCTTCAATGCCTCCCGAGTCATTTTGGTAACATCCATCTTTATTACTTCATAGCCATCAAGGCTATGATCGTCCAACGGATTGATGCCCTCCGGATAATTGGCCAATCTTAAATTCTTTGCATCAAAGCCATCAATATTAGCCAATATTTTACCACCCTTTTTAAGGCCTTTTAAATTTACTTTTAGTGCTGCTGCATTCATTGCCACCAATACATCGCAATCATCGCCGGGTGTAAATATCCTGTCGCTGCTAAAACGCAACTGAAAACCACTCACGCCAGGCAGGGTGCCTATGGGTGCACGTATTTCTGCCGGAAAATCGGGAAAAGTTGCGAGATCTAATCCAAGCATTGCGCTGTTGTTGGTAAATTGCGTACCAGTAAGCTGCATACCATCACCACTGTCACCAGCAAATTTTATCACTACCTCTTGTAATACTTCCTGTGTATCTGCCATTGTAATTATTAATTGATTGAGAAAAGCAAAGGTAAGAAACGATGAGCCAGAAATGAAATACAGTACGTTTGACGTTTTGCGTTTTGGGAGTAATAAGCTTTAACACGTAAAAGCCATTTGTGTCACTATTGCTTGCATAGATTCTCTATAGCCATTGGTAAAATTATTTTTAACGACTTAGGAGAATGAAGGCTTTTTTTGAAACAGAAACTAAGGCTTTCATCATTAAAAATGAGAAAAGTATATTGAAAAGCCCCACTTAAAACAGTCGGGGCTTTAACATTATCAAAAATTAGCATAAGGGCATTGCCAATTTTTTCTTCACTTCGTTGCCTACCAGCGCATTGCCTATATCGTTAAAATTATAAGCTGCTACTTCTTTGTAGCTGGTTGCGGCTTGGTCTTTATTGCCTGCAGCTTCATTGGCTTTGGCGAGCCAATACTTATTATAAATATTGTAAAGGTCTCCCTTTAAAAAATGCATAATGGCATCAGCAAAATCATTCTGCTTCATGCTGATCATTTTCTTTTATTTACCCCTCATGCAATGCTTCCCAATACTCAGCAGCTCTTCTGGTATGGGGTATTACAATTGTGCCGCCTACAATGTTTGCCACTGCAAATAACTCATACATTTCGTCTGTTGTTACGCTCAGTTCATGTGCTTTACCTAGGTGGTATTTTATGCAATCGTCGCAGCGAAGCACCATGCTCGCAACAAGACCAAGAAGTTCTTTTGTTTTCACATCGAGCGCTCCTGCAGCGTATGTATTTGTATCGAGGTTCCACAATCTTTTTATAACAAGGTTTTCTTTGCCTAAAATAACTTCGTTCATTTTTGTTCTGTATTCATTAAATTCCTTTACGATTTCGCTCATACTATTAAAATTTTTTAGGCGCAAAGTTAATCAAATAGAAAAATGAAAAAAGATGCTTACGGTATTTTAATCCTCTTCTGCCCTCTCCGTCCCGGGCTCCAACTCATTTTTAGATGTTACTGCCTGGTTTAGACCTGGCTCTTCTGCAGTATTTTTTAATGCGTCGTTAACAGTTGTTTTTACAGGCGTTTCAGGCTGCTTGTTTAATTTACTTTCTGCTTTAAGATCGTCGTTGGTTTTTACTACGTTTGGCATAACTATTTTACTATGGCAAAAACAAAATTTGCGCCAATGTGTTTTTGTATAAAACTATAATATAACATCTGCACTCTAAATCTTTGCTTTTTAGTAACGCACACTATATAAAATGGATAATAGTAACCTAAATATTGTACTACATTTGCGCTTAAAACAAAAAACCGTATGAAGTATTTGCAAAAATTTATTGTGGTATGTTTTATCTTTTCACTACCGTTTACAACAAAAGCTTGGGGCGTATTGGGCCACAGAATAGTAGGGCAGATTGCTGATGGTTATCTTACCAAAAAAGCCAAAACCGAACTAGGCAAAATACTGGGTTTTGAAAGTATTGCAGTGGCAAGTAATTGGCCCGACTTTATTAAGAGCGATCCTGCCTACAATTATCTATCAACATGGCATTATGTAAATCTCAAAAGTGGGCTTTCTATTAATGATGTAACTGATTTTCTCGTTGGAGATACAAGTACAGATGCATATACCAAAATAAATTTCATAACAAAGGAGTTAAGAACGAACAGGCTTATGCCAATGGAAACAAAACAATTGTATGTAAGACTGCTAATACATATTATTGGAGATGTACACCAGCCGATGCACCTTGGCAGGCCGGATGATCGTGGAGGCAATGCTGTAAAACTAAAATGGTTTAGCGACGAAACAAACCTGCATGCTGTATGGGATAGTAAATTAATAGATTTTCAGCAATTGAGTTATACAGAATATGCTACTGCTATAAACCATACCAGCTTGCAACAACGAAAAACATGGCAGCAACAAACACTTATACAATGGCTGTTCGATACTTATACCATTACAGAAAAGATTTATGCAGATATAAAGCCTGACCAACGCCTAGATTATGCTTACAATTTTAAATTTATAGCACCACTAAACGACCAGCTGGTAAAAGGCGGTGTGCACCTTGCCTGCGTGTTTAATGATATTTACAAATAAGAAAACTGTTTATAGTAAAAAAGCTGTTTAGGGTGCGAACTCCAAACAGCTTTTTTATAAAAATATTTTTGAAAAATTATTTTTTAGAAATTACACGATCACCTTCATTGGTATGCTGTGTATGGCAGATGAAATTTCTTTTATAAGGCCTGCATCCTTTTCAATGGCATTACCCACCACAATTACATCTGCACCGGCTTTACAATTTAAATAGGCTTTTTCTGCGGTGGTAATACCGCCACCAACGATAAGCGGTACTTCAATGCACGATGCTACACTCTGTATCATTGACTCAGAAATGGCTTTTTTTGCTCCACTCCCCGCATCCATATAAATTAATTTCATGCCGAGCATTTCGCCTGCCATAGCGGTACACATGGCAATTTCGTTTTTATCTGCCGGCAACGGAGATGCATTGCTTATGTAAGAAACGGTTGTAGGTGCACCACCGTCAATTACCATATACCCTGTAGACATTATTTCCAACCCGCTTTTTTTTACGACAGGTGCAGATACCACATGCTGCCCAATAAGCAATTCAGGGTTGCGACCACTAATTAAACTTAGATACAAAAGCGCATCGGCAAATTTACTTACCTGCGATGGGCTGCCCGGGAAAAGTATAACCGGAATATCACAACTACGCTTTATTAACTGTACACACTCATTTAAATAACTGGATATAACAAGGCTGCCACCTACTAAAAAATAATCAACCTGCGCATCCAACGACAACTGTATTAATTCTTCTACGCTGCTATCATTTACTTTGTCAGGATCTATAAGTACAGCAAATGATTTTTTGCTATGGCTTTTACGATCTTTCAGTGACTGATAAATTTTATTAAACATAAAACTGTGTAGGTTTGATGCAAAAATGCTTGTTTTTTTCTTATTAAGGAAATATTAACCAGATAAATAATACCATCCTCTTAAGTTACTGCATATTATAAGTAAATTTGAGAGCTATGGTAACTGACATTATCTACGAAATAAAATACAAAACTGCCCGAAGTGGTGGCAAGGGTGGCCAAAATGTGAACAAGGTAGAGACTATGGTAGAAGGCTATTGGCATATAGAAACATCTTTATACGTTACAGATGCAGAGAAAGCACTTATATATGAAAAGCTGGTAAACAAAATAAACAGCGAGGGCTTTTTGCTCGTAAAAAGCCAGACCGCTAGAACACAACTTGCCAACAAAGCTGAAGTTCAGAAAAAAATAATAGCACACGTTACAAAGGCGTTGATCATTCCTAAAAAACGGAGGCCTACAAAAATACCTAAAGCAGTAGTTAGAAAAAGACTCGAAACCAAAAAGAAAGACGGTATTATTAAAAAAGGAAGAAAGAAAATAACCGGTGATGAATAAAGTTATTATCATATTGTTTTGTTGCCTCGCTGCTAACTGCTGTACTGCTCAAAAGAAACAAGAAAGTGTTGCTGTAACTTTTGAGTTTGTTTGTAAAGGAGACAGCAATGTGCTAAATAAAAGCCTCAAGA
This sequence comes from Ferruginibacter sp., assembly GCA_040400515.1. GTDB lineage: Bacteria > Bacteroidota > Bacteroidia > Chitinophagales > Chitinophagaceae > Ferruginibacter. The sequence goes on along the minus strand of JBBAQB010000011.1, from coordinate 56,724 downwards.
CCAGCTTTGGGGAATCTTACACAATAACCAAGTTGAAATATTATATAAGTCACGTAAAATTTGTAAGTAACCTAAAAGAAAGAAAAGATACGGCTGTTTATTTGATTGATGCATCAAAGACAAATCGCATAAATGTTTCTTTACCTGATGAAAACACAAGTGGCTTTTCCTTCTTATTGGGCATAGACAGTTCATTAAACTGCAGTGGTGCACAAAGCGGATCATTAGACCCTTTAAACGATATGTTCTGGACATGGAACAACGGTTACATTGTATTTAAGCTGGAAGGCACATCGGCATCATCTACAGCAGACATGCAAAGGATAGAGCACCATATTGGCGGATATAAAGGCGACAATAAAACAATGAGAGAAGTTTTTTTACCAATCAATAACAAATTATTGTTAAACAAAAAAAGACTTACTATACAACTTGATATTGATAAATATTGGCAACATACAAACAACATTTTAATAAGGGAAAATCCGCTGATAACGGGCCCCGGACCCGCAGCAAGAAATGCCGCAGATCATGCAGCCGCATCCTTTTCAATAAAAGAAGCTAAATATATTGACCGTAAAAATTAAAATATTATCCTCTATTTTTTTATTTTTTGCAGCAGCCCTGTTGTTGATCAGTGCGGCAAAAAAAGGATATGCACCTACGCCCCTATCATTTAAAATACCTGCGGGTTTCCCTACGCCTGCAATAAATATTTTTACCAATAACAAACTCACAGTAGAGGGATTTGCACTTGGCAAAAAAATGTTTTACGATGCAAGACTCAGCAAGGATGGAGAGGTAAGCTGCGCAAGTTGCCACCAGCAATTTGCTTCGTTTGCCACTTACGACCACGATCTTAGCCACGGGGTAAACAATAGTTTTAGCAACCGAAATGCACCTGCACTTGTTAACCTTGCATGGATGAAAGAGTGGCATTGGGACGGTGGCATTAACCATTTAGAAATGCAACCATTAGCGCCTTTGAGTGCGGCCAATGAAATGGGCGAAAAACTGGATACCGTATTATTAAAATTAAAAGGAGATACTGCTTACGCTAGAATGTACAAGGCTGCTTTTGGCGATGCACGAATTACAACAGAACGTATGCTAAAAGCTTTTGCACAGTTTACCGGCAGCCTTGTGAGTGATAACAGCAAATACGACAAGGTAAAAAGAGGGGAAGCCGGCTTTATATTACCCGAACAAAAAGGCTATGAAATTTTTAAAGTAAACTGCAATGGTTGCCACAAAGAACCATTGTTTACAGATAATAGCTTTCGCAATAACGGCATTACCTTAAATCGATTTGCCGATGTAGGCAGGCAAGCAATAACACAAAATAAAAAAGACTCATTGAAATTTAAAGTACCTACGCTTCGTAATGTGGCATTAACACTTCCCTACATGCACGATGGGCGCATGAATAACTTAGACAATGTAATTTCTCATTATACACGATTGGATACCACGCTCACAAACCTTGACCCTTTACTCAGAAAAAAAATTGTGCTGACAGATAAAGAAAAAAAGCAACTTGTCCTTTTCTTATACACGCTCACCGATACGAGTTTTACAAAAAATAAACGTTTTGCACCATAATATATAATTACAATTTGCATTGCAGCAGGAACAAATTGTATTCCTTACTTTTGAAAAAAATTAGCAACCTTTGAGCAGCATAAAAAAATTGGCGGGAGAAACCATATGGTATGGCGGTAGTACCATTGCTGCTAAACTGATCAATTATTTACTTACACCTTTTCTTACCTATACCCTTGCCAATAAAAGTGATTACGGCAAAATAGGTCTTATTTATTCCCTTATTCCCATCTTCACTAGTATTTTTACTTACGGTTTTGAAACCGCTTATTTCCGTTTTTCCGGAAAGAAAGAAGGAAACACAAAATTATACAGCACTGCTTTTCTGTCGCTGTTTTTTTCAACAATATTGTTCACTTTTATTTTATGGATCAACAAAGCAGCCTTAGCCAGCATTATTGGGCTCGAAGCGTTTCCAACAGTAATTAAGTTAATGATACTTGTTATAGCAACAGATACTTTATCTGTTATACCTTTTGCAAGATTGCGGCAAGAGGGCAGGCCCAAAAAATTTGCTGCAGCAAAAGTTTTAGGTGTTGTTGTAAATATATTCCTAACTTGGTTTTTTGTAGGTTATTGCCCCGCACATTATACGGCAGCGTCCACAGGCTGGTTAAGTAAATTATATGATCCTACTGTAAATCCAATCACTTATGTGGTTTTCGCAAACCTTGCACAATCTTTTGTAACCCTACTATTTCTATCAAAAGACATTCTACAGATTCGCTTTAGTTTTGACAGTGCCTTATGGAAACAAATGATGATTTATTCTCTCCCCCTTGTACTTGTAGGCATGGGCGGTATGATAAACGAAACAATGGACAGGCTAATGCTAAGCTGGTGGCTACCCGGTACAAAAATTTTTAGAGAAGAGCAGGTAGGCGTATATAATGCCTGTTATAAATTATCTATTTTCATAACCCTTTTTATACAGGCTTTTAAAATGGGTGCAGAGCCTTTTTTCTTTAAACAGGCCGAAGGTGGAAACACGCAACGTGTATATGCCAGGGTGATGAAGTTATTTGTAATGATTATTTCTGTCATGTTTCTTGCAGTAAGCTTGTTTATACCTGTATGGAAATATTTTATAGGACCAAAATACTGGGAAGGTTTAAGAATCGTGCCAATTTTGCTTATGGCAAATATTTTTCTTGGTATTTATTACAACCTCAGCACCTGGTATAAACTCAGCAACAAAACCATTTATGGAGCTTGGGTAACTTTATTGGGTACCACCTGTACAATTGTTATCAATTATATTTTTATACCAAAATATGGGTTTATTGCCTGCGCATGGGCCACACTGATCTGCTACGGCACTATGATGGTCACTTCGTTTATTTGGGGCCAAAAATATTATCTTATTCCCTACGCGTGGAAAAAACTGGTGGCCTATATTGTTATTGTGGTCGTGCTGTTTTTTATTCACAAGGGTATTACAGGCTTATATGATAATAAATATTTCAGCTTTGCTTTTTCAACATTTCTCTTACTTATTTACTGTCGCTTTCTTGCGCTCGTAGAGCACAAAGAATTTTCTCAACTGCCTTATATAGGTAAATATTTTCTGCAGAAAAATGTAGGTACCAGTACGTAAGGTTCTATTGTGCCTATTAAAACGCCCACTTTTGTGGATAGCAAACAGCTGCTAATCTGCACATAAAAAAAATACTCAAAGAGAAATTATTAAAAGATCTTATACTCGATCTTTAATTTAAAACCCTGCGCATAACAGCGTACAAAACTTTTTCTTCCTCTTTTGTCAACGCCGCATTCGATGTTGTGTTTAAGTAATGTAATTTAAAGGAACCAATAGCATTTTGTACATTTTTTACATCGTATCCAATAATTTTTAATGCATGCACCACATTAAAGTCTGGAGGCACCACAATGGAAGTGGTATCGTTGTACCATAATCCAAAACCGTTATCTGACAATGCTTTCCATGGGAATAATATCCCCGGATCTATCTTACGCCCTGGCGCAATATCGCTGTGGCCAATAAAATTTGCCGCCGGAATATTATATTCTTTTTTTAGAAATGACAAAAGTGAATACAAGGTATTTAACTGCATTGTTGAAAAACTATCAACAGCATTATTATCTATCTCAATACCAATAGAACTGGAATTTACGTCTGTATTATTCCCCCATTTCCCGATACCTGCATGCCATGCCCTAAGGTAGTCATTCAGCATGTGATGAAGTGTACCATCTTTACAAATTACATAATGCGCACTCACCTGCGTAGCCGGTTTTGTAAATGTTTTTAATGTTTGCTCACAGCTGTTTTGCGCTGTATAATGTATAACAACGATATTGGGCTTGCGCATGCCAAAATTGGTTGTGTATGCGGTAGACGAAGAAGGCTTCAAAGTATCGGACAGAACCGGCATTTGCTTTATTTTTTTTGCAAAAGCGGCCGTCTGCTTTTTATACATTTTATTGGTACCGCTGTATGGCTTTGGGGCACAGGAATTCAACACACAAATCAAAACAACACTATAACTAACAAGTAACCTTTTACACATATTTTATTTACATTTTACTTTATTAAAGGAATGTTTTTCTTCAAAATTAATTGCATGAGGATATTTTAAAAGTGCTGTATCATTCTGCATTTTTACATCGCCGTAACCTTCCGCCAAGGCATTTTCTTTTATTCTAAAAACCACCTGCCTTACTAGATACTTCCCTTCATTCTTAAAAGTATAAAAACCTTCTGCTCTGCCTGCTGTTGCTTTTAAATTTATTTCCCCATCATCTAAACTCCCAGCTTTTCTTTTGTATAACAAAATACCATGCAGAGAATCGTTGGTTTGATTTAATTTCATAAAAGCGGTATCACCATCTATCACCATTTGGTAACATCCGGTTAGAGATCCGGTTGTAGCATCACTCGTTGAATTTATTTTTGCATCTCCATCAGTTACTGTTTTATCCCTAACAGTTTGCGTACAGGAAAAACAAAAAGCAGTCGCTGAAAAGAAAAGGTGGAATATCTTCATTTTTTAAATTTTTCAAAGAATACGCTTTAAAATTATGCTAATTGCGGCATCTCGTTTGAACACTTTATTTTAAAATATTAAACCGGTAGTACATAAAAGAAAGGTAAAAAACGTTTCTATTTGTGTACCTAATAAATAATTCAGGTTGAAAAAAGTTACCACCGATGAGCCTAGCCCTGATCCCGAAAATCGGGACGTGTGAAGGTAGTAGACTATGAACACACAAACGATACTTTATAAAACTACTTGAGTGCATGGCTACTGCATCTGCCCGACTGAACGTCGTTGGGGTGAGAACAGCAGTATGCAAATGTTGATACAAGTTATCCTGCTGATGCTCCAAATCTTTTAAAAAGTCGAATTACATATTGCGTCTGTATTGCCCGCCCACGCTGTACAAAGCATTTGTTATCTCCCCGAGCGAACAATGCTTTACTGTTTCCATTAACTCTTCAAAAAGATTGCCGTTGGCAATGGCAACTTCCTGCAGACGCACCAACATGACAGCACTTTTTTCTTTGTGTCTTTCTTTAAATGCATTGAGCATGGTTATTTGCAATTCTTTTTCTTCGGTGGTAGATCGTATAACTTCTGCAGGTAAAATGGTAGGCGAACCGTTTTTATTTAAGAAAGTATTTACACCAACAATAGGAAACTCTCCAGTATGTTTCAGTGTTTCGTAATACAAACTTTCTTCCTGTATTTTGTTGCGCTGGTACATTCTTTCCATTGCACCGAGTACACCGCCACGTTCTGTTATTCTTTCAAACTCCGCCAGTACAGCCTGTTCTACGAGGTCAGTCATTTCTTCTATTAAGAAAGAACCCTGGTTGGGATTTTCATTTTTTGCAGTGCCCAGCTCTCTGTTTATAATTAATTGTATGGCCATTGCACGACGAACACTTTCTTCTGTAGGGGTCGTAATTGCTTCATCATACGCATTTGTGTGAAGCGAATTGCAGTTATCGTAAATGGCATATAATGCCTGTAACGTTGTACGGATATCGTTGAAATCAATTTCCTGCGCATGCAGGCTTCTTCCACTTGTTTGAATATGGTATTTCAATTTTTGGCTACGGTCATTTGCTTTGTATTTATACTTCATGGCCTTTGCCCAAATACGGCGGGCCACTCTTCCTATCACCGCATATTCAGGATCCATTCCGTTGCTAAAAAAGAAAGATAGATTTGGCGCAAAATCATCAATGTTCATTCCACGGCTCAAATAATACTCCACGTAAGTAAAACCGTTGCTTAAAGTAAATGCAAGCTGTGTTATAGGATTGGCGCCGGCTTCAGCAATATGGTAACCGCTGATGCTTACACTGTAAAAATTTTGAACTTTGTTCGTAATAAAATATTCCTGCACATCGCCCATTAATTTTAATGCAAACTCTGTAGAAAAAATACAGGTATTTTGGGCCTGGTCTTCTTTTAAAATATCTGCCTGTACGGTACCACGAACAGACGATAATGCTTTTGCTTTTATGGTTGCGTACACATCAGCAGGTAAAACATCTTGTCCACTTAAACCGAGCAAACGCAAACCCAAGCCGTCATTGCCTTCGGGTAATGCACCTGCAAAATTCCCCAGTGCCAGGGTTACTTCTTTTCCATCTGCACCAATATATTTTGGTAAATCTCCAATATTGTATTTTGCCTCAATAATTTTATTTACATCTTCTCTTAAATTATTTTCGATGATGTATTTTTCGCACATCTGGTCTATAGCAGCATTCATAAAAAACGCCAATAGCATTGGGGCCGGACCATTAATGGTCATACTCACGGATGTTTTTGGATCACACAAATCAAAACCACTATACAGTTTTTTTGCATCATCCACTGTTGCAATGCTTACACCGCTGTTTCCTACTTTGCCATAAATATCAGGACGGTGAGCAGGGTCTTCGCCATACAATGTAACACTGTCAAATGCTGTACTGAGGCGCTTTGCAGGCTGCCCCACACTCACATAATGAAAACGGCGGTTGGTTCTTTCAGGGCCACCTTCACCCGCAAACATTCTTGTTGGGTCTTCACCTTCTCTTTTTAAAGGAAACACACCTGCGGTAAAAGGAAATTCACCCGGCACATTTTCCTGCAATTGCCAGATTAAAATATCACCTAAGTCTTTGTACTTTGGTAATATAACTTTTGCAATTTTTGTACCTGATAAACTGGAAAAAGTAAGGGGTTGCTTTATTACTTTATCTCTTACTTTAAACTCGTAAAATTCCTGCTTATAACTTTCTAAAAGTGTACTCCAGTTGGCAAGTAATTTTTTGTTTGATGGCGTTAAGCTTTCTTCGATATTGGCTTTTATCTTATTCAATTCAGTAGCCGTATCTGCACTTGTTACCGTTTTTAAAACGCCTTCTATTTGGTATAACTGTGTAGCCAATGCACTCTGTTCTTTCACCCACAAATCATACTCGGCAATAGTTTCAGAAATTTCTGCCAGGTACCGCACTCTTTTCGGTGGAATAATTGAACCATCCATACCGCCACTCTTTGCGAACGCTTCATGTGAGCCAAAGTCGTTTCCGGTTTTTTCAGCAATTACTTTTATTAGCTTATCAAATAAGTTATTTACACCTGCATCATTAAATTGAGCTGCTATGGTTCCAACAACAGGTAATTCTTCATCCTTCGCATCCCACAAATTGTAGTTGCGTTTGTATTGCTTGCGCACATCATGTAATGCATCCAACGCACCAGCTTTGTCAAATTTATTGAGGCAAATTACATCAGCATAATCCAGCATGTTTATTTTTTCCAACTGCGATGGTGCACCATATTCCGGCGTCATTACATACATACTTACATCACAATGTTCTAAAATAGATGCATCACTTTGTCCAACTCCGGCACTTTCCAGAATGATCAAATCGAACCCTGCATTTTTGCAAATTTGTAACGCTTCCGTTACGTATTGGCTAAGCGCTTTATCACTTTCTCTTGTTGCTAGGCTGCGCATATATGCACGTGGCGATGAAATGGAATTCATTCTTATTCTATCGCCCAATAAAGCCCCACCGGTCTTCTTTTTACTCGGGTCAACCGATATTACTGCAATTGTTTTATCTGTATAATTATTTAAAAAGCGACGAACAATTTCATCGGTTACAGAAGACTTTCCTGCACCGCCTGTACCGGTAATGCCGAGTACCGGATTATGCGAAGATTTTTTCTCCAATGTATCGGTAGCAAGAGAGGACTCGCCATTTTCAGCTTTGGTAATATTCCTGGCTATGCTAATGATATCTTTCCATTCTTCTAACGCATACCTTCCACCGTTGCCATTTTGCTTTTGAGGCGCAACTTTTTCATCCAGCACGGCTTTGCTTTTGTCAATCACATCCTGTATCATCCCTTCCAATCCCATTCTACGCCCATCATCGGGGCTATAAATTCTTGTAATGCCATAGTTATGTAATTCTTCAATTTCGCTTGGCAAAATAGTGCCACCGCCACCGCCGAATATTTTTATATGCCCACAACCGTTTTCTACCAACAGGTCTTTCATGTATTTAAAAAACTCCACATGGCCTCCTTGGTAACTGGTGATTGCGATACCCTGTACATCTTCCTCAATGGCGCATTCTACGATATCTGCCACGCTTCGGTTGTGCCCAAGGTGTATAATTTCCGCTCCCTTACTTTGGAGAATTCTGCGCATAATATTTATGGCCGCATCGTGACCATCAAACAATGCCGCAGCGGTAACAAGTCTTACTTTCGTTTCGTTTTGTAAACTCATATTCAATTTATATTTTAAAAGCCTTCGGCTTTTTTGTCATTTTTTAGTGAACAAAGACAACAGCAAAATAAGGCCTTATGGGCGTTGTACTCTTGTGCATTTTATCTTTATTCAGTTTTTAAAGCAATTATCATGTGCAAAAACACTATTTAGAATCTATCTCCGCTAAGATAATTCCTCCCCCTGTGGGGAGGTTAGGAGAGGCTCCTCCTTGCATTTTAAAAGTTAGACCTGCAAAATCTTCCATACTTAATGCCTCTGCTCTTTTATTAAAAATTTCATCCTGTAAAAATTCTTCTGTAAACAAAGGTTTTACTGCATTGCGAAGCATTTTTCTTCGTTGGTTAAAAGCCATTTTTACCAACATTTTATAAGCCTTCTCGGAATGTACAACCAATGGTTCCTTTCTTCTCGTCAACCTTATTACTGCACTCATTACTTTTGGCGGCGGTGTAAAACTTTCCGGTGGCACGTCAAACAAATATTCAATGTCGTAAAACGGTTGCAACAATGCACTTGTTACACCGTAAATTTTACTGCCAGGCGTAGCAGCTACCCTTAATGCAACTTCTTTTTGAAACATTCCAATTATTACTGGAACTTCGTCTTTCCAGTCAAGTATTTTAAATAAAATTTCAGTAGAAATATTATAGGGAAAGTTGCCAATAATGGTAAATTTTTCTTCGAAAGGCTTTTCAATCGTTAAAAAATCTTTGTGTATAATTTTATCTTCTAAAACCGGATACCACTTTTTTAACAGCGGTACTTTTTCATCATCCAATTCTACGGCTTTAAAATCTATATTTTCAATTTTTATCAATTCTTTGGTAAGAGCACCTCCTCCCGGACCGACCTCCAATAAATTTGTAAATGAATGTTCGTTGAGTGCAGCTGCAATTTTTTTGATTATCAGTTCATCTTTCAAAAAATGTTGGCCCAGCGATTTTTTTAACCTGTACATGTGGCAAAAGTACAATAAAAAAGCCCCTTCTTTTTCACGAAAAGAGGCTTTTAAAAATGATTGCTATTTTACTCTATAAGAAATTTTAAAATTTGCATTTCTTCATTATTAGTTTTAATTTTTAATATATATAATCCTGCATGCAATTCCGCAACTGGGATTTCGGTAATTGCTGAAGCTTTTTTTACCTGACTGCTTTTAATTTGTCGGCCTGCAGCATCCAATATGGTAAAAATTATATCTTTTCCGATAGCATCCCTCGTTTTTACCTGCAATCTTTCCTGCACTGGGTTATTGATTATGCTAAATGAAATAATTTTCGCTGAACCTACTTTTACAATTTTAGAATACAAATAATTCCCTTCCACATTTTTGTATTTGGCTCTGTAATAATTATCCGGTTCCAATGGCTCCATATCATTAAAAAAATATTTTTTTGTCGTTGAAATACTTGCTTGTAAAACCATTTTTCCTATTTCTTCAAAGCTGTATCCATTAGCAGAACGTTCTACAATCACTTCTGAATAAAAGGAGTTATCATCTAATGTTACTAATGCAACATTATAATTAGCATGTTGCTTTACTTTAAAATCAAGCAATTTTAGATCTAAAACACCAGAGGCTGTAATGGTACCTGTGGACATTGTTTGAGCACTATCATCATAAGCAAAAGTTGTTGGAGTAAATGACAGTTGATAGCTTAATAAATTACCTGCTATTTTTGGGCCAATGCCATGACCAGCTTTTGATAATTGACCGGTTCCCCAATCGTAAAATACAATAGTGGTATCATTTGCCGCCAATGCTCCTTTTACATGTACAACCACAGGGCCAACAAATCGGGGAGATACCGTTGCATTAGGTGTAAACGGGCTCGTTAAACTCAATCTCCTTGCTTGAGAGCCAACACTTAGATACAATATTTTATTGTCAACTCCGGTAACTTGGCGCAAAATATCATAATGAGGGTATCCGGCACTGTCAACATAAGAAGAAAAAAATCTGTCAAGATCAATTCCTACTCCTAGAGAATCCTCAAACCTATTCTTTAATGTATCTTTTGTAGCAGATTTGTAAGCAAGGTTTGGAGATGTTTGATAATCCTTCAGCACGTTAAAAAACTTAGTATCACCACTCATTGCCCTAAGCATAGCGAGTATCATTGCTCCCCTTTTATAAACTGATCGTCCATAAGCTAAGCTACCCGTTCCTGTCCATATAGTGTTAGAGTTTGCAATACCTGCGGCAGGTATATATGCGGTAGCTCTATTTTGTAGAGCACCATCTGTAGTGCTATTTTTTATTAAATTTCTTGTTGTATAAGCCGATGTTACTCCTGTAACCAACTCTCCTGCTAAAGCAGGAAGGTATTCACCAAACGATTCAGCCAACCATAAGTCGTTCCATGTGGCAAAACTAACTTTATCTCCAAACCATTGATGCGCTAACTCGTGTATTAATGTGCTGGTGGAAGTAAGAGAAGCGGTGGACATAGCAGAAAATGTCTGGTGCTCCATTGCGCCTCCATTTAAACCTTCATAATAGCCATGTTTGCCGCCTTTTAAAGGATCGGGAAAAGGATAATCACCAAACTTTTCGCCGAACTTAACCACTAGTTCTGTGGCTTTATCCATTGCAGTTAAAATGGCGCTATAATCTGTTTTACCTGCATATAGGTAATAAACGACTGGAGTATTAAATCCTCCAACGTTCACTGTCCCTCGGTAATATCTTGTATATCTTGCTATACCTAAACAAACAAGATAAGATGTCATAGGGTAACGGTTGATGTATTTAAAGGTTCTGTTTCTTTGCAACCTTGTTCCTGATAGGTCAATTGTTGAATCTATTTATGTACCATTGCTCGCAACCCAAAATGTATCTGTAGCATTTGCCGCAGTATTGTTGTTGTTTCTATGGGGTACATTAACTGTAATGTCTATTGTATCTGCTTTGTCCTGCATATCCGCTTTGCAAGGCCACCAATCTCTGTCTTCATAAGATTCACTTAAAGTATACATTACATTACCTCCTGCACCAGTAGTAAAAGTAAAACCTTCTTGTGCACCATTATTAAGTGGCGGGACCCCTGCGTAGGAGATGGTTATAGAATCTCTGGTACCCATTATGGGTATGTTTACAGGAATAGTGAGTATGAAACCAGCACTAGGTTGAGGTGTTGTAGTAAGTGCAGCACCATTCCATATCACACTCGAAACTGTGAAAGTGTTTCTAAGATCAAACCCTATACTTGTTACATTAGCCGCGGTTGTCCTAAATTTAATTTTAACTGTTCCTTTAATGCCTAAAGCACTATCGGGATTAATACGCCAGTAAATTTGATAATTATCTACGTTTATATTTGCACCTGTACCACTAAAGCCAGTAGTACCCTGTGCAGTGCTCAACATCGAGTAAAAACAAAAAGCTGTCAATAAACAAAAAATACGCATAATTTTGATTTGGTTTTATTAGAATAAAGAAGAACACCTTGTTTGTTTTAGCTTTTCATTGTTACTGTTTTAATACGAATTTTAAAAGTAATTATTGTGGAGAAGCTCTTCTAATTTTAATATCATTTCTAAAAAAGAAAAAAACTATATTTTATCTGTTGTTTAGACTGTAACTCAAAAGTATAAATACGCATTTTTAAAAATAATATGACTAATACAGAAAACAAACCAATAATAGGAATAAGTTGCGGAGATATAAATGGTATTGGGCCCGAGGTAATTGTAAAAACATTGAGCGACAGCCGCATGCTTGACATTTGCACACTGGTTGTTTTTGCAAATAATAAAGTCTTAAATTTTTACCGCAAAACACTGCCGGAAAATAACATCACCTTCAACATTGCAAAAGATGCCTCAAAAATAAATACCAAACTAGTAAACGTGTACAATTGTTGGGAAGATGATGTTGCTGTAACGCCAGGTCAGTTAAATGAGACGGGGGGTAAATATGCACTACTCAGTCTTACCACAGCAGCAGGTGCTCTAAAAGAAAACATGATTGATGGACTTGTGACTGCACCCATTCATAAAAAAAATATACAAAGCGAAGCATTTAATTATACCGGGCATACACCCTATTTAAAAAATCTTTTTGGTGTAAAAGATGTAGCTATGATGATGGTAGCAGATAATATGCGGGTGGCATTACTCACAGAGCATGTTGCAATAAAAGATGTTGCGCAGTTTATTACCAAAGATAATATTGTTGGCAAGCTTAAAATAATAAACGATTCACTGAAAAAAGATTTCGGAATAAACAAGCCAAAAATTGCTGTTCTGGGTTTAAACCCTCATACCGGCGATGATGGCCTTGTAGGTAAAGAAGAAATAGAAGTTATAAAACCAGCTATAGAAGAAGCAAATAAAAAAGGGATTTTTTGTTTTGGACCATATAGCGCAGATGCTTTTTTTGCAAGGGGCAGCCACGAAAAATTTGATTGTGTATTGGCTCTTTATCACGACCAAGGCTTAATTCCATTTAAGTCGTTGGCCTTTGGCGAGGGCATAAACTACACTGCAGGTATTGAAGGCGTGCGCACATCGCCTGACCACGGAACTGCGTTTGACATTGCAGGCAAAGGAATAGCCGAAGAGGCTTCGTTTAGAGAAGCAATTTTTAAATGTGTTGATATTGTGAATATGAAAAAGGAGATCAAAGACCAACATTCAAGCCCACTAAAAAAGAGAAGTGCTTTTGTGTTGAGAAATGTGGTTGACGAAAAGATTGTGCTTGAATAAGGAACAACTTGAGTTACTTAAAAAGCGCATCCTCCACACCCTTATTTATAACGTAATTGCTAAAAGTTATTTCTGCCCTACCCTTTTTACCTTTTAATTTATCTGTTGCAGGCGGGGCGGCACCATCATCAAAATCGAACGTGATGCCTTTGGGTAGTTTATAATCTTTTGCATTGAAAGAGAAGATAATTTTATCGGGCAATCCAAAAGCAGCATACTTTCCGTAAGTCATTTCCAGTTCGTAAGTGCCATTGTCTTTTGTAGTGGTTTTTGCTTTTTTAATGAGGCTTGTCGCCTCATCTATGTAAACGGTGCTTAACACCACATCGCTGTTATCATCTTCGGGCAGCAGTTTTGCTACTCTTACTATTTTACCGGCAATCTTATCGGTACCTGCATCTATAACAGTAAATTTATTTGTACCGGTTAGATTGGTAAGATTAATGCTAACAGCCCCTTTGGGTATAAATGAAATTCCTTTTTCACTTTTTACTTTTAGCTTGTTGGGCTTTTTAAAATAAACGCTAACATTCGCAATGGGCACTTTTAAAAATGCCACATTTGTTTTCATACGCCCTGTAGCTTTGTAGTCGTTTACAGATTCTATGGTTGCTTTTGCTCTTGCAAGAAGCGCATTTATATCTTGCTGCGCAGAAGCTTTAATGCCGCAGAGAAGAAGGAATATGATTGCTGTTTTTTTCATAATTTTTATTGGTTTGCTCACAGATTAAAAGGATTTTCACTGAATAGGTTTTTAAATCCAATGATACTTTTTTTGTTCTATTTTATTATTTGATTTTTTGCTCACAGATTAAAAGGATTTTCGCAGAATAGGTTTTTAATTCCAATAATGCTTTTTTTTGTTCTATTTTATTTTACAATTTTTTGCTCGCTGATTTAAAAGGATTTTTTAGAACAAAAAATTCAGAAATGTTTAATATTTATTTGACGGTAAAACGTGTCCCGCACTGCTGCGGGACCACCACTGCACCTCCTTGCTGCTGTTTTTTGTTTGGCCAATAATTTTTTGTAAAAAATATTAGCGGGTTTTTACGTAAGAATATCTTTTCGTTTAAAAAACCAAATTGATCCTCCAAATAAAACGCCAATATGTGCTAAAAGAATTAACAGACTGTTCCTGATGGCGGGCCAGTTTTCCATACTTCCTTTTATGGGTACATTGTCTTCATCTATTGCTATATAAAAAAAGCCTTTCCAACCAACGAGATACGATGTAAAAAGCCACGGCTTTACGTTTCGGTCAATGATGGGAATATTAAGGTTTGATATAATCGTACAAACAATAACGATACAAACAGTGGCAACAATGGGCCCGATGGAATTTTCTGCAAACACAGATAGGAATAATGCAAGTGCAGCAATAACTGTCAATGCAACTGCGGCATATGCAAAAGCAGCAATGTAGCGCCACATCACATCATCTTGCGTAATTTGTAAAATTTGTGACTCGGTATCCTTTGCTCTAAAAACAAGCAGATCATTCGTACCAAAAATTGCCATGCTTAAAAACAAAGCCAAAAGCGCCATAAATACCAACAATGCAACGGTATAAATTACAGATGCTAAAAACTTAACGCCGATAATTTTTGTGCGGCTGATGGGTTTGGTTAATAACAAACGCAGCGTTCCCATATTTGCTTCTCCGCTTATCGCATCTCCGGCAACCAATGCTACCAAAATTGGGACCTGAATCAACAAAGTATTAAGTATCATGTAACACATAAAATACCCATTTATTACTTTGCCTTTATCTACTTCAAAAGTATCGCCTACGTTTTGCAATAAAATATTTAAGTAACCGGGGTCTGCCTTAAAAGCCGCCTGTATAATAAGAACAATACCTGCAATTGCAATAAAAGAGATGTACGTTCTTGGCCTTTTAGATATTTTGTATAACTCAATTTGTAAAAGGCTCCACATGTGTATCGTTGTTTGTGAGTGATAAAAAATAATCTTCTAGGGAATGACGGGGTTGTACTGCAAGCAAATTTACACCTACACTTGTGAGTGTGCTAATAATTTGCGACACATCATTTTTATTAGTGCGAATTCTAATATTTTTCTTGGTCTTGGTTGTCTGCTCATTCCACCGGGTTTGTTGCAGTTTTAAAAATGCCCCTTCGTTATCTGTTGTGTTTATTTCAACCACCGTATCTGCAGGGTCTAACAATGTTGCAACATCTCCTTCCACCACCTTTTCTCCTTTGTGTATAATAATCATCCTGTTTGCTATCAGTTCAATTTCGCTTAAAAGATGGGAAGAAACGATAACCGTTTTACCCATTTCTCTGCACAACCGCAAAATTAGATTGCGCATATCAGCGATACCTTGTGGGTCTAAGCCATTAGTAGGCTCATCTAAAATAATAAGTTTGGGAGAGTGCACAAGGGCAATAGCAATTCCGAGGCGCTGCTTCATACCCTGACTATAGGTTTTTGCTTTGCTTTGCGCTCTATCTGCAAGGCCAACCATTTCCAGCTGGTCCATTATAACTTTTCGGGTGGTTTTTATGCCACTCATTTTTGCAAAAATGTAGAGGTTGTCGTAGGCAGACAAATATTTATACATATCTGGCCTTTCAATGATAGCGCCTGTTTGCTTCAACATGGCATTATCATCTTCTTTAATATTTTTGCCAGAAAAAATAATTTCTCCTGACGAGGGTTTGATAAGCTTTAGTAACATCCTAAGTGTAGTAGATTTTCCGGCGCCATTTTGCCCAAGAAATCCGTACACATCTCCTTCATTTACTGTAAAAGAGAGGTTTTTTACAGCCTGAAAATCATTGAACTTTTTTGATAATTCATTTACCTGCAAAATCACATTCATTTTGCAAAATTACCCTAGAAAAACAGAATAGAAAATGTTTTTAAAATATATTCGTACAAAAACGTATCGATAAAAGAAATAATCTTACATTTAAAACAGTAGGTTAAATGATTGTTATTTATCCTGACTTTCCCAACTACAACTTCAATTTTTCTGTGATAAGCCTCAAATTAGAAATATTGAGCATACCATGAGGTTACTTATTTTAATATTATTCAGTTCTGTTTTTGGATCAACTGCTCCTGCAGCGACCCAAGAAGATAAAATTAAGAATGTATCTATTGCAACAACCTCTACCCTAGAAATTCTATTCAATTCAAATAAGAAACAACACAATGTTGTCATTATTGATGAACATGGTAATAAGGTTAAAACATTTAAATGTGAAATTAATAAAGGGTTAAATGCTGTGTGTTTAGACGAAGCCTTAGATTTAAAGGAAAATATTTATACAGTTACGTTGACTGTAAAAAAGAAAACCTTTTCAACAAAATTTGTATTTTTTAAATAGTATTCTACACAAATTCATAGTATCAGTTTTTTTCTATGAATTTACCTCAGGTGCCGCTTCCCTAACAGCGGCACTTTTTTATTTTCTATTTTCAGGCATATAACTGCGCAAAGCTTTTACATATTCTTCAAAGGCCAACACACCTTTGGGAGTTATTTTACAAACCGTTAGGGGATAATTATCTTTAAACTGCTTGGTAACACCTACATAACCTGCATCTTTTAATTTATTTATCTGCACACTAATGTTGCCGGCAGTTGCATTTGTCTTTTCTTTTAAAAAAGTAAACTCTGCTTCCTTTACGCTAATAAGGAGGCTTACAACTGCAAGCCGCAACTGAGAATGTAATATAGGATCGAGGTCTTTAAACATGGGCGCCCTTTCCTTTTTTATATTTATTCCACAAAATCATACCTGGTATGAGCCATGCAAATAAACCACATGCAGCCATGAGTAGTACATTTATTTCCTCTGAGGTGTGCATAGAAACAATGCTTAACACCCAACAAAAAATTCCCCCATAAATCATTGGTTTAAAATTTGACATGCCTCCAATAATAAATGTTGGGATTCCAAATAGCATCATAATTAGTGGAGAAAGATTACCTCTAATAAAATATGCGAAATAGAAAGATGTTATAAACATCGATAAGGTGAAAGCTATCCAGATATAATTTGTTGTAATTTCATTGTGAGCAATAAAATTTTTACTTCGCTTCTCTTTTATAGAAAAATAAATCTGCGGTATAAGTGCTATCAATGTTAGCAGCCACACATCTCCAAAGTCTTTATTGAAATGTATTTCTACCCAGTTCACCACGCCACAAAATGTTATTAATAATCCCCAAACCATTGATGCAATACCTTTGGTTGTGTAACTTTTTTTTGCTTTACTTATCATTTCATTGATAAGTTTTAAACTATCTTTTTCGGAAAAATTTTCTTCTTGCATAATGTTCTATTTGGTTTGGCTGCATTCCTTAATCATCATTTCGGTAATCGATTTTCCCCAGTTTGGACTAATATCTGATGCTGGTTTAAATGAAGTATATTTTTCTTGCGCTGTAGTTAATTCTACAACCGCCTTTTTGCAACCACCACCGAACTGCTCAGGTGTATACTTTAAACTTTGGCCTTTAAGCATGTATGGGCGTGGGTTTAAAGAATCTTGCTGCATAGCTATACCCATTTCCTTTTGAGAAATCGGACCATACTGCATAAAACGTAGCTGTGGGTTAACCATCATTTGTACACTGGCAATCATACTCTTTAGGCAGCTAATTTCCGAGTTGTTTGGTTGCAAAGAATCTGCAATATTTATTAATGCTGTTGCCTTTTCTGCTATCGGATCGTTGCCTGAAGCGTCTTTTTGCATAAATGCATAATTTACCCTACAGTAAGCCGAATAATAAAATGGAAGCCATTCCTTTTTCTCTGATGTTCCTATTCTCTCAAAACTATTGGCGAGACTAAGAAATAGATCCGGTTTTGCAAACCCAGAATCTAACAGGGTAATATTCTTTTTCATGGCGTTTACATACTTTTCATTTTGTGCAAATGATGGAAGAGATACGATGCTGATTAAAATAAAAATGACTATTTTTTTCATAATTAGTTTTTTTGAAGTTTATCTTATTAATGATTATTTACGTTTAGATTTTTTATTTTATTCCACATCTCTGACTTAAATTATTTACTTTTTATTTTTTAAATCTCCACCTATTATAAATTGTTATTAATTGCATCCTGTGTTCTGTCAATACCAAAACTTAAGAAACAACCTATGTATAAAAACCTTTTTGATGGGGGAATTACAGCGACTTTATTGTTGTTGATAGAAGAGAAATTATAATTAAATATTTGCTGCTGCCCAAGTACATTCGTTAAAGAGAGTACCCACACTATAAAAGTTTTTTTATTCGTTTTGCCAATATTTGGCAAATAATTCATGCTAAAGCTGAGGCTGTTGTAATTAATGGTTTTGCCCTCTTCTTTAATGATGTATTTACTTTGGCTATTATCGTAGCGGAGATTATAATAAGGGCGACCGCTTGCAAAACTGTAGCTTATATTAAAACCCGTTTTCCATGGCGTTACAAACTTTTTTGCTACAAATGATGCTGTATGGTTTGCTGCAAATGAAGGTGTTAAAGAACCCGGGTAATTAAGATAGTCCCTCTTTGTATCGAGATAAGAATATGACACCCAGTAGTCCAGATTTTTTATGGTGGTCTTATCTCTCCAAAAAATTTCTAGACCTTTAGCATATCCAAAGCCATCGCTGTTAGCCGCTACTTCTCTACCAAAATTATTAACCGCCGTTTTGTATAATGCATCGTAATTTTTGTAAAACATTTCTGTTCTAAAAATTCTGCTGTTTTTTGCAACCTGGTACTGTAAAATGTAATGGGTTGCTTTTGAGTAACCAACATTGCTGTTTAAAACAGGTAAGAATCTTCTTTCTGGGTTTTGATAAAAAATACCATAAGCAAAAGAGAGCTGGCTTTTGTCTTTAAACTTATAGGCAACAGAGGCACGGGGTGCAATATTCCACTTTCCTATCTGCTCTGAGTGCTCCAACCTACTACCTGCTTTCAATGCTAGATCTTTTGTTATGTAAAAATCAGTTTCAGCGAAAGCTGCATATAAATTATCGTTTACAACATCTGTAAACTTTGTACCATCAAATAATGTGTAGATTATTTTTTCTTTGCTGTAAAAATAATCAGATCCAAAACGTATTGTATTGATACCTTTTAATCGCTTTTCCAATATAACTTTTGCCTGCGCATATTGTGCTTTGTTAACCAAAGAAAAGTTTTTACCTGCATAACCTGAAGGGGAAAAGAACTGTTGCTTTTGGTTATCACTATTGAGCAATTCATTTTCAATATCATCTTTATTGGTACTAAAACTTAAAGCAGTATTTGCTTTCCATCCATTGCCAATATTCTCTCTCCAGCTTATATTTTGAAACGTATTTAAATTCTCAATATTAAAAGCATTTTTAAGTTTCACAGAATCGATATCGGGATTGCGAATACCCGTTTCGTTCCAGCTTGCATAACCATAGTATTTAATAAAGCCGCCTTTTTTAGTCTTAATTCTAAAGTTGGCGTCGCCCTGGTGATAAACCGGGGTTTTAAAAAAATCTACCTTTTGCTTTATTACTGCAAAAGCCAAGGCAAGGTTGGTATAACTATACGAAACACCCCAAGCCGCTTTTTTGTTTTTTGCTAATTTTTGTATGCCACCACCTACGCCAATGGCTGATAAGCTAAGATCGGCTTCCGTTCTCTCCGGCAAATCTGCACTTTCAAGTATTAAAGCGGCAGATAAAGCCTGCCCATATAAAGCCGAATAACCTCCAGTTGAAAAAACAGTTCCTTTAAAAAGAAAGGGATTAAACCTGCCACGAGTGGCTAAACCAGGCAAACTGCTGTAGAAAAAATTATTTACAAGGCTTCCATCTATAAAAATCTTACTTTCTGTAGCTGAACCACCTCTCACAAATAAACCTTCGCTTTCGCCAACTTGCTGCGTTCCTGGCAACGTTTTGAGAGCCCCAGTAATTTCACCCTGGCTTCCAGCTGTAGTTACCACATCTAAAGAGGTAAGCACCGTTCCCTTTTTCTTGTCGCTAGCCTCAAACGAACCTGCCGTAATTGTAACAGCATTTAATTCTGTTATGAGTTCTTTAATCGTAATATTTATGCTAATGGCACTATTTGCAATTTCAATTTTTGAATTGAATACTGAATATCCTGCCATTGTGGCATTCAAAATTTTACTTCCATTTTCCGTAGTTGAAAAGGTAAAATTACCCAATGAGTCAGTTGTACTTCCATCGTAAGAATCAATAATTGTAATGCTTACCCCCTTAATTGGCAGGTTTTTATTGTCGGTTACTTTCCCTGAAATTGTCACCTGTGCTGCGGCAAATAAACTGAGCAAACAAGTAAAAAGTGTGAGTAAACATTTCATTTTGATCATAATTTATACAAACGTAGAGTAGTTTATAATATAAATCAAATTTTAAGTAACATATTTTAAATAATAATATTCTTTAAGTAATAAATATCCATAAATTATTAATTAATCACTTGAAAATCAACACAATGAAAAGCTAAAGACCTATTAGGTATCCATATTATTAAATTGATAACTTCAAAAAATATTTTTTGTTTTGAGGTGAATGTGTAATTTAGCAATAGAATTTAATGGGTTAGTAAGTAAAAGAGCTGTCAGAAATGATGGCTCTTTTTCTATTTAATAAAGATTTAAAATGAAAATTTATTTGAAGAAGTGAACCTATTTAGTTTAGTCTTTTTAAATTAAAAACGAAGTATTTTTTATTTTTTTAAAATTTATTTTTTAAAAATTTTTTTCATCAATTTATTTTCTGCTATCATTTTTATTCAGTTTGTAACAACCATAATTTTTTATTGACACTTAATTTTTAGAACAAAATGACATGAAAATTATTTAAAAAAATAAAAAAAATTTTACTCAAACAAAAATAATTTTACTCATAGCAAAATAGTTTTGATGTTACGAATAATAAAACCACTTGTGCAAAAGCTATTTTAAAAAATGCATAACAAAAGATGAAAAAGGGTATGACCCTGAAGTGAGTGATCCGCCTTCGCACAAACGGACACACCAACGATGGTGATTAAAAAAATATAGAACAAATCAATTCAGCATTCTACAAAGCTTCTCCGTAATTTTATTTTATGAGTAAAACGAAATCAACATTTTTTTGCCAAAACTGTGGACAGGAAAGTGCGAAGTGGGTCGGTAAATGCCCGGGTTGTAATGAGTGGAACACTTTTGTTGAAGAAGTAATTGTAAAAGGAACAGATAAAGCTGTAAAAGAGGACTGGCGTGACTTTAGCGGCACTAAGGGTTTAAAAACAATTTCTATAAACGATGTTGTTAGTGGAGAAGAAAAAAGAATTTTTTCCAGCGATGGTGAATTAAATCGGGTACTTGGTGGTGGTATTGTTGCGGGAAGTATTGTACTTGTTGCCGGTGAACCTGGAATTGGAAAGTCAACTTTATTTTTACAAATTGGTTTACAACTTACAAACGTGCGCACACTTTATATTAGTGGCGAAGAAAGTGAGCAACAAATAAAAATGCGTGCTGACAGAGTAGGAACACAAAGCGATAATTTTTATTTACTTACCGAAACAAACACCCAAACTATTTTTAAAGAAATAAAAAAATTACAACCAGAACTTGTGATTGTAGATTCTATTCAAACATTACAATCACCGTTTGTAGAATCTGGTCCGGGAAGTATTTCTCAAATAAGAGAATGTGCGGCAGAACTTCAACGCTATGCAAAAGAAACCAACACACCAGTTTTTTTAATTGGTCACATTACAAAAGATGGAACCATTGCAGGCCCGAAAATTTTAGAGCACATGGTTGATACTGTTTTACAATTTGAAGGGGACAGACATTATGCATATCGCATTTTGAGAACACTAAAAAACAGGTTTGGCAGCACATCAGAATTGGGCATTTATGAGATGACAGGTGAAGGAATGAAACCCGTTTTAAACCCCTCAGAAATTTTAATTACCCAAAAAGAAGACGAATTAAGTGGAATTGCCATTGCCGCCACCATTGAAGGAATGCGCCCACTTTTAATAGAAACCCAAGCATTGGTGACACAAAGTGTGTATGGAACCCCGCAAAGAACAGTTAGTGGCTTCGACCTCAGGCGTTTACAACTTCTGTTAGCTGTATTGGAAAAGCGTGGTGGTTTTCATTTCGGAGTAAAAGATGTATTTATAAATATTGCCGGCGGTATTAAGGTGGAAGATCCTAGTATTGACCTTGCTATAGTTTGTGCCTTATTGAGCAGCTACGAAGATGTACCGCTACCGCAAAAAGTATGTTTTGCTGGAGAAGTTGGGCTTTCAGGAGAAATAAGAGCGGTAAACAGAATCGAACAAAGAATAGCAGAAGCTGAAAAACTGGGCTTTGAAAAAATTATTATTTCAAAATACAACGCAAAGAGTTTGGGCAAACTAAAATTTGGTATTGAAGTGGTGACGCTTGGCAAAGTAGAAGAAGTTTACCAGTACCTATTTTAACAATTCAAGAAGTCAAATTGAGGAATGCCCAATTTGAACTTCTTGAAAATATTTAGTTATGTTGTTTTCTTTGGCGGCAATGCAAATGCTACAGCCTCGTGCTCAAAATGTCCATTGTGAGCACCATCGCAAAAAGGCTTGTTTTTAGATAGCCCGCATCGGCAGATTCCTAAAACGGTTCTTCCGCCAAGGTCGTACACATTTCCATTACGATCTACAATTTCAAAATCGCCTTCTACTTTTAGCGAGCCGTTGTTGTTAACGGTCAATTTTACTTTTTCCATGTTGGTTTTTTACCGCAGAGACGCTAAGGCGCAAAGCGTTTTATTGATGAATTATGAATGATGAATTAAATAATACTCTTGATCCACATTGCTTCGTACGTTGTCTTGTTGTAAATCCCTGAATAGCATCTCATATCTCATTCCTACCATCCCAATATCCAAGCAAACATCAACGGTGCTACAATCGTAGCGTCACTTTCTACAATAAATTTGGGAGTGTTGATATCCAGTTTGCCCCATGTAATTTTTTCATTTGGCACGGCCCCCGAATATGATCCGTAAGATGTGGTAGAGTCAGAAATTTGGCAGAAATAATTCCAGAAAGGTACATCATGCCATTCCAGATCCTGGTACATCATCGGCACTACACAAATAGGAAAATCACCGGCAATACCGCCACCTATCTGAAAGAAACCCACACCCTTTCCGCTTGAATTATTGCGGTACCATTCGGCTAACCACACCATGTATTCAATACCACTCTTCATGGTCGTTGCTTTCAATTCATTTTTAATAATATAGGAAGCAAAAATATTTCCCATGGTACTGTCTTCCCAACCTGGTACAACAATCGGAATGTTTTTTTCCGCCGCAGCAAGCATCCAGCTGTTCTTTGGGTCAATTTCGTAATACTGTTCCAGCACACCGCTCAACAACATTTTATACATGTACTCATGCGGAAAATATCTTTCACCAGCTACCTCTGCATCTTTCCATATTTTTTCAATGTGCTTTTGTAATCTTCTAAAAGCCTCTTCCTCAGGTATGCAGGTATCAGTAACACGGTTGTAATGATTTTCCAACAAATCCCACTCATCTTGCGGGCTCAAATCCCTGTAATTAGGCACACGCTTGTAGTGTGAGTGCGCCACCAAATTCATTACATCTTCTTCTAAGTTTGCACCAGTACAACTAATAATGGCCACCTTATCCTGGCGTATCATTTCTGCCAGACTAAGCCCGAGCTCAGCCGTACTCATAGCACCGGCAAGGGTTATCATCATTTTACCACCCTCTTCCAAATGTGTTACATAACCTTTTGCAGCATCCATTAATGCAGCTGCATTAAAATGCCTGTAATGATGTTCAATAAAATTTGATACCGGACCTTTGCTCATATTATTCGTTTAATGTTATAAAATTTTCGTGGCAAAAATAACTTCTTTTGCCCAGTTTAACTCAGTAAAAAAAGGAGAAAGTAAAGCAGTTGAGTGCAGTGGACTAATTATTTTTGGCAACATTGGTTCGGGCTATCTGCCGGCCGGCAGGTACTTTACAAGTCCTCGTTTCGCTTTGCTCCACTGTGGGCTTTCTACTGCTATCCTGTAGCTCTTCAGCAGAAAATCATTCCTGCCTACCGGACAGGCAGATTTTAACTTTTTACAGAAACCTAGGATAATATTTTTGTAGGCTTTTTATTTTCGTCAATTGCCACAAAAGTAAACGAGCCCGTTATGGCTTTCTCTCTTTTATCTTCATACATCTGCTCAATATAAATTTCCACTTTTACATCTAAACTGGTAGTTCCAATTTTAGAAACCTTTCCCACCAATTCTATAATTGTACCTGCAGGTATCGGCATTTTAAAATCTATTCTGTCGCTGGAAACGGTAACACATCTTTTTCTTGTAAAACGGGTAGCAGTTATAAACGCCACTTCATCCATTAAATGCATGGCAGTACCACCAAATAGTGTATCGTAATGGTTTGTCGTATTTGGAAATACCGCTTTAAAAATGCGTGTTTCACTCAGTTTTATCTGTTCTTCTAAATTTATACTCATACTTAAAATGTAAAATTCATTTATACCCAGTTCGCAATTAGCAACTCCAAACCCGCAACCCCTAACTCAATTCTTCTTAAACCCATATACACAATGTCTGCAACCGCTTTGGCAGCAATACCCTCTAAGCATATGGTACATTTCTGTGAATACCCAATTGTTATTTTCAATGTAGTAATGGAGACCTTCTACAAACATTTCTTTTTGTGTAGGGAAAAGATAGGCACTAGATAAGGCTGTGGTTTTGTTAATTTGTTGGAGACAATTAACGCACAGACAATCAAAATTTGTTTTGGCTAAAAACTCCTGGGTGGCCTCCGTCAATACAATTGTATTGCATTGGCAATTGGCA
Organism: Ferruginibacter sp.; assembly: GCA_040400515.1. Lineage (GTDB taxonomy): Bacteria > Bacteroidota > Bacteroidia > Chitinophagales > Chitinophagaceae > Ferruginibacter. Next base: position 31,747 of record JBBAQB010000011.1, on the reverse strand, counting down.
ATATCTCCTACCTTACAAACAAATAACTGGTTGCATTTTGGACAGTATTTTTCTTCGTGCTTAGGCATTGGCGGTGCGTAACGCCGGCACTTGCTTTTGTACGAGCGCAAAGCCACCAAATAAAACGGCACAATAAAATAAATCACCCATTAAAGTGCCTTTTACAAAAGGTAATCCAGCTGCATAACATTGCATAAGGCCACCAAAGTTTTGTGGGTAAGTACTACCTGGCCAGCAACCAAAATTACTTACAAGAAAAAATATTATAGAGGATGCAAGTGCACCAATTAAAACCGTTTTGGTATTTATTTTTTTCATTATAAAAAAGCCTGCTATTACAATTAATACATAGGCTGAATACTGCCAATAAAAACCTTCTGCAAACCATGTAAAAGTGGGGTAATATTTTGCATAGATAACATTGTTTATAAACAAATCGCTTACCCAGGTTGCCGCAAGGGGAATAAAAAGCGCAATCCATTTTTTACTAAAATGTGCTGCGCCAAAAATACCAATTGCACCCAACGGTGAAAAATTAAAAGTGTGTGGAATAATCCTGCTAAAAGCTGCAAGTACGATTAATGCAATTAAAATTCCGTAACGCAGGTTCACTTTTTCTGTTGTCATAAATTCGCTTTGTAAAATATATATCTGCAAATATAAAACAATACTACAGTTGAACATGCTATTCCTTCTTAAATACCTCCAATTAATATCTCATTTAAATACACAGGCAATTTCAAACCTTATCTTTACAAAAAAATGCGCCACCTACTCACCCTACTTTTTAGTGTTCTATATATTATTTCTTCTGCCCAGTTTAAAACAGAAGAAAAAATCTACAGCACTTCTTCCGGCGATTTAGCAGGTACATTACTGTTGCCTCAATCGGGAAAAATTTTTAAACTTGTGGTAATACAGGCGGGCAGCGGCGCTACAGACCGCAACGGTAATAGTGGTAATGCTTTAAAGGCAAACTGCTACAGGCTGATTGCTGAGGAACTTTCCAAAAGAAATATCGCCACATTGCTTATTGATAAACGAGGTATTGCAAAAAGTGCTGCAGCCATCAAAAGCGAAGCAACCCTGCGATTTGATGATTATGCGGATGACCTTGCAGGATGGGTGAGTTTTATAAAGAAAGACAAACGCATTGGCAAAATATTTATAGCGGGGCACAGCGAAGGCTCTTTGGTGGGAATGTTGGCTGCACAAAAAGAAAAAGTAAATGGTTACATATCTATTGCAGGGGCAGGGGAAAGCATTGACAAAATAATTACCTGGCAATATGCGCAACAATTACCACAGGCCGCTGTTGTGGTAGATTCTCTTTTTACAAGAATGAAAAATGGACAGAAACTTGATGTCGTTCCCCCTTATTTACTTTCTATTTTCCGTCCGTCTGTACAACCCTATATTTTATCATGGATGTTGCATGACCCTTGTGTAGAAATAAAAAAACTTACTATCCCGATCCTTATTTTGCAAGGCACTACTGACATTCAGGTGGAAGTTAAAGAAGCAGAAATGCTGAAAGCCTGTAAACCGACTGCAAAAATTGAAATTATTACCGGGATGAACCATATTTTAAAAGAAGCGCCGCAGGACAGAACAAAGAATTTAGCAACTTACACAAATGAAACCTTGCCCCTTATGCCAGGCCTTGTTGACTTAATTGCTGCATTTGTAAATAAAAATTAAATTAAGCCATGAATTACCTTGCCCATGCGTATTTATCATTTAATAATACTGATTTGCTGGTGGGCAATATGATAAGTGATTATGTAAAAGGGAAACAGCAATATACCTTTGTTAAAGAGATACAGGCAGGCATAAGGCTGCACAGGGCTATAGATGATTTTACAGATACGCACCCTGCAACACATGAAATAAAGACATATTTTAAACCGGCATACAGGCTCTATGCAGGTGCTTTTGCAGATGTAGTGTATGATTATTTTTTGGCCAATGACCAAAACGAATTTGAAACACCTCACCATTTAAAATCATTTACCACTAATACTTATGCGTTGCTCGACGAGACCTCTGCAGTATTTCCTGAAAAATTTGCTGCTGTTTTCCCTCATATGAAACAACACGACTGGCTTTATAATTACCGTTTTAACGAGGGTATGCAAAAAAGTTTTGGCGGTCTTGCCAGAAGAGCAAAATATATAACGGAGACGGACACAGCAGATCAAATATTTTTGAACAATAAAGACGCCTTTGGTTATTGGTACAATATTTTCTTTCCCGATGTTAAAGTTTTTGCCGCTCATAAAGCAACAGAATTATTAAATGGTTGATTAAATTATCTTTGAAAAAATTGTTTTATGAAAAGAATCACATTGATTTTTATTGGTAGTTTATTTTTTGCACTTGGTTCTATGGGGCAGTCTACGATTCCTGCAATAGATAAATCTCCTTTAGATATGAGCACTTACCCTGTAAATTATCCATTATTAAAAATACAGGACAAAGCACAGGAGCCAATTGCAGCAAGGATTTTATATAGCAGGCCAGTAAAAAACAATAGGGTTATTTTTGGCGACCTCGTAGATTATAATAAAGTATGGAGATTTGGTGCAAATGAAAATACAGAAATTGAATTTTTTAAAGATGTAACGATTAATAAAATCAAAATCAAAAAAGGAAAGTATTCCATTTTTGCTATTCCTGCACAGGATAAATGGACCATCATCATCAATAAAGATTTAAACAGTTGGGGTTCTTTTAAATACGAATTAAGCAAAGATGTTGTAAGAGTAGATGTGCCTGTACAGGTTACAACAGAAATTGCCGAAGCCTTTTTTATTTACTTTGAAAAAGCAAAAGATGGCTTTGCTATAAATGCAGGCTGGGATAACATTAAAATAACTTTGCCAATATCAATGTAATTATATGAATCGTTCTCTAACCAGATTATCTGTTTTTTTTACCTTGTTTATTTTGTCGTGTACGACGGTTGCTAAAAAAGAAAACACAGCAGACGCTTCAATAGATTCTATTACAAACTCCACAAACCCGTATGTAAAGATGGACCAGTCCCCTCTTGATTTGAGCTGGTGCCCTGCAAATTACCCAATAGAAAAAATGAAAGGCAACGACTCATTAAAGTTGATTGCTAAATTAACTTATAGCCGACCTCACAAAAAAGGCAGAGCACTTTTTGGCGAATCGAAAGACAATCTTTGCGCTTACAATGTACCATGGAGGCTTGGAGCAAATGAAGCTACAGAAATTCAGTTTTTTGAAAATGTCAATATCGCCGGACAAAATATTTTAAAGGGTACTTATGTTTTATACTGTATTCCACATGCAGATCGCTGGACAATCATTTTTAACAGTAACCTAAGTACCTGGGGCCTCCACATCAATGAAAGCAAAGATGTTTTTAAAACTGATATACCAGTAACAAAACAGGAACCGCCAATAGAAGATTTTACCATGTTATTTGAAGACACCCCAACCGGCGCTAATTTAATAATGGCTTGGGATAATGTGAAATCGGTTTTACCCATCATATTTTCAAAAGGAAAGTAAAATCTCTCTCCGATTTTATTACTTTGTAAAGTAGGCTGAGGGGCACAATTTGGTACATAGTATTTATATTTACAGCATGTGTGGAATATCAGGTATCATTTCTCCCAATAAAGTGCCGGTAAATGCACGCTCGCTAAAAACAATGTCAGATGCCCTCAAACATCGTGGGCCAGATGGCGAGGGCTTGTGGATAAACGATGAAAACACTGCAGGATTATCTCATAGAAGGCTTGCTATTATCGACCTATCAGATGCTGCTGCCCAGCCAATGCACTATTTAAAAAGATACAGCATTGTTTACAATGGCGAAATTTACAACTACAAAGAAATTCGGTCAGACCTTCAAAAGGCAGGTTATCATTTTAACACACAAAGCGATACAGAAGTCATACTCGCAGCCTTTGATTTTTATAAAAATGATTGTGTAAAATATTTTGATGGTATGTTTTCCTTTGCAATTTGGGATGAACAATTACAATCGCTTTTTTGTGCAAGGGATATTTTTGGAGAAAAACCTTTTTATTATTTTTTAGATAATGATGCATTTGCTTTTGCAAGCGAAATGAAAGCTTTATGGGCAATAGGTATTTTTAAAACGGCTGATGAAAAAATGATAGCCAATTATCTGGCCATAGGGCAGGTGCAAAATGCTGCAAATAAATCTCAGACTTTTTATAAAAATATTTTCTCGTTACCGCCTGCTCATACCGGTTCTCTTTGCTTACGCACAATGCAGTTTACACTTATTAAGTACAGAGATATTAATAAGGAAAACAGTATTAAAATACAGGAAGACGAGGCTATAGAAAAATTAGCGTTTCTGTTAGAAAAATCTATAACAAGACGATTAAAAAGTGATGTGCCAGTTGGGTCCAGTTTAAGTGGCGGTATCGACAGTTCTACTATTGCCTATTTCATACAACAGCATGCTCAAATTAAGAAAAGTAATTTTAAAACTTTTTCTGCTGTGTTCCCAGGTTTTGATAAAGATGAGGGCATTTTTATAAAAGAATTATGCAACCAATTTAACTTACACAGCAACACTGTAACACCAACGGCAGAAGGGCTTTTAAAGGATTTTGATAAACTTTGTTACCACCAGGAAGAACCATTTCCATCATCGAGTATTTATGCACAATACAAAGTGTATGAACTTGCTGCTGCCAATAATATTAAGGTTTTGCTAGATGGGCAGGGTGCCGATGAAACACTGGCAGGTTACACTAAATATTTACATTGGTATTTACAAGAATTAAGCAGCAAAGCAAAATTTAAGGAGTTAAAAAAAGAAAGGCAATTATTTGAAAAAAACAATACGCCTTTAAAATGGAATCTAAAAAATATTGCAGCATCCTATTTACCGGCACATACTGCTTTGGCGCTGGAAAAGCGAGCTTACAATAAAATAATTGACAGCCAGTTTATAAGTAGTGAACTTTTACAAAAAATAAAGGGAAAAGAATGGCTGGGTATTTACAAACCTGTTGTTACAAAATTGAATGATATACTATACTACAATACCATGCAACATGGCCTGGAAGAACTGCTCCGCTATGCAGACCGAAACAGTATGGCACATGGCACAGAAGTAAGGTTGCCATTTCTAAATTTTGAACTTGTAAGTTTTATTTTTTCGCTGCCATCTGCATTTAAAATAAAAGATGGCTTTACAAAGTCTATTCTCAGAAAAACAATGGCAGAAAAAATTCCTCATAAAATTTTATGGAATACCACTAAAATAGGCTTTGAAACGCCACAAAAATTATGGCTTGAAAATAAGAGTATCCAGGATATGATTTTTCATTCAAAACAAAAACTGGTGCGGGAACATATCCTAAGTCCTTCTGTACTTAGTAAGAAAGTAGAACCCAAACATGCGCATGAACCCGAAAATATAGATTGGAGGTTTTTAAACCTTGCCACTATTTTATGAGTATTTTATAGCTGCAGGCTTTATTATTTTGGCCTCAACCACATTTTTTGGGTTAATTTTGCAACACAATAATTTAGAAAATATGAGTAACAATTCGCACAAATTAGGTACAAAATTTATACATGCCGGTACAGTACCCGATCCGAGTACAGGTGCAATAATGACTCCTATTTACCAGACAAGCACTTATGTACAGGAAGCGCCCGGCGTAAATAAAGGGTTTGAATATGCACGCAGCCAAAACCCAACAAGGAAAGCCCTGGAAGATGCATTGGCTACCATTGAAAATGGAAAACATGGGCTTGCGTTTGGAAGCGGTGTTGCTGCTACAGATGCGGTTATAAAATTGCTAAACCCCGGCGATGAAGTTATTTGTGCCAATGATATGTACGGTGGCACATACAGATTATTTACTAAAATATTTGAAAAATACGGTATCAAATTTATTTATGTAGATACGACAGATATTAGTAATATTCAAAAGGTAGTAACACCTAAAACAAAATTAATATGGATTGAAACTCCTACCAATCCATTGATGAATATTACAGATATAAAAGCAGTTGCAGCAATATCTAAAGCGTGTGGTGCATGGTTGTGTGTAGACAATACTTTTGCATCGCCTTACCTGCAAAACCCTTTAGACCTTGGTGCAGATATAGTGATGCATTCTGCCACAAAGTACCTTGGTGGGCACAGCGATGTAATACAGGGGGCATTAATAATGAATGATGATGCCTTGAGAGATCAATTGTATTTTATACAAAAAAGTTGCGGTGCAGTACCTGGTCCAATGGATTGTTTTTTGGTTTTGAGAGGGATAAAAACCTTACATGTGCGCATGAAAGCGCATTGCGAAAACGGTATCATTGTAGCAAATTTTTTACGCAATCACCCTAAGGTAGAAAGAGTTTACTGGTGTGGTTTTGAGGACCATCATAATTATGAAATAGCGAAAACTCAAATGCGTGGTTTTGGTGGTATGATGAGTTTTGTTTTAAAAGATGACAGCATAGCAGCCGCAAATAAAGTGCTTACTTCTACCAAATTGTTTGCCTTGGCAGAAAGCTTGGGTGGGGTAGAATCGCTAATAAATCATCCTGCCAGTATGACGCACGCAAGCATACCAAGAGAAGAAAGAATTAAAAACGGCTTGGCAGATGGCCTAATAAGACTAAGTGTAGGCATTGAAGATGCAGAAGATTTAGTAGAAGATTTAAAGATGGCAATTGGGTAAAATGTCTAAGTAATTGATTTTAAATTCTTTTAAAAAACTATTGCAAATTTACCAGAGCAAATTAATTTTAGTATTTTTAATATACAAAAAATAAAGTTATGTCTTATAATACAGAAGAATTACTTAAACTACCTGTCATTGAGCGTTATGATATTGCAGTAGCATTATGGGAGAGTATTGAAGATGAAGATTTACCAATTACTGAGGAAGAAAAAATCTTAGCTGAAATTCGTTTACTAGAACATTTAAATAACCCAAAAGATATTCTGAAATGGGAAGATGCAAGAGAACAAATAAAGAAGGAGTATGGTATATGAACTTGTAATTACCAAAACTGCTTTAAGTGATTTGAAAGCTGCAATAGAATGGTATAATAAAAAAGACAAAGCCATAGGAGTAAGACTCATTAACAATTTCGAAGTTTCGATTGAGAAATTAAAACAAAACCCTGAAATTTATACTTTAATAAAAAAGAATGTAAGAGGTATTGAAATTTCGAAATTTCCCTATAAAGTATTTTACTATTTAAGTCCAAATTACGAGGTAATAATTATTGGTGTAGTGCATATAAAAAAAAGTGATGCGTTTATTAAAAAAAAATTAAAATAGCCTAAAAGCTAAGACTGATTAATAAAAAAGTGATCAATAAAAAACTTAAAGATTTTCTTAATAAAAAGGTAGATGAATATAATCAACCTTTTTTTATTGAACCCGATCCTATTTGTATTCCACATCTGTTTACAAAAAAACAAGATATAGAAATAGCTGGCTTTTTCGCTGCAATATTTGCCTGGGGCAACAGAACTACCATTATCAATAAAAGCAAAGAACTCATGCAGTTGATGGACAATGCGCCTCATCAATTTTGTCTACACCACACTAGCACGGATCTAAAAAAACTATTAAACTTTAAACACCGAACTTTTAATCCCACAGACCTCCTTTATTTTGTAGATTTCTTTCAACATCATTACAGCAAAAATGAATCACTTGAATCTGCATTTACAAAATCTACCAACAAAGGAGATACAAATATTGAGAATGGATTGAATGGCTTTTATGATTATTTTTTCTCGCTTGATTGTGTTCCAAAACGTACGCTTAAACACATTGCATCGCCAGCAAAAAAAGCCAGTTGTAAAAGGTTAAATATGTATTTGAGGTGGATGGTAAGAAATGACAATAAAGGAGTAGATTTTGGCTTATGGAAAAATATTTCTCCATCTCAATTAGTAATACCTTTAGACCTGCATGTGGCCAGGGTAGCCAGACACTTCAATCTTTTAACAAGAAAACCTACTGATTGGCTTGCAGCCGTGGAGCTTACAGAAGCCATGAAAACACTCGACAAAAATGACCCTGCAAAATATGATTTTGCACTTTTTGCATTGGGTGTGTTAGAAAAATTTTAAGTATGAAAAATGAAATTGTACAGGTTGTAAACCAGTCCTTCAGTTTAGAAGCAATAGAAAGTAATTTTGTAAATTTTCTCACAGAAAAAATAAATTACCTCATTGTACATGATTTTAATAAACTCATTTATATTCTTTACCAGGCAGATATAAATGAAACAAAACTAAACAAGCTTTTGGCAGAAAATAAAAAGGAAGATGCGGGTAAAATAATTGCTGCCCTATTCATACAGAGGCAGCTGGAAAAAATAAAAAGCAGAGAAGACAGCAAACAGGAAACTGATAATGCATCTGAAGAAGAACGATGGTAATTATGCTGATTTCTTCGTAAACATTAATTCTTTTACTTTCTCCTTATCTTCTTTTTCTTTTTTAAGATCGAACATGGTTCCAAAAACATGATCCCAAACGGTACTGCTCACACCAAAACCCATATCGTTGTGCTTATAATGATGAAGATGGTGGTTTCTCCACAACCCTTTCATCCATTTAAAAGGAGGATTCCACGCATGTATGGCAAAATGCATTGTTCCATAAATTAAATAGCCAAGCATAAAACCCGGAAAGAATGCAAATACGTTTTGACCCATAATCAAATAAAATAAAAAGAAAAACATAGAAGCAATAATCAAACTCGGCGCCGCGGGCATAAATAACCTTTCTTTATCTCTTGGATATTCATGATGATTTCCATGCAATACATAATTAATTCTCTTTCCTTTCTCCGTTTCCGGATGGTAATGAAAAGCAAAACGGTGCAAAATATACTCCGTTAATGTCCATACGAAAATACCACCTACATAAATAAGAAATACCTTTATCCCTGCATAATCTAGATACTTTATAGCATAAAAAGGCAAAAATATTAAAATTGGTAAATACATTCCCCATATAACGAGTGGATGCGTTTTGGTAAGGTATTCCAGATAACTATTTCTAAAAATTTGTGCCTGTCCTTTATTATGTATTTTTTGAAACTCCATGAATTAATTTAATATGTGTAAATATACAAAATCCTTTTTTTTAAAGAATTTGTAAGTCTAAATTTGTCATTCTTAACATTATGGCAACATCTTACAATTTTGGTTCCATTTTTTCTAAAAAATTAAAAATCTTTATATGAAGTTAGTAAGTTATTTAAAAAATGAGCACGAGCAGTTGGCGCTTTTGATACACGGTAAGTTGTATGACACAGATAAGTTACATCCCGATTTACCTATCAGTATGGCCATGTTTTTACATTATTGGGAAGATGTCTTTCCTATTGCGCAAGCCGCGGAGCGAAAAGTAAAAGACGGTGGTTTTGAAAACAAGGCTACAAGAAATTATGAAGATGAAACAATAATTGCTCCTGTGCCAAACCCAACCAGCTGCCGTGATGGATATGCCTTTAGACAACATGTTGCTGCAGCAAGGCGAAACAGAAAAGTAGATATGATACCTGAGTTTGACCAGTACCCGATATTTTATTTTACCAATCACAATAGTATTCAGGGACCGGGAGACATCCTTTGCATGCCTGATCATTTTGAAAAACTAGATTTTGAATTGGAAGCAGCCATTGTGGTAAGTAAGCATTGTAAAAACATTAAAGCAGATGAAGCAGATGATTACATTGCCGGACTTATGATTATGAATGATATGAGCGCCAGGCGTTTGCAAATGGAAGAAATGTTACTGAACCTTGGTCCTGCAAAAGGGAAAGATTTTTCTACCGCTATTGGTCCAATGCTGGTAACATTAGATGAGCTGCAGCAGTTTGAAGTGCCCTGCAAAGAAGGCCACACAGGCAAAAGCTGGGATTTAAAAATGACATGTAAGGTAAATGGTATACAGGTAAGTGAGGGTAACCTTGCAGATATGGACTGGACATTTGCAGAAATACTGGAGCGTTGTGCCTATGGCGTAAACATGTATGCAGGCGATGTGATTGGAAGCGGAACTGTAGGCACAGGCTGCTTTTTAGAATTGAATGGCACCGGAAAATTTAACGACCCAAATTACAAAGAGCAATGGTTACAACACAACGATGTTGTTGAAATGGAAATTGATGGACTAGGAATTTTAAGTAATACGATAGTGGCGGAGGAAAGTGATTTTTCTATACTGGGGTTAAAGAAAGTTACGAGTTAGAAGTTACGGGTTGCGGGTTGGAAGAGTTTTACAATATTTTTAGATTAAAATAGATTTATATCATGGCAACTATATCATCTTTTGAAGAGTTGGAAATCTGGAAAAAAGCACATGAATTAGCGGTATTGGTTTATCAGTTGTGCGAAGTAAATCAAAAAATTGTAAAGGATTATTCGTTTAAAGATCAAATTAAGCGAGCTGCCCTTTCTGTTTCCAACAATATTGCCGAAGGCTTTGAATATAATAACAATGCAGACTTTCATCGTTTTTTAAGAATTAGCAAAGGTTCTTGTGGTGAGGTAACTAATTGTCTTTTATTCTCAATGAAAATAAATTATTGTACGTCAAACGAGGTATTCAATTCACTCGAACTTTCAAAAACTTTAAGTAAACAAATTGGTGCTATGATGAAATATTTGCGACAAAAGATGATAGAGAAAAAACTTAATGCAAAAAACAGAGAAGCATCCAAACCCGTAACTTCTAACTCGTAACTCCCAACCACAATAAATTATGTTGACTCTTAACCTCTCTTCCCTCTCCCCTGCTGATGTACAAAGTTACCTACAGCATGCTATTGCACCCCGCCCAATTTGTTTTGCATCAACAATTGATGAAGCCGGCAATGTAAACCTTTCGCCGTTTAGTTTTTTCAACCTGTTTTCTTCCAACCCTCCGGTGGTAATTTTTTCGCCTGCAAGGCGTGTAAGAGACAATAGCACCAAGCATACACTACAAAATGTATTGGAAGTGCCAGAGGTTGTCATTAACATGGTAGATTATGATATGGTGCAACAAATGTCGCTAGCAAGCTGCGACTTTGCAAAATCTGAAAACGAATTTGTCAAAGCAGGATTTACAGCCGAGAAGGCCAGCTTGGTAAAACCACCAATGGTGAAGGAAAGCAAGGTAAAACTCGAATGTAAAGTACTGGAGATAAAGCCACTTGGCACAGAAGGAGGCGCAGGAAATCTTGTAATATGCGAAGTACTGGCAATGCACATTGATGAGACCATACTTGATACTGATAACAAAATTGACCAGACAAAATACAATTTGGTTGCCCGCCTTGGGGGTGATTGGTATTGCAAAATTTCGGATGAAAACTTATTTATAGTTGCAAAGCCTAATATTAAAATTGGTATTGGTGTAGACGCACTGCCGGAAGCCATCCGTACGAGCAAAATACTTACCGGTAACCATTTAGGGCAATTAGCAAATGTGAATGAATTACCAGTAATTGATGCTGCATTTGAAAATGAAAGATTGAAACAAATAGTACAATATTTTAACCTGGATCCTCAGGAGATGGAAACAGAGACGCATAAACTTGCCGCATCCCTTTTAAATGTGGGAGACAATAATGCTGCCTGGCAGGTTTTACTGGCAAATGATATTATTTAACTTTTAGTACAAATAAATAATTTATGATGTGGGTGTTATTTCAAAATAAAAATGCCACGATGATGAGAACATCATGCGTGGCAAATAATATAACTTCTTTTCATTTTTACTTATAAGCGCCACCAAAAACCCTTCTTAAAATATCAGTCGTTCTTGCCGCAAAATTTGTTCTTATGTTTATTTCCTCTCTTGCAATCAGGTTAAACAAAGCATCTGTTGCTCGTTGCGTTACATAATTTGTAAGATCTGGATTAAGCTTTTTAAATGTTGTTGGAAAATTATTGTACTTAGCGATCATGTCGCCGTAATATTTTGTTGCATCTACTTTATTTAAAGACGAAGCAATGACCGGCCTGAATGCGGCTAATAATTTGTCTGTTGTTTTTTCTCTAAAAAAATGTGTAGCACTTGTATCACCATTTCTAATTAAACCAATAGCGTCGCCCAACGTCATACTTTTTATAGCATCAACAAATATTGGTTTTGCATAACCCGCTGCATCTTCCGCACCCCGGTTTATTTGCAAAATAGCTTTATCTACAAGGCTGTTAAAACCAAGATCTCTTAGCGTATTCTCAATTTTTTTGGCTTCGGGCGGAAGCAATACTTTATAAAGTGCATCTTTAAAAAAACCATCGGTCGTATTTAATTGTAACACAGATTTTGCTATCCCTTGCCCGAGCGCTTCTTTTATTCCCGCAGCTGCTTCTGCATTTGAAATACCTACACCAGTGCCGGCTCCTGCGGCATTTGCAACCTGTTGAAGGGTTTCGCATGAACCCATTGTAATAGAAATTATGAAAAGTGTAAAGAGTGCCTTCATAAAAAAGGGTTTGATCTTTTAATTACAAAGCAAGTTTACTGCCAGTTAAAAAACCAATCTGTTAAAGGTGATTATTTTTACCAAAATCTACACAGCAGCTGCAATAAACTGCGATAATAAACCTATTGCAAGACCTGTATAAATATCTTTTTCTGTATGGTCAGATACGATAAGCCTTGCCGTGCAAACAATACCTGTACAAAATAAAACCAATGCAATAGACCATGTCATAAGCATAGTGTTGCTTTTTGCTACCACTAAAAAAAGGCCGAGCCATCCACCCATACCAATAGCATGCATGCTCACTTTATAATAGATATTCGCAATAAGGCCTGCGCTTGCCGCAAGAAAAACGCCAAGTATAAAAGAAGGCATGATAGGGGGATACATATCCTGCTTTTTAAAAACTGTATATGCCCAAAAGAAAAAAATACCGCATGCCATATAGGGAATAATACGGTCCCTTTTTGTACGAAGAAAAACAGAATCTATAAAACCAACAGCCCTCAACAAGACAATACTAAGTAGAGGATAAAATATTAAATTATAACCGCTTATTAATACAGTATACAATTTTTCCTTTGCAGAAAAACCTGAAAAATACGATGGATGAATATATACGATAAATGCTATTGCGTACAATGGCACAAAAATGGGATGGAAAATATAAGAAAAAAAATTGGCCGGCAACTTTAATAAAGGATGAACATATTTTTTTTCGGGTAAAATTTCTTTTGGTAAAAACGCTTCCATCTTATAATATTTTTCTTAGCCTCGCTACAGGTATGTTTAATTGTTCTCTGTATTTTGCCACAGTTCTCCTTGCTATGTTGTAGCCTTTTTCCTGCAACATATCAGTAAGCTTTTCATCGCTGTAAGGATGTTTTTTACTTTCTTCCTCAATCATATCCATCAGTATTTTCTTTACCTCTCTTGTACTTACTTCCTCACCACTGTCTGTTTGCAAACTTTCGCTAAAAAAGAATTTAAGGCGATAAGTACCAAACTCAGTTTGCACGAATTTACTATTGGCCACCCTGCTCACAGTAGATATATCGAGGTTGGTACGCTCAGCAATATCCTTTAATATCATTGGCCTAAGCTCTGTTTCATCGCCTGTTACAAAAAACTCATGCTGGTAATTCATAATTGCTTCCATGGTATTAAGCAAAGTATTTTGCCTTTGTTTAATTGCATCTATAAACCATTTTGCACTGTCTATTTTTTGTTTAATAAAAAGTACAGCTTCTTTTTGTCGCTTGTCTTTTTTTGTACCCTTATCATAATCCTTTAACATATCTCTATAGCCTTCGCTAATTCTAAGATCAGGTGCATTCTTGCTGTTAAGACTCAGTTCAAGTTTACCAACATTGTTGGCAATAAAAAAATCAGGAATTACATAATTTGTATTCTTACCTGTATCGCCCGCAGTACCGCCCGGCTTGGGATTCAGCTTTACAATCTGGCTTATTATTTCTCTTAACTGCTCGTCGGTAAGTGTAAGCGCACGTTGTATTTTTTCGTAATGTTTTTTGGTAAACTCATCAAAATATTTTTCCAATACTTTAATGGAAATTTCAATTATTTTGCCTTGGTCGGCTTTGCGTTGAAGTTGTAACAAAAGACATTCCTGCAAACTTCTTGCACCAACACCCGGCGGATCAAATTGCTGTATCTGCATTAATAACTGTTCTATTTCCACCTCATCTGTATCTACATTTTGCCTAAAAGCAAGGTCATCTATAATAGCACTTATCTCTCTGCGTAAATAACCATCATCATCCAAGCTACCCACAAGCTGTTCCGCAATTTTCATTTGCTTTTCGCTCAGCTTTAAAAGCCCCAACTGCTGTAACATAATTTCCATAAAGCTGGTTTCTACTTTATGTGGTATTACCCGATTGTCGTCTTTTTCGGGATAATTTTCATCTCTCATTTTGTAATCGCCCACATCATCATCGCCCTCATGCACGTAATCGCTTATATCAATATTTTCATATTCGTCTTCCGTTCCTTCTGTTTTATATTCTTCTTCACCAGGCTCAGTAAACTCATCTTTTTCAAATTCATCGTCATGGCTATCTTCATCCGCCTGCTCCAATGCAGGATTTTCTTCCATTTCTTCTTTAATGCGCTCATCTAAAATAGCGGTAGGCACCTGCAGCAATTTCATTAGCTGTATTTGCTGTGGCGAAAGTTTTTGTAATAACTTTTGTTGTAAACTCTGATGTAAAGCCATGAGAAAATTTCTAAAATAAAATTTTGTTTAAAGAATATATTTTACCTGTAATGTAAAACGAAACAATCGGTAAGTTCGTAAATTTACAATTATTGAAGATGAAAAATGAAAAGCAAACTTATAACATTATTATTTTGTACCGTCGCTACAGGTATATCGGCCTACAGCCAAACGGCAACGCCTTCTAAAAACGGAGAAAAAATGATACTGAATCGCTTTATAGATTCTATCTCTAAACCAGTTACATATATTTCTTCGCAAATGCTTGTGTCCCCTTCTTTTTACACAAATAATCTGGCATTTTTTTGCAGGCAGGAAATTAAATTTGAAAAAATTACAAAAGTTCCCTTCAAATTTAGACTTGGCTCTGTGCAACAGGTAGATTATCTGGAGGGCAAGGGACAACGAAAGCCCTAAAGTTTTTGACGATACTTTTTCTACATGGATTCTTCCTTCATGTCGTTTTATTTTCCACAGTCGTAATGTCTTTTATTGTTATTTTTAAATTACTATTTTGCATTTATATAAATTACATTTAAATAGATACAGATGTTTAAATACATAAAATACCTAAATCCTCTTGTTGTGTATGCGCTTGCCATCATTGCATTTACACACACAGGAATTTTGTGCTGGTTAGTACTTATTTATTCATGGGTGTTTATACCGGTTGCTGAATTATTTATACAGGCGAGTGCAAAAAACATGACGGCAGCCGAGGAAGAACTGGCAAAAAATGACCGTGTATACGATTACTTGCTTTACCTTATTGTATTTATACAGATTCCGACTTTGTTTTTCTTTTTACAGTCTTTTGTAAATGTTCCGTTACAAACTATTGATGTTATAGGCCGCATAACAGCTATGGGTATGCTTTGTGGCACTTTTGGTATAAATGTAGCGCATGAGCTGGGCCATAGAAAAAATAAATTTGAACAGGTACTTGCAAAAATTTCGCTGCTAAGCAGTTTGTATATGCATTTTTTTATAGAGCACAACAAAGGGCATCATAAAAACGTAGCTACCCGCAACGACCCTAGCAGTGCACGTTACAACGAATGGCTGTATACCTTTTATTTTAGAACAATTGGATTGTCGTATGTATCTGCCTGGCATATTGCTACCGCCGATGTAAGAAAAAAAGGATTGCCTGCATTTCATATAAAAAATGAAATGCTGCAAGCGCACATCATACAGGCAGCTTTTGTAGTAGGTATATATCTTTTGTTTGGCGGATGGATAACCATCTACTTTTTAGCAGCAGCTTTTATGGGGATACTTTTATTAGAAACCGTAAATTATATAGAGCATTATGGTTTGCAAAGAAAACTTACCGGTGAAAATAGTTTTGAGAGAACAATGCCACAACACAGCTGGAACAGTAACCATGCTTTTGGAAGAATATTATTATTTGAATTGAGCAGACACAGCGACCATCATTATCTCGCAAGCAAAAAATACCAGGTATTAAAACACCATGAAAATACACCACAATTACCCACGGGATATCCCGGCTCTATGTTACTTGCATTGGTACCTCCCATTTGGTTTAAAATAATGAACAAGAGAATAGCTGTTTTAAACAAAGGAATATAAATTGTAGAAACTTTTCCTCAACTTTTTTGTAAAAGAAAATATCCACTCCTGAAAAGCCAGGACGGGATAATGTTCAAACATGAGAAAAATCAGAATAATTCTATTTTTTTTCAGTCAAAAATTCATTGTAAAGGTGGAAAAAGGTTTTTTGAATAACAATAATTATACAAAATATATAATATGCGTTAATTAGAATTACATAAAATACTATATCTCATTAATTTAATTATTTACTATTATCTGAAAATACTTTTACACCCTGTAAAAAACTCTTTTGTAAAATATTTAAGGCTTAAAGCAAGATGGAAGAGGTATAAACACTTTAAAATAAGTTTTTTATAAGATATCACAAATAATATCCAATAATAAATCTGCTATTATAATTTGAATGATGTGGCACAAATTTTCCATAATGGTTGTGAAAATATATGCGCAAAAATCTTCTTCTTTTTATAGCAGGGTGTGTTTTAATAACAGCCTGCAAAAACAAAAAAGTCCCTTCCACCAATTATCAGCATAAAAAGACTGAAACACTAAAAAAAGCAACTATTAAATATTCGATGATTGTTTCTAGCGACAGTATTTCTGCCTTTTTAAAAATACAGGATTCTGCAGCATTAAGCGTAATAGCTGCTGTAAACAGAACGGATATAAAGTTTCTTAAAAAGTTTGATTCCCTCCTTGTTCCGGTAAACACCAAGGAAGCAATGCAACAATATTTTCCCTTCCCCTTTTACGCTTCGTTTTTAAAAGATGTAAAAAAAATCATCTTTTTTTCTTATCCAACACAGTCGTTTGCAGCTTATGAAAATGGAGAACTTATTTATACGGGACCAACGAATATGGGTCGCAAGGCAGACCAAACACCTACAGGCTTGTTTTATACCAACTGGAAAGCCGAAGAAACCACCAGCACATTTAACGACGAATGGAATTTAAAATGGAATTTTAACATTGAAAATAAATTAGGGGTAGGGTTTCATGAGTATGACATGCCAGGGTATCCTGCATCGCACTCCTGCCTTAGGTTATCAGAAAAAGATGCCAAGTACCTTTATACATGGGCAGATCAGTGGGCCTTACAAGGCACTGATGATGTATTGGCGAAAGGCACACCTATCATTGTTTTTGGTGCATACCCGTTTGAAAGTTCAAAGCCTTGGCTTTCACTGGCACAAAATAAAAAAGTACTGGATATTTCAGAAACAGATCTGGAAAAAACCACCAAACAATTCTTACCAGATATTTTGCAAAAGCAAGCACAGCGTGACAGCATGGATGTTATGCGTGCAAAATAAAAATCTGCCAACAGTTGCACCTCCAAAAAAAATACCAAGCAAAAAAATTGAAAATAAAAAGCGGTACAAAACCATTATTTTTATGAAAATAATCAGTGGGCCTTATGCTAGCAATCATCAACCAGGTTTTCGAAATAAAAAATAAAATAAATAACCTGGCAGAACCTGCTGTTTTCGAAAGAAACTTAAGCAGGCTCTATGCTATATTCGAAGAAGATGGATATATTATACACGACCCTACAAACGAGCCCTACGAAGCAACAAGAACCGACTGTGAGGCGAGTATTGTAGGAGCGGTAGCAGGCAAAATGAAAATTACAAAAACACTTAAGCCTATTATTTACCAAAAGCTACAAGGCAATGTGCAGTTGCAACAAAAAGCTATTGTAATTGTAGAGAAACTTTAACCCTGAGCGATGAGATCTGTTAATATTGGTATTGACCTTGGCACTACAAACTCCCTTATTGCAAAATTTGAAAACAACAAGGTGAAGGTTTTTAAAAACCCTGTTGGACAAAAAGAAACACTTGCATCTATTGTTGCATACCGCAAAGACAGAATTTTAGTGGGCGATAAGGCCCGTGAATATCTAACAAGAGATGCCGTAAATGTTTTTGGCGGATTTAAGCGCAAAATGGGTACTGATGAAAAGTACTATGTGGTAAACCTGGATGAAAATGTAACTCCGGTAGAACTCTCTTCCTTGATACTAAAAGAATTAAAAAACTTCATACAAAGTGATGAGCAACCAGAAGCATGTGTAATTACCATACCTGCGTCATTTGATAGTATGCAAAGCAATGCAACTTTAAAAGCTGGTAAAAACGCAGGGTTTAAAGAAGTGTTTTTATTACAGGAACCCATTGCCGCCAGTCTGGCATTTTTTAATACTGCCGATGCAGAAAAAAATAATAAAAACGGTTATCGTCTAATTTATGATTTAGGTGGCGGCACTTTTGATGTGGCGCTTGTGAGTGCTAGCAATGATGAACTAAAAGTAGTAGACCACGAAGGCAATAATTTTTTAGGTGGAATGGATTTTGATTTTGCAATAATCGATAAAATAATCATTCCTGCAATTATTGCAGAAACAGGAATAGAAAATTTTGAAGACGAAGTGAGATTGAAATACGGCAAATATGAAATGCTTTACTATCAGATTCTATATTATGCAGAAGAAGCAAAAAAAGAACTTGGCAGCAACGGCTCGGCCGATATTGAATTTACGGCAGAACTTGACGGTAAGAAATTCGATTTCTACATCCCTGTTGTTAAAACTATAATAGACGAAATATTTAAGCCCATCATTAACGAAACCATTTTACTTCTTAATAAAATTTTAGAAAACAATAAACTTTCTGCTACAGATATAAAAGAGATTATTTTAGTAGGTGGCTCTACATTTTTACCGCAGGTAAGAAATGAAATAGCGTTGCAAACAGGTATCAAAATTAATTATTCCATAGATCCTACTACCGCAATTGCTGTAGGTGCAGCGTATTATGCCGCAAACAAATATTATGAACCCTTTGTAGAAACAGCAACAAAAACAGATGCTACCATTGCAGACGAATTAATTGCTGCAATAGATTTTGATGAAACAAACTTAGCAGTAAATCTGCAATACAATAGATCTAGCCGAGACAAAGAAGAAGTACTGTTGATGGCAGTTACGGGAGAATACATAGATAAGTTTTATAGAATTACCAGGAGTGATGGCGGATACGATACAGGACTAATAAACCTAAAAGCAAAGAAGACAGAATTTTTACCTTTGATACCCGAACATAATAATATTTTTGTGTTGCACATATACGATGAGCAAAAAAATGAGCTGCTAAAATTATCACAGCAAATAAATATTGTACAGGGTTTTTATCACATTGACGGGCAACCGCTGCCACACGATATTTCTGTAGAGATTGATGATGTTGAAAATAAAACAACAAAGCTGGAAGCCATTTTTGAGCGAAACAGTTTGTTACCACAAAAGCGCACACTGTACAGAGAAATATCTAAAACAATTAAAAAGGGAAGTGAAGATGCGATCATTATTAATATATTAGAAGGTGATAAAAATGCAAGAGCATCTTCAAACTTAACCATCGGCTGTATTGTAATTTCAGGCAAAGATTTAAAAAGCGATTTAATAAAAGGTTCAGATATTGAAATACATGTACATCTTACCGACTCAAGGGTTTTAAACACTACGGTTTATCTTGTAATGACACAGCAGGAATTTAAAAATGTATTTTCCATTTCTGAAAAGCAGGTGAATGTAGAAAGACTGAAAGAACAGTTTTTTGCTTTGGAAAATTCTCTAATGAATACGGTAAAAGAATTTCAATACAACGATGATACAATATGGGAAATAAAGGCCAATGTATTTCTGGAAGAATTGCAGGCTTTAAAACCAAGGTTGATTAAAATTAAAAACAATGACAAATCAGACGAAAAATACGTCATCGCAGAAAAGCTAAGCCGTATATCGCAGGATGCAGATAAACTTGGCGGTAATGAAAGAATTGCAGCTATGCTAGATAATTATTTACAACACAAAGAAACTGTACTGGAAATTATAAGCATCGCAGATTTTGAGAAAGACGAGCTAAAAAAGCAATATCAAAAAATAGAAGCATCAGAGGCATCGTTTATGCGCTCTAAAAACATTTCTGTTATTGAAAATAAAATTAAACAACTATATGACCTGCATTGGAAAGGACTTAGCAATACAACAAGTTTTTTAATTGCAAAGTTTATAGAGTTTAAGTCGTACGAGGCCGATGATTTTAAAAATTACAATGCAGCAAAAGCTATTTTTAAAATGGCAGACAACTCCTTGGAAAACGAAAAATACCCCGAATTCAGGCAGCATGTTTTTAGTATTTCTTCGTTGCTAAAGTCGGTTAAGCAAAATATTAATACTGACTTTAAAGGCACAGGCATTGGCTAGCAAACAATACAAATCCATCATTCGGCTATTGATATACTGCGACATTGAGCTAAATGATGACGTGAATGTAGCGCGTATAAAAAAGCAGTTACTGGCAGAATTTGATTTTGCGGATGGTGGCTTTATAAAAATAGATGATTACAGCTACAGCAAAAACGATGTGCTGGAAGAAATTGGCAGAACAGATTTTTTACAAAGGCTTTTTTACCACAAAAGAATATGGGAACACAAAGCAGTTCTTGCTATTTTAGAAAACAACGAATTGCAGCTCGATGAACTGAGAACCGACATAAAAACGTTTAGCGGCGATACCGATTTTGATCGGTTTTTTTCTCCTTATTTTGTTTTACCGTTTAACTATATTTCCCGCAACTTTTTAAACAAAGGCGAGCTGATAAAACAGGCAGAGTGGTTGTTATTCGAAGATTTTTTACAACCCGAAGACAGGGAAGAAGGGTTTGGGCCATTAAGGATTTTTCTGGATAATAATATTTGTTTATTAAGAAATATAAACGGTGACAATTATAAAAATACAAGGCCTCAATTAGAGCACTGGTTAAAACCAGGCGGCAGTAGTTTATTGAACAATCTGCCTTACGAATTTTATAGTGCAAAAATAGAGATCGTTTTAAACCTAATAAATCTAACGGTTAGAATACAACGGACGAATAAAAGGGATTGTAAAGCTGTGAGCACAGAACTAACCTGTATAACCGATATACCGCAGGAGTACGAAGAGCTGATAATGAACAACCATAAAGTTTACACCAACCATATGCCGGCATCTACCAATACCAACAACTATTGGTGGATTGTGTGGGCTATTATTATTTTATTAAGGGCAGTATCTGGGGGTTGTTAGATCATCATTTTTAAAATGTTATTTTTCTTCTCTAAAGCCAAAGCAGCATTTATATAACGATTGGAATTTTTAGCATTTTCACCAACTAATTTCGATTGCGCAGCAAACCTTTTACAGCCATTACATATTGAAAAATGCACTTTAAATTTTACGTTTTCAAAAAAGAGAATTTTCATTTGCTTCCTTTTTAAGAGTTAGCATGGTCGCCTCTCTCCAACATATATTCAATCTTTTCTTCAGCATATAGATTAAATATTAAACCAATTTTTTCAATACAACTACATAGATAAAGTTTGCACCTGTGTATGAGTACCCAGTAATTGACTTGTGTTATGTTTAAGGTTTCGCAAATTTCAATTGTATCAATATCCTCCATATATTTTGATACAAAAACCTGCTGTTGAATATCTTTTAATTTCTTTTTACATTTTTCTAAAACTGTATAAAACCCTTTTTTGCTTCTACTCCTTTTTCATAATTTGTATGCCATTCTTTGGGAGATGTATCGCTGTTTTTCCAATAGTCTTTATTATCAAAATACATATCTCCCTCGTGCCCTATTACTATTTCAGACAAGCTGTTCTTTTTTCTAAAAAGGAATACAATCTTACATTCCAATTCAAATTTCGTTTAAAATAAATGGCAAAAAAATACCCTCAAATGAGGGCATTAGAATTAGGGATGTATATTGATCTCTCCAGGGATTTTATAAATGCTTTTCTAGGATTAATAGATATTCAAATATCAATTTAAATATTATGAAACATTGTAGTTATAGCTTTTGAAACTTTGTAGAATAATTACGGCAAAACGCCCATGTATTGACACATATTAGCAAGGTCCAATAAGTAACCAATGTTTTTATACCGATATATTCATCAATGGCATTAACTATATTTGTTGTCCATAACAATTTCTTAATTAATGCCTATTTTCGATATAAAAATTCCTGCATATTTGGCTAAGGCATTAAACCTGCCAATAAGTGATGCAAGGAGGCAACAATTAAAAGTGCTTAAAAAACTTCTTCGCAAAGCACGGTTTACACAGTTTGGGCAGCTTTTTAAATTTGATGAAATTTTGCTTAGCAGGCACCCTGGCAAAAAATTTCAGCAGAACGTGCCAACATATAATTATACAAAAATTTACAACGAGTGGTGGTACAAAACACTTGAAGGTATTCCCGATGTTTGCTGGCCAGGTGTTATTAAGTTTTTTGCACTAAGTAGTGGTACTAGCGATGCATCAAGTAAATACATACCAATTACAAAAGAATTAATTAGAAGTAATACAATTACGGGTATTAAGCAATTATTTACCTTAACTAAATACGATAACATACCAAAAAGCGCTATAGGCAAAGGCTGGTTAATGATTGGTGGCAGCACACAATTGCAAAAAGGCGCAACTTATTATGCCGGCGACCTTAGTGGTATACAGCAAAAAAACATTCCCTTATGGTTTAGAAGTATGGGATTATATAAGCCGGGCAAAAAAATAGCCAGGGAAAAAGAATGGTCTAAAAAACTGGAAGAGGTTGTGGAAAATGCACCCAATTGGGATATAAGTTTTCTTGTAGGTGTGCCGGCCTGGTTACAAATATGCCTGGAGAAAATTATAGAGCGCTACAAACTGAATAACATTCACGAAATGTGGCCCAACCTAGCTTTTTATGTGCATGGTGGTGTTGCCATGGAGCCATACAAAAAAGGCTTTGCAAAATTGCTGGGCAAGCCAATTACCTACATTGAAACCTACCTTGCGAGTGAAGGATTCTTAGCTTACCAATCCAGACAAGATACAAGGGGTATGCAACTGGTATTAAACAACAATATTTTTTTTGAATTTGTACCTTTTGATGATAAAAATTTTGATGCAGATGGTAATATGGTACAAGAACCTGAAGTGTTAATGATACACGAAATTGAAGAAGACAAAGATTATGCTATTTTAATTAGTACCAATGCCGGCACATGGCGCTATGCCATTGGTGATACTATAAAGTTGATAGATAAAGAAAGAAGTGAAATAATAATTACCGGGCGTACCAAACATTTCTTAAGCCTTGTAGGAGAGCATTTAAGTGTTGATAATATGAACAACGGTATTGAACTTGCGGCAGAAGAGATGAACCTGATTATTCCTGAATTTACCGTTGCAGGCGTACCTCATGGAAACTTCTTTGCCCATGAGTGGTACATTGGTACAGATGATAAAGTTGATGCAGTAAAATTTGCAGCATTGCTGGATGAAAAAATAAAAAGCCTTAACGATGACTATGAAGTTGAAAGAATGCATGCATTAAAGGCCGTTACGGTAAATGTATTGCCCGAACATATTTTTATGGATTTCTTAAAACTGAAAGGCAAACTTGGAGGTCAGCACAAATTCCCCAGAGTATTGAAGGGTAAAATGCTAGAAGAATGGAAAGCTTTTTTAGGAACCATACCCGTTGCTGCTGAGCAGGAGTGAATAAAAAGACAGTAGATGACAGAAGCCATTATAGCAGGATTACTTTTGGGTTTGGCACTGGTATTTTCGGTGGGGCCAATAATTTTTACCATCCTAAAACTCCGCATTAATTATGGCTTAAGCACTGCGTTTTATTTTATTGCAGGCGTATGGCTCAGCGATTTATTTTGGGTGGTAACTGCAAATTTATTCAGCACATTATTAGAAAGCCTTCAAATTTATAAAGTGCAAATAGGCACCGTTGGAGGCATATTTCTTATCTCTCTTGGTTTGTATTACCTGTTCTTTAAAAAATACCGTTCCAAACAACAAATGGATGAAGGTGTGAAAATTGGAAACGCCACACATGTACGTTTATTTGCAACCGGCTTTTTAATAAATACCCTCAACCCTGGCGTAATAGCACTTTGGCTTGCGGCAGCCACAAAATCTATTAGCAGTAGTTTAGAAGAAAAGATTGTTACATTTTCAATTTGCTTATCTATGAATATAGCGGCTGATTTTTTTAAAATAAACCTGGCGGGGAAATTACGCAACAAATTAAATGATAAAAATATCACAATAGTAAATAAAATATCGGGGTCTATGTTTTTGTTATTCGGCCTAGCACTTATTTTTGGTGTGTGGTATGCCAAACTTAAACTAGCTTTTTAACCATGAAAAATTTTTTTATTTTATCCCTTATATTTTTAATACCTCAATTTACAACTGCACAATCTGCAGACTTTATTATTTTAAAAAAGAAAAATAAAACGATAAACATATTTTATAAAGGATCTAATATTGAATTTGTAACTACCGCCGGTGCTTATAGAAACGCCCTGATAAACGATATTAAAAATGATAGTGTTTTTTTACAGGAATTTCTAATAAACAGGGTTCCTACTACATTAGGTTTTTTTATTGTAGATACATTGGGCAGTTTTAGGTATGCTTATAATTACAACCAGATTGCACATTTTGGTAGAGAAAATAAAAAGTTTAATGTTGGCGGCAGCGGTGCTGCTTTGCTTGGTGGTGGCACTTTACTTACACTTGCAAGTGGGGTTGTGTATTTAGTCGATAGAACAAATTTTAGTCCTACCTTATTTGCTGCAGGAGCAGGGCTTGCGGCTGTTGGTTACCTACTAAGTAAAGGCAGCAGCAAGGGTATTACTATTGGTAAAAAGCATTACAGACTTCAATATATGAATACCAACGTTACGCAAAAATGAAAAATAAAGAGACTAAAAACTGGTGGCAAAAAACAAAACGATTTTTTTTGTGGATGTTCGTTTTGCAGTTTGCCTATATTATTATTTTACGCTGGGTAAATCCGCCATTTACCATTACACAAATAGTTAGTCTGGTTAAAGGCTACGGGCTAAAAAGAGATTATGTATCGTACAGCGAAATGAGCGCCAACGCTAAACTTGCTGTAATGGCAGGCGAAGACCAGCTTTTTCCTGATCATAATGGCTTTGATGTAAAAGCCATAAAGAAAGCAGTAAAGTACAATAAAAAACACCCCAATAAAACAAGAGGCGCAAGTACCATCAGCCAACAGGTAGCCAAAAATGTTTTTCTATGGCAGGGCGGTGGCTTCTTCAGAAAAGGCCTTGAAGTTTATTTTACTTTTATGATTGAAACATGCTGGAGCAAAGAAAGAATTTTACAGATGTATTTAAATGTAGCAGAAATGGGAAAAGGTATTTTTGGCATACAAGCAGCTGCTAAGAATCTTTTCAATAAAAATGCTATTTCACTTAGCAAAAGTGAAGCGGCACAAATAGCTGCATCTTTACCCAACCCCAAAATTTTTACGGTAAAACCACTTACAAGATATGTATCGTCCCGGGCAGGCAATATTGCCAGGCAAATGAACAATTTGCAGGGCGATCCGGATATAGCAGCCTTGATAAAATAATGTTTTGTTATTTATGAGCCGAATAATACTTTTATTCGGCTCATGATTTGTATGTTTTGTGAGCCGAATAATTCCAGATTCTTATTTTTAAGATCGGCTACTCCGCAACAAATACTGCCTTTTTTGAACGGTGCAATGCTTTGTAAGCAATAATGGCGCTGGCTAGCATTAAAACAGAAGCCAGTGCAAACGATATTCCTGAAAAATGAAACGGCGCTTTTGGTCCGGTAAAATAAGAGAACAAACCCGTCATAAGCATAGGACCAAAAATAGAGGTAATGCTTATCAGACTCGTAAGCGCACCCTGCAGCTCGCCTTGTTCATTTGGCGGTACACTGCCTGAAATAACAGACTGCAGCGCCGGGCCACAAATACCACCAAGGCAATAAGGAATAAGTATAACAAACATCATCCACGTTTGTGAGGCAAAAGCAAATAATAACAATCCTACAGCATACAGCAGCAGGCCATAATAAATACTTTTTTCATTACCAATTCTTGGGTTAATATAACGTATTAAGCCTCCCTGCACTATTGCTATTAAAGCGCCAACAACACCTAACGAAATCCCAATCATTTTTTCAGTCCACCCAAGTTTTTCTATGCCGAAATAACCCCAGTTACTTTGCACGGAGTGCGATGCTATATAAATAAGAAAAAATGCTACGATTAACCCGCCCAAGGCAGGATATTTTTTTAGCTGAAGTAAAGAGCCAAGCGGATTTGCACGCTTAATATCAAAAGCCCTGCGGTTTTCTTTGCTCAGCGATTCTGGCAAAACAAAATAACCATAAATGCAATTTATCAAACTTAACCCCGCCGCTACCATAAAAGGAATACGTGGCCCAAAAGAACCAAGCAATCCCCCAATTACTGGCCCTATAATAAAGCCTATACCGAAAGCAGCGCCTACCATTCCAAAATTTTGAGAACGGTTTTCATCTGTACTAATATCTGCAATGTAAGCCGTAGCTGTGGTAAAGCTTGCGCCCGTAATGCCTGCCACTGCACGCCCAACAAACAACCACCCTATTGTAGGAGCAAAAGACAGAAATAAATAATCTAACCCGAAACCGAAGAGAGAAAATAGTAATACGGGTCGCCTGCCAAATTTATCACTAAGCCCACCCAGCACCGGCGCAAATAAAAACTGCATTACGGCATAAGCAGCTGTTAAGTAACCGCCCCATTTCGCTGCATCGCTCACACCACCATGAATAAGTTGTTCAATAAGCTTTGGTAAAACAGGAATGATCAATCCTAGGCCGGTAACATCTAACACAAGTGTAAAAAAAATAAAGCCCAGGGCTGCTTTCTTATTCATCGTTCAAAATTAATTCCTGCAAAAGTGCACCTAAATAAATTATCATCTCCTTCCTCATTTAACGAGACTGGGTATTTTAACAAATAAAGGCGAGATACTTGTTAATTTGCACATTATAATAATGGCACAATTATTCCTTTATTTTTCAAAATATCATTATGATCAAAGCAGTTTTTTATGGCGCTCTTTTTTCCATAACAATATTTTCTTCCGGTTGTGCATCGCCTCAGCCAAATAAACAATCGCAAAACCTATCAGGTATTGATACAGATAACTTACCGGCCCCCTATGCCACAAAATCAAGTAAAAATTTTAGCAAGATCATTGGCTGGAAAGACGGCGAAAAACCCACCGCGCCAGAAGGCTTTATCGTGAGCCGTTTTTCGGAAGGTTTAGATAACCCACGCTGGATATACCAGGCACCAAACGGCGATATTTTTGTGGCAGAAACAAATACAGTTTTAAAAGGTATCATACGATTTGGCGCAAGTATTTCAAGAAAAATTAAAACGCAAAACTTGGGCAGAAGCGCAAACAGAATTAGGCTATTTAGAGATGCAGATAAAAACGGAACCTACGAAAAAGCCTACATTTTTGCTGAAAACCTGAACCAGCCACTGGGCATGTTGGTGCTTAATAACCAATTTTATGTAGCCAATACTGATGGGCTGGAAATGTATGATTACAACACAGGCGATACCGTTTTACCTACCGAAGGGAAACGAATTGTAGCTTTACCTGCCGGTGGATATAACAACCACTGGACAAGAAACATCGTAGCAAACGAAGCCGGTACCAAAATATATATTACAGTTGGCTCGGGCAGCAATAATGGCGAAAATGGTATGGAAAATGAAGTGCGCCGGGCAAACATTCTGGAAATAAACCCCGATGGTACCGGTGAACGAATTTATGCATCAGGCCTTAGAAACCCCGTAGGTATTGGGTTTGAACCGGTAACAAAAATGATTTGGACCGCCGTAAATGAAAGAGATGAATTGGGAGATGATCTTGTGTCTGATTATACAACCAGTGTAAAAGACGGTGGGTTTTATGGATGGCCATATGCTTATTTTGGTGCTCATGCAGATCCTCGCATGAAGGATGACCCACACCCTGAACTCGTGAGTAAAACAATAAAGCCTGATATTGCGTTAGGGGCACATACAGCATCGCTTGGTCTGGCATTTTATACTAAAAGCAGGTTTCCCGAAAAATACAGGGGCGGTTTATTTATTGGGCAACATGGCTCATGGAACAGAAAAGAATTTGCAGGTTACAAAGTTGTATTTATTCCATTTGCAAATGGAAAACCCATCGGGAAGCCCGAAGATTTTTTAACGGGTTTTATTGCCGACCAAAGTGAAGATGCAGTTCATGGAAGACCGGTTGGTGTAACAATCTTGAATGATGGATCGATGCTGGTAGCTGATGATGTATCGAAAGTTATTTGGAAGGTTACGGCAAAATAAGATTAGGGGAACCACAAAGGCACTAAGAAAGACATAAGTTTCACAAAGGAATATATTTTTGAGGTAGCGTTGTCTTATTTGCGAAAACCCTTTGTGTTCTTTGTGTTTAGTTTTTATACCTTCGCACCCTAAAATAATTAACATGAGTACAACAGGAAAAATAGAGTCTAACAAAGGCACACTTGCTTTTGAATTATACGATGATGCTGCGCCAATAGCAGTAGAAAATTTTAAAAAGCTTGTAGCAAGTGGCTATTATGATGGGCTAAGTTTTCACAGGGTAATACCAAACTTTATGGTACAAACCGGTTGCCCAGATGGCACAGGTGCAGGTGGACCAGGTTACAGCATTAAATGCGAAACCGGCGGCGAAAAACAATTTCACGACCGTGGTGTAATGAGCATGGCGCACAGAGGGAAAGATACCGGCGGTTCTCAGTTTTTCATTTGCCATAACAGACAAGGAACCCAACACCTAGATGGTGTACATACCTGCTTTGGTAGAATTACCGATGGCATTGAATTTTTAGACAGCATACAAGGTGGTGATAAAATGACGAAAGTTACTTTGGATGCCTAATTTTAAAAAAAGACTATTTTATAAAGCGAAGCGTTATTACTTCGCTTTTCTTGTGTTGTTTACAGAAATAAAATGCAGCGTATGTAGCGTATTGTTTTCAAAACAGAAATACGTTGATATAGACCAGGCTTTGTTCAAGCCATTCCACTTTTCTTATAACCCAAGTAAGGTTTGCCGATATCTTTAACACAGGCAATACATTATCTTGTTTGTATATCAATATATTTTCCTTGAAATAAAGTGTTCTCTATCTTACATTTATTAAAAAGATGAAATAAATTCTACCAAAATAAAATGGTTGATATTCTTTTATTGCATATTCAAACTTCAACCAAATAATAAAGGAGGCTATTTTCATAGCCTCCTTTATAAATATAGAATCAGGTACTTTTTAATTTAGTTTCACAAGCTTAACCATTTGTCGGTTTGAACCCTGTATCACTTCAGCAATATAGGATCCACTAATCAGTTTAGAACCTACTTTTATGTTGTTTGCCTTCGACAATACAGTTTCCACACTCAACACTTTTCCATTTATGTCTAATATCCTAATCTTTACTGGCTCATTACTTTTGCTCATTACCTGAATACTAAAGTCATAGGCCGTTGGGTTAGGAAATACGTTCACTCTAAAATCAGTCTGCTGCACTTCTACAATTGCTTTTTCCGAAACAATCACTTCTTCCCCCAATTGAGAGCCTGCTTTTAACGAAGATGAACCCGGTATTGTGCTAAAGCAATTTTGCTGGCAAGTGCCCAAATGGCAATTATTATGGCCATTGGTTCCGGTGGTTAAATGTGCATTCAGTGCATTCACGC
>JBBAQB010000011.1:0-1640 GCA_040400515.1 Ferruginibacter sp. | reverse complement strand
TCGAGCAACCAAAATTATCGTCTGCAAAACATCTTGCTATATTCTGAACCGAAATCAATGGCTTCTCATTATCGGTTACAGTAACTGTAAAGCTACAGGTTACTGTGTTACCATTTCCGTCTGTTAAAACAAATGTATTGGTAGTCACACCTACAGGGAACACACTTCCGCTTGGCAATCCTGCTGTTTGTGTCAGCACCCCGTTGTCTTCGTCGTCATCATCATCGTCATCATCATCATCATCGTCATCGTCATCATCGTCATCATCATCATCGTCGTCATCATCATCGTCATCATCACAATTTTCACAAGAAGCTAGGCTGTAAGTTACCTTATAACTTACTACTGCCCCGCATACTCCCAAATTATTGTTCACCGATATTAGTGCGTTGCAAGTGATGGAGCTGGTAACGTTGGATGAACTAGTGCCCGCCGAACCCGTTGATACCAACTGGGCTTGGCTAATTAAAGCAAATAAAAAAAGAAGGGCAATCAGGGTAATCTTTTTCATAGATTTTTTGTGCTTTTCGAGAATTTTTTTTAGTAGTTTTCGATTATGCATTATTACCATCCTATTTTCTCAAGTGAATAGTGTAAATACGGTATAAAAATAAAGAGGATTTTACGAAAAAACAACGTATAAACACCCAAAAAACTTTTTCCTAGCTTTTGAAGGTATTTTCCCGTCTTTTGAAAGATATTTCCCGTCTTTTGAAAGATGTTTCCCATTTTTTGAAAGATTTTTAATTTGTAATTTGCTTACTTGTCGCTGCTAAATCCAGGAAAAATGGAAAACATGCCCCAAAATAAGCAATCAGCTAACAGCATTTTTACGCATTCCGTGCTTCTATTTGCTCATTACCTTAACCAAATTAACGTTGGCCTGTATAAAATACGCAGTAAAAAAATAAGCCAACAACCAAGCTTTAGATGGCTATGTTAAGACAATACCACGTAAGAAGAACTGTTCCTTTCAGTTTTGTATTACTTTAAGCCTGCACCCAAATAAAACTATTTCTTCATGGAAGTGTAAGACCCTTCAAAATAAAAAACCGGCCTGCTAAGACCGGTTTTACAAAATGTTAGTTATGTGTGTTTATTGAACAAAAATCGCTTGTACACTTTGTTTGCCCTTTGCATCTACCAGTACTACATCGTACACACCTGCTGCAACTGCATCACCAAGCGCAATGTCTTTTACCTGGCTGCCTGCTGCAAGCGTAATTTGTTTGGTAAATACGGTTGCACCTTGTTTGTTCGTAAGCCTAATGCTGTACAAACCTTCCATCTTTTGAAAGTTGATATGCATTGTTTTATTCACTACAGGGTTTGGCTGTATGCTAAACGTAGGCTGTGTTGCTGCGCTGCTTAGTTTTACAATGGCACTGTACTGCACCTGCCCGTTGGCAGACGTTGCTTTTACACGATAGTAGTTAACACCTGCAAGTGGGCTTGCATCTATAAAGCTGTAAGCAGTAGTACCTGTCACTGCAGCGTTGCCTATCGCATCAAAACGAACACCGTTGCTACTTCTTTCAATAACGTAGCCCGCAAGGTTTACCTCGTTGCTTACAAACCATTTTACCGTATGCGTCTTATTTGTATTTACTTCTGCCGTAATACCTGTAAAAGTTACCGGC
>JBBAQB010000010.1:37695-132481 GCA_040400515.1 Ferruginibacter sp. | reverse complement strand
CCAGAGCAGTTAATAAAAGTTGGAAAAAGATTTATTGTTGAAAGGCTGCGGGATAGGCATTAGTAGCTGCTCCCTAGATAAAATGTAGGGATGGCACTATTTCAGATAGCCTTCCGAAACAAGTTTGGAACTGGCTAAGCAAACGCTGAAAATAGTTCCAAGGCTCACCGCCCCAAAACCTATTGTGCCGTCCAGCTTGTGAGTCCGTATTTTGTAAAAGAATATTTTTTTATTTCGCCGCCAAATTGCTCCAAAGCATCTTTTACAGCATATCTGCTATTACCCGGGCAATAAAATATCATAAAACCACCCCCACCTGCGCCACTAATTTTTCCACCGGCTGCACCTCCACTTTTTGCAGCATCGTAAATAGCTTCGATGTTGCTGTTGCTTATGTTTGCTGCCATGTTTCTTTTTTGTGCAAAGCCATAATCGAGTATGGCGCCTATATCATTTACCTTACCACGCAGCAAGGCTTCTTTCATTAATTGTGCCTGCTCTTTTAAATTGTGCATGGCATCAATGCTTTTTTCGTTGTTGCCCTTTACGTTTTTTACCTGCTCGTTTATAATGGTAGCACTTTCACGTGAGGTTGCAGTAAAATAAAGCAGCAAATTGTTTTCGAGCTCGTGCATGTATTGCGGGCGTATGCGCAACGGGTTTACAATTACTTTGTCATCCTTGTAAAATTCCATAAAATTTACGCCGCCAAATGTTGCAGCATATTGGTCTTGCCTGCCGCCAGAGAGTTGCAAGTCGTTCCGTTCAATATCAAATGCATAATGTGCAATATCATAATCTCCGAGGGGCAGTTTAAGCATTTCTACAAAGGCACCTAAAATAGCCACTACCAAAGTTGAGGAAGTGCCAAGCCCAGAACCTGCAGGCGCATCTACAAACGTTGTAAGCCTGAAGCCCTGTTCAGGAAACGGGTAATCTTTTTGGATGCGGTTGTAAACGCCCTTCAATAAATCTAATGTGCCGTTTAGGGAAAGGTTTTTTGCAAAATCGTATTGCTCTTTTTCGTTTCTGTCAGGCGCTTCTACAATTATTATTTTTTCATTTAATATTTCTATAGATGCATGAGCAAATAATGAAATAGTGGCATTTAATATGGCACCGCCAAACATATCAGCATAGGGGCTCACATCTGTACCGCCACCGGCGAGGCCAATGCGCAAGGGCGCTTTGCTTCTAAAAATCATATTGTTATTTTAGGTGTGGCAATGTACATAAAAAACGGTATTCTAACCGATATACAAAGAAGAAGAAACTCGAAGATTGTGGCACTTAAAAATTATCCATTATTTTTGCAGCATGACAACAGAACAAATAAAGGCTCTTCGAGACCGTACAATGGTATTGAGGAGATTTCTTTGACGTAGAAAACCGAGAATCAAAGATTGCGAACGATAAACAACTTTCCCTTTCGCCCGGCTTTTGGGATGATAATGCAAGGGCAACTTCCATTTTAAAAGAAACCAAAGTAAACGAGTATTGGGTAAATATGTTTTACGCTGTAAATACAGCTGTGGAAGATTTTGCTGTACTCTTTGAATTTTGGAAAGCCGGAGATACCACCGAAGAAGAAGTAAGAGAAAGTTTTGATGATGCTGTAAACAAAGTAGAAGAAGCAGAATTTAAAAGTACGCTTAACGAACCGGAAGATGAATTGCCCGCTATGCTGCAAATAAATAGTGGCGCTGGCGGAACGGAAAGTCAGGACTGGGCAGAAATGCTTGCCCGTATGTTTAGAATGTACGGTGAAAAACAAGGTTGGACAGTAACAGAAATGGACTGGCAATGGGGAGATGGTGCCGGTATTAAAACCTGTACATACAAATTTGAAGGTCCGTTTGCGTATGGCTTTTTAAAAGGTGAAAGTGGCGTACACCGACTTGTACGAATTTCGCCTTTTGACAGTGCGGCTCGCAGGCATACCAGTTTTGTGAGCGTAAATGTTTATCCGTTGGTAGACGATTCAATTGTAATTGATATCAACCCGGTAGATGTAAAAATGGAAACTTCCAGAAGTGGGGGTGCAGGTGGACAAAACGTAAACAAGGTGGAAACAAAGGTAATGTTAACGCATATTCCCACAGGTATTGTGGTTGTGTGCCAGCAGGATAGGAGCCAGCTTGGAAACAGAGAACTTGCTATGCAAATGCTAAAGAGCAGGCTATATGAAATAGAACTACAAAAGCGCAACGAAATAAAAGATGCTGCCAATAGTAAAAAGAAAAAAATAGAATGGGGCAGCCAGATACGTTCGTATGTTTTTCATCCATACAAAATGATAAAAGACCATAGGACAGATTATGAAGTGGGCAACGTAGGCCCAATAATGGATGGTGAGATTGATGGGTTTATTAAGGCCTATTTGATGGCGGAGAAGGAGGAGGTGTAAAGAAAAGGAAGTAAATATTTTACAGTAACTTTCAGTATGAAAATGACCAAGCCCATATTAGCAAAGAGAATTTTTTGGGATGTTGATTTTGATAAAATTGACTATAATGAAAAATGCAAATTTGTTATTGTGAGAGTATTTGAAAGGGGGGATATTGAAGATATAAGGCAGGTAAGGAGATATTATGGAGATGAAAAAGTAATAGAAGCCCTCACTACAGTAAAATATTTATTTGAAGAGACAATTGAATTTTGTTCAGGACTTTTTAATATTCCAAAAGAAAATTTTAGATGTTATATACTGAAACAGTTGAACCCGCTACCTTCTCTTTACTAAAAGAATTAATGCAGGTAAAAGAATTACAGCATTTCAATTTGGTTGGTGGAACTGCGTTGTCGTTGCGTCTTGGTCATCGAATTTCAGTAGATCTGGATTTATTTTCTCATGAGATATTCGAAAATGAAATTGTGGTGAATGCGCTGAAATTATATTTTGGAAACCGTCTACAATTAAACTCTACATTAAACAACAAGTTGGGTATTTTCTGTTTTATTGATGATGTAAAAATTGATATTTGCAGGCACAATGGCATTTTAGTAGATGAAATTTATAACGAAGAACACATAAGAATGTGGGGATTTAAAGATATTGCAGCTTCAAAAGTGAATGCAATATCAAGAAGAGCTTCAAAAAAAGACTTTTGGGATGTAAATGCCCTTCTTGACATATTTAGTATCGAAGAGATAGCAACTTTTTACAGGCAAAAATACGATCCGATGTTAGCTATAGGCGTGGCAAAAATAATAACCTATTTTGAAGATGCAGAGGATTCAGAAACGCCAAATTGTTTAAAAAAACTGACTTGGTTACAAGTAAAAAAAGAAATTTTTAAAAAAATAAATAACAATTCAAAATAAAAAGTCTATGCAATACGGCTCATTCTATTACCCATTACCTGTAAACGAACCGGTGCTTAATTATGCAAAAGGTTCCAAAGAAAAACTTGCGTTAAAAGCAGCATTAAAAGAATTTAAAAGTACAAAAATAGATGTGCCAATGTACATTGGTGCTGATGAAGTTCGTACGGGTAAAACGGTTAGTATTCGTCCGCCGCACGAACACAAACACGTGCTTGGCCAATACCATATTGGTGATGCCAGTCACGTAAAAAAAGCAATTACCGCTGCCTTAAAAGCAAAAGACAAATGGGCCGGAATGAGTTGGGAAAACCGTGCAAATATATTTTTAAAAGCTGCTGATTTATTGGCCACAAAATACCGCCCCCATATTAATGCAACGACCATGCTTGGGCAAAGTAAAAATGCCATGCAGGCTGAAATAGATGCAAGTTGTGAGTTGATAGATTTCCTCCGTTTTAATGTTCATTTCTTAAGTGATATTTATCAAAAACAACCCATCAGCAGTCCCGGTATTCAAAATCGTTTAGAGTATCGTCCGCTCGAAGGATTTGTATTTGCATTAACGCCCTTTAACTTTACCGCAATAGGTGGAAATTTACCTACAAGTGCTGCCATGTGCGGTAACGTAGTTGTTTGGAAATGCGCTAATACTCAGGTGTACAGCGCACAGATGTTCATGAAAATTTTAAAAGAAGCAGGCTTACCAGATGGAGTTATTAATCTTGTTTTTGTTGATGGCCAAACAATTGGGGATGTAATTTTTAACCATCCTGAATTTGCGGGTTTACATTTTACTGGTAGTACCGGAGTGTTCAATAAAATGTGGGAGACGATTGGTAAAAACACGCCAATCTACAAATCTTACCCACGCATTGTTGGCGAAACCGGCGGTAAAGATTTTGTGATTGCACACAAAAGTGCCAATGTAGATGCAGTGGTAACAGCCCTTGCAAGAGGTGCGTTCGAATACCAGGGGCAAAAATGTTCTGCAGCATCTCGTGCTTACATACCAAGCAATATGGCAGCAGAGGTAAAAAAGAAATTGGTAGAAATGGTGAAGACCATGAAAATGGGTACGGTAGAAAACTTTACCAACTTTATAAATGCGGTGATAGATGAAAAGAGTTTCGATAAGCTGGAAGGCTATATCAAAAATGTACGCAAGCGTGATAGCGGTGCAAAAATTTGGGTAGGGGGCAAATGCGATAAAACCGAAGGGTATTTTATAGAGCCAACTATTATTGAAGCATCCAATCCATATTATGTAACCATGTGTGAAGAACTGTTTGGGCCTGTACTAACCATTTATATTTACGATGAAAATAGATATGAAGAAACGTTGAAATTGGTAGATAATACTTCGCCTTACGCCCTTACGGGAGCGGTGCTTGCGCAAGACAGGTATGCAGTAGAACTTGCAGTAAATAAGCTTCGTAACAGTGCAGGTAATTTTTACATTAATGATAAACCAACGGGCGCAGTAGTAGGGCAGCAGCCATTTGGAGGTGCAAGAGCTAGTGGTACCAATGATAAAGCTGGTTCACAATTAAATTTATACCGTTGGTTAAGTGCACGTACCATTAAAGAAACGTTCGTGCCCGTGGTAGATTATAGGTATAGTTTTATGGAAGAAGCATAAAACCATAAACCGCAAAGATGCTGAGTTTTTGAGTAATTATTTGGTCTTACCATCTTTGCGGTTTATATTTCATCATATTTACATGTAGATTTTCGAAAGATTTGTATAGAAATTCTTTTTAGAAAAAAATAACCAATGAACACCCTTCTTACATCACCCCAATTTAAGCTTATCATTAACCGTCTTGCCCAACAGTTAATAGAAAATGATGAAAATACAACTGATACCATTTTTATTGGTTTACAGCCTCGTGGGGTATTTGTAAGCGATAAAATTATCGAGCAAATAAAATTGCTTTGTCCTGGTGAAGAAATAAAATACGGATTGCTCGATATTACTTTCTACAGAGATGATGTGCGAACCGAAATACATCTATCAAACAAAACTGATATTCCTTTTAATATTGACGGAAAGAAAGTTATATTAATTGACGATGTGCTTTATACGGGCCGAACAATACGTGC
The DNA here is from genome assembly GCA_040400515.1 of Ferruginibacter sp. Lineage (GTDB taxonomy): Bacteria > Bacteroidota > Bacteroidia > Chitinophagales > Chitinophagaceae > Ferruginibacter. The sequence continues at coordinate 127,051 of JBBAQB010000010.1, read as the reverse complement.
TGCTTTAGATGCCTTGCAAGATTTTGGCAGGGCTAAAAAAGTAGAGCTCTGCGTATTGGTAAATAGAAGGTTTGACCGTGAATTGCCAATACAACCTGACTATTGTGGCAAAACGATTGATGGACATTTTCACCAAAAAGTAAAAGTTGTAAAAGAGAGCGGAGAAGTAATACTTGAGAATGAGCAGTAAAAATTATGAGAAACAAAAGCTGTATTAGCAGTATTGTGTTTTAATTTTCTTTGGTCAATGGTTTTCGTTTATAACTTTTTAGAGTTGGACAGCATATAGTTTTCCTTATTTTTTTTCACTTTCATTTTTTTACAATAGCTTCGCTCCTTAATGCAACTATCTACAAAACATTTAATAGGCATTAAAGAACTTTCTCCGGAAGATATCTCCCTTATTTTACAAACTGCCGAGCAATTTAAAGAGGTTTTACAGCGTCCTGTAAAAAAAGTCCCTTCATTGAGGGATGTAACAATTGTAAATTTATTTTACGAAAACAGCACCCGTACCCGTATTTCTTTTGAACTTGCTGAAAAAAGATTGGGTGCAGATTCTATCAATTTTAGTGCATCAGCCTCATCAGTATCAAAAGGGGAAACGTTACTCGATACAGTAAACAATATTCTCAGTATGAAGGTTGATATGGTCGTGATGCGCCACCAGGCAAGCGGAGCTGCTCATTTCTTAGCCATGCATTTGCCAAATACCGCTATCATAAATGCGGGCGATGGCACGAACGAACATCCAACCCAAGCATTGTTGGATGCGTTTTCAATAAAAGAAAAAATTGGAGAACTCGCCGGTAAAAAAATTGTTTTGGTGGGAGATATATTGCACTCAAGGGTAGCATTAAGTAACATATATTTATTGAAGAAAATGGGAGCTGAAGTGATGGTGGCCGGCCCACCAACGCTGATACCAAAATATATAAAAGAAGCTTTGGGTGTAATTGTTGAATATGATCTTAAAAAAGCGCTGCAGTGGTGCGACGTGGCGAACGTTTTGCGTATGCAACTCGAAAGACAGAAAAAGGTATTGTTCTCCACTTTAAGAGAATACAACCTTGCTTACGGTGTTACAAAAAAAATGTTAGATAGTTTAAGTAAAGAAATTGTAATTATGCATCCAGGTCCAATTAACCGTGGTGTTGAAATAGACAGCGACGTAGCCGATGGCAATAATTCAATCATTTTACAACAGGTTGAAAACGGAGTCGCAGTTAGGATGGCCGCACTGTATTTATTGGCCGAGAGAAAATAATTGACGTACTTGAATATTAAAAATTATTTATTTTATCGAAAGAGTCTGGAATAAACTTTTCTTTTAAAATAAACTAAACCTAATAAAATTACCAAAAGTGAGAATTTGCCTCTTTCCAGGAACATTTGACCCCGTAACACTTGGCCATACTGATATTATAGACAGAGCATTGCCTTTATTTGACAAGATTGTTATAGGCATAGGCAGAAACATCAATAAAGCACCCATGTTCAGCGACCAGCAAAGAATTGATTGGTTAAATGAAATATATGCTGAAAATGCAAATGTAGAGGCAGTATTGTACGACGGGCTCACAGTGAACTGTTGTAACGAAATTGGTGCAAAATTTATACTGAGAGGTATTCGTTATGTAAATGATTTTGAATACGAAAAGGCAATTGCTGACATGAATCGCAGTCTTGCAGATAATATTGAAACAGTCTTTCTTACCTGCCTCCCTCAGTTTACATCAGTAGCTTCTACCTTGGTGAGAGATGTAATAAGAAACGGTGGAGATGTCTCAAGATTTTTACCAAAAGCAGTTAACAAATCAATCAAGAAAATTTATAAAGTTGGCAAATAACAGTATCTGGTTTAATAAGAATTTAACCCTTGCAGATCTTCATATTACAGGAAATACAATGGGTACGCACCTTGGCATGCAATGGGTAGAAGTGGGAGATGATTACTTAAAAATGAGCATGCCCGTAGATGATAGAACCAAACAACCTTATGGTCTCTTACACGGTGGTGCAAGCTGTGCATTGGCTGAAACGATTGGCAGTGTTGCTTCTTATTACGTATTAGATCCTTCAAAATCTATTTGTGTAGGGCTCGAAATAAATGCCAATCATATTCGCAGCGCAAAACAGGGTTTGGTAATTGCAACTGCAACCAGGCTTCACCTAGGCAGTACAACCCATGTGTGGGATATAAAAATACATGATGAAAACAGCAAATTGATTTGCGTGAGCAGACTCACAGTTGCTGTTTTAAAGGCTCCTGATAAATACAAATAAACCGGTTTTTAATTTGTTTTCATTTTCGTAATCAAAAAAAATGGTTACAAACAATACACCCGGAAAAGTCTTTTTAATACGGCAAGTCATAGCAGTTCTTTATTGTAAAGAATGAACATACTCCTTGTTATAAATAAATAAAAGCAGAATTTGGCTCGTACATAATTTTAAAAGGTACAGATTCAAAAGGTTTTATTGGTCATTCAATATGCCGTTTGTGCTTGTATTTTTTTTATAAAAATTACTGCAGCCATGCGCTCTTTTTTTTATCTTGCATGCCTACCATGAAAATAACTGAAGACACCTACCGCCACAAAGGACTGCGAAAAAAACTGCTCGATATATTAAGGGAAAAAGGTATTACAGACGAACAGGTGTTGACTGCTATGAATAATATTCCACGCCATTTTTTTATGGATAGTGCGCTTGATAATATTGCTTACGAAGACAGGGCATTTCCCATTTCTGATGGGCAAACAATTTCTCAGCCTTATACAGTTGCCTACCAGACACAACTCTTACAGTTAAAGAAAAATGATAAAGTGCTGGAGATTGGTACCGGAAGTATTTACCAGGCCACTGTACTTGCAGAACTTGGTGCAAAGGTTTTTACCATTGAGCGGCAGAAAAATCTGTTTGATAAAACAAAGAGTTATATTTTTAAAACTAAGTACAGCAACTTAAAGTTTTTTTACGGCGATGGCTTTGAAGGCTTGCCCACTTATGCGCCTTTTGACAAAGTAATTATTACAGCAGCAGCGCCATTTATACCCCCAAAACTAATGCAGCAGTTAAAGACTGGCGGGTATATGGTTATCCCCGTAGACGAAGGCGTACAACAACGCATGATGCGGCTCACGAAAAACGAAGACGGTACATGGAAAGAAGAGATTTTTGAGAACTTTAGTTTTGTGCCAATGATTGTCGGAAGAAAAAATTAAACTCCTAAACCTTTCAAAACTTAAAATAAAAGGGTTGTCTTATTTTAAAGACAACCCTTTTAAAGCTTAATTTATTTTAATTAAAATTTATTGATGATTTGCGATTTTATTTTATTGCTCATCATAAACTTTAAGATGTAACTACCGTTTCTTAAACCACTCATATCAATCTGTACATTTTGCTCACCTTTAGCTAGTGTTGTAGGTTTAGTTATTATTCTTTTACCGGCAAGGTCAAAAATATCAATTGAAGTATTTTCATTTATAGCAGAAGCTATTCTAATATTTAATATTCCTCTTACGGGATTAGGATAAATGGAATAGTATGACGTTTTTTCTCCGGTTCTATTCACGATTCTAATATCAGAAATATTTAGCGATCCATTTATATTTTTTTGTACCAATCGATAATAAGCTACACCAGCATATGGATTCATGTCAGGTAAGCCATAAGTAATAAATGATTTTGTAGCTTCTTTACTCTTTAGTAACCCAATCGTTTCAAAAGTTCTCCCTTCATTAATAGAGCGCTCAACTTCAAAAATTTCATGATTCTCTTTACTTTGTGTTGTCCATTTTAATATGACCCTATCAGTTTCGTTAACCGTGTAAAAAGAACTAATGAATGGTGCTTCACCTCTAAATGATGCATCATTTCTTGTGTACCAAATTGGTGATGTTACAATTTTAGTTCCATCAGTTTCAGTAATTTCTAAATAATAATATTTTTGAGAAAGGTTTGCAAGGCTGTTGTCAGTAAATGTAAAATTACCATTGGTGCTGGATGTAATTTGAGTAGCGATGGCGCCACTTCCAGGCAACCCTGCCATCACTAAAATTGAAGATACAGGGTTGGTTGTAATACTGTTTACTGAAATAATAGGTGCACCTGTATTTGTAATAATGCTACCCATTGCCTGCCCATTTATAGTGTAATTTATTTTAGCACTACAATCCTGCGAAGCATAAAAACGCATATTCTTCATACCTGTAAGTAAATTGTTTTCTGTAAGAGAAGGTGCCATTATTACAAGTCTGGTTTTTGCAGTTCTTCCAAAAGTCATGTTATGGTTATCATGATCAATGGTTGGGCCTACATGATAACCTTTAGCTAGCATATTTTTATAATAACCGATATACGATAAGGAAGTGCCAGGTTCTGTGTATGAAATATTTGTAGAAAACGCAGGTCCACTTTCAACCGTTGTACCTACCACTGCATTATCAGCATTCAAATCATATGCACCATTTAACAAATCATTATAGTCAGTACTATTTGGGTGGGCTAAATATGCAAGTGCATTGCCACCATGTCTGTTTAGAATATCAAATAAACCACCAGTGCCTTTGTACACACTTTTTGGTACATACACCTGGTATTGGCCTGCATCCCATCCTATCAGAGAATCCATACCATAAACTATTACGTGCCCACCACCGCTTATTACACCCCATTCCATACCATACAAACCGACAAAAGCAGATGTGGTGGAGGCTGCTGCCTGATTGCGACCGGGTTGCCAATCAGCAAGGCTCATACCTGCTGCCGGGTGATTATGTTCACTAATTCCCAAAAAATCGAAACACAATGAATTTTTTGCAAAAGCATAATCATCAGCAGGAATTTTTGTTAGATCATCTTTATTACCGTCAGAATAACTGCTGTGTGCATGTAAATTTCCAAAATAATAATTTGATGCTGCAGGTGCTTCATTTGAATTGCCTGAAAGCTGCTCTTGGTTGCTGTTAAGTGCGGTACTTACGAAGTTTATAAGCCCCGAGTAATTTGTATTGGCACCAGTCGGGTTAAAACGAACTGTAACGGTTTTAGCAGTTTGAGTTTCAGCAGTGCTATAAATTAATGTGTTAGTAAAACTTATACCATCTTTTGAAAGTATGAAATTGGCAGGTGCAGTTAATGTTACATTAGTAGTGATATTTGTTGCACTAAAAGAAAAAGTTTTGTTGGGAGATGTTGCTCCTGCGGCAACAAAACCAAAATCAAGGCTTGCAGGGGAAACACTTACTGAGGGAGCAACTGCAGTAATCGTGGTGAATGCCCAAGTAGATGAACCGATAATTCCTACAAAATTATTTCCTGCTATGTCTTTAAAAGTGCCAGCTGAAATTTCTACATAATATGACGTACTATTTGCTAAAGCACTGTAAGGAATAGTAGCTGTAGCCCCTGATATGGTTACATTGGTTGCAGTTACTGCTGTGGTGTTTACAATAGTGGCATCAGCCGTTTTTTTAATTACAATATTACCGGCAGTGCCTTTTTGAATATTTTCATTAAATGTAACAATAAGGTTACCCGATGTTGAAATATTTGTAGCTGCATTTGTTGGGTTTAACGTAGAAACAATTGGCGCAGTTACATCCCCTGCATTTAGTTTAATTGATACGTCATCAATTGCCAAGCCATCATCCGCACCGGCGGCGTCTAGGTCATTCCACCTTATCCAAATCATACCTGTATTTGCAATATTAAGTCCGGATATGGTATCAGATTTTGTTGTTCTGTTAGCAGTTGCATTTCCATCTTTTGCTCCTGTGGCAGTGGTAGATGGTGAGGCAAAATCCAATGTATTTACATCTACCCAAGTGCCGGTAGATAATGAAGTTGCATTCAGGCTATATTGAAAATCCAATTGATCGGCCCTGCCTGTTGCCCCACATCTCCATTCTTCACCAGTATATGAAATGGTAATTGAAGTTACATTCAGTGTTGTACTATTTTTTATTTGAGCTCCTATAACTGATATTAACGAACCTGAGCGTATGCTACCTAAAGCCCTGTCGGTAGCCGTTCCTGTGCCAAAACTAAAAGTTTCACCAGTTGTTGAAGAGCCTGTACCTGCAGCAAATGTTGTATTGGCATTTGTGCCGGTTTCTAACAACTTCCAACCTGTCGGTAATACTGACGATGTACCTGATGTAATAAGTGAATTAAAATTTTGAGTGTAAGCTGTTGTTGTACTAATAATATTTACCTGTGCATATATTTGAAAGCAACAAAATAACGGAAGTAAAAAAATAGACATCCTTGTAAGCGAAGTAAAAAATTTCATAGGTATTTTATTGATTAAAAAAGATGAATTTAGAAAAATTATATAGTCTTTTACCTAATCTTTATACACAGGCTGTGGAAACAGATGAATGATAATATTCACTTAACAATGAGGCTATTGTAATAAGATAATTTACATTTCCAGCCCAATCTTTTTCATTAACAAACTTGCATTCATATTTGTACAAACGTCGTCTTTTAATTTGTAGTCAAAATAAAGTTCTTCGCCGCTTACCTGCGCATCAAAATGATAGTTTAAAATATTGTCGGGATACTCATTTTCCAATGCGGCAAGTGCAACATCATGCGTAGCTAATATAGCAGCGGCCTTTTGTTTAATGAGTTGTCGTATCAGAGCCTCTGAGCCCGTGTGGCGATCAAGAGAGTTGGTGCCACGCAAAATTTCGTCGAGTAAAATAAAAACTTTTTCGCTGGTGTTTATTTTTTCTATCACCGTTTTTAGTTTCTTTAATTCCGCATAAAAAGTACTCGTGCTTTCCTCGAGGTTATCAGCAATGCGCATACTGCTGATGAGTTGCACCGGCGAAATATCGAAAGAACTTGCACATACAGGTGCACCCGCCATCGTAAGAATTGTGTTTATGCCAATGCCGCGCAGGTACGTGCTTTTTCCCGCCATGTTACTGCCCGTTACCAGCATTACTTCGCCTGCGGTTTTAATGTTTATAAAATTGTTTACCCTTTTGTTTGGGTTAATTAATGGGTGTCCAACTTCCTGCCCGTTAATGCTAAAATGGTGGTTGTTCAGTGTAGGGAAACACCAGTTGTAATTATTAAAATGCATAGTAGCAAAACTGTTCAGCGCTTCAAAGGTTGCCAAAATATCAAACCATTTTTCAACATCGCTGTCGTTTTCTTTTTTCCATTTTTCCAAATCAAGTACCTGCTGAAGGTTCCACATTAATAAGATATTGATTGGTACGGTAAGCGCTACATTGTAACGTAAATCTAACCTGTCTAAAATCTTTTTTAGTTTTTTAATTTTTAAAGATGCATTGGTTTTATGTTTTAAATCTTGCTGTAACTTTAACAACAGGGGAGCAGTAAAAGCCTCGGTTTCTATACTCGCTATACTTTGAGAAAGTACATCCAAATCGCTCACCATGGCAGAGAGTTGGTTGTGCAGCGGTGCTACTATTTTGTTTATCTGAAATGCAACAACGGCGTAAATAAAAAGAGAGAAGTACCACAGTTGCTCTGTTAAAACATCAAAAATATACAGCGCAGTAATCGTTAAGATAATGGCGGGCAACAACCACCGCAGCCATTGCCATGGTTTAAACTGAATAAACAATGTTGATTGCAACAGCCATTTTTTTATTTGTAATAAAGTAGTTTTTTTTATGCTTGTTTCTCTACCGGTGGCTTGTAGGTTTTGCCTCCATTCGTTTTTGGTGATTAGTTCTTTTGTGGCTGTTTGCCGTGCAGCAATACTATCGGCAGTTGCGGGGGCAGCAAGCCAGCCGGCAAGTTCTTCAGCACCCAGTTCAGATGTTGTTCTGTTTAAATATTGAAAGAGCGATGCATGACCAAACACATCCATATCATTTGCATAAAAATGATCTTGCGGAATGAAAGAACTGCCGTTGGCAAAATGATAATATTTTCCATGCAATGCCAACATTTCTTCCTTGTTTATGGCTATCAGATTTTGCAGATGCTTTATGGCAGCCCGGTTGGCAAGGTCTTTATAAATGAGTTGTATAAAAATAATGAGAATAATAATCGCAGCCCCTGCCGCATATATTTTGCCAACCTCCCATAAAAAATAAAAAACAGCAATGATTGCGATGATGCTGCCAAGCCTTAAAACGCCAAACACAGATTTGCGTTGTTGTAATTTTTTTTGGTCTGTAGTGAGCCTCTCTATTCTTCCGTCGTAATATGCTTTTGCCTCCATCCGGCAAAAATAAAGAGAATTTTAAAAGTTATCGTGCTGAATATTGGTGAAAAGAAAACAGGCAGGTATTAGTAATGATACAACTTAAAGGACAATGGCCACGCCAAATAATTAAACACAGCCTTCACAGCAGGATTTCGTATTTTTGCAATGCTGTAAAAGTAGTTATCTCATTTTTGAGATACCACATCTTAAATGGGGCCGTTTTGGTTTTGACAGCATAGATCTTTGCAGGTGTAAGCATGTAGTGCGTTGCGGTATTAGCACTTTAATCTGAAACCGAAACTTTTAAATGGCAATACTTCGTATGCCATGGCTGCTTAGTCGATAGACTAGTAACCATTAGGGCCGCCGAGCAGGCTTTGTTACTGCCAAGTTCCGCCGCCGACATCAAAATAAAATAACATGCTGCAATGGTATGATGTGCCCATTGCCTAAGATCATTCTTCTAAGGAAAATATTGGTTTGTTTTGCCCCGGTATTTTTTCGAAAACCAATGCAAAAATAAACATGTAGAAAGCTTGCGGCGAATATGTTTGGACACCGGTTCGAGTCCGGTCGGCTCCACCTGATTAAAACCCGTTACCGAAAAAGTAACGGGTTTTTTAAAATGATGCCAGGCTATTTTATAAATGGAGATTAGAACAAAAAAATTCCCGCACTTTAAAGGTTTGGGAATTTTTTTTAGGAGATTATTTCTTCGCCAATATTTCTTTAAACTGTTTTATCTCTTTAGTTTGATCTTCTACAATTTTTTGTGCCATGCCTTTAAGAGCTTCATTGTTACCATAAGTTAATTCATCTTTTGCCATGGTAACGGCGCTTTCATGGTGTGGGATCATCATTGCAAAAAAGTCTTTGTCTGGGTTGCCGATCATTGTAACAGATTTCATATTACTGTTCATTGTTGCTATAGCCTCCATAAGTTTATTGCTTTCTGCCGTCGTTTTTGTTTCGGTTTTTTTATAATCTTTTAATATACTTTTAAATTTTTCTATTTCTGCAGTTTGTGCTGCTATAATATTTTTTGCTATTGCTTTTGTTGCAGGCTCGCTTGCATTTAAAAGTACTTCCTTTGCCATATTTACAGCAGTTTGGTGATGTGCTGCCATTAAGGTTGCAAAATCAAAATCAAAATCGCCTGTCACGGTGGTTTCCATATTCATGTTATCTCCATGATTCATATGGCCGTGCTGCATATTATCCACAGCAGAATCTTTAAGGTTCTTAGCGTCCATGCTCTGGATACTTTCCGTTTTGCTTTTTGTATCGCTGTCACAAGCCTGTAGCAAAAATGCTGCGCATGCTATTATACCTGCACCTAAAATGTATTTTTTCATAATTATTATTTTATTAATTAAAAGATTTACCTGCAGCATTTTTTTACAAAAAGCTTTTTAAAAAACCACATTAACAAGGTTGTCAGTTTTTTCATTTTGTAACATTAAAAAAACTGTATTCAAGTTTTAAATACAAACCATTCGGTGCAGTGCGAAGCATATCGCTGTACAACTGTTTAATATAAGCAACATCTATTCTTGCCTGGCTGTTAATGATAAATTGCAGAGAAGGTACAACATCTAAAAACGATTTTCCATTTGTATTCAATGTTTGTCCCATAAATTCCAACATAATATTTATGTTGGTTTGCTTGTAATTTTTGTATTTGTTGGGGTACATAAGTCTACCAAATGAAAGCGTGTAATTTGTTGCATTGTTGCTTTGCCCTATAGGAAATTTATACCTTGTTCCATTGTTCATGGCCTGTTCGTAGCTGCTTGTTGCGCTAATGGCAACTTTGTTTAATAATTGTGTGGCTACCAATCCGGCTTCATAACCACTGTTATGTCCCATTGTATTTATTTCGTCTTGGTGTATGTCTGAATTATTTACACTTAAACGCCCAAAAGCAGCCATGCGAAAATGTGTGTGTACATCGTCAACCGAAAGAAAGCGATATTTTGCATATAAAGAGCCACCTTCTGTTACAAGGCTTTTGTTCCTGTTACTGATAAACCCTGCAGCATGAATCATCAAATTTTTGTTTGTACCCCACATAATTTCGGGCATAATATGGTAATTATAACCCGGTTCAAATTTTTCCTTCATTAACGACTGTGCAAGCCTTGCACCTATTGCACCTGTAGGCATATTACTTGCAGGTTCTGTAACCACAAACAATTCCTGTGCATGAGTATTTATTGCAAAAAACAGCATAAAAACAGTAAGTAATCTTTTCATCTTTATAAGATTTTCAGGTGAAAATTACGATCTGTGTTTACTGCATACGATGGGTATTTGCTGTAAGATTTTGTTAGTCTTTTATATTCTTTCTGGGTTACAAATCCTTTATCAAGCACTTTTACTTTTACATCTCCCTGCAACGTCTGTGTCTTAGTATCTAAAAAAATATAAGAAATATTGTTGTTGTTATAAGCAATATTATCCGCTGCTTTTATATTATCAAATGGCATGGTAAGTACCAATGATCCTATAAAAAATCCCGCCTTTTCTACTTTGTCTTTAAAAGCTTTTGGTGTAAGCGTATTTCCTTTTTTAAGGTTGATGGTAAATGTATTGCTGTTAAGATCTGTTGTTACACTTTCGACTTCAGGCATTGATTTAAACTGCTTGTTTATAGCATTTGAACACATCGAACACGTGAGCCCGGTAGCTACAAGTTCTGCTTTGGTTATTTGCGCATTTGCCTGCATGGCAAACAAGCTCATAACAAATATGATTATACTGTTTTTCATAATTGTAAGTTTGATTTTAACTGCAGGTTCGTTGCATGAACCTGCAGTTAAAAAATGAAAATATTTGTAATGCTTTTGTATTGTTTGCAGAAAAGCTTTTAATTGCCTGCTTTTACTTTGTCACTTTTAGGTCTGTCGTATTGGCAACAACCAGGTAGTTTACTGTAGGCGGCTTCTGTAGCTTTAAATGCATCGCTATCATACCCAACAGAAGCTATCTTTTTTAAGATGTCATCTTTTGAGGTTTTCGTTGCATCATAAGTAATGGTTGCCATGCCCGTTTCTTCATTCCATACTGCGGTAGAAATATTTTTTTGCGTAGCTGCTTTTTCAATTTTTGTTTTGCACATACCGCAGTTGCCGTATATTTTTACTGTATCTGTTGATGGGTTTTTTATTTGAGCTGTTGCAGCGGTTATTGTTAATAATATAGTTGCTGCCAATAAATAGATTGTTTTCATTTTGTAAAGTTTTACCGTTAAATGTTTAATTAATTAAGTACACGAATTGCCAAGCAGCACAAGGCTGTTGGAAAATAAAAAACAATAATTTTAAATACGGTAAGTACAATACAAAATATGTAGCTTCTGTAAGGGGAGTAATGGGGGAGGTCTTTTGTAAGTAACATCCGTAGGTTCAGCGCTTGCTTCGGTATAATTAAAAACGGGCATTGCCGGCAAAATTGCAGGCGGGTTTATTTCAGTCGTAAAAGATACAATAGTACTCTTTTGGTGATCGTTGTCAATTTTTAGTTGCTTGTGTTCATCTTTACAGCAACCTTTTTTAGTAGCATCTTCCTTCATGCCACATTTGCCACAGGTGCTGTTTTCCTTGTGCGACAAATCCCATCCTACAAATTTGTTCATACAAAAATGCAAGTGTACAGTAGCACCTACAGTGGTAACACTGTAAACAAACAACAATAAAATGACTGCTAACTTTTTCAGATTGTAAAAATAATAATTATTTTGATTAGTTATTGTTAAGACTTTTTATTAAAAGCGAAACCTTCAATCTTTTTTTTAATATTTTGGTATAAAAAATTTTCTTTTCCGACCATAATGGCGAATGATTTTTTACAATCTTGTATAATTGAGCGTTATTGGTTGCAGAAAGTGATCGGTGCAGGGAAGAAGTCTGTTGAAAAAATGGCTATTCATCCTGCTGTCTATTTTGCTATAGAATCTTTTAAGAGAAGTTTGGCGCAGACTACTGTAAAACCTTCCCCAGTATTGTCTAAAATAAAGTACAAATTAATGCGGGAGGTTTATAAGCAATGTGCTGAAACCGATACCAATTTTTTACCGCTTGTTACCAAAGATTTCAATACCATTTATTTTCAGGATTTTATTGATAAAAATAATCTGACTGCAGAACGGGATTTTGATGGTAACATGGCAATGGTGCCACTTGCTTCAACATTGAAATATAAAATGCTCCTGTTTGAATAAAAGCCAACTTTAATGAAGAGTTGCATGTAGATGAAGACGAATTTATTTTTGTTGTAAAGGGCAGTTGTTTAACGAAATTTAACTGGATAAATACGGTATAAAAAGAGGGGATTTGATTTTTATTTCACCGTTTGTTTATCATTCCGAAAAAGTTACATCTTCAACTCCCATGGCTGCTTTGGTGCAAAGGTAACTACTCCCAATGGCTTAATTTTCTAGCTCAAAAATCTTTTAATAACGATAAACGCAACAATTACCAGTAGTAATATTGTTACGATTGTTACCATCACCATCGTTTGATCAGGTATTTTTTTCTTGTTTCTTTTCTTTGTTTTTAGCTGGGTTGTTAAATTCGCATTGAGCTGGGAAATAATATCCGGTATTTTTTCTTGGTCTATCTGTTGAAGGCCTTCTTTTGCATCTTCTTCAAAAAAATGATCTTGTTGCTCCTCCAGGTCTTCTCCCCAGTTTAAGGCATCGCTCAACTCCTGCAGCCTTTTGTTACTGTCAGGTTGGTGTTGTGGTAATATGTTATCCATATCATTGCTCATGCTGGGGCATTCTTAACATTAAAATTTTTAAATTTCTTTTTCCGTTTTGGATGTTGCTTTTTACCTGTAAAGCATTGTAATGCGTTGTGTCAATAATTTCCTGGTATGTTTTTTTGTGTAGATAAAATAAAGTTACACAAACCCGTTGTTCTTCGTTCAATAATTTTAAAGCTGCTTCCAGGTGACTTAATGCGGCCTCTTTTTGTTCAATTACCAGTCTTTCTTCTTTCTCATCAGGCGCTGTAGCCATTTTTTCCTGCACTTCTACCAATACATTTTTTTTATCTCTTAATTTCATCAGGCAATGGTTTTTTGCAACCATGTACACCCAGCTTTTAAAATAATCTACTTTGTACTTCTGCAGTTCATGTATAACCTTTAAGAATATTTGCTGTACACAGTCTTTAGCATCGTCTTCATTTTTAAGGTACTTCATACATACGCCCAAAAGCATACCGGTATAGCGTTGCAGCAAAATACCCAAGCATTCAGTATTGCCTTCTTTATGGAAGGCAAATAACAACTCCTTATCATCTTTATCGTGGTATTTTTGCGCCATGCAATACTAAAATGCAGCTTTTTTATATAAGATGATAAGTTGCAAAGGTTTCCATAAAAAATTGTGCTAACCGGTCGTTTCTGTTGTTTGGTTGTGTAGAGGTTTATCTTCAACTGCCACCTGCTTATCAAAAAAAAGCATTTTTATTCCTATAAAAATAATTAAAACAGCAAAAGATTTTTTAAGAATTTCTTGTGGTACCGTTAGCGCAATCCTGCTGCCAAAATAACTCCCAACAAAGAATGCCAAGGCAATTACCGCCGTCACCCGTATATCTACATAACCGGCCTTGTAAAACTGTATCACACCAAGCAAGCCGATGGGCAACAGTAAAATTGCAAGAGAAGTGCCCTGTGCTGTTCTTTGCGAAAAGCCAATAAAATATACCAGTGCCGGCACTATTACAATGCCGCCGCCAATGCCTATCACACCACTTAATACACCTGCTGCAAGCCCAATAAGTAATAATATAAAAACGGTTTGTGTATCCATTTTTTTATGTTTATTTGCTGTTGTTTTTAGGAAAATGCTCATTGTATAATTTTATAGAATCATCTATTACTTTGTATGCAGCTTCTTTGTTTTGAAATTCGTCTATCTCTACTTTTTTGTTTTCCAGCACCTTGTACTGTTCAAAAAAGTTTTTAAGAACGTTTATAAAATGCTCGGGTAGTTCGTCCATGGTTTTAATATGATTTACCGACGGGTCGTTTGCAGCAACAGCAATAATTTTATCGTCTTTTTCTCCATTATCAATCATCTGCATATTGCCAATTACACTTGCTTTTACAAGGCACAAAGATGCTATTGGTTCGCTGCACAAAACCAGTATATCCAGTGGGTCACCATCATCGCCTAGGGTTCTTGGTATAAAACCATAGTTTATTGGGTAATGAAAAGACGAATAAATAACCCTATCCAATTTCAGTAAGCCTGTTGTTTTGTCAATTTCATATTTACAGGCGCTGCCTTTAGGTATTTCTATTAATGCATTTACCTGATGGGGAGCATCGTAGCCATAATCTGCGCCATGCCAAGGATGTAATACGTACATAGTTAATTATTTATAAGTTTAAAAGCTGTAAAAATTACAACAATACAGGCACTCACACTTGCAAAAATATAAACCCCTGCCATAGCATAATGTCCTGCTTTTATCATAAGCATATTTTCTGCGCTAAAGGTTGAAAATGTTGTAAAGCCACCGCAAATACCTGTGGCTAAAAATAGTTTTAAATTATCAGAAATGAGTTGATTTTTTTCGCTTAATGCCAGTACAATTCCAATAACCAAACTACCAATAATGTTAATGAGCAAAGTTGAAAAGGGAAAGGCACTTGTTTTCCATAGACCACTTAGCAGGTATCTAAACATGGCGCCTAGTCCACCCCCTAAGCCTACCAATAAAAAACTTTTAATCATGTTAATTATTTGATGAACTATCTGCCGATGTATATTTAAAATCAACACTCCAGATATTGTCTTTCTTTAACACCATTATATTCATAGGCTGCTTCATATAAGAATTGCTGTAATTAATAATAGTGGTTGAGTCATTTTTGTCTGTTAATGTATTTATAGTATAGGATGCTTGTTTGTAGGCTTCTTTTTTTTCTGCCGGGAGCCGATCATAATACGTTTTATAAGATTCGAACATAGCCGTGTTTTGTTCATCTTTTAATAAAAGTATTTGAGCATTTTTAAAATTACCATCAAGCGTGGCACGAATAAACTCAGTACCTGTTTCTACTGCTGTTGAAGGTCGTTTAGGGCTATTATTGTTACAGGCAATTAAATTTATCAAAACGAATAACAATACAATTACTTTTTTCATACTCCAAATTTAACGATTTGCAACTTTATAAAAGGTACATAATATTATTGGAACAGATTAAAATCGTAAATCAAAAATGAATTCTAATAAGATAAAATAAGGTCCTCTTTATAATGGCAAATCCGTCTTACTATTTCGTCGGGTTATCAAAATGTGAAATTGCCACAAAATAATTACGACAAATAAACTTTTTTAAATAAATTGTATCCAAAAATTATCCGCATGTTTAGGTCAAAATTTAAAAATGATGCCTCTTTGCCAATCTCATCTGTAAGTATTATAGGCGCCGGAAATACATTTACCGGTGATTTGGATTGTAGTGGCGATCTTAGAATTGATGGTGCTGTGAAAGGTGATATTTACAGTAAGGCGAAGGTAATTATCGGACTGGGCGGGTTTATTGAAGGCGATATTCATTGTAATGAGGCAGATGTATCCGGAAGAGTACATGGGAATATCTTTACAAAAGCAAGTTTGATTCTAAAACAAAATGCTACAGTACATGGAGATGTGCATACAACTAAGTTTATTATCGAACCAACCGCAACTTTTAATGGGAAAAGTTTTATGGGAGAAAACAACGCTAATAATATAGCAGATATTGACAAAACCGATTTGCTGGAACAATCAGAAAAATCTCTTTTAATTGTTGCACAAGCTGTTTAGTTAGATTGCCTTTTTGACTAACAAAATATATCATTTCAGAAGCAATGTGCTTTCTTTATCAGCTATCTGATATCTGAAATTGGATCGTTTCTTCGTGAATTTGTTTCACCCTGTAGTGGTGTTTTACCCTAACGGAGATCTAAAATAAACGCTGCAATGGCAGATAGCCACAATGTTGCTAAGAAAATTCGACAATGTAAAGTGAAAGGTTTTTGCTGTTACGAAAATTCTCCATAAACATCCCTCAGCACATCAGCAATTTCGCCAAGTGTACAGTGGTTTTCTACAGCAGTTACAACAAAGGGCATCAAATTTTCGGTGCCAAGCGCTGCTGTTTTTAATGCTTGTAAGTTTGCTGAAACTTTATCGTTGTCTCTTCTTCTTTTTAAATCATTCAGCTTGTCTGTTTGTATTTTTTGTATGCTTTCGTCTATTTTAAAGACAGGAGTTTTTGTGCCTTCCGGCGATTGAAACTTATTTACACCCACACTTATTTTCGTGCTGGCTTCAATATCTTTTTGATACTGGTAAGCACTTGATGCAATCTGCTCCTGCATAAAACCCTGTTCAATAGCTTCAACCGCCCCACCCAGTACATCTATTTTTTCAATCAATTCAAGTGCTGCTTTCTCCACTTCGTTTGTGAGTGCTTCTACAAAATAACTTCCTGCAAGTGGGTCTGCCGTATTTGCAACGCCGCTTTCAAATGCAACAATTTGCTGTGTGCGCAAAGCTATTTTTGCCGCTTCCTCTGTTGGCAAACTCAATGCCTCGTCGTAGCCATTGGTGTGTAAACTTTGTGTACCGCCCATTACAGCTGCAAGCGATTGAATGGTAACCCTGCAAATATTATTGAGCGGTTGCTGGGCTGTAAGGGTACTTCCGCCTGTCTGTGTATGAAAACGCAACATCATCGCCTTCTCGTCTGTTGCGCCAAGGTCTTTCATAATAGTGCTCCACATTCTTCTGGCTGCACGAAACTTGGCTACTTCTTCAAACAAATCGTTGTGGGCGTTAAAAAAGAAGGACAACCTTTTCCCAAAAACATCTATATCAAGGCCTTTTTGCAAGGCTGCCTTTACATAAGCTTTGCCATTGCTGAGTGTGAAAGCAATTTCCTGTACGGCAGTGCTGCCCGCTTCTCTAATATGATAACCAGATATAGATATCGTATTCCACTTTGGTACGGTTGTGCTGCACCATTCAAAAATATCAGTTATAATGCGCATGGATGGTTTTGGCGGATAAATATAGGTGCCCCTTGCTGCATACTCTTTTAAAATATCATTTTGTATTGTACCTGAAATTTTACCAAGGTCAGCCCCTTGTTTTTTAGCGATTGCTACATACAATGCCAGCAAGATAAAACCAGTGGCATTGATTGTCATGGAAGTTGAAACATTCTCCAGATTAATGCCGGCAAACAATCGTTCCATGTCTTCAATACTATCTATAGCAACACCAACTTTTCCAACTTCACCATCTGCCAATGGGTGGTCACTATCGTAACCTATTTGTGTGGGCAAATCAAACGCAACGCTGAGCCCACTTACGCCCTGCCCTAAAAGATAATGATACCGTTTATTACTTTCTTCAGCAGTTGAAAAACCTGCGTATTGCCGCATGGTCCACATTTTTCCCCTGTACATCGATGCCTGCACCCCACGTGTAAAAGGAAATTCGCCCGGCAATGAACCATCAGCCTCAGGCGAGTTTTCCTTGCTGTATATTTCTTTAATTTCTATACCGGAGTCTGTCGTTATGTTAATGTTGCTCATGCCTTATCTAATATCTTATGTCTAAAATCTTGTGTCTAAAATCTTGTGTCTAAAATCTATTCCGCTTTCATCACTTCTTTTGCTTCGTGTTGTATAGCATCGAGCACAATTTGGTTTAATTCCTGCTGCTGGGTTAAACTGTATTCGAGTATTCTTTTACTTAAATCAAGCGAATTTGCCTGTGGCGGCAACATCGCTGCAAGCTGGTTAATGATGTATATATTTTGATCTTTTAACTTTGTAATGGCGGCCCATATCTCTTTGCTCACATATATTTGCTGGCTCACGTTGTAATCGTATTCAGCTTTTAAATTTTGTATAAGTACGCCATGCATAATGGCTGCACTTTCACCATGCGCATCTGCTGTGCTGATCATATTTTTAAGACCCGATCTCTCTGTAAAAACAGCCAACCGCTCGTAAGCAAGCAACTGTAGTTTTTTATTTTCGGGGTTAGCCGTTTTTATGTAGTCTCTTAGCGAAATAAACTCCTTTATTAAGTAAGTAAAACCTACCAGACAAATTACTAAAATAATAACCGGTATGTTTTGAAGCAATTGATCCATAGAATATTTTTTAAGTGTGTAAAAATAGCCATTGTAAGTTATATGAGTAGGTTCATTTTTTATAATCTTATTGTAAAAGAGACTTCGTATTGGTATTTTAAGCAAATATGGTAAACAATAAAAATGAAGTGTGAATCTTTATACTTTTCTAGTTCGGTATAATCCTTTAAAACCTTATTTTTAATGCATGATTGTGCTCAAAGAAAACTTTAACCGAGAAAATCTTTATCCCTTTACGTATACAAGGCATACGGCAGATTTTTTTATCGGCGCAATGACCATAAGACAAAAATGGGAGCAGCTTACAGATGATACCGTCACAACCGACAGTAATGAGCATGGTATTGCAGTTCCTGCTAATATTATTCCTACTGTTCAAAATTATTTATCCATTCTTTCACTGGCAGCGGGAAATATTGATATTACGTCTTCAGCTGACATAACGTTTATAGAACATTCTTGGCAAATTTTCCAGTTAAACGATGCTGCATTAAGAAATGATTTTTTGCTGCTTACACGTAATAGGCAATCAGACCCAATTCCTTCCGCTGTTGTTGCCAGCAACATCGATAAAATATTTATAGAGGACGGTGCAAATGTTTCACCTTGTTATTTAAATGCAGACACCGGACCAATATATATAAGCAAGGGTGCCACAATAATGGAAGGTAGTATGATTCGGGGACCATTTTTTTTAGGAGCTGGCAGTGTTGTAAAAATGGGGGCTAAAATTTACGGGGCTACAAGTATAGGTGCCAATTGTGTAGTAGGCGGCGAAATAAAAAACACTGTATTTTTTGGTAATAGCAATAAAGCCCACGACGGTTATCTGGGCGATAGTGTAATAGGAGAGTGGTGTAACCTTGGTGCAGGTACCAGTAACAGCAATCTAAAAAATACTGTGGGACAAGTTGGATTTAAACTACACAAAGATTTACCGGCAAGTTTTAGCGGCATTAAGGGCGGTCTGCTGATGGGCGATTACAGCAGGGCTGCTATCAATACTTCTTTTAATACCGGGTCGGTAGTGGGTGTTTGTTGCAATATTTTTGGTGATGAAAAGCCAAAAACATTTACAGAAAATTTTAGTTGGGGTAATGAAAAATATATCTTTGAAAAAAGCCTGAGAGATATAGAAAACTGGATGGCGCTTAAGAATCATTTATTAACCGATACCACAGCGCAAAAACTGAAAAAACTTTATGAAGAAATTTGAATATAAAATTCAACCCATTCCAACAAAAGGGTGGATGAAATATAAACAGGACCTTGATGCATTAAACGTCGTTTTAAATGACCTTGGTAAACAAGGTTGGGAGGTTACGGTAGCCTTACCAAATTTATATAGTGCCGGAAACCATACAACAAATATTATTATTCTAAAAAGGGAAATGACCCATTAAAAGATATTATGAGAAAACAAATAGCAGCGGCCAACTGGAAAATGAACCTTACCCTTGCACAGGGGGAAGCCTTAATGGGAGAAATAAAAAATGCATCTATTCAGATGAAAGCAGGGCAACAAGCCATTTTTGCTGTACCATTTCCCTATTTAACTGCCATAAACAAACAGCTTCACGATACAGACAGTTTTTATGTAGCAGCCCAAAATTGTGCAGCAGAAAAAAGCGGTGCATATACAGGTGAAACCAGTGTAGAAATGCTAAAAAGCATAGACATAATCTATGTGATTATTGGCCACAGTGAACGTCGGGAATATTACGGTGAAACAAATGGAATACTGGAAAAAAAAATAAACCTCGCATTGGTAAACGGGTTAAAGCCTATTTTTTGTTGCGGCGAACCCCTGCAAATACGAGAAGAAAATACACAAAACAGTCATATTGAAATACAGTTGCAAGAAAGTCTTTTTCACTTAAGTGCAGAAGAGATAAAAGATTTTATTATTGCATACGAACCAATTTGGGCGATAGGTACAGGTTTAACAGCCAGCAGCGCCCAAGCACAGGAAATGCATGCGCACATTAGAAAAGTACTTGCTAATAAATATGGTGAAGCTACAGCAAATACCATCTCAATTTTATATGGTGGTAGTGTAAAGGCAGCAAACGCAGCAGAAATATTTTCGCAGCCAGATGTGGATGGTGGGTTGGTTGGTGGCGCAAGTTTGATTGCAGCAGAATTTGTAACAATTATACAGAGTTTAAAAAAAGTGTAGTAGTGTAGGTGCTTTATTAAAATACCGCCCTAAACCTTAAGGCCATTTTAATTTTTTGTGATATAAGGGACTTGCGAAGGTTCAAATTCACCAAAACCTTGAACCCCTTTTTTTATTTAGGAAAACGATTTGTAGGAATGCGAACAGATGCGTTTCCTTAAAATGACAGCCGGAGTAGGAAGTAGAAATCGAATCAGGTAGATTTGATTTTACTAGTCTCGGTCGTGTAGTTTGCTTCCTTTTATGGTTGCCCAATTGTTAAATGTCATTTCAAATTTAATTTCGCCTTTTCCGTGGCTCCCTATTTCTATCCAACCAGATTTTCGGTAAAAGATTTCTGCTCTTGTGTTTGGTGAAGTTCCTAACCAAACATTGTCTTTTGTTTGCAAAAAATACCAATCGAGCATGGTATCGTGTAATTTTCTCCCGATACCCTTTTTCTCAAATGATGGGTTTAAAAATAATGCCCAAATATTATTGTCTTTTAAGTCTACAATTGAAAAGCCAACAACTTTATTTTCAATTTCACATACCCAACCCTTCCCTCTTTCTGTTAAAAAAACTTCACAGTCTTTATGTGTTACAAGATTGGGGTTAGAAAGTGTATTTTCAAACACGGAGTTTCTAACTACCTGAATTTGCTCAATGTCGTTAATGTGCGCATCTCTAATGATCATACTTCATAACATGTTATGCCAAAAATGCATCAAATAAAATAACATAAAAGTGTTTTAATAATACAGGCCGCATCGTATGAACAATGCAGCCTGGTTTATATCTGTTTTTTTATTTATTCATATTCATCTTGCTTGTATCCATTTCTTTTTTTACCTCCTCTATCAACGAATCCATGTTTATATTTTTCATTTCATCCATTGCATTCTGAAGGGTATCGTTCATGTTCATTTTACTGTCTTTCATTTTTTCCATTCCCATTTCCATTACACTGCTTTTATCAAAAGCCACTTTCCATTTTCCGTCTTCCTTCTTCATTGGAAAATTAACGGTTTCGCCACTTGCTTTGTCCTTTACAGGCACTTTTGCATTATCGCCATTGATAATGGCAGTGCCAAATTCCATTTTTGTTTTGTCGTATTTTTCTAAGTCTTTTTTAGAATCTGCCATTGACATGCCCATCTTCATCAAACTAAGCATTTGTTCACTCTCTTTTGTAGAGAGCGCTTTGATTTTGACAGTGTCTTGCTTTGACATGGCATCAAAAAACGCAGAAAGTACTTCGTTTGGGTTGCCGGCGCTGTCTTGTTTACAACTTACAAATACAGCAAGGCAAACTACGATAGCTGCCAATATTAATTTTTTCATGTGTTGGTTTTTAATTTTATCAAAAATATTAATATAATTTGTAATTGAGTACGGCAATTTTTTTAGATGATGGGTGCATTGTAATATCATCTACCCCAACAAATTCAAAATCTTTGATAAAACTATGGTTAAACTGCACCGCACTGTCTGTAGCCAGTAAAAATGATTTGTAAATAAACTCTGCACAATACATTTTATCATCGGTTTTTAAATTAAAATCCATATCAAATATTAAGCCGCTGTTGTAGTAGTTTTTAACTGTCTTGCTCAGTTTTTTCTTCATGTGTGGCAACAACGAAAGCCTAAAAACACCAACAACATTGTTATCTGCGGGGGAAGCGAATAGCTCGAAACTTTCTCGTTTTAACAGCTGGTCGGGGTTCCATTCGCCACCCAATGCATGGTACACAAACAGGCTGTCATGTTCAATTTGTGCAATGCCACAATGGGAAAACGTTTTATCTCTTCTGTTAAGCTCTTTTAAACTCTGGCTCATAAAATCGTTGCCCGTTCTTGTAATGACGTCGCCATCTTTAATGTTCTTTTTTAATAAAAGCAGCTGTGCATTTACAAACACTGCTTTTTTCATTGCCTGCAATGAATCGTTTATCTGCAATTGTGTATTTCGCTGTTGCTTTTCGTTACAACCGAGCATAAAAAAACAAAGGCAGCCATAAAGCCACCTTCGTTTTAATGTATTTTGTTTTAAAAACATATTTTAGGAATGATCTGTTCTTGTTCTGCTTTTTTGCGCTGCTTCCTTTTCTTCCATGGTGGACTTATCATCTTTGTTGTAAGCCTTTATAATTGCTTTTACAAGTTTGTGTCTTACCACATCTTCTTCATCCAATTCAATATGAGATATGCCATCTATGTTTTTCAACAAACGGGTGGCACGCCACAAACCGCTTTGCATATTTTTCGGCAAATCCACCTGCGTAGGGTCACCTGTAATAATAGCTTTTGCATTCGGCCCAATTCTGGTTAAGAACATTTTTATTTGAAGGTCATTTGTATTTTGCGCTTCATCTAAAATAATAAATGCATTGTCCAACGTACGGCCGCGCATGTAGGCAAGTGGCGCAATCTCTATTATACGGGTGCTCATATAATAGGCAAGTTTATCTGCCGGTATCATATCATCCAGTGCATCGTACAAAGGGCGTAAATATGGATCTATCTTTTCTTTTAAATCGCCCGGTAAAAAGCCTAAACTTTCGCCTGCCTCTACCGCAGGGCGGGTAAGAATGATTTTTTTAACCAGCTTGTTTTTTAATGCCCTTACCGCAAGTGCAACGGCCGTGTAGGTTTTACCGGTACCCGCGGGGCCAATGGCAAATACGATATCGTTTTTATCACAGGCCTGCACCATCAGTTTTTGGTTGGCAGTTCTTGCCCGTATCGTTTTTCCGTTAGGGCCAAAAACAAGTACATCGTTGGGATTGCGGTCTATAAAGTTATCAATACTTTTTTCGTCGTCACCGCCAAGTATTTGCGAAAAATAATTCTCACTCATATGTCCACTTCGTTCTAGGTATTTTAAGAGGAGATCTATTTTTTCTTTTGCTTCTTCAATTTGTTCTGCAGCGCCACTTAGTTTAATTTGTGTGCCCCGGCTTAAGATTTTTAAAAGAGGAAATTTCTTTTTCAGAATGTCGAGCTTGCCGTTGTTAACTCCGAAAAATTCAATAGGGTTTACATTTTCTAAATTGATGATGGTTTCTGTCAATTTTATTTTACTTTGATGTTTAGGTGTGAAAAAGCTGAAATTTTTCAACTCTTTGTCTGATCCAAATTTAATGCATAACAGCCGTTAAAATGGCAAACAAATTATTCACATTATTAAAATATTATGTGAAAAAATAGCTTAGAATTTTCCTACTATTTTAAAATTAATCAGTCTTGGTGTAAGTCTGTTTGGTAAAGCATACACCGTATTGGAAAAATCTTTTATAAGCTGGAAGGAGATGGTGTTTTCCCTGTCAATTAAATTAAATACTTCTAAACTTGCCCAGATGTTTTCAAATTTTCTAAAAGGGCTGTGACTTCGCCTTATAGATTTTTCGCTGAGCAACAATGCACTAAAACCCATATCCACTCTAATGTAGGCGGGTATGATCAACCCATTTCTATATTTTACAGAGCCCGGAATATTGTAACTCATATTGCTGCCATAAATAGCATTGAGGTGTACTTTAAAATTTTTATTGGTTGGTAAGTAATCTTCCAGATACAACCCAACGGTTATCAACCTGTCTGTAGGGCGACGTACATAACCAACATCGTTTTTTACACTATCCTTTACCATTTGATCTAATGTGCCGGCACGAATGATTTCACCTGCTGCATTTTTATAATCGTAATAAGAATCGTTCATTAAATTTTCACGTGTGCGCATAAAGCCTACACTCAACCAGCTTTCTGCATCTTTTACCAGCTCGCCAAATAACCTAAACTCAATACCCGTTGCATAAGCTTTTGCATTGCTGCTGCCGAGGTACCTTATTTTTACGTTATCAATATCATAGGGCAATACTGACGTCATTTGTTTGTAATAGGCTTCCGTTGTAAGTCTTAATATTCTGTTTGCGGGTCCTTTAAAATTGTAATCTGCACCGGCAACAACCTGTGTACTTCTCTGCGCTTTTATATTTGTATTTACGTTGCCATTGTTGTCTCTTAATTCTCTGTAAAAAGGTGGCTGGCTGTACACACCTGCAGCAGCTTTAAATACAATATCTTTATTGCTCAATGGCTTCCAACTTAGTTGTGCCCTTGGGCTTATTAAAAACTGTTTATTAAGGCTGTTGTAGTTAAACCGTACACCTGCCTGCAATGTAACATCGCTGGTGCCTTTGCTTAGTCTTATATTATCCTGTACATAGCCGCTGTATTTTTGAATGCTCAAATTGGCGTTGCTGTTTTGAACATTAAAAATGGTTAGGTTACCGGGCGTGTAGGGCAAGGAATAGCCGGCAGAATCTCTATATTCAAACTGGGCAAGCTTGTCTTTTATATTTGTTTGCTCAGCAGAAACGCCCCATTGTATAAAATTGTTTTTTAGCTCGTAACTGCCTTTGTGGCTTGCGTTGTAAATTTCTATCTCCAGTTCGTTCCTTGCATAGTTTTGTGTGTAGCCCGCACCAAGTGGGTTGGTAATTTGCCCAAAAGTAGGGCTCGCATTGTCAAAATCTCTGTCACCAAAAAGATAGGCGCCGCCAATATCTATATTTTCCTTTTCCCTGTCTTTAAAACGACTGAGCATCCATTTTAGTTTTGTTTTTTTATTGAGGGATTGCAGTACCGATAACCCGATAAGGCTGGAGGTATAATTGTCTTTTTCCTGACCTTCAAAAAATACATCTAAGCCTAAATTTGCGGTAAAGAAGGGTGAAAACACAGATGTTGTTTTCTTTACTGATTCGGGGAAAAAAGTAAACCGAGAAGCTGAAATGATTCCAAGTAATTCTACCTGTATTTTAGAAGAAACGGCATAGCTTATGAGGCCCTGCGCATCTGATGCGGAGGGAATATAAGCACCTGCAGTTGGCTGGTTGCTTAGGAGGTTTCTGTTGCTTTTGTTGCGCACACCGGTGAGGTAATTAAATCTTCCGTTTTTTGAAGCGCCTTCCAATTGAAGCCCCTGCTCCAGCAGACTCACATAAGCACTGCCCCCAAAACTTACTGGTTTTTTATACTGGATATCCAGTACGCTGCTCATTTTATCGCCGTATTTGCTTTGAAAACCACCAGTGTAAAAGTTTACATTTTTGGTCATTTCCGGGTTGATCAGGCTAAGGCCTTCCTGCTGCCCGCTGCTAACAAGATATGGTCTGTAAATTTCAAAATCATTTATGTAAATCAGGTTTTCGTCGTAGTTGCCGCCCCGTACATTGTATTGAGAGGTAAGTTCGTTGTTACTGCCCACCAGCGTTTTTATCAAGCCTTCCACACCGCCAACCGTGCTTGGCATGATAACAGCAGTTTTTGGATTAATCTTTATGAGTCCAGTTTCTTTTCTTTCTTTTTCGTTGCCAACGGTAATAGCTTCGAGGGTTTTACCGGTTTGTTTTAACTGTATAAGAATGGTTTCTGTTTCGTCGTTGCTTAGAAAAAAATTCTTTTGCTGGGCAGTAAAACCTGCGTAATTAAAAATAAGCGCCAGCGATTTTTGTGCGGGTACTTTAATGCTGAATTTGCCGCTGTCGCCGGATACTATTCCAGAGTTTTTACCAAGAATGATGATGGATACATTTTTTAACGGTACATCGTTTTCATCTACAACGGTACCTATAATGGTTGCATATTTGGTTTGTGCAGCAGCAGAAATGGTAAGCAAACAAAGGAACAATCCTATAAAAAATCTCATAGGTTGAAGATAGAAAAAAAATGAGAATTGAAGCGGGTTGGAGCGATATTAAATATCTGGTGAATTTTCCAAAATAATTTACCTCGAGTCAACGTATCCATAAGAGGATGCTGCGTTGATCAAAATTGTGTTAACGTTTCTTTAGCTAAAGGTGCTGCAAGGGCCGAAACATTGCTGTGAAGTAAAATTCAAAGAATCTACCAGGTTGTTTTTCCTAATTTCTGCCATTGTGTTGTTGAAGGAAGCTGCCAGCCCTTTTGTAAAATTGGTGTTTAGGCAGCAGAAATTTTTATCATTCTCTAAAGATGATTTTTAAAGAAGGAAAATGAACAAACATTGCATTTTAAAAAATATTACAGCAATTGTACTAGTCAAATATTTCCGTTTCATCATAATATTTTGGTACCCTTCGAGACTAAAACATATTAGTATGATAAACCATTTTTCTAAATTATTATTTTGATTCATATAGCAAATCCGGTTTACAGCTTTTTTAAAGTAGATTTGTTTTGTTTATTTTAAACATTGTTTTATGAAAAAAGTGCAGGTTTTGCAGGTAAGTATTATAATATGGTTTGCAACCATAACCATTGGTGCCTTATTAAAAATTTTACACAGGCCCTATTCTGATGTGCTTTTGGCAATAGGGATGTTGGCATTGCTTGTATTTTTAGTGTCTGCACTTGTGGAAGTTTACCAGTCCACACGAATAAACAATGCTGAAAAGTGGATGTGGTTTATAGGTTTAATTTTTCTTCCGGGTATTGGTATTGCTGGCATTTTCTATTTGCTTGTGGGTAGAAAAAATGTTGTGGCTAAAACGGATTTCGTAACCAAATTATAAATTTAATGATACGCAAAATTTGTGTGATACTATTATTGTGTGGTGCTTTTGCAGCCTGTACAAATACCGAAAATAATAAAATGATTGTAGGCAAATGGAAAGGAACAGAATGGCTTGTTGATGCTGCACCATCGAACCTACAGGCTGATAAGGCTTTTTTTGAATTTGATGAAAAAGAAAAGTACAGTTTTGAATATGCCGGTAATAAAGAAGAGGGAACGTACAAAGTAGAAAACGATATGTTGTTTACCAAACCGGCAAATGAGCGGGAAATTATGGTAAAAATAGTAAAGCTTACGAAAGACAGTCTTGTGTTTGATATGAACCGAAGTGGGCAAGCCGAGCGCTTAACACTTCGCAGAAATTAATTGCCTTTTTAATTTAAATTGTTTCCATGAAAATAGTATTACTATTTGCCCTTTGCTTTCCCATTTTTGCTTCTGCGCAAAAACTTTCTTCCGCAGATGTAAGCCGTTGCAAAAAACAGGCAGCAAGCGTTACCATTTACAGAGACAATTATGGAGTGCCGCATATTTATGGTAAGACAGATGCTGATGCTGTGTTTGGGCTATTGTATGCACAATGCGAAGATGATTTTAAAAGGGTAGAACTTAATTACATTGAAAAACTCGGAAGACTTGCAGAAGTAAATGGCGAGACTTCGCTCTACAGCGATTTGTATATTCGGTTGTTGATAGATAGCACAGATGCCATTGCAGATTATAAAAAAGCGCCACAATGGTTGAAGAAACTATTGGTTGCTTATGCTGACGGAATTAATTATTATCTCTATAAAAATCCTGCAGTAAAACCGGCTTTATTAACGCATTTTGAACCGTGGTTCCCGTTGTTGTGGACGGACGGAAGCATTGGCGCCATCAGCACCGGCGGCATTACAGAAGAAGAAGTAAAAAACTTTTATACCGGCAACAGAACAACATCTACTTATGACCCCAAGAAATTTGAAGAAATAAGTACAGGCTCCAACGGGTTTGCCATTTCTCCTAAAAAAACTACAGATGGCAATGCTTTGCTTTATATAAACCCTCACGTTACTTTTTATTTTAGGCCCGAAGTGCATATGGTGAGCGAAGAGGGTTTGAATGTGTATGGTGCGGTTACATGGGGACAGTTTTTTGTTTACCAGGGTTTTAATGAATACTGTGGCTGGATGCACACGAGTAACAATGTTGATGTAGCAGATATGTATGCAGAAAATGTAACAGGAGAAAAAAGCAACCTCGAGTATTTGTTTGAAAACACAAAAAGAAAAGTGCAGCAGAAAAATATTATCATCAATATTAAAAAGGGAAATGCACTGCAAACAAAAAGCATAACAGCATTGTATACACTACATGGCCCTGTAATGGCTTACAGAGATAACCATTACATAAGTGTACAAAGCAGCAATAGAATGATGAATGGCTTGATACAAAGCTGGCAGCGCACCAAAGCAAAAGGTCTTGTAGATTATACCCGTACAATGGAGTTGAAAGGTAATACCAGTAATAGTACGGTGTTTGCAGACAACAAAGGAAACATTGCTTACTGGCACGGCGATTACATTCCTGTACGCAGCACAAATTACAACTGGAGCAAACCGGTTGACGGTAGCATTGCTGCCACCAATTGGAAAGGTACTCATGCATTAAAAGATATTGTTCAGGTAATCAATCCTGCTTCAGGTTTTATACAAAACTGCAACTCCACACCGTATACAGTTAGTGGTGCAAGTAGTCCGCTTAAAATGAATTACCCAAAATACATGGCGCCAGATGGTGAGAACTTTAGAGGTATTAATGCCGTAAAAGTTTTGCAAGAGGAAAATACTTTTACAATAGAGAAACTTATTACCGCAGGTTACAATAAAAACCTTGCAGCTTTTGAAGTATTGATACCTGCACTCATTAATGCCTACGAAAAAACTATACCTACAGATAGTATGTATGAATTGCTAAAAGAACCCATTGCATTATTAAAAAAATGGGATTACCATGTGGCAGAAAACTCTGTGGCTACAACCCTTGCTGTTGAATGGGCACAACGCTTAACAGCAGCTATAAGAAAAGTATATGTAGATGAAGATGAGGCTGACCAGGTAACCACCACCAAGCAATTTGCAGCCAATGCAAAGGCAAATGAGCTTCTATCGCCCTTCGCAAGAACGATTAATGATCTTACAAAACGCTATGGCAATTGGATGGTAGAGTGGGGGAGCATTAACCGTTACCAACGTATAAGTAACGATGTAAACCAGGCATATAATGATGCCGGTGCAAGTTATCCTGTGCCATTTGCATCTGCTTTGTGGGGCATGTTGCCGTCCTACAACAGCCGCTATTTCGAAGGCACCAACAAGCGCTATGGCGTAAGCGGTAACAGTTTTATTTGTGCAGTAGAGTTTGGCAAAAAAGTAAAAGCCAAATCATTGTTAGCCGGCGGTAACAGTGGCAATCCATTTTCGCCACATTTTACAGACCAGCTGCTCATGTACACCCAAGGCAGGTTTAAAGATGTGTTGTTTTACAAAGAAGATGTGTTAAAACATGTGGAGAGCAAATACATTCCAGGGGAGTAGTATTTTTTATTGTGGTTAATGTTTTAAGGTCAATGTGGTAAGCAAGTTGGAGGACATTGCTGCCAAGTAATGGCTCAACCAATAAATTAAAAATGAAAACTTGCTTCATTCTTGGCATTGTTGGCAACCTCAATTACTTTAAACTCTCCTAACTAAACCTGAAAATTATTGATAATTCGCCGTTGATTATTTGCAGCTTTGTTTAGAAATTTAGCGTACTAACAACAAGGCATTGTACTTTAACAATAAAGACAAAAAATTTTGAAATTATGGTAGTAAAAAATGAACTTTGTTTTAAAACCATAAACTGAAAATCACCCTAAAAAGCTATCGCATATTCGTAAAATAAAAATGCACTCTTAAAATACCAACTATGAAAAAAATACTTTTTTTGATTATCTCCATTCTCTTTTCAACTCTATCTCTTTCGGCTCAAAACACAAATAAGGCAGATGATATAATTGGAATTTGGTTAAGTGAAAACAAGAATGGAAAGGTTGAAATTTATAAAGCAGGCAAAAAATATTATGGAAAACTTATTTGGGGTAAGACCATGTATGAAGCAGACGGTACAACGTCGAAAAAAGATGTAAAAAATTTAGATGCAAGCTTAAGAACAAGGAAGTTGAAAGATTTAATTATTCTTACGGATTTTGTGTTTGAAGATAACGTTTGGACCGATGGAAAAATCTATGACCCACAGGCAGGAAAACTTTATAGTTGTACAATGAAACTCAAAGTAAATACGCTTAATATTCGTGGCTATGTAGGTATTTCTTTATTTGGAAGATCTTCTGCATGGACCCGAATTAAATAGATTTCTACGATCTATTAAACTGTTGGTATTTTTTCGTGTGTTCAAATGTTTTAGGTAAGCCTGCGTACTTTACTTTCACTTTACTATCGTGTGATGGTTGCATCTATGTTAACGTAAAGATAGATGTAGGGTCACCAACATTGGCAGAAGATGTAATGATGATGAAACGCAAAGACGCAGTGCCAATCCCTCACGGAGATATGGGAATGCCTAGCGCAAATAAGAGACCCATGAATGATTCGGTCAAATAAAATACACTTTCCTCCTACCTAAAAAAGGCTTCCGTTTTGAGGAAGCCTTTTTTTATTAATTTGTAATTGCGTTCATCTTTTTAAAAGCATTGTCTAATTCTTCTGGTGAAGCATTTACCATGGCTGCACTAAACCCAAAAGTAAGTTGTTGTTTATTTTCTGTTAGCTGTACAAAAATTGAATCTATAAATGCTGAAACAGGTGGAGCATAATCGTGCAGGCCTTTACCACCAAGGTCGGTATTTAATGCCGGTGGTACTATTTCTATTACTTCTATATTTTTAGCTGCTAGCAGTTGCCTTAGAGACAGCGTGAAAGAATGAAAAAATGCTTTGGTAGCTGAGTAGATGGGCACTTTTGTGAGTGGTACAAACGATAAACCCGAAGTTACATTTATAACCGTTTTTAAAGCAGGCAGTTTTATAAACAAAGCTGTGAGGTGCACCGGTGCTTCTATGTTGGTCACAATTTCTAACTTTGCTTTTATAAAAAAATCATGGTCTGATATATCCATCCATTGTTGAATACCGGCATTGTTTATTAATACATTTACCTGGCCATAATTTTCTGCTACCTAGTTATACAAACCTGTTCTTTTGTCTTCGTTTGTAAGGTTACAAACCCTTGTAATAACTGTAGGAAATTTGTCTGATACTTCCTGGAGTAACTCTGCTCTTCTTCCGCAAATAATAACGGTGTTGTTTTCTTTTAAAAACCTTTCGGTAAGCCCAAGGCCAATGCCTGATGCGCCACCTGTAATTAATATTGTGTTGTTTGAAATATTCATTTGAATTTTTTAAATGTTGAAGTAAACAGTAGTTAAACTATTTTATTTTTAAAGAAATCCAATGTTCTTTGCCATGCAAGTTTAGCAGCTACTTCGTTGTATCGGGCAGCAGAAGTATCGTTGTGAAAAGCATGGTTAACGCCTTCGTAAACATACAGCTCATAAGAAATGTTATTTTGTTTGAGAGATGCCTCGTAAGCAGGGATGCCGGCATTTACTCTTTCATCAAGTCCCCCATAATGTAACTGAACACTGCCTTTTATTTTTGCAACATCTGCAGCTTCCGGCTGCCTGCCATAAAATGCTACTGCAGCTTTTAAGTTGGGCATGTTTACCGCAAGTTGGTTTGCCATTGCGCCACCCCAGCAAAAACCTACGCAGCCAAATTTACCTTTGCTGTCTTTTCTTGTCTCGGCATATTCAAAAGCTTTTTTAAAATTATTGAGTGTTTGCTTGGCATCAAGCTTTGCAAATTGCGCCCTTACTTCATCATCGTTGGTTGGTAAGGTACCGAGTGCTGCCAGTGCATTTGGTGCAATGGCGAGATAGCCGGCTTTTGCTGCTCGTCTGGCAACATCTTCAATATGTACATTTAGCCCACGGTTTTCGTGTATAATTATTACGGTAGCATATTTGCCATCTTTTTTTGGACGGGCCACATAGGCCTGCATTTCGCAATTGTCTCCGGTATATTTTATATTTTCTGTAAACAGCTCATCATCATGTATTGCCACTGTAGCAGCATTGGCATAATTTAATTCTATGAGAGGTAAAACTGTTAAAGCCGCGGCCGTGCCACCGGTAAGTGCAGCCAGTCTTTTAATGAATTCTTTTCGGGTAAGCGGCTTGTGGGTATATTCGTCGTAGAGGTTAATTATTTTCTGATCCATGCGATATTATTTGAAGACTGAAAGTAGGTTTAATTAATTGTAATGCCTTTCTGAGCTGTTTAATTATATAGAGCCGAATATTTTTACTGTAAAATAATTTTAAAAAATTTTCATTAGCGTTTAGATATAGGTTTGCAAGTAATTTCTGTTTGTGGCGCATGAGCAAAAAAAAATTATGAAAACAATTAAAATAATGGTAGCTACCATGCTGCTTGCTGTTTGTTTTATAACAGCCTCTTATGCACAAACAGAAAAGCCAATGGCCGAAAACCGTGGGCAGATAAAATGATGACAAATAAAGTTCCCAAGAAAGATGCAGCCAAAATGAAAAAGGCTGAAATGATAAAAAAAGAAAAATTTACGAAAGAAAAACCTTAAAAATTTTTTTTAGTTGCTTTGTTTTAGTGCTCTATACCTTTGTTAGTAGATTGGGTTAGAGCTTTTTTATTAACAGAAATATTAAAGCGCTTACATAAAAAGAGAAAAAATCATCGGCTATAGAGCTAAAAAAGGGTCAATACAAACTTTAGTCAGAATTGTTTTTTATAAATCCTTGTTGCTTTATATGTCTTGGCTGTTTGGCTTCGATGTAAGGCTGTCACAAATGCTGTGACTTTTGTAAGAGCTACTGCCTCAAATTTTCTTTTAAATAATCCCTTTTAATGCGCCTATCATTCCTACTTTATCAATCGCTTTAAAAACAGTGTTGCCTGCTACAAGCACATGTGCACCTGCATCTACAATGCTTTTTGCATTTTGTAATGTAACGCCGCCATCTACTTCAATTTTTACTGATAGATTCTGCTCGTCTATGATCTGGCGAAGTTGTTTTATTTTGTTAAGCGTATGGGGAATAAATGATTGGCCGCCAAAACCCGGGTTTACACTCATTACACACACGACATCAATATCAACTAAAATATCTTTTAATGCGTCTATCGGCGTATGAGGATTTATGGCCACTCCTGCATGCATTCCAAGGGTTTTTATTTGCTGGATGTTGCGGTGCAAATGCGGGCATGCTTCTATATGTACAGTAAGATTGTTTGCGCCTGCATCTCTAAATGCTTCGGCATAATTTTCAGGATGCTCAATCATTAAATGCACATCACAATATTTTTTTGTGGTGCTTGTTATAAATTTTGTGACCATTGGACCAAAGCTTATATTCGGAACAAATGTTCCATCCATAATATCTATATGAAACCAGTCTGCAGCGCTGTTGTTAAGCATCTCGCAATCTTGTTGCAGGTTTAAAAAATTTGCAGAAAGTAGGGAAGGGGCTATTAGTGGCATGGTTAAATGTTGAATGTTGAAAGTTGAAGGTTAAAAGTTGAAGGTTGAAGGTTGAAAGTTTAAGGTTGAAAGTTTAAGGTTGAAGGTTTGGCATTTTTTTATCTTGTGTCTCACATCTAATATCTCCTACTGCAGCCTGCCGATTGCATCTTTTGCTTCTTCGTAATCTGGATCGTAGGCAAGTGCCATTTGGTAAGCTTCTATGGCGGCGGCATTCTGGTTTAATTTTTCGTAACAGCGCCCAAGGTAATAATAACCTTTATCATAGTTGTTTTGAATAGTAACAGCTTTTTGTAAAACAATTGCAGCTTCACTGTATTTTTTAAGATCATACAACGTGATGGCTTTTTCTAAATGGGCATCCATAAACGTATAACTTATCCCAATACATTTGTCAAAAAAGGGAATGGCTTTTTCTTTTTCGTTGCTGTAACTGTAGTACAATCCTTTTATAAAATAGGCTTCTTTTTCTGCACCTGATTTTTTTGCAAAAAGCAACGCATCTGCCATGGCAATGGCTTGTGGGTTTTTTGTTTGTGCGTATAAAGCACCAAGGCTGATGATGTACTGTGGTGCTGCAACAAGATCTACTGCGCTTTCAAGGCTTTTGATGGCCTGGGCTGTATCGCCTTTTTGGGCGTAAATAATAGATTGGTTGTCTCGTAATTCGGCGTTGCTGCTGTCCTTTAAAATAGCTGTGTTTATGTGTGAAACTGCAGTATCAAAATTTTGAAGATCAAGGTAATAGGCAGCGAGGTTTTGCAGCAACACGATCGAATCAGGATACATTTTTACAGCATCCTGCAGTTTTTTTTCAGGCGAACTGTTGTCTGAAACTGTTGTAACAGCGTCTTTGTTGCCGTTACAACTCAATAAAAGAATGCTCAGCATGAATAGGAAAATATGCCTCATAAGTTTGTTTTACTCGTGCAAAAATAAAGTATAAAATAGGTTTAGTTTACAATTCTTTGACAATCGAGCATTGGGATGGTATTAACTTCGCAAAAAAACCAACAGATGAAGTATTTATTTTCTGTATTGATTGTTGTTTTCGTCGTTTTTTCAATGTCTTTCAGCAACAAAAGTAAGTTCGCAACCGTGAAACCATTAACCGATACGGTTCATTTTGCAGGTGAATCGCATTTTGCAAATGTGCGCCAGCTCACTTTTGGCGGCGAAAATGCCGAAGCCTATTTAAGTAAGGATGGTAAATTTTTAGTCTTCCAAAAATCAGATTCCAAAAATGGTATTATGTGCGATCAGATCTGGATGGGAAAAGTACCCCAAACCGCTACGGAAAAATTTGAGCCGAAACTTATAAGTACCGGCACGGGCAGAACAACCTGTGCGTATTTTTATCCGGATGGCAAATCGGTTTTGTATGCATCTACCCACCTTGCAGGCAACGAATGCCCGCCGGTGCCTGACAGAGCAAAATATGGCAACAAATACATCTGGCCCATATACGAAAGCATGGATATTTTTCAGGCAGATTTGAATGGTAAGATAATAAAGCAACTTACAAGTGCAAAAGGTTACGATGCAGAAGCTACTATTTCTCCGAAGGGCGATAGAATGGTTTTTACAAGCATGAGAGATAGAGACCTCGAATTATATACCATGGATTTAAAAGGTAACAAAGTGAAGAGAATTACCAATTTACTTGGTTACGATGGTGGTGCATGGTTTAGCCCTGACGGCAGCAAAATAATATGGAGGGCGAGCCGCCCAACAACGGAAGCTGAAGTAAAAGAGTACAAAGAATTATTGGCAGATAACCTTGTAGCGCCTACACATATGGAAGTTTGGATTGCCAACGCCGATGGCAGTAACCCTCACCAGGTAACTGATTTGGAGCAAGCCAACTGGGCGCCAAATTTTACGCCTGATGGTAAACATTTTATTTTTTGCAGCAACCACGAATATAAAAGAGGCTTTCCCTTTAATATGTACCTGGCAGATTTGGATGGAAAAAACATTCAAAAAATATCGAGAGATAAAGGATTTGATGCGTTCCCAATGTTTAGCAGTAATGGTAAAAAAATAGTTTTTAGCAGCAACAGAAACAATGGTGGAACAAGAGATACAAATGTATTTATTGCTGATTGGGTTGAGTAGCGGAATTTGCAAATCTGCAAACTGAAAAATAAATTGTATAACTTTTGAAAGGTCAGCCATTAACAGGCTGGCCTTTTTTTAAATCTGAAATTGTAAAAAAGAAGGTTCTTTGGTCAAGACAGTTGACTTATAATTTTCGGATAATTTGTTTCTTTGTAAGAAAACAATGGACTTCACCGCTGCATTTTGAACTATTTTGGGAATAGTAACGCACAACATGTAATTGTCCCAATTGTGAACAATTATGCAAAATTGATGATAGTAGTTGTCGTTTACAGCGTCATTTAGGTCTTATAGATTATCGTTGTGATATAAATATATAAATACCAATAGTTAAATATTACAGATATAGGGTATTGGTAAATGATAAAATAAAATAAGGGAGAATAAATATCCTAAATGTATCCTTTAAAAAGGATAATTTATACCAATTGTAAAATTGAAATTTTCGTACCGCCACTGCCTGAAATTTTTAGAAAATATTTTTTGAAACGCATCGTTAAAGCCAATTGGCGGCGCTTTCCAACCATTGTTTACATCGCTGCTTTCGGGTCTTTTAAACCTAAAGCTAAAGTCTGTGCGCACAATTAGGTAAGAAAAATCAAATCTAAAGCCGTAACCGGCAGATAATCCAAATTGTTTGTAAAGGTTTTTAAATTCAAACTTTGTAAAATCAGAAACACCACCAATTTTTGAGTCTCTCATGTTCCATATATTTCCTGCATCAATAAACACGGCACCTTTGAGCGTTATGAAATCCGGAACAATGCGGGCTATATCGTGGCGAAATTCAGTATTCAATTCAAGTTGTATATCGCCTGTACGATCATTGAATATATTTTGTGAGTTGGTATTGTATGGAATTAATTTTTGTGCACCACGCCCGATTCCTCTCACAGGCCAGCCTCGCATACTGTTGCTGCCACCACCATAAAATTGTTTAAAGAAAGGCAATGCAGTCTCCTTAAATAGAGGAATGCCAACCCCTGCAAAAGCTCTAAAAGCTATGGCAGACTTTGCTTTGGTTGCTGAAAACTTATATTCCGTATCAAATTTTACGTACTTTTTTTTGTAGTTATTTAAAATGGGTAAAAGGCCCCAAGTGAGCCCACTCTCCTCTACATTCAATTTGAAATCTCTTTCTTTAGATAAACTATTTGGATGGTGGCCGTTGCGATAAATACTGGAATAACTTGCTGCCATACCAATGGTAAAGGATGTGTTATACGAATATCTTAAAAACAGATTTCGATCTAAGATTGTATTAAAACTATCTGATTGATTATACAGATAACTGAACTGAGCATCAAGGGGCCTAAAAGAAATTTTACGTTCTTTTTTCCAGGAGGCTGCAAAACCTGTATTTAAGTTGAAGGATTGTAAACTAAAAAAATTTAAACGGTTCGTGTAAGAAACGCCTGTATTTATAAATGTTTCTCCTTTTCTAAATTTGAAATCTTGAATTGTTTTCTGAGGTAACAGCAAGCGTGGAATTAATACGTTGTTTGAATAACTTGCTTCCTGCGAATTAACCAGGTTTGAATTATTTGCCCTGGCCCCGTTGTTTAGTTCTATACCCAATCTTAAATTGTGGGTCATGCTAATGGCTTCTTTCGCAATATTTTTGTTTTTGAGCGAAAAATTTGTGGATACGCCAAAAAGATTTCCTCCAAGAACTGCAGTAGAACTGTTAGAAAGAGAATAGCTTGCTTCAATTGAATTTTCGAAAAGGAATTTTTTGCCTGGTAATAATTCAATGATTAGGTCAATTTTATTTGCTTCGTCCAGGTTTTCTATAATGCGTATGTTTATACTTTTCCAAACCCCTAGCTTGGTAAGGTTTGAAAGCGTGTTAAAGTACTCCCGCTGGCTGTAAACATCGCCTGGTTTCAAAGTAATATTTCGGGCAAATAACACGGATTTAAACAGGCGCTCATGGTACCTTAAAATAAAATTTTTTGTAGTTCGTTCAGTTATATTTAACGTGTCGCTTAAAACATCGTCTGCTCTGTAATCTGATAATATGTATATTTTATTGATGTAGTATTTGTTCAGTTTTGTACTATCCTCTGGTGGGTTTATATCCAGCGCCAGTTTTATGGTTGGCGAATCTCGTTTAGTTTGGGCCTCACTCAACAATCTAAGTTGTTCAAATGGGTCATCCGCCACACTTGTTAGGGCAGCAATAGCACTATCTCCCCTCATCCTTAATTCTGCTGCCGTAAATTTATAATAGCCGTTGTTTCTAAAACTATCTACAAGCCGTGCAACTTCAGCCAGTACCGCAATTTTTGTAATTGGTGTATTTTTTATAAGCAGCGTTTGGTTGGAAGAGGCAAGTGCAATTTTTTGAAAATCTTCCTTCTTTAAACGATAACGAAGTGTATCAATCAGTGTGGGTGTGCCAGCCACCACTTTATACTTTACCGTTACTTTTTTATTAATCGTGTCTTGTGAATAACTTGCTTTTGCCCCATAGTAGCCCAAATGATACATAGAAGACTGCATATTTAGTGCGGAAATAGAGGAGTAGGAGGTGTCGTAGGCAACGGGGTTTTTTATGATATGTAAAACAAAAAGAGCATCTTTTATATTTACTTTAGAGCTGTCATCAAGTTGGTTGCCTAATCTTTTAATAACGGCCTGCCTTTCTACTTTAGTAAATTGTCCCCCTTCTAATTCAATTTTATTTGCTACAAGGTAAGGTTGTTTTGTAGGCGCTTTTCTTATAATTGTGCAGGATGAAAGCAACAGTAGCAGAAAAACTATATTTTTAAGGCGGAAAACGTTCATTATTATTTTAGATGCAGGTTAATCTGCATAAAATTTCAACATGATAAATAAATCGACTGTCAAATATATTCAAAGTTTACAGCACAAAAAATTTAGGGATGAACATAATGCCTTTATTGCAGAAGGGCCAAAGGTTGTGCAGGAACTTTTGTACAGCAATATTTTTGAATGTGAACATGTTTACTGTACCATAAAAGGTACGGAGGATTTAAGTATAAAAACAAAAAATAGTCTCGGAGAGCGCCTTGTTGTAATTGAAGATTTTGAACTTGAAAAAATTTCAGCATTGGCTACGGCAAATAATTTACTCGCTGTGTTTAAGAAAAGACCCTTATCCCATAGCATTAACATAAGCAATAAGCTCACGCTGTTTTTAGATGATATACAGGATCCGGGAAACCTTGGAACAATTATTAGAATTGCAGATTGGTTTGGCATTCAAACAATTTTTTGCAGTTATGC
This sequence comes from Ferruginibacter sp., assembly GCA_040400515.1. Taxonomy (GTDB): domain Bacteria; phylum Bacteroidota; class Bacteroidia; order Chitinophagales; family Chitinophagaceae; genus Ferruginibacter. The sequence continues at coordinate 87,962 of JBBAQB010000010.1, read as the reverse complement.
AACAGCAGATTGCTACAACCCTAAAGTGGTGCAAAGTACCATGGCGAGTCTAGGTAGGGTAAATGTTGTTTATGGTGATATGAAGGAAGAGTTAGAAAAACACCCCTCAATAAAAAAATATGCGGCTGTTTTGCAGGGTAACAGCCTGGCTGCAACCGGCAAAATAAAAGAAGGGATATTGATAATAGGCAATGAATCTAAAGGTATATCCCAAGCTGTGCTTGCTTTGGTAAATGAAAAAATAACCATTCAAAAACTGGGTGAAGCTGAGTCTTTAAATGCAGCGGTGGCAACGGGAATTATTTTACATACTGTCACATAAAGACAATTACAGACCTACTACCTAAATGTTATCGCCCTTACGGGCTGTACTTTTTTAACAAGATAAGTAGGTATTATAAGTGTAGCAACACACACGAGCAGCGTAAATAAATCAACTGCCACTATCTGCCGCCAGTCAATGTCAGCCTGCGCTACAGACATATAATACGATTCTTCGTTTAACGTAATGAAGCCGGTTTTTTGCTGAATCATACAAACAGCAAGGCCAAGCATAGTGCCACCAACTATACCAATAATGGCTATGCCGGATGTGTTGATTAAAAATATTTTTTGTATATCCCAATCGGTTGCGCCCGTGGCTTTTAAAATGCCCGTCATGGCGGTTCTTTCCAGCGCAAGAATAATAAGGCAGGTTACCAGGTTTACAGCTGCTACTATGATCATAATAATGAGCAAGATGTTTTTTAGCTGGCCTTGTAAGTTTAACCAATCAAATATCTGTGGATAGATTTCTCGTATGCTTTTACTGTACCAGGTATCAGGCAACTCATCATATATTTTTCTCGAAATAAGTTCGGTTTTAGTAAAGTCTTTTAGCAATACTTCATACCCGCCAATTTGGTTGGGCTCCCATTGATTGAGCCTGCGAATGAGATTAATATCGCACAGGGCAAAATTTTTATCGTACTCCTCGATACCAATTTTATAAATGCCTGCAATGTTAAGTTTTCGGGTGCTGTGTGTTCCATCAGGCTTGTAAAAAAAAACAATTAAACTATCATTTACCTCCAGCTTTAATTGGGTGGCGGTGTAATTACTTATGTTTATCTGTTGGCTATAGCCGCTGTCAGTAAAAGAGATCCATTTTCCTTTTATAAGAAAAGGCTGAAGTCTGCTAAAATTATAATCTTTGTCAAGCCCCTTCATCAACACGCTTTCTATATCGGTACTAAATTTTAAAATAGCCGATTTGGTAGCGTATTTATCTACCGAAACAACTTCGGGCAATTTTTTTAAATAATTTTCAACACTGACATTTGCGTTTATGGGATATTCTTCGGCGTTGCCAGATCTGTCTTCGAGATTTTGTTGCACCCTTACATGCCCCCAAAAGTTAAAAACTTTTGTACTTATTACTCTTTGAAAACCATTTACAAAACTTAACGCAACGATCATTACAGCAACACTTAAAACAGTAGCACCTGCGGCAAGGCCAATAATAAACCTGCTAAAAGTTTTTTGTTTAACAGATGCTAATCTTTTTGCAATGAAATACGAAACGTTCAAATCAGTATTTTTTTGTTGTACCTTCAAAAATAAATAATTAAACCTGTAAATGAATTGTAAAGATTTTTTGTTATGTTGTTTAATGGCGCTCGTTTTTACCTCGGTTACTGCACAGGAGCCTGATAAAATTTATAAACCTTTCATTGCTACCGCCCAACTTTTTCAATATGGTAACCAGCTGCAGTTACCAGTTTATACTTTGAATAGTGGCGACAGGTTTCAACTGGAGTTTGATGACCTGGAAGCTGATTTTAAAAGTTATTATTACATGTACCAGTTGTGCGATTATAACTGGCAACCGGTTAATCTTTCACCCTTTGATTATATGAAAGGGTTCACACAAAACAGAATTACCACTTACCGTTATTCTTCCATTGCCCTCACAAGATATACCCACTACCAGGCTATTTTACCCGAACAAAATTCGCTGCCTATAAAATCTGGTAATTATATTTTAAAAGTTTTTATAAATGGCGATACATCCAAACTTGCGTTTACAAAAAGATTATTGGTAGTAGAAAATAAAGCTTCAGTATCTGCAGCTGTTGTGCAATTGCTCGGTGCTCAAAATTTTACTACGCACCAAAAATTACGGTTTACTGTAACCACTGCAGATTTGAATGCCTTTAGCGCAGCACAGCAAATTAAAGTTGTGGTATTGCAAAATAACAGGTGGGATAATGCGCAAAAAGATCTTACGCCAACTTTTGTGAGGGGCAATGTATTGGACTACAGCAACGAAAACCTTGCGCAGTTTGCCGGTGGTAAAGAGTGGCGCTGGCTCGATATTAGGAGTTTTAGGTTGCAGAGCGATCGCATAGACCATGCAGATTATGGTAAGACCTTTACGAATATGTATGTTGTGCCAGATGTTGACAGAAGTGCACAGCGATATGTTTATTACCCGGATTACAACAGCACTTTTAATATTATAACATACGAAAGCATAAATCCCCTGTGGCAGGGAGATTATGCAACCGTAAAATTTAGTTTTGCTGCACCGGGGGGGAAACCGATTGATGGTAAAAATATATATTTGGCAGGGCAGTTTACAGGTTTTGGTTATAGCGATAAATATAAAATGAGGTTTAACGAAACAACGGGTTTGTACGAAGCCTCTGTATTTATGAAGCAAGGATATTATTCCTATACCTACATCGAAGAAGATATGAATGGCATTGATTTTTCAAATTCTTTAGAAGGAAATTACTGGGAAACAGAAAATAATTATACTATTCTTGTTTACTATAAAAGTTTTACAGATAGGTCAGATCAGTTAATAAGTGTAGGACAAATAAATTCACGAAGAGATAGACCCGGTCTGAGATTTTAATATAAATAAAGCAGCTACAGTACCTTCATGCACAAGAATTAATAGAGATGACACTTCAACAAACCTTTTTATCATACATAGCAAAGTACCGTCTTTTTACAAAAGAAGATCATTTGCTTATTGCCGTAAGCGGCGGGTTAGATTCCGCTGTACTGTGTGCATTGTGTAAAGAAGCGGGTTTTAATTTTTCTATTGCACATTGCAATTTCAAATTAAGAGAAGAGGAGAGCGACAGAGATGAAATGTTTGTGAAGAATATAGCAGCAGAAATGAATGTTCCATTTTTTGTAACATCATTTTATACCATAACTGAAGCTAAAAAAAATAAAACGGCTATAGAAGAAACAGCAAGAAACCTGCGCTATGATTGGTTTTTAGAACTTATGGCGCAAAGCAAGCAAACAGATAGCCCTCTTAGTTTGTTGCTAACAGCACACCATGCAGATGATAACATTGAGACAGTGATGATGAACTTTTTTAGAGGTACCGGTATTAGAGGGATGAGAGGTATACAACCAAGACAAAACAACATCGTGCGGCCTTTGTTATTTGCCCAACGAAAAGAATTACAGGAATATGCGGTTGCAAATAATGTTGCTTTTGTAACAGACAGTTCAAACGCAAGCAACGATTATACCCGCAATTTATTTAGAAATGAGATATTAGTTTCTATAGAAAAAGTATATCCGGAAGCATCAAAAAATATTCTTAAAAATATAGAACGCTTTGCTGATGTTGAATATTTATACAATGAAAGTATTGAGAATAAAATAGAAAAACTGGTTGAAAGGAAAGGGCATGAACTTCATGTACCGGTGCTTAAATTATTAAAAACAAAACCACTGCATACTGTTGTTTATGAAATTATAAAAGATGCAGGTTTTACAGCAGCACAGGTGCATGATGCAGAGAAACTATTATACAGCGAGTCCGGTAAGTACATAAAATCTGCGACGCATATTCTTTTGCGGAATAGAAACTGGCTTATTATAGCGCCACTTTCACCGGCAGATGCCACACTGAATATTGTGTTGGAAGAAAAGGATAACAAAGTTGTTTTTGCAGCAGGTACGCTGTCACTGACAAAAGCAGCTATGCCCGAAAATTTGTTTACAGATGCTGATTCAGTTTACATTGATGCAGCCGATTTACATTACCCACTACTGCTGCGCAAATGGAAAACCGGCGATTATTTTTATCCGCTTGGTATGAATAAAAAGAAAAAACTGAGCAGGTTTTTTATTGATCAAAAATTATCGTTGCTTCAAAAAGAGCAAACTTGGGTTTTAGAATCTAACAAAAAAATTGTGTGGGTTGTTGGCTATAGAATTGATGACCATTTTAAAGTTACATCGAACTCAAAACAAATCGTAAAACTGAGCTTAACTCGTTAGAACCAAAAACACTAAACTTTTTTAAGTCTTCTAAAATATAAGGAAACAATTCTGCACGAAGCGTTGCAATGAGTACAATTGTAAAAGCAAAACCAAATATGGAGCCCCACAAATGAGCATCGTGGTTTACATTATCCTGATTTTTCTTGCCCATGTACACGCAATAGGTAATGTATAAAACAGCGTATAATGTTGCAGATATCTGTATGGCGCCGTATAAGTAAATAGGGCTCCACGGACTAAAAATAATGCTGGCAAATATCACGGCAGATACAGCGCCCGATGCACCGAGAGACCTATAACCTTCGTCATTGCTGTGTTTTAAATAACTGGGAATATCTGAAGCAATAAGTGCTAAAAAATACAATAAAAGGTAAGCAAGTTTTCCGCCTAGACCCGCAAGGCCAAAAATGAATTCTACGTTTGTTCCAAAAAAATACAGGGTAAACATGTTAAAGAAAAGGTGTATCCAGTCTGCATGCAAAAATCCAGATGATATAAACCGGTAATATTCTTTGTCTCTTTTCTCGTAGTAAGGCCAGCCAATTGTTTTGGCAAGAAAATTATTATTGGAAAAGCCAATAATAGAAAATAATATATTGGCTGCAATTAAAATTAGTGTAACAGGGTATTTTGCAAAATCCATTCTTTCAATTTTGGGCCAAAGCTAATTCAAAACTTTATGCAAAGTTTTGTTAACTTAAGAGTGTTATTTTATTTATATCTGTGTTGGTATGCTTTTTGAAAATTGTGCTAATACACTTAAAAATAATTTTATGAAATCAATTAAACTTTTTTCCTTTTTAGCAATAATTATTGCTCTAACAAGTTGCGATGCTGTTAGGCAGGCTACAAATACAACCAGTACCGCTGTATTTTCTTTAAATGGAAAATGGCAGTTAACCAATAATAATCCGGAAAATACACTGTTGAACAGTGTTGTAACCGTTACATTATTTTCTTCGCAGGCAAAACTCACCTACGTTTCTAACAACACACAGTGCTACCGAGAAAATGATATAAAATGGAGGAATATAAAATCTGATAAAACCGGTGGTTTCGACATTGATAATTTATTGAGTAATTGCAGCTCTGGCGCTTTAAATTACCAACCTGCTTCTGTTTCTGTGGTTAGCAACGACGAAATAAGAATAACCGGTAAAAATGTTACCGGACAGGATAATACGCAAACATGGACAAGAATAAAATAGTTTTTACAATGATTGAAATGGGCAATCATAAGTAATTATGATTGCCCATTTCTTTAAACGGTAAGTGATGTTGTATTCGAACTAGTATTATGCATGGTGGTATTTTTCATTTCTGTTTATACTACATGCCCGGTAAATTTGCTCGGCCAAAATAAGACGTACAAGCTGGTGGGGAAAAACGAGTTGTGATAAACTCCACTTAAAATTGGCTCGTTGCATAACAGGATCGCTTACACCATAAGCACCTCCTATAATAAAAACTAGAGTTTTGGTGCTTTCAACTGCCCGTTGTTCTAAGAACTTTGCAAAAGTCTCGCTCGTAAATGATTTTCCTCTTTCGTCCAACAATACAATGCAGTCTTCCTTGTTTATAAGCGAAAGCAAAAGTTCCCCTTCTTTGGCTTTGAGCATTGCTGGCTCCATAATTCCTGCATTTTTTGGCATTGGAATGATGTTCCATTCAACCGTAAAATAATTGCTTATTCTCTTTGTAAAAAGCTCGATGCCTTCTTTTACAAAAGGCTCGTGCGGTTTGCCAATACTCCAAAATTGTATTTTCATAATGAGTAATTTTTTTCCCTCTTCAAGTTGGTAAAATGGGCTTAACATTTGTAACTTTAATGCGATATGTTATTAGCGTAAACGAATATTAATTAACGATTCACTTTACCCACAAGTACTTAATAATATAAGATTGCAATATTAAAGTTTTAAAAAAGGAAATACAGATGAAAAAGGTTTTATCCATCTCTTTGAAGGTTCTCAAAGTATTCTTACTATTGATTGTGGTGTTATACACTGGTATTTATTTTTACATAAAAGTAAACAAGACTAAAATAATAAAGCAGTTAACAGAACGGGTGAGTGAAAAGCTGAATGGCACCTTAACGATTGAAAATGCAGATATCAGTGTTTTTAAGAGATTCCCGAGGGTGGCGGTTGTATTGTCAAACGTTTCGCTTACTGACAGTATGTTTGCACAACATAAAAATACTTTTTTTGCTGCCAAGGAAGCATTTGTAAATCTTAATATTCTTAAACTAATAACAAAAGATGACCCACTTACAGGTTTAGCTTTGCAAAATGCCAACTTATACTTTTACACCGATACTAGTGGCTATACAAACACATATCTTTTAAAAGGAAAAAAGGATCCTGCTGGAGGGCCTAAAAAAACATCTGCAGACATTAATCTTAAAAATATCCAATTGCAAAATGTGCGATTTATTTTAGATGATCGTAAGAGAGAAAAGTTGCATGATTTTGATATAAAAGACTTTTCTGTAAAGTTGAATGATGACAACAATCTTTTAAAAATAAATACAGACGCAGCCATTTTAATTAATAGTCTTGCATTTAATTTACCAAATGGCACTTTCTTAAAAACAGCAACATTTAACGGAAAGTTTAAACTTACTTATGGTAAGGAATCTCAGGTACTTAGTTTTGACAGTATTGATGTGAAGATTGCCGGTAAACCATTTAACCTCACCGGTAAATTTGATCTGGGAGATAAAAATCCTGCTTTCTCCCTAAATGTATATGCACCCAGTATTTTACTAGATGATATAAAAAAATTATTACCCACCCGCATAGCAAAATCAATTTCTATTGTAGGTATTAATAAACCAATAAATGCAATTGCAAAATTAACAGGGCCTTTAAGAGGCGGTGAACCTTTCATATATGCACAATGGAAAGTAGAACATGCTAATATGACAACGCCTTTTCTTGATTTTGAAGACGCAAGTTTTAACGGTTTTTTTACCAATGAAGTTACCAAAGGACTGCCAAGGTATGACCCCAATTCAGTTATTGCTATTGATAACCTAAAGGCAAAATGGCGTGGTCTACCGGTAGAATCTAAAAAGATTGAAATTTTAAACCTGGAAAAGCCTACCCTAACCTGTGATCTCACTTCTTCTTTTGCACTTGCTGAATTAAATAATATTATACAAACAAATTCTATACAGTTAACATCGGGCAATGCAGCCATGGCATTAAATTACAAGGGGCCAATAGAAAAGAACAACAACACAAATTCTTTTCTCAATGGCAACATTTCATTTAAGGATGCCACCGTTCTTTATGCACCGCGAGGAGTTGAATTAAAAAGCGTAAATGGAAACCTGATTTTTCAAAATTCTGATATTTACATTCGAGATTTACAGTTTAATGTACTTAGTAATAAAATTGTAATGAACGGCACTGCAAAAAATCTGCTTACCCTTGTTAAGACGGAACCCAACAGAGTAAAAATTGATTACAACATATTTTCGCCGGCTTTAAATTTAAATGCCTTTACGTTTTTGCTAAAAAAACCTATCAATGTAAAAAGGAAAATTAATAACAACAAGAAGAGTTTTGGAGATATGGTCGTAAAAATTGATGAGTTGTTGGAAAAAAGTACCATTGAGGTCGCGTTAAATACACCACAATTAACGTATAAGAAATTCATAGCAAATAACGCAAAAGCAAGTGTAACATTATTGCAGGATAGGTATATAATAAATAATGTGAGTATGCAGGCGGCAGGCGGCAGTATGAACATAAATGGGCAATTGCTTAACACTTCAAATAATTACCACATCGCAAATATAAACGCTGACGTAAAAAACGTTGATGTAAAAAAGCTTTTTGCATCGTTTAACAATTTCGGTCAGGATGGTATCTCATATGAAAACTTAGAAGGGCAGCTTACGGCCAAAGTAAATACCGCAATCAGCATAAACGATAACGGAGAAGTATTGCCCTCATCAGCAAATGGCGCTGTTAGTTTTTCCTTAAAAAATGGTGCGTTAAATAATTTTGAACCCATTAAAAAAATTCAAAACTTTATTTTTAAAAAGCGTGATTTTGAGAACATTCGTTTTGCTGAATTGAAAGATAGAATAGAAATAAAGAATGGAGGTTTTAGGTTTAACCGAATGGAAATACAATCAACTGTTCTCTCATTATTTGTTGAGGGCCTTTATAGTAAAAAAGATGGCTCAGACCTAAGCATACAGATACCTCTTATCAACCTTAAAAAGCGGGACGAGGATTATAATCCTGTAAATATTGGTACCAATAAAAAAGCTGGAAGAAGTATTTTCTTACGGGGTAAAACAGGTGCCGACGGGAATGTGAATTTTAAACTTGATCTTTTTAATAAGTTTCAAAAAGACAAGGCAGATACAGCTGAAGCGAAAAAAGTGGGCTTTTAAAAAATTTTATTTTTCGCCAGTGATTGCCTTATAACGGGCAATCACGTTATTAGCTTCTATTAGTTTCAGTTTAAGATCGTGGATGGCTGGTTCTCCCTTTGCAAGCAATGCTTCGGTTTCTTCGTTGCTTTTTTGCATCAGTAAAATGTCCATATCCATCACTTTTACCAAATTTTCTGCAGTCTTTAGTTTATTTTTCGTTACCAGTAAGGCCGCATCTGCAGTTTGAAGTAGATAGTGATTCTCTTTTTGCGTATTTTCCTTCATGAGCTTTTCACTTTCCCACAAACCCTTAACACTCTTGTTTTCTTTTTTTAGTTTCTGAATGTTGATGAGCTGTGTGATAAAGGCGGTTACAAAACCGCCAATAAACCCTATAATTATGTATATATAAAATGCCATTAATTTAAAATAGTTGGGCGTTTAAGTTACTTTTTATTAAGAAACTGCCAAATCCGTTCATGGCAAAAATATTGAAAAATGATTTAAAAGGGTTGATGCAACTGCTTTTAATTATGTAGGTATAAGCCAGGCGATGTTTAACCCTCGGTTTTGGGCAATGTAAAAAGGAATTTGCTCCCCTTACCAACTTCGCTTTTTACACTTACAGCGCCACTATTTTTTACAAGAAATTCTTTGCATCACATTATGCCTAACCCTGTGCCACTTTCATTTGCAATACCGTTTGTGGTAAAATAATTATTTAGAAAAAGTTTTTTTAAGTTTTCGGAGCTTATACGGGTGCCTGTATGCTGCAGATATATTTCAGCCATTTCATTTTTTACAACCGCACCCACATTTATCTCACCATTGTTTGGCGCAAATTTAATGGCATTGGAAACTATGTTTCTCACAACAAAATTTATTATATCCTAATAAGCATAAATATAAATAGCGGGGTCTATTTTAGAATTAAGATAAACATGATTTGTTTTTGCCTGCAAACGGAGTAACTGTTTTACTTCTCTTACTGGTTCAGTAGTATCCGGCATTTGAGGGTTGATTTTATTTTCCTGTATTTGGACGTTTTGTCCAATAAAAAAATCCATCACGTGTGATGGATCTTAAAAAAAATATTGTCTTGTTTTAATGCTTATCGATATGTAAACTCATTTCCTGGGACGCTCGCAGAAAGTGCCGCTGCATTTGCTATGAAAGCTGATACCGTCAGTCGTTGTCAATGTGCCTTACTTCCACCTTCTGTTTCGTATGTATCAAATATTCTAAGCGTATTCTCACTTATTTTAAGGCCATATCATTTTCCGGTTTTAGGTTAAGCTTCTGCAAATGGTAATGCGCTCTTTAAAAATTAATCAACTGCAGCTTCTTTGCCGGGTTGGGCTAATAAATGTACCAGTAATGCAAATTTTTCGATGTGGTTATATTTTTTTTAATGAAGGATGAATTATAAAGTGGCCATATCAATGACAAAACGATATTTCACATCACCCTTCAGCATGCGGTCATAGCTTGCATGTATGTCTTTAATATCTATCATTTCAATATCAGAAACAATATTATGTTCTGCACAATAATCCAGCATTTCCTGTGTTTCTGGTAAGCCACCAATGCCTGATCCTGCCAAACTTTTTCTGCCACCAATTAAGCTGAATATATGAATGCCCGCCGGAGTTGGCGGCGCTCCTACGCAAATTTGTACTCCATTTGTTTTTAGCAATCCTAAAAAAGTACCATAATCATGCTCGGCAGAAATTGTGTCAATAATAAAATCGAATTTACCTTTTACACTTGCTAATTCATCTGCATTTTTCGTAACAACAAATTTATGCGCACCAAGTCTTTTTGCGTCATCTTCTTTGCTTGCCGAAGTGCTGAGTACGGTAACTTCTGCCCCAAACGACACAGCGAACTTTACAGCCATGTGGCCAAGGCCACCTAGCCCTGCAACTGCAACTTTGTGTCCTTTACCGACCTTCCAGTGCCTAATCGGTGAGTAAGTTGTAATACCTGCGCACAACAAGGGCGCAACCGCATTTAATGGTAACTTATCAGATATGCTTAATGCAAAATCTTCGTGAACAACAATAGATTTTGAATAACCGCCATAAGTCCGAGTTACTTTATCCTGCTCGTAAGAATTATAAGTACCTGAGTTGCCATTTAAACAATATTGTTCCTGGCCTTGCTCACAGTTTTCACATGTTCTGCATGAGTCAACAAGGCAACCGATGCCTACTGTATCGCCTACTTTATGTTTTATTACATTGCTACCAACGCTTGTTACTTTACCCACTATTTCGTGGCCTGGTACCATCGGATAAACAGAATTACCCCATTCGTTTTTTATTTGATGAATATCACTGTGACAAACGCCACAAAATAATATATCAAAGGCTACATCATTTGGCCCCAATGCTCTCCTTTCTAATTCCCATGGCTCAAGATGAGAAGTACTGCTCAGTACTGCGTAAGATTTTGTTGTAGACATGTTGTGTGATTTTATGTGAGGTACAAAATTATCTACTCGTTGTTATAACATCGCAACTAATCTGGCAATAGCCCTATATTTTACGAAAAAATAACTCATTCACCATTTAGCGCCCAATTGTATGTATAATTTTCCACAACAGTATTGGCAGCTAAAGGCACTTTTAAGTAACTGTTTAAGTAGCCTTTTATGCTTCCATTTGCTTTTATAAAATCATCTTTGTACCACTCAAAAAGCATAGAAATACTTGCTTTGTTTTTCTTTGCATCAATTTTCGTAAAAGTTGGGTTTTGAATACTTTGCTTTGCAATCTGCTCCAGTTGTTGCTCTAGTTTTGTGGGTGTAAATGCATAAGATGGAAGTGGAGGGCAACTTTTGGCTCCGCACACTAGGGCGAAGTGTATGCGTGCATCATTGTATTTTTTGCGTACGATATCATTTTCAATACCATTTAAAGTAATAGAATTTCCATTTACAGTATATTTTTTCTTGTCAAAAAAGCCCGGTATGTCCATTGGTCCTTTTGTAGGATAGGCATTAATTATAGCTTTTATAACGGTTAAATTGTAACTGTTTAGATAAAATGCCTTTTCTTCATTGGTTGAGTTGAAAGCCTGCTTTTTTGCGATAAAGTTTACAAGCTCATCGAGCCGGGTTTTATTGGCTTGAATGTTTTTGTAATCAACGTTGCCATTTTTTACATGGACCGCTAAAAAATTATCTGCCTCGCGAAAGTAATTTTGTAAATTTTGTATTTGTGCACTCGTAGTAGTAACGATTGCAAATAAAAACGAGCAAACTAAGAGGATACATTTTTTCATTTTCAAAATTTATTTATAAGAAATACGTAAATCTACACAACAATGTTTTAGGTTTATGGGTTTAGGTGTATTTTGATTGGTCTTTTAACCTATTATTTTATATTGTCTATCATTACCCAATTTTAAAATCTTTAATGTATTTAAATAAAAAAATTAAGCTGGTTGTTCCCGCTTATAACGAGCAGGCCACAATAGGTCTTGTTTTAAGGGCTGTTCCTAAAGGGGTTTGTGAGGAAGTTATTGTAACAGATAACAACAGCAACGATCGTACAGCGGCAGAGGCGAAAGCCAATGGTGCAACTGTACTTTTTCAACCCCTGGCAGGATATGGTAATGCATGTTTAAAAGCATTGGAATATATAAGAGAAAATGGCGGCTGCGATATTGTTGTTTTCCTTGACGGCGACTTTAGCGATTATCCGGAAGAAATGTCAAAGTTGGTGCAGCCTTTAATTAGCGGCGATGCAGATATGGTGATAGGAAGCAGGATAAAAGCACTGCGGCAACCTGGTAGTATGACGCCACAACAGGTTTTTGGAAACTGGTTGGCGGTATTTTTAATAAGACTTTTTTTTAAGCACAGATTTACTGATCTTGGTCCTTTTAGGGCAATAACCTGGCAGGCTTTGGAGAAGCTTAAAATGGAAGATAAAAATTATGGATGGACGGTGGAGATGCAGGTAAAAGCTGTAAAACACAGGTTAAAGTGTGTAAATCTTCCTGTAAAATACCGCAACAGAGCAGGGGGTAAAAGTAAAGTAAGCGGCACTTTAAAAGGCAGCGTTTTAGCCGGCATTAAAATAATTAAGACTATTTTTAAATATGCCTGATGCAGCTTCAACTCCACCAAAAAATTATACAAAGCAATTCATGTTTTTCGTTTTGCTTTATGGCATTATTTTATTTGCTGGACAACTTTTGCTAGAAAGAAATGAATTTTTAAAACTAATAATCTGGCAGGTACTTCTTCACACTGGTTTTATTGGATTTTATTATTTTAAGCATCTTATCGCCCTAAAACAAATTATTGGGGCTGCTGTTTTACTAAGATTGGGTACTGTTTTTATTATGCCGACTTTGAGCGACGATATCTACAGATTTATTTGGGATGGTCAGCTGATAGTGAATGGTAACAATCCTATGCTTACAACCCCTGATCATTTTTTGGTAACCATACAGCCCGAAAGTGACTACTATACAAAGTTGCATGATCTCATAAACCATCCACAATTTTACACCTGCTATCCGCCGCTTATGCAGGCAGTATTTGCATTTGCAGCCTTTTTTGCAGGTAAGTCAGTAGTTGTTGCAACTTTATTGATAAAACTAATTGTCGGTCTATCAGATTGTGTGGCTGTTTTATTTCTTGTTAAAATTTTAAAGAAATTAAAGCTTTCGGAGAAGTTCGTTATTCTCTATGCATTAAACCCTTTGGTAATTATTGAAGGAGCAGGCAACGCTCATTTTGAAGTAATGCAGGTAGCATTAATATGTATAAGTTTTTATTACCTGTTGCTGTATAAAAATACCATTGCTGCAGTATTTTGGGGCTTTGCAATTATCACAAAATTGTTGCCGTTACTATTGTTGCCCCTTATAGTGCGAACATTAGGTTTTAAAAAAGGAATTGCTTTTTGCGCTACAAGCCTTCTGGTCGTTTTAATAAGTTTCTCGCCATTTTTAAGTGAAGATTCTATCAATGCATTTAGTAAAAGCCTTAATCTTTATTTTCAAAATTTTGAATTTAATGCATCTGTTTATTATGTAGCAAGAGAAATTGGATGTTGGTTAAAGGGTTACAATTACATCAGTTTTATAGGCCCATTTTTAATGGTTATTTTTCTTTCAATATACTCGGTAGTCTTTTTTAAAAAAAGAAAATTGATGTTGTCCCAATTTGCGTTATACGCCCTTATTATTTTATCGCTTTATTATTTTTTTGCTACTACCGTTCATCCTTGGTACATCATTAATCTTTTGCCATTTGCTTTAATGACAAATAAGAAATATGCATTTGTGTGGATGGGTATTGCTTTCTTATCTTACAACGCTTACGGTAATGTAATTTTTAAAGAAAACTTCTATCTGGTTGCAATAGAATATTTGGTTTTATTGGCAGCCATCTTTTATTCTTTTAAAAAGAGAAAGTAATGGTGAATCAACAGACCATTCAGGGAGTTTTATAAACTTTATCAGCGTTCTTGAGCCATAACCCCCATGTTTTGCTGTAAGGGTGCACATTGTTGGTAACACCATTTACGTCAACAACATCCAGCTTTTTATTTTTCCATTCAAAAATGCCTCCATATAAATTTTGAACATTTGTGAAGCCTGCACCGATAAGCTTTTCGGTAATCTTTTCACTTCGGTAACCCACCGAACAATAAACCACAATTTGTTGGTCTTTATTTACATCATTCAAGGAGTAAATATCAAAATTTTTATAGCCAACGAACTTGGCATTGCGTAAATGGCTCACATTAAATTCTTCTAACTCTCTTGCATCTAATAACAAAACGGAATGCTTTATTTTGCTTAAACTTTCAACACTAATTTCTGGTACATCATGCTTTAATAATTTCTTCAGCAATACATGATAGCTTTTACTTTTTACCATTCTATTATTTTGTCCCTGTGTTTTAGTATTGCAAAATAGAAATAGTGCAAATAAAAGAAACAGTATTTTAGCTTTAGTTATCAGCATTGTACCATTTTTTAATCGTTGACTCTACGGGTTTGTTTTGTGGCGTATAATCATTGTTGGCTAAACCACCGGCTCTAGCATCGTTTACATGCCATTTCCACAAGAAGCCTCCTGCAAACCAACTTTGAGGTGTAAACTTTTTGAATAATGCCTCGTAAGCATTTTGTTGTGCCTGCATATTTACGGGTCCTGTATTGTTTGAAAGCCATGGCTCCTTGGCACACTTATCAATACTGCGGTAACCATATTCGGTAAAAAGTATTGGCTTCTTTTTTAATGCCGTAAAGGTTTGTATATCTGTAAAATGTGGCTGCCATCCGTTAACCAATTCATCTACAGAAGGTGTTACAGCATTGCTTAATGGGAAGTACGCATCTATTCCTATATAGTCCAGTTTTTCCCAGCTGGCAAATTCTTTAAAACTACCCCAGTTTGCAGCATAGGTTATTTCCCCTTTGTATATTTTTCTTACGGCGTCTATTAAAGTGCTCCAAAAAAGCGGACGTTCCTTTACTGCAGCATCCATTTCAGTGCCAATACAAAATAAATCTGCTTTATTATTTTCAGCAATAATGGCATTGTGTAAAATATATTTTAAATAGCTCTGTTCCCATTCTTTCCAGGCGCTTTCATTTTCACATGTAAAATGGCCTGTATAGCTACCACCACCAATCCATACTTGAGGCTTAAGCATTACCTTCATGTTGGCAGCATGCGCAAGTTGTATACATGCTACAATTCCTTCTTCCCGCTCGCCCCACCATTGCCTGTCGGCGTTAAATTGTACCATTGTTTGTCCGGGTCTGCTAAATGCAAAAGGTATAAGTGAAACCCATTTTGCCCCAATGCGGTGCATGTTGTTGAAGCATGTGCTGTCAACAGGATTTGGCGGCGCTTCCATATTAACACCTGATATAAAATTTCTTCTTTTTTGGTTAACCTCCGTAAAAGATGGTTTACTATTTGATACGTTACAATTGAGTGTGCCAATGAATAAAGATGCAATAAGGAAATTGTTATTTATTTTAGAAAAATATTTTATCATCTCAAGTGTGAGTTTGCTATGTAAATATAACACTCGCTTGTATTTACTTTTTAATATTAACTTTTAAATGGATCTCATTAAAAACTATTTTTATCTAAAAAAGCAACTCCTAACACAAAAAAAATATGAAATTTTCTGCATTTTTACTTTCTGCTGCCATACTGTTTTCTTCTTGTTTTTCTGGTGTTCCAAAAGGGAAAAATAAATCTTTTACGCATGAAGAATGGACAAGCCTTTTACAAAAGCACGTAAACAAAACAGGATTTGTCGACTACAAAGGATTTATAAAAGACTCTGTTAAGTTGAACGCATATTTAGCTAAGCTAAGTGAAAATGCACCTGCCAATAGCTGGAGCAGAGATGAAAAATTTGCCTATTGGATAAACGCTTATAATGCTTTTACGGTTAAATTAATTACGGGCAATTACCCTGTAAAAACCATTAAAGAATTAGGAGCTGCAAATCCTATTATATTCATTAATACTGCTTGGGATAAAAAGTTTTTTAGCATTGGTAATAAAAATATGACTTTAAATACGATCGAATTTAAAATCATTAAAAAGCAATTTAGAGACCCCCGTAGTCACTTTGCCATCAACTGTGCATCTATTAGTTGCCCCAGATTATTAGATGTTGCTTACGAGGCAAAGATATTAAATGCCCAGTTGGACCAGCAGGGGAAGGCGTTTTTAACTGATACGGAAAAAAATAAATTATCAGCTGACAATCCTAAGTTATCATCCATTTTTAAATGGTATTCAGGCGATTTCGAAAAAGGACAAACTAAAATTGAATTTTTAAACAAGTATGCTTCTATAAAAATAAACGCAAATGCAAATCTTGATTATTTGGATTACAACTGGAATTTAAACGAACAAAAATAAATTTGTAAGGTTCATTAAGTAAGCCCGTACACACAAAAAGAAACGGATATTTTTCTCAATGAACGATATCCGTTTTTGTATCTGCTGATAAAATACCATTAAATGCTATATTGTACTAAATAAGCAAATCTTTTACCCATGTCAAAAAAAGTAATCATTGTCGGTAATGGCATAGCAGGTATAACTTGTGCAAGGCATATTCGAAAGCTCAGTGATTTTGACATTACCGTTATCTCTTCCGAATCAAAATACTTTTATAGCAGAACTGCCCTCATGTATATATACATGGGGCATATGAAGCAGGAGCATACCCAACCTTACGAAGATTTTTTTTGGGAAAAGAACCGCATCAATTTATTGCAGGCACATGTTCAAAAGGTAGAACCTTCTCAAAATTTTATTATTTTAGATAGCGGCGTTAACATGGAATACGATTACTTGGTAATTGCCTCAGGAAGCAGGAGTAATAAATTTGGTTGGCCCGGGCAGGACTTACCCGGCGTACAGGGGTTGTATAATCTACAGGATTTACAAACCATGGAACAATATACAAAAGATATAAAACGTGCAGTGGTTGTGGGTGGCGGGCTCATTGGAATTGAAACCGTAGAGATGTTGCTAAGCAGAAATATTGCAGTAAGTTTTTTAATAAGAGAGAAAAGTTTTTGGAATGCTGTTTTACCTGCTGAAGAGAGTGAAATGATCAATAAATTAATTAGACATCATAAAGTTGATTTACGGCTTGGTACTGAGTTAAAAGAAATAAAGAGCGATGATGGCAGTAAAGTAAGCTCGGTTTTAACAAGCAAGGGGGAAGAGATTGTTTGTGGTTTTGTTGCGTTAACTGTTGGCGTGAGCCCAAATATTTCTTTTGTAAAAGAAAGTAAAATAGAGACCGATCGGGGTGTACTTATTAATAATAATTTTAGAACAAACATTAAAAACATTTTTTCGGTTGGCGATTGTGCTCAGTTTAAAACTCCTTTATACGGTCGCAAGTCTTTGGAGCAGGTTTGGTACACAGGTAAAATGCACGGCGAAACAGCAGCAAAAAATATTGTAGGTTTAAATGCCGAATATCAGCCCGGTCACTGGTTTAACAGTGCTAAGTTTTTCGATTTAGAGTACCAGACGTACGGCTTGATATTGGCGCAAAAACAAGAACAAGAAGACTGGTTTTGGTGGCAAGATAAAAAAGGAGAGAAAGGTCTTAGAATTTTGTGGGACAAGGATACATTGGCATTTAAGGGACTAAACTCTTTTGGAATAAGAATAAGACATGAAGTTTGCAACGAGTGGTTAAATGAAAAAACTTCTGTAAAAACGGTGGTTCAACAATTAAGAAAAGCCAACTTTGATCCTGAGTTTTTTAAGGGTTTTGAAAATGAATTCGAAACTGCTTTCAATCATCAAAATATTTTATAAAAAAATTAAATTTTTAATTTATGGAGATGGATATGTCTTTGTCGTTTGCAAACCATGCCGAAAGCAAACCGTTGAATAATAAAATGAAAATAGGTGCTGCGCTTGTAGCCCTTTCTTTTATGGCTTTGTTGATGGGATTATTCAATCAATTTAACAATCCAATTTTATTAGGGGTATTTATACTTATGATAAGCACCGGAAGCCTATTGTATACAAACGGATTATATGCAAACACAGCAGATGGTATAAAGAATAATGCTATGATGTTTAAAAGCCTTACCAACCGTGGCTTGTGGGCCTGGGTACTTGGTATTGTATTAACTGTCTTTTACATAATTTTATATTGGTATCCTCAATATTTGGGTTTAAATAAAGATGGTAATACAGGGTTGGTTCGGTTTTTTGATCCCCTAAGTTATTTACTAAATGGCAAGCAGGCTTCGCAATGGTTTGTGTACGGAACTTTTTATACACTTGCTATTTTATTGATGGGTGTAAAATTTATAAGAAAAAACAGGCATAGTAAATACCAGGTTTTTAGAACCATTTCCATCATGTTTTTTCAAACTGCTTTTGCTTTTTTAATCCCTGAATTTTTAGAAAGGTTAAATCCTGATAAAGCATATTTCTCTAAGGATATGAAAAATATGTGGCCGTTAAATATTTATTTTACTGACCAATGGAATATTGATGGCATGTTGAAGGGAGGAAATTTAGGAGCATTTATGTTGATGTTGGGCATTGCTATGATTTTTATTATATCGCCCATACTAACTTATTTTTATGGAAAACGATGGTACTGTAGCTGGGTTTGCGGTTGTGGTGGCTTGGCAGAAACAGCAGGCGATCCTTTTAGACAGTTAAGCGATAAAAGTTTGAAAGCCTGGAAGATTGAAAGATGGTTGATACACTCCATACTTGCGTTGGTAACTGTTGTAACTGTTGCTGTTTTATTTACCATGTTTTACGATAATCCAACTACCTATTGGCTAAATAAAAAATCGTTTTCAATACTAGTAATTGTTTTGTTTGGAATTTTATCGTCTTTTTTATTATTAAAGAGAAAGACAATCTTTAAAGATTTTGATAGGAAAGCTTATATCATCGCTTTATCAGTAATGGCTCTCACTGTTTTATGTCTTGTAAATATTTTGATGAGCAATGGCAGAAACGTATTGTTTATAGAAGCTGGTATTTTAAGACAGTGGTATGGTTTTTTTGTAGCATCTATTTTTAGTGGTGTTATTGGTGTTGGGTTTTATCCTATTATGGGCGCAAGGGTATGGTGTAGGTTTGGATGCCCAATGGCGGCAATTTTGGGATTGCAACAAAAGTTTTTTAGCAGATTTAGAATTACCACCAACGGTAGCCAATGCATCAGTTGCGGTAACTGTAGTACTTATTGCGAAATGGGTATTGATGTAAGAGCATATGCCCAAAAAGGTCAGGATATTGTTCGCAGTAGCTGTGTAGGCTGTGGTGTATGCAGCTCAGTTTGTCCAAGAGGTGTTTTAAAACTTGAAAACGGCCCCATAAAAACAAAAAAACTTGGTGGTCCCATTCAATATGTAAACGGTGCTTTTGAGGTAACTGAATAAAAGGAATAACTTTGCAGCAATGAAGATTTTTTTAGTTATAGCACTCGTATTTTATTGTATTACCACACTGTTTATTTTTTGTTATACACTCTTACAATTTCATTTAACCATTGCATACATAATATCTAAAAAGAAAAAGAAGTTAGTAATAGAAGGGATGTCTTTAAGCAAGGATGATGTTTTTGTAACAGTTCAGTTACCGCTGTATAATGAACCATATGTTACCGAGAGACTTATTAATGCAGTGTGTGCTTTTGATTACCCAAAAAATCTTTTAGAAATTCAGGTGCTGGATGATAGCAGCGACGAAACCATTGAAATTGCGGATAATATTTCTGCTAAATGGCAGCAGTTAGGCATTGATATAAAAGTGGTGAGAAGGGCCGATAGGAGCGGCTTTAAGGCAGGTGCACTAAAGTATGGGCTCGAAATTGCAAAAGGAGATTTTATTGCAATATTTGATGCTGATTTTGTACCAACACCCGATTTTTTACGAAAGACAGTTCCCGTTTTAAACCAAAAAGGAATAGGAATGGTGCAAACAAGATGGGGACATACTAACAGAGAATATTCTTTGCTTACACAGGCCCAGGCATTTTGGCTGGAAAATCATTTTAGAATAGAACAAACAAGCCGCAGTAATTTAAGCCTGTTTTTTAATTTTAATGGTACAGCAGGCATTTGGAAAAAGCAAGCTATTTTGGAAGCCGGAAACTGGCAGGCAGATACGCTAACAGAAGATCTTGACTTGAGCTACAGGGCCCAACTAAAAGGATGGAAATTTTTATACCTTGAAGAAGTTGTTTCACCCGCAGAATTACCACCAACTCTCGCAGCATTAAAAGGGCAGCAATTTAGGTGGACAAAAGGTGGGGCAGAGGTTTCGAGAAAATTGATTCCTTCATTATTACGATCTAAACAACCGATTAAAATAAAACTCCATGCTGTAGGACATTTACTGAATTCGGGGGTTTATTTAGCTATAGCCATAAGTGCTTTTTTAAGTATTCCATTATTATTTGTGAAAAGTTACCTACCGGCGTTAAAACCTTTGATGACGGTTGGAACCATCTTTTTTTCAAATTTTATAATACTTGCAATCGCCTATTTTGTAGCTACCCGAGATTATTTTAGAAATAAAAATATTTTTCAATTTGCAAAAATGTTTCAGTTGTATTTATCCTTTGCCTTAGGTATGAGTTTTCATAATAGTATTGCAGTATTGCAGGGTTATTTTGGAAAACGTACAGCTTTTATAAGAACGCCGAAATTTAATGCAGAAAGCAATGGTGTAGTAGCATTGAATAGATTTTCTTCCTCTAAATTATCGTCTTCATTTATTGTAAATACTTTACTTTTTCTCATATTTACTACAGCCGTACTTTATGGTTTTCTGGCAGCTAATTTTGGCTTTATTTTGTTTCATATAACATTGAGCTTTGGGCTGGCTTTGTTGCTTTTTTATGAAATTGCAGAATCGTTTACAAAGAGGTAAAATATTAATGTTCAAACAAACTTGCAATTCCAAAAGCAGCAGCAGCGGCTATAGCACCAATTAATGTAACTCTTATTGCTCCACCTATTGGATTTACGCCCGTCATTTTACTTTTGAAAAATCCAAAAATAAACAGACAAATCAGCGTGGCTACTACTGAGTATTGCAGCGCTTCTTTTGAGTCTGTTATAAAAAAATATGGACTTAATGGAATAATGCCGCCCACTATATAAGATATACCAATATTTAATGCAGACTTGGTTGCTCGTTTAGGATCTGGCTTATCTAATCCAAGTTCATACTTCATCATAAACTCTACCCAACGATCTTTATCACGTGCTATTTCCTCTGTAGCCTGTTCCTGTATCTCTTTGCTAAGACCAATGTTGGCAAAAAATTCTCTGGTTTCTTGTATCTCTACATGGCGCAGGGTTTCTACTTCGTTGTGCTCACGCCTCTCTTCATTTTTATAATGATCCTGCTCTGTCTTGCCTGACAAATATCCACCCAAACCCATGGCTATACTTCCCGCAGCAATTTCGGCAATACCCGCAATTACTATAATACTGCTTTTGTCTACTGCACCGCTAAGGCCGGCTGCTAAAGCAAAAGGCACTGTAAGCCCGTCACTCATTCCTATTACAACATCTCTAAGAAAATCAGAGCTGCGCATGTGTTGTTCTTTATGATCGGTATGGTGAAGGTGTGTGTCCATTTTTAGGCTAATATATGAAGGCTTTTGTGAATGATTGTTACGGCATCTGCAACTTCTTCTTTGGTGATCAATAAAGGTGGTGCAAATCGTATTTTATCCCCATGGGTAGGTTTGGCAAGCAGTCCGTTTTGTTTCATTTCCATACAAAGATCCCATGCAGCATCTTTGTTGTGATGTGCAATTACGATGGCATTTAATAAACCCTTACCTCTAATTATTTTTATGTGGGGCGATTGAATATTGTGCAATGCTGATCTAAATATTTCGCCCATTGCCGCTGCGTTCTCAGCCATCTTTTCATCTTTTAAAACCTGTAACGATACAATAGCAACCGCACAGGCTAGGGGATTACCACCATAAGTGCTGCCGTGTTCACCTGGTTTTATGGTCATCATTATTTCATCATCACACAATACGGCACTTATAGGTAAAGTGCCGCCGCTTAAGGCTTTACCCAATATTAAAATATCCGGACGAATATTTTCATGATCGCAGGCAAGCATTCTGCCTGTGCGGCAGAGGCCGGTTTGTATTTCGTCTGCAATCATTAGTACATTGTATTGATCACACAGTTTTCTGATGCCAGTGATATAACCATCGTCAGGCACCAATACACCTGCTTCGCCCTGTATAGGTTCAAACATAAATGCTGCCACATTTTTATTCTGAAAAGCTGTTTCCAATGCTCCAAGGTCATTGTAAGGCACCACATCAAAACCGGGCATAAAAGGACCGAAGTTTGTGTAACTACTTGGGTCGGTAGAGGAGGATATGGCTGCCAAGGTTCGTCCCCAAAAGTTGCCCTCTGCAAAAATAATTTTTGCATTGTTTTTCTCTATTCCTTTTACCGTATATCCCCAACGCCTTGCTAATTTAATAGCTGTCTCGCCACCTTCTACACCCGTATTCATCGGCAATACTTTGTCATATCCAAAATAGTCCGAAACATATTTTTCGTACTCGCCCAATAAATTATTATGAAAGGCTCTTGACGTAAGCGTGAGTGTTTGCGCCTGTTCTGTAAGCGCTTTAATTATTTTAGGATGGCAATGCCCTTGATTCACTGCAGAGTAGCCACTAAGAAAATCGAAATAGATTTTTTCATCTACGTCCCATACGTGAATTCCTTTTCCTCTTTTTAAAACTACGGGTAATGGATGATAATTATGAGCACCGTATTTTTCTTCCAACTCTATAAAATGTTCGCTTGCGGTAGATGCATGAACAGCTTGATTCATGGTATTTTTTTTAATAAATGTATTTGAAAGTAAGAATCAGTGAAATATCCCTCCGATTTATCGGAAGGGTAAGAAGAATTATCTTCGATGATTAAGCAAATCTAAATGATTGCTAAGGAAAATTGATATGGACGTTGATGTCTTGATTGGGTAAAGATAGTGGATTAAACCGTTTGGCAAAAGTAATGAGAAGGGAATTTAATATTTTTTGTATTTATTTCTAACGGAAATATGGCAAATACAGCGCTGCCACTGCCGCTCATGGCACTGTAAATTGCACCCTCGTTGTACAATTTTTCTTTAATTTCTTTTATAGCACCATGTTTTTTGAATACCGATTCTTCAAAATTATTATTGATATAATGCCTCCATAGTTTAATGTCCATTTTTAGGTGTTCCATTAAATCACCTGCAACGGAAAAAGTGGCTGCATTTAATTGACCAAATGCTTCACCGGTATTTACATGTATGCCAGGGTGTACGATCAATATTTTGTAGGTAGATAAATCTAAATTTATTTCGTTTAATACTTCGCCCCTACTGCTTGCAAAGCAGGGTTTGTTTATAATAAAAAATGGACAATCGCTTCCCAACAATAGGGCATATTCCATTAATTTTTCTCTTGTAATATTTAGTTGAAATTTTTTGTTGAGTAGCAATAAAATGGCCGAGGCATCTGAAGAACCACCGCCCATGCCTGCGCCCATTGGAATGTTTTTATGTAAGTGTATTTTTACAGGCGGAAGCTGAAAATCTTTTTTTAGTAAACGAATCGCTTTTATACAAAGATTGTCATCGGTATTTCCTGTAATAGTATTACCAGTCGAAGAAAATATTACATCTGTTGATGACGTTGTGTCTTCTATAATTTCTACAGCATCTTTTACGGCAACGGGGTAAAAGATTGTTTCTAAATTATGAAATCCATCAGCTCTTTTGCTGATGATATTTAAACCAATATTTATTTTAGCATTTGGGAAAGAAACCATGATAGCGGCAAGTTAATTATTAAATCTTTTTCATCATGCAAATACTGTTTTCTATATTTTCATATGGCCCATAATTTGGTGTGATGGTATAACCGTTTTTTACATATAATGCAATAGCTTCTGGTTGTTTTTTGCCCGTTTCTAAAATAGTATTGGTATGGTGAAGTTCTTCAGCCCAGGTTTCCATTTCTTTTAAAACCATTGATGCAACTGATTTTCCTCTGTGCGCCGGTTGTACAAACATTCGTTTTACCTCCACCGTTTCCTTATCATATTTTTTAAATGCACCACAACCGATTGCTTCATTATCGGTGAAACAGACCAACATTTTTTTAATGCATCAATTTTATTGAACATTGCATAAAACGAATGTTCAACGCCATCCCTACCTTGCAATTCTTTATCTAAGAGCTTTACAAGGCTTTTAAAATGCTGTTTGTCGGAATCTGTTCGAAGAAGGGTGAAATATATTTTTAGAAATTGTTGATATAAGTTTGAATCAAAACTGTAAACTTTTCGGTTGGTTTTACAGTACAGCGAATGTAATTTGTAAAACTTAAAAATGAGAATATGCTGAATGATCGTTTGTTTTTAATTTTATCATCGTTACTTTTTCACCTACATTTTTTAAAAAGCATTTAAAAAAGAGGCTCATTTGGTAATAATATTTATATTTGACTTACCCTACCAAGATTAGGAGCATTTTTTTATTATCAA
The DNA here is from genome assembly GCA_040400515.1 of Ferruginibacter sp. Classification (GTDB taxonomy): domain Bacteria; phylum Bacteroidota; class Bacteroidia; order Chitinophagales; family Chitinophagaceae; genus Ferruginibacter. The sequence goes on along the minus strand of JBBAQB010000010.1, from coordinate 63,169 downwards.
AAATATTAAAAAATGAAAAGGATTTTATTTGTATTCTATTTTGCTACCTTCTATTTTACAAGCAGTTTTGGGCAGCAATCTGTGGCAAGAAAATGGAACGAGGTTATGCTTTCTGCCATAAGAGAAGATCTAGCACGCCCTCCGGTACAAGCCCGTAATCTTTTTCATGTATGTATGGCTATGTACGATGCTTGGGCTGCTTATGATGCGACAGCCACCACATATTTCCTTGGCAAAACAGTGGGAGGAGTTTATTATCCATTCTCCGGTGTAACTGTTGCGCCTGCAAATATAGCTGCAGCTAGAGATAAGGCCATTAGTTATGCTGCGTATAGAATTTTAACCCAACGTTTTGCCAACTCGCCAAATGCCGTAACCTCCCTGCCACGTTTCGATGATTTAATGGATTCACTCGGCTACGACAAAACATACGCTTTCATAAATTATACAAATAATAACCCTGCAGATCTTGGTAACTACATTGCACAAAAGGTATTTGATATGGGCCTTGCCGACGGGGCAAGACAGGCGCAGAATTATAATTATATTGATTATGCTCCTGTAAATACGCCGCTTGATATAGCCATTAGCGGCAATTCAAATATGAACAATCCTAACAGGTGGCAACCTCTTACAATTGTTACCGCTTTTGATCTAAATGGCAATCCAGTTCCATCTTTGCAAAAGTTTGTTTGTCCGTATTGGGGAAGGGTAGTTCCCTTTAGTATGCCTTTGGCTTCAGCGGTACATTATACAAGAAACGGCGCTGACTATCCTGTTTATTATGATCCCGGTACACCCCCAATATTAGATACCGTAAATGCATCCTCTATATCATCTCAATATTTTAAATGGGGCCACGAAATGGTTGCTGCATGGTCTTCACATTTAGATCCTAATGATCCAACTATGTGGGATATTTCTCCAAAAGCGATGGGCAATAACTTAAGTTACCCAACAACCGTTGGCGGACAACAAAGTTTTTACAATTTTGTAAATGGCGGCGACCCAGGCGTTGGTTACACTTCAAATCCTGTAACGGGGTTGCCTTATACTGCACAGTTTGTAAAGCGTGGGGATTATACTCGTATTGTATCTCAGTATTGGGCAGATGGCCCAACTTCTGAAACCCCGCCTGGGCATTGGTTTGTCTTATTAAATCAAGTAAGCGATTACCCTGGGTTTCAACGAAAATATGAGGGCATAGGGCCCGTTTTGTCAAAGCTGGAATGGGATATTAAAACTTATTTTTCGCTAAGTGGCGCTATGCACGATGCTGCGATTGCCTGCTGGGGCATTAAAGGATGGTACGATTCTCCAAGACCTATTTCTATGATCAGAAAAATGGCAAAATACGGGCAAAGCAGCAATTCAAGTTTACCATCTTATCACCCTGCTGGATTGGAATTAATTCCTGGATTTATAGAACTTATTAATGTGGGTGATCCATTAGCAGGAACGGGAAATGTGAACGTAAATAAAATAAAAATCAAATCATGGAAAGGGTTTAATTTCATCCCAAATCCCTTTTTAGACGTTGCAGGTGTGGGCTGGATTTTAGCAACCGATTGGATGCCTTATCAAAGAAGTACCTTCGTAACGCCACCGTTTGCCGGTTATGTTTCAGGGCACTCTACCTACTCCCGTGCAGGAGCGCAAATGCTGACCATGCTTACAGGAAGTCCATATTTTCCCGGTGGCTTGGGTGAATATGTTATACCGGCAAATAGTAATTTTTTAGGTTTCGAAGCGGGTCCGTCTACCGAAATTAGATTGCAGTGGGCGTCTTACAAAGATGCTTCAGACGAGGCAAGTTTATCAAGAATATGGGGCGGCATTCATCCACCGTTTGACGATATCCCGGGCAGGCAAATCGGCGCCCAGATTGGTACTGCAGCCCATGCAAAAGCCAAATCTTATTTTACCAATTCTGTATTGCCGCTGGATTTAATCTTCTTTACCGCGGTAGAAAAGCAATGCAGCGTGCAATTAAGCTGGGCTACATCTTCTGAACAAGCTACTAAAACATTTACGGTTTTACGCAGTAAAGATGGTGTGCATTTTAATACAAAAATAGCAGAGCTAAAAGCAGCGGGTAATAGTAACACCACCAAAAATTACGTAGTTTATGATGGGGCACCAATGGTCAATAATTATTACAGGTTAATGGAAACAGATGTGAATGGTGTGAACAAAACGTTGCCAATAAAATTTGTTGCAATAAAAGGGTGTGAAATGCTGCAGGATTATGTTGGAAACATTTATCCTAACCCTGTAAAAGATAATATGCAGCTGATTATAAGAAATTATACAAAAAATGAAACAGCACAAATTATAATCACTGATGTTTTAGGACGTGTAATGAGCACCAAAAATATAAATTTACAAAATGGCGCAAACAGTATAAATGTATCGGCACAACACCTAAAGAAAGGATTTTTTATTGTAAAAATTATTTTATCCGGAGGAAAAACAACGGTGCAAAAAATAGAAAAAGTAGAGTAGTGGTTTGGGTATAAAATTATTATTAGTGCAGTAAAATGAATATATTTTTATTGGACTTTTTTATTCATGTTGATTAATGTACGATTGGGCATTTGTTGAATATGCCTCAACTGATTAAATGCGTTTTATTCAATTTTTTTATACAAATCGGCATTTACGAAAATCGAAACAATCAACCCATTATTATATTGAAAAACGTTTCTGCCACCTACTTCTCTGCCCAGTTGGACTATCTGGCTTAAATAACCGCCTTCTAACCTTACTTTAGGAGAAAAACGATATCCCAATAAAAGACCAAATCTATTTTGGTCAAATACATTCTCATTAACATTTTTGCCAAAGCCCAAAAATACCTCATCGTAAATGGCAGCGTAAGGTGTTTTGTCTGCAATGACCTTTCCTCTTAGCGGTATTTGCATTCTGTACATATACCGCAACCGGTTTACATAAGAGAATTGATCTTCTTTTGTTAATGATGTGTTCGTATAACGCCCAACCCACCTTTGCTCCAACATAAAGCGGTGGCTGACTTCTACGATGCCAATCTTGTCATTTAACGTTGCCATTTCGTAGGTCCTGTGTTCGGTAAAATTCTTGCCAAAACCGTTGATGGGAATGTCGCCGTAATTGTATGTTTCTGCCAAGGCGTAGCCAACTCTTAAAGACAGTTTCGGATTTACTTTGTAATTAACACCAAGGCGCAATAAGCCTTGTTGCCAGTTGGTAATAACATTGTCCCTGCGCCATTGGTATTCTGTATGTATACCCCATTTTTTATTAAGGTTAACCGTGCCGGTGTAAGCATACCAGCCAATTGTATTTTTGTCGTTAATACGGTTGTTTTGTCCGTAAGACAATATAGAACTACAACACAGCAAAAACAAGAGGTATTTCTTTTTCAAATTTGTGTTTAAACGCATCATCTTGATGGTAGATTTAATGGTTGCTTTGCTTTATGGAACAATTTTATCAGAAATATTTTCAGAGACGATGATCCGCTCAAAATGATTTATTCCTCTAATGATAAAATTGGGAGTTATTAATTTTTCGTCTGGTTTATAATTAATATTACCAAGTTACTCTTTCAAACATTAATTCTATTCTAAAAAGAAGACAAAGCAAATTCGATTTTTGCTTAGCATTTTATAAAGCCAACTAACACTTCGCTCTGTAAAAGCTCAGATGATTTTTGGCTTTTAATTAATCTTAGTACGACGTGGAAGTGTCTTAATCATGCTGATATAAATTAATTTGACCTCTGCTAATTCCTCCCCCTGCTTTTTATTTCGTCTCTTATGGCAATTGCTCTTATGTAATCCTCGCTTTCCAATACCTCGGTAAGTAGTACATTTAATTCTTCGAGGCTCATGGTGCGTAGGCTCTCATTTTTATTAGAGGCACCTGCGGGAATATTTGAAGGCATATCCTGTTTAGGGTTCATTTCTTCATCCATCATTACACCTGCCTGGTCCAAAATATTATCATAGGTATAAATGGGGCAGCCAAACCTTACGGCAAGGGCAAGCGCATCAGATGTTCGGGAATCAATCTCAACGGTATCATTTTCAGAACTGCATACCAGTTTGGAGTAAAAAATACCTTCCTGCAAATCGTTGATGACTATTTCGTGCATATCTACATTAAAAGCGATCATAAAATTCTTCATAAGGTCGTGGGTAAGCGGGCGGCTCGGGCTCATTCTTTCCAACGCTACGGCAATGGCTTGTGCTTCAAAACCACCTATTACTATGGGTAATCTTCTTAGGCCATTTATTTCTCCCAATACAACTGCATAAGATTGTGTTTGCGTAATACTGTGCGAAAGGGCTACTATTTCGAGTTCTATCTTCTTCATGAATTTTTCTAAATGGCAAATATAAAAACAAAAGCCTTTCCAATGTTATTGAAAAGGCTTAAATATGTGTAACATTAAAAGTTTAAGATGCTTTTAGTTTTTTTACTGCTTCTATGATCTTTGGCATTACTTCAAATGCATCGCCCACAATACCATAATCTGCTGCTTTAAAAAACGGTGCTTCGGGGTCTTTGTTTATTACAACAATTGTTTTGCTGCGGTTTACGCCGGCAAGGTGCTGTATAGCTCCTGATATGCCCACAGCTATGTATAAGTTTGGTGCAATGGCCAAGCCGGTTTGCCCTACGTGCTCATGGTGTGGGCGCCAGTTAATATCTGCAACCGGGCGACTGCAAGCGGTAGCTGCACCTAATAACTGCGCAAGGTCTGTTATCATTCCCCAGTTTTCAGGGCCTTTTAACCCACGACCACCACTTACCACAATATCAGCTTCTCCCAATGGTACTTCACCTTTTACAAGGTCTGTGCTTACCACTTTTACTTTTGCAGCATCTGCACTTGCATTCAAGGCAACAACTTCTGCTGTGCCGCCTGTTGTAATTACATTAAATGAATTTGGGTTTAATGCTATTATTTTCTTGGCGGTGTTCACGGTGATATTTGCAAATGCTTTACCGCTAAATACGGTTTTCTTTACAGTAAACCCGTTACTTAAATCAGGTAAGGCAGCGGCTCCAGATACCAAGCCGGCTTTTAAACGTACACTCAACCTTGGTGCAATTGCTTTACCGGTGGTGTTGCTGGAAAACACAATAACATCAGCACTTTCAGCAGCTGCGGCTACTAATTTTGTGTAAACCTGTGCATCAAAATGATTGAGGTTCGCATCTGCCAAAGTGTGTACTTTGGTGAGGCCGTAATTGCCTAGAGAAGATACATCATCTTTTACGGTACCTATTAAAATACCTTCTGCAGTTGTACCCAGTTGTTTTGCAACCTCTGCACCATAAGAGGCTGCTTCAAAAGATGTTTTTTTTATGTGACCATTCTGCTGATCTATAAATATTAGTACCATGTTATTAAAAATTAGTATTGTTTAAAAATATAATCCTGATCTACGTTTTTCGCTGCTAGGCTAAACAGTTGCTTTAAAAAACCTTTGCTTCTTCGTGCAATAACCTTACAAGTTCTTCGGGATTTTCTGCACTTACCAGTTTTACCCCCGCTTTTGCCGGTGGCAGATCAAAAGATGCAATGCTGGTATAGCTTTCAGCAACTGCAGGTTCTGTAACTTTTAAAGGTTTGGTGCGTGCACCCATAATTCCTTTCATATTCGGAATGCGTTGTTCTGCCATACCTTTTTGGCAACTTACTACCAATGGTAATGCGGCATTATCAGTTTCTTCACCACCGTCAATTTCTCTCACTACAACTGCACTGCCACCATCGAGGTCAAATTTTATTGCATGCGAAATGTAGGGTAGATCTAATATTTCTGCTACCATACCGCCAATAGAAGAGCCGTTGTAATCAATGGTTTCTTTACCCGTAAAGATCAAATCGTAACCACCTTCTTTTGCAATGGCGGCAATTTGAGTTGCTATATTAAAACTATCAGTAGTGTCTGTATTTATCCGAATCGCTTCATCGCCGCCAAGAGCAAGGGCTTTGCGAATAATGGGTTCACTTTCTACTCCACCTACATTTATTAGATGTAATACGGTACCAGGATCAGCCTCTTTCATTTCAATGGCTCTTACCAAAGCATACCATTCATCGTATGGGTTAATGATCCATTGCACACCTGCAGTTTCAAATTTCGTATTGTTATCGCTGAAGGCTATTTTTGCCGTGGTGTCAGGCGTTTTACTTATGCAAACTAATATTTTCATATGCTTGTTTTAAAAATAAGTTGTTTATGCAACTAAAATGCAAATATAAGTTAGAATATGATACTTTAATTGTGAGATAAAAAAATATTTAATGGATAGAGTTGAACAACTAAAGGCGTTTTTAAAAGCATCTCCCAACGATGCATTTTTACAACATGCGCTTGCGTTAGAACATATAAAAATAGGGGAAGATGAACAAGCTAAATTGTTGTTTGAACATATTTTGAAAAACGAACCGAATTATGTGGGTTCGTACTATCATTTAGGTAAACTGCAAGAAAGGTTAAATGACCACAAAGGGGCTTTTGATACTTACGAAAAAGGCATGAAAGAGGCCAAAATTGCAAAGGATAATCATAGTTACAATGAGTTGCAGGGCGCATTAGAAGATCTCGATGATTAGGCGAACTATTTTTATGGATTTTGGCAAAGGTTGAATCATAGTAAAAATATTTTATGAAGTTGAAGCCATGGTTGTTTTTTATAATACTCGTTTTAATTTCCTGCAAAAATAATTCTTCGCAGTTTTCACCTAGGCAAGCTGTGGCTAATGCCACAAACACTGAAGCGTCAGAAAATAGCTACACAAAAATTGAGGATATTCCTCTGCCACAGGGTTACGAAAGAGCGACAAGGGAAGAAAAATCATTTTCAGCCTGGCTTTTGCAACTTCCTTTTAGAAAAGTAACACCGTTTATTTGTATGACGGTACCGAAAAACAAAACCAAACGGCACAATTTGCTGTACTTAATATATCTGTGGGCAAAAAAAATTTACAGCAATGTGCTGATGCTGTAATGAGATTGCGTGCAGAATATCTGTTTGATAATAAAAGGTTTGGCGAAATTAATTTTATTGATAATGACAGAACATCTTATCAATTTAAAGCGCCCTTTACCAAAGAAGAATTTGCCGTTTATTTAGACAGGGTTTTTGGTATGTGTGGCTCCGCATCGCTTGCAAAGCAACTGCAATTTGTGAATGAGTTTTATGATATGAAAGCCGGTGATGTGCTCATTAGAGGCGGCTTCCCGGGCCATGCAGAAATTATTTTAGATGTTGCATCAAATGCCACTGGTAATAATATATATTTACTTGCACAGAGTTATATGCCTGCACAGGATATTCATGTGCTTCGAAATCCATCCAACGAAAAATTATCGCCATGGTATGAAGTAAACAAAGAAGAAATAATAATTACTCCTGAATATTTTTTTAATAAAAAGGATTTAAAAACCTGGTAGGCATGTTTTTATTTAATAAAAAGCAACAGTCATAGAAATTCAATAACAGTCTTTTTTTTCAACCTCTCTTAAAAGAAAAGATTCTAAAACACATTTCATTTCAATTTTTAAATATCAAGCCCTATATTTGCATCGGCAAGTCTTATACGACCAGCTCCTGTTGAACTCCCCCAGGACCGGAAGGTAGCAAGGGTAAATGGTTGAGCGGTGCGATGTAAGTAACTTGCCATTTTTTATTTTGTGTAGGATTGCAAATCCTTTTATAAAATTTCTCTTTCCCCCTTTTTATTCTTTATTGTAATTTCTCGGTTTCATCTATATTTCAATCTTTATCTTTGCTGGCAAATAATCCAACGACAATATTAATTTTTGAATGAATTACATTTATTAACTAAAATTATTTACAAATCTTAAATCTTTTCCATGAAATTTTTTATTGACACAGCAAACCTTGCACAAATTAAAGAAGCTTACGATCTTGGTATTTTAGATGGTGTTACAACCAACCCATCTTTAATGGCAAAAGAAGGCATTAAAGGCAGCGAGGCCGTTATGAAACATTATGTGGATATCTGCGAAATGGTGGAAGGTGATATTAGTGCAGAAGTGATCTCTACAGATTTTGATGGTATTGTTGCCGAAGGTTTAAAACTTGCTGCATTGCATAAGAATATTGTAGTGAAAGTGCCGATGATTAAAGACGGTATTAAAGCCATTAAATATTTTACTGATAAAGGAATAAAAACAAACTGTACATTGATTTTTTCTGCGGGACAGGCAATTTTGGCTGCAAAAGCAGGTGCCACCTACGTTTCGCCATTTATAGGAAGGGTAGATGATATGGGTGCTGATGGTGTTGAACTGATTTACCAGATTCGCCGCATATTTGATATACAAGGGTATAAAACGGAAATACTTGCAGCATCTATTCGTAATGCGCTACACATTATTAAATGTGCAGAAGCTGGTGCAGATGTATGCACATGTCCACTTGATTCTATCTTAGGTTTGCTCAAACATCCACTTACAGATAGTGGTCTGGCCAAGTTTTTAGAAGATGCAAAAAAGTTTGCTTAAATTATAACTAATACAAAAAACGAAAAAGCGCAACGTTCAGTTTGCGCTTTTTTTATTATTCCTTTTTCTTCTTTTTGTTTTTTATTTCCGCCATAATTTCTCTCTCCGTTTTTAAAGGAGGGTCTTCCGTTTTTTTTATAAACAATTCCATTTCTTTAAACTTTGTGTTGTCTTCTTTAAGGATAACTTTTATGTTTACTTTTTCTGGCGAAAAATCAACCGGAATAAAGAGAGAGTTTCCAAAAAATACTGCCTCTTTGCAGGTAAAAATAAGTTTGCTGCTGTCCAGCGGTAAAAATTTTCCATTGCTTAATTCTCCATCGATGTTTATGTAATTGTGTGTTCCTTTTTTTAAACTGTCGGTGTACAAATTAGCATAGATATGTTCAATTTTTTGTGCATGCAGTTTTGAAGCACTAAAAACTAAAATAAAAATAGCGAGTTTTTTCAATTGATTTTTTGTTTGCGCAAAGGTGCATTGAACCGGTTAGATGCAACGTTAAAGCGTTCTTAAATATACACAAGGATGCTAATGCGAAATATTAGCAAAAGATTTTTTTAAAATCTTTTTTTATTCCAATCAATCCCCTCATCTTTGCAACTTAATGAAACAAACGACAAATAACAAAGGATGGTGGTGGTGCAATCAAAACATGATTGTGCTATAGCCCTATTTATATATTTTAAATAACAGGCCCCGGCACATAGCCGGGGTTTTTTAATTTTACCAATGACCAAAATAAATTTTAAAACAACTTGTAAAAAAATTCCTGCAGATTTATATACACCTGTGGGTATCTACCTGCGCATGCGTGACAAATTCAGGGATACAATTTTATTGGAAAGCACGGATTCTCATGCAGGCGAAAACAGCCGATCTATTATTGGTATTAATGCTGTTGGCGGCATTGAAGTAATGGATTTAAAAACGGGAGAACATAAATATCCCGCACAAAAACCTGAGCATATTTCCATTAATAAAAGAGAAGCGCTCACAGATGTACTCGGTCATTTTATTGACAATTTTGATGCAGAAAAGCCTTCCGAAAAAATCGCTGCAATTGCGCAAGGTTTATTCGGTTACAGCACGTATGATGCTGTACAGTTTTTTGAAAATATCCAGCTTGCCAATCCTAAAAGCAACAAAGATTCGATTGCATTAATGCGTTACAGAATTTATCAGTATGTGATTATTATAGATCATTTTAAAGATGAAATTTTTCTCTGTGAAAATATTTTTCCGGGGCTTGAGAGCAACCTCAATAGCATTGAAAACATTCTTCGCAGCAAAGATGTACCCGAATATCCTTTTGATAAAGTAGGCGAAGAAGTGCCCGATATGGAAGATGAAACATACAGGCAAATGGTGGAGCAGGGTATAAGCGCCTGTAAAAGAGGTGATGTTTTTCAAATAGTATTGAGCAGGACTTTTAAACAACAATTTACCGGCGACGAATTTAATGTGTACAGAAAACTACGGAGTATTAATCCAGGGCCGTATCTGTTTTATTTTGATTATGGCGACTATAGATTAATGGGTTCAAGCCCCGAAAGCCAGGTGCTTATAAGTGATGGGAAGGCCACTGTTCACCCAATAGCAGGTACTTTTAAACGTACCGGCAATGATGAAGAAGATAAGCAACTTGCTATGAAATTGGAAAATGATCCAAAGGAAAATGCAGAGCATATTATGCTTGTAGATCTTGCTCGCAATGATCTCAGCAGGGTTTGCAATAATGTTGCAGTTACGAAATTTAAGAATATCAATTTTTACTCGCATGTAATACACATGGTGAGTGAAGTGCAGGGCGAACTTTTACAAGAAAATAATCCCTTTAAAATTATGGCGGCAGTTTTTCCTGCAGGTACTTTAAGTGGAGCGCCAAAGTTTAAAGCCATGCAGTTAATAAACAGTATTGAGAATAATGAGCGAAGTTTTTACGGTGGGGCAATTGGTTACATTGGTTTTGATAAAAGCTGTAACCATGCCATTATGATTCGAACTTTATTATGCCGCAACAATACGCTCACGTACAGAGCAGGTGCTGGGGTTGTTGCAGCGAGTGTTCCGCAAAATGAATTGGAAGAAGTAGGGCATAAACTGGGAGCACTCAAAAAAGCAATAGAAGGAGCCTGCTTAAAATCTTTCGCTTAGAAATGTAAATGTTGGCACCAAAATATTCGAGCAAATTAAACAGTAACCAAACATGAAAATTTTAGTTTTTGATAATTACGATTCGTTCACTTACAATCTTGTTCATCTGGTAGAAAAAATTACAGATGAGAAACCGGATGTATTTAGAAACGATAAAATTACTTTGGAAGATGTAGGTAAATATGATAAAATAATTTTATCTCCCGGCCCTGGAATACCCGAAGAGGCTGGTTTGTTATTGCCGCTTATAAAAATGTATGCAGCAGTGAAACCCATATTGGGTGTATGTTTGGGGCACCAGGCAATTGGTCAGGCATTTGGTGCATCCCTCATTAATTTGGATACCGTTTACCATGGCGTGGCTACAAAAATGATTCAGACCAAAAATAAATCGCTTTTGTTTAATGGGTTGGAAAATGAATTTGAAGCAGGCAGATACCACAGTTGGATCATTGATGAAGCCACACTTTCAAAAGATTTTGAGGTAACAGCTTATGATGATAATAACTACATCATGGCAATGCAACATAAACAATACGATTTACAGTCTGTACAATTTCACCCTGAAAGTGTACTTACACCTGATGGTGAAAGAATGATGAGGAATTGGCTAGGGGCCCCCTCTATCTCCCCCGCAAGGGGAGGAAATCTCGGAGATCGAAGCAATTAAAAACTAAATAATTAATAAAATTATAAACTTTAAAAAAAGTAAGTCTTCAACTAGTTGCAGACTTCAAAAGTCCCCCTTCGGGGGATTTAGGGGGCCTATGAAAAAAATACTTAATTACCTTTTCGAATATCAAACACTAACTACGCAACAGGCAAAAGAAGTAATGACAAACATTGGAAAAAATATTTATTCCGATGCTGAAATTGCAGCTTTTACCACAGTGTATTTAATGCGTACCATCACTATTGAAGAGTTGCAGGGTTTTAAAGATGCATTAATGGAAATGGCTTTACCTGTTGCGTTTGAGGATGATGTAATAGATATTGTTGGTACAGGCGGAGACGGAAAAAATACTTTCAATATTTCTACACTGGCAAGTTTTATTGTAGCAGGCACCGGAAACAAAGTAGCAAAGCATGGCAATTACGCATCTACTTCTGTAACGGGTTCTTCAAACGTAATGGAGGAAGTGGGTTATACTTTTAAAAGAGAAAATGATGTGCTGAGTAAAGAACTTGACGTAGCAAATATTACTTTTTTGCATGCCCCCATATTTCATCCTGCATTAAAAGCGGTGGGTCATATTCGCAAACAATTGGGCGTCCGCACATTATTTAACATGATGGGGCCGCTTGTAAACCCCGCTAATCCTACATTTAAAATGCTTGGGGTTTATAATGCAGAAATGGGTAGAATGTATAATTATGTTTTGCAAAAGGAAAAAGGAAATTTTTCCATCGTAAACAGCCTTGATGGGTATGATGAAATAAGTTTAACGACCGACACAAAAGTTATTACGCAAAACGGCGAAAAAATTTATACGGCTTATGAGCTTGGAAAAAGAATTGTTTCGCCGCAGGATATTTATGGCGGCAATTCGCCTGAAGATGCGGCTAAAATATTTCTAAGTATTTTAAAAGGTGAAGGTACATGGGCACAAAATGCTGTGGTTCTTGCTAATGCTGCAATGGCGCTGCATACTACCCAAAAATTTAACGACTATGAAACCTGTCTCAATATGGCAGTAGAAAGTTTAGAGAGTGGAAAAGCCTATTCATCACTTAAAAAAGTTATTGCTTAAATGAATATTTTAGAACAGATAATAGCCTATAAAAAGATTGAAGTAGCCGAGCGAAAGCAAATTGTTTCAGAAGAATTACTTATGCAGACGGAATATTTTAATCGTACCTGTTTTTCTCTAATTGAAAACTTTTCAAATCACAGTACTACAGGCATTATTGCTGAATTCAAAAGAAAATCGCCGAGTAAAGGATTTATAAATGAGCTTGCCGATGTAGTAGATGTAACTACAGGTTATACAAAAGCAGGTGCAGTTTGCTTATCTGTTCTTACCGATCATCATTTTTTTGGCGGCAGTACAGCGGATTTGGTTGGCGCAAGGGTAAACGAAATTCCAATTTTGAGAAAAGACTTTATCATTGAAAAGTACCAGATTGTAGAAGCAAAAGCCATTGGTGCAGATGTGATTTTACTAATTGCTGCCGTTCTTACAAAAACGGAAGTGAAAGAGCTTTCAGCCTTTGCAAAAGGATTGGGTTTAGAAGTGTTATTGGAACTTCATGATGAAAATGAACTTGACCATATTTGCGATGACACTATTTTGATAGGAATAAATAATAGAAATTTAAAAGATTTTAGAGTGGATATAAACGCTTCTTTAAATATGGCGAAAAAAATACCGGCTAGTAAAATTAAAATTGCAGAGAGTGGCATCAGTGAAGCAAGTATGATAAAAACTTTTAAAGAAGCCGGTTTTAAAGGGTTTTTAATTGGGGAAACTTTTATGAAAGAAAGCAATCCTGCGTTGGCTTTTGATACCTTTGCAAAAAATATAAATGTATGATGAATATTAAAGTTTGTGGAATAACTTCTAAAAAACAGTTGCAACAATTAGAAGGATTAAATATTGCATATGCAGGATTTATTTTTGATGAAAAGTCGCCAAGATTTGCAGGAGAAAAAATGGCAGATGAGGATTTACTAGGCATGGATTTAGACATTAAAAAAGTGGGTGTATTTGTAGATGCAGAGTATGAAGATATTATGGAAATGGTGGAGAAGTTTGAGTTGGATATGGTGCAATTACATGGTAACGAATCGCCGGAACTTTGTGAAGAATTATCTGAAGATACAGAAGTAATAAAAGTATTCAGCATTGGTAAGGAAACTGGTTCAATAGATAAATTAATAGCGCCTTACGATAATGTGTGCGATTACTATTTATTTGATACCTCCGTAAAAGGCGCAAAAGGTGGTACCGGACAAAAGTTTGACTGGAAAAAACTAACAGATGCGAAAATAGAAAAGCCATTTTTTTTAAGTGGAGGCATTGGCCCTGAAGATGCAGCATTGGTAAAGAAATTTAAACATCCTGATTTTTTTGGAATTGATGTGAACAGCAAATTTGAAAAAGAACCAGGGGTAAAGGATATGGCATTGGTATTAGGGTTTGTGAAAGATATGAAGTAAGAGCGGTGCCTAAGGTATTGTCAGCCCAAGCCTGTGCCAGGGTTCGAAAAGAACACCGTGAAACTTAGATAGTTTAAAATTTTTATTGTGAAAAAAAACAAACAAAAAATATTCTCCGAGCCAGATAAACATGGCTACTACGGTGAATTTGGCGGTGCATTTATACCTGAAATGTTGCACGCAAACATTGAAATATTAAAGAATAGCTATTTAAAAATTTCTTCTACAAAAAAGTTTAAAAAGGAGTTTCATAGTTTGCTCAAAGACTTTGCAGGAAGGCCAACTCCTTTGTATTTTGCCGAAAATTTAAGTAAGGAATTTAATACAAATATTTACCTGAAGAGAGAGGATCTTTGCCACACAGGCGCCCATAAAATAAACAATACAATTGGGCAGGTGCTTGTAGCAATTGCACTTGGCAAAACAAGAATTATTGCCGAGACCGGTGCAGGTCAGCATGGCGTTGCAACGGCAACAGTTTGTGCATTAAAAGGGCTTGAGTGTATTGTTTATATGGGCGAAAAAGACATAGAACGCCAGGCACCAAATGTAGCCAGAATGAAAATGCTGGGTGCAACGGTAATACCTGCTACAAGCGGAAGTAAAACATTAAAAGATGCTACCAACGAAGCAATAAGAGACTGGATAAATAATCCTACAGATACACATTATATAATTGGCAGTGTTGTAGGGCCTCATCCTTACCCTGACATGGTTGCGAAATTTCAAAGTGTAATAAGCAAGGAAATAAAAAAACAATTGCTTAAGCAAACGGGCAATGAACTTCCTGATTATGTTATTGCCTGCGTGGGCGGTGGCAGTAATGCGGCAGGTGCTTTTTATCATTTTTTGGAAGATGAAAAAGTGAAAATAATTGCTGTAGAAGCTGCTGGTTGTGGCTTAGATACCGGGATGAGTGCAGCAACAACCGCATTAGGTACAACCGGCATTTTGCATGGAAGTAAAAGTTTGCTTATGCAAACAGCAGATGGACAGGTTACAGAGCCTCACAGTATTTCAGCAGGACTGGACTATCCCGGTATTGGCCCAATGCATGCCAATTTGTTTAAAACAAATCGTGCAAAATTTATGAGTATTACAGATGAAGACGCATTGAAAGCAGCATTCCATTTATCAAAAACAGAGGGTATTATCCCGGCTTTGGAAACAGCACATGCATTTGCAGTTTTAAATGAAATATCATTTAGAAAAGACGATGTAGTTGTCATTAATTTAAGCGGGAGAGGAGATAAGGATTTGGATACCTACATGAAATATTTATAGAAAGAATTATTTCAAAAATCTGTACAAATTCTGCGTTCATAGATTTAGAAGGCTAAAGAACTGCTCACAGATTTGGCAGATTTTCACAGATGTAACATTTGCTGAATGGTTTTACCTTTTCAAATTTAAAACTAAATTAAATCGAGAAATCCTTTAAATCTGTGAGTAAAGAAATAATAATGGCTCGCAGATTTGGCAGATGTACAATTTTCAGAGTGTTTTACCTTTTCAAATTGAAAACTTAAATTAGATAGAAAAAATCTTTTAAATCTCTCAGCAAAAGAATTACACAAACTCTCAGGTTTTCACAGATGGGAATAATAACAACAAAAGAAAATGAACAATAAACTCACCGAGCTTTTTCAGCTAAAAAATAGCGATTTATTAAATGTTTATTGCACTGCAGGGTATCCTGCAAAAGACAGTACAGTAAAGGTTTTATCTGCTCTGCAAAAGAATGGAGTTGATATAATTGAAGTTGGAATGCCCTACAGCGATCCGATAGCTGATGGTCCTGTTATACAACAAAGCAACATGCAGGCTTTAGAAAACGGCATGACGATAGAGCTATTGTTCACGCAGTTAAACGAAGCAAAACCATCGATAAATGTTCCAATTATTTTAATGGGTTATTTAAACCCGGTTTTACAATTTGGTATAGAAAAATTTTGCAAAGCTGCGGCGGAAGTCGGCATATCGGGACTTATTTTACCAGATTTGCCAATGCACGAATACGAAGAAATGTATAGTGCTATGTTTAAACAATACAACCTTTCCTTTATTTTTTTGGTAACGCCACAAACGTCTGCTGAGCGAATAAAAAAAGCAGATAAATTAAGTACGGGCTTTTTGTATGCAGTTTCTTCATCAGCCACAACAGGCACCTCGGGGAGCGTTGAGGATAAAAAAGCTTATTTTGAACGAATTGCAGCAATGAAATTAAAAAATCCGTTAATGATTGGATTCGGTATAAATGATAAGTTATCTTACGAAAATGCCTGCATGTATGCAAGGGGTGGCATTATCGGTAGTGCCTACATAAAAGCATTAGGGATTTCTGGAGATGTAGAAGATGCAACTAAGACATTTTTAGAAACGATCCGATAAGATATTTTTAACAGTGATGTACTCTATCATTTGTCTGAATAATTTATATTGCACCAATAAATTATTTACATGAAACATATTGCCCTCTTATTTTTACTTGCACCAGTTTTTTTAAATGCTCAAACGGCAGGCAAAAAAATTGCACCGATAAAAAAAAGCGCTGCTAAAACCATTGAAGCAGCTCCATCTGCTGCAGTTGCAAATCCGGTTGATGGCTACTTAATAAATGGTTATGTAGAGGGTGCTGCTGATGGCACTGTATTAAAAATGCTTAATGGAAATACCGGTGTAGAAGAAGCTTCATCGACTATTCAAAAAGGTAAGTTCAGTTTTTCAGGAAAAATAGTTTCTCCTGATTTTAAAGTGATTGGTGTAAACGGGGAAGCGCCTTTCATCACTGTTTTTTTAGACAACAGCAATGTTGCCATTAATGTAAAAAAAGATGCGTGGGAAGCTGCTGATATCAGAGGTTCAGCATCGCACAACGACTTTGTAAATTTCACAGAAGTTACCAAACCCTACGAAGATTTGATGATGGGTAAAGGAAGGTTTGAAGGGAAATTTATGGATGAGGCTGCAACCACCATTGAAACTTTTGTAAACAACAACACGAATTCATTTATTTCTCCATTGGCCATTTACAGAGCAAGTCAAATAACAGGAGATTTTACCAAGTTAGAAGTGCTTTACAATAAATTATCTGCGCCTGTAAAGGCATCGCCAATTGCTGCTTACCTTGCCCAACAAATAGAATTAAACAAAGCCGCAGGTTATGGTAAACCATTGGCTAATTTTTCGCAGGCAGACACAAGTGGTAAAGAAATTTCATTGGAGTCATTTAAAGGTCAATATGTGCTGGTAGATTTCTGGGCAAGCTGGTGTGGCCCTTGTCGTGCAGAAAATCCTAATGTGGTGAGCACGTATGAAAAATATAAAAATAAAAATTTTACTGTTTTAGGCGTTTCACTCGACAGAGCTAAACAACCATGGATAGATGCAATTGCTGCGGATAATCTTACCTGGACACATGTGAGCGATCTTAAATTTTGGAGTAACGCTGTTGCCCAGCAATTTGGTATTCAAAGTATTCCGCAAAATTACTTAATAGATCCACAAGGGAACCTGATTGGAAAAAATTTAAGAGGTGCGGCGCTAGAATATAAATTGAGTCAGGTAATAAAGTAGGGGAATTTGTATTGTGGCTAGAAGATTAGCATATTTAAGAATAATTTACTAACACAAACTAAGGATAAATGATAAAATACAGCTTTTTTGAGTAAGATGTATTCACTTGGCATAATTTAAGTTTGTTAAGCGATAGCATTACGAGACTTATGACAATTATTCGAACTGTCACACTTTTACAAAGACCCAACGTTGTTCATTGCAGTTAATGGATACAGATTTCATTATTTTGCAATTACACAATCACATCGCAAGTTGTCTTTTATACATTTGAACTGCATTTTCCAACCCCAAACAAAGTGCATCGCTAATAAGCGCATGGCCAATAGAAACTTCCAGCAACTGCGGAATATGTTGTGCGAAGTATTGCAGGTTTTGTAAATCTAAATCATGCCCCGCGTTAATGCCCAACCCCACTGTGTGTGCAAACTTTGCTGCCGCAATGAAAGGCTCAATTGCCAATTGTTTATTGCCCACTGCCCATTGCCTTGCGTAACTCTCTGTATATAATTCTATGCGATTGGTACCTGTTTCTTTTGCCGCCTCAATCATCTTTACATCGGCATCTACAAAAATTGAAACCCTTATTCCTTCGTTTTTAAAAGTTGAAATGATACCTTTTAAATATTGCTGATGCGTGATAGTATCCCAACCATGGTTGCTGGTTAACTGCCCACGGGCATCGGGCACAAGCGTAACCTGTGTTGGTTTATTTGCCAATACGAGTTCTACAAACTCATCTTCTGTTGGGTTGCCTTCAATATTAAATTCTGTTGTCAATACTTTTTTTAAATCGTACACATCCTTGTAAGTAATGTGTCGCTCATCTGGCCTGGGATGCACCGTAATGCCATGCGCACCAAAACGTTCAATATCAAGCGCTGCTTTAATTACATCTGGATTATTTCCACCACGTGCATTACGCAACGTAGCAATTTTATTTATGTTTACGGAGAGGTTGGTCATGCTGCAAAAATAGTTCATCATTTATTTGCAGACCCTAAGTTTTTCAAATTTTCATTATTTCACAAACGCTCCCATCCAGGGTAAAACCTCGAAAAAACAACCAAGCCTTTTTCCACCTCCATATTGTCTTCGGTAACTGCGGCGCTACCTGAAAGTAATGGTAAATTTAAAATAAGAGGTTTAAGACCCGGAACTTACAGTGTTTAATTTAAAGACTATAGCGGTTATAAAGATACTATTATCAATAATATGCAGGAGCAAAAAAACAGGGAAACTAACATTGCAACTGTTAAGCTACACTTTTAGTAAAATCTCTTTTAGTTTGCTAACGCACATCTTATATTTTTCCAAATAGGGTATGCGTTTATTTTTTAGGGTGTGTCAAAAAACAAACGTAAAATATCTTTTATATTCTGATAAGTATTTTTCATAGGCTCTTTAATATTGCGGGTTGGTATCCACTTCACTTCTGCAATATCTTCTTCCGTTTGCGCCACTGTAATTTGTTTTTGGCTGCTGGTAAAATAAAACCAATGACTTATTTTTAAAATGCTGAGTCCACGCTCTTCATAAATATGGTAGGTTTCGCCGATTTTATGTTTTAGCGTCAAATTTTTCACACCGGTTTCTTCTTCAATTTCTCGTTCGGCACAAATTTCTGGTGTTTCATTTTCTTCCATTTTACCTTTGGGTAAATCCCATTTTTCTCGTCTGAAAATAAACAGCAATTCTTTATTTTCGTTCTGTACGATGCCACCTGCTGCCTCTATAATGGTGAATTGTTTAAATAGGCTCGTTCTTGCTGATATAGGATTTTCAACCAGTAAAATAACTGCTTTCTTGTCTTTTTTGATGGCTGCTGTTATTGTATCTGCCTTTATGTGCGCTTCATCTTTCATTAGCAGGGTATCTTTGTTTAGAGAAATTGGTATCAATTCTTCTCCCAACATATCTGTAATGTAGATAGGCGTTTCATCTATATATATATTTATCTGCATATAATTATTTAAGCAGTAAAATTAAACCTTCTGGCTTACAATGATTTGTCAACATGTTATCTTTGTTTAAATTATTAATTCAATGTACATGAATACAGCAGCGGAAGCTATTGCAGAAAAATTATTACAGATTAATGCCGTTAAATTAAATATTGAGCAGCCATTTACCTGGGCTAGTGGCTGGAAAAGTCCTATTTATTGCGACAATAGGCGGGCATTAGGTTATCCATACATAAGAGATTTTATAAAGAGTGAATTGTGTGCCGTTATTTTTGAACATTTTGCAGCGGCCGATGCCATTGCAGGTGTAGCAACTGCAGGTATTTCGTGGGGTGCAATGGCTGCAGACCAACTTAAACTTCCGTTTATGTATGTAAGGCCAAAGCCAAAAGAACATGGCATGGGCAACCAAATTGAAGGAATTTATGAAAAAGGACAACGGGTTGTTGTGGTAGAAGACCTTATTTCTACCGGAAAAAGCAGCCTGCAGGTTTGTGAAGTTTTGCAAAAAGAGGGTATTATCATTGAAGGGATGGTATCTATATTTAACTATGGCTTCGCTCATGCAACTGAGGCATTTAATGAAGCCGGCATAAAATTATCCTCTCTCAGTAATTACGAAGCATTAATAAACCATGCAAAAGAGAAGGGTTCAATTGGGCAAGACCAGCTAAATTCTTTGTTAAACTGGCGGGAGAATCCTTCTGAATGGGGTAAATAAGATAATTTTAAGACGGTTTCTGTACTATAAAAATTAAAAATAAATGAAAAAATACGTGCATGCAACCCTCGTGGGTTTCTTTTTAATGTGTTTTACAGCCACTGCGCAGCAAAAAACAACTGCCAAAGCCATTATTAATACACCAGGTATGCTTGGCGAAGACTGCAAAGCAAAAATTGAGCAATCACTTTTTAAGCAGTATGGCATTCTATCTTACAAAGCAGATCTTAAAAAGAAAAATATAACCGTAGCCTGGCTTACAGATCGTACAGATATTGAACAAATAAAGACGATGATTGCAAATGTTGGCTTTGATGCGGATGATGTTACGGCTGATGAAACTGCTTACAAAAGGTTGTCTCCATCGTGCAAGATTGTGAAAACAGTCATGGAAAAAAAGCTCTAAACTTATACTATTTAATGAAAAAAAGCGACCGATTTGGTCGCTTTTTTTATGACCGGTTATACTGATTTTGAAAATGTAAACCGGCTTGATCTCCTAAAACACTTAGAAGTAAAATGTTAATAAAAGCATTTTATCAATGCTAAAATGGATAAAAATATGTTGAATAGCTTCGTAAAATTGGCGTGGATTTGATGGCACTTTCAGTTTTTATACCATAAAACGAAGCCTATTTAAACATAGAAAAATTCTGAATACTCGTATAATCTACCGGGATACTTTTGTAAATACCGCCCTTACCAACCTTCACAGAACCCACAACTTTCACAGAAACACTCTTATTTAAAAAGGAGGTAAGTCCATTTTTTAGAATATTCTTTACATCAAGATCAAGCTTCAGTGGTATGGTAAAATTGTCCCTTTTGGGAACAGCTACCTGGATATCTTGTGAAGAGTGTCCTAAAAATGTGCCGTCAATAAAAATATCCAAATCAGTTCTGCTGAGTTGTAAACCAAAATTATTAGGATTGTAATATACTAAGTCGACGTTCATTGCGGCACCTGCAAAAGAGAGTTTATCGAGCGTTAAGTTCTTAAACTCTTTAAATTCCAACGCTTTTGGTTCGTGACACGATGTCAAAAAAAATGCTAAAACAATTGTAAAAAATAAGGTGGGGTATAGTTTCTTTCTCATTAGGGTTTTATTTGAAAGCAATTTACTGCATTAGTGTGTACCTACATTATTTTACTTGACCAATGCAAAATTTAAACACTAAACAAATTAGGTAATTATAAATTGAGGGGATTAAATCATAAATATTTATTTGCTATTTATATTAGGTATAAATAATTTAATAAAAAATTAGTTTATAGTAGTTTATAAAATTTTAATGATATTAAAAATTAGATAATTTAATGCTTTTTCGAATAAAATTTTAAAAAGTAATCTGGTACAATTTAATATAATTTAATTTTATAAAAAGTTTTATAAAAATATGAATTTTAATATAATATAAATAATAACGGTGATTAAACTTTCAATAAAAAATCATTTATATTTTTTTTTGAATGTGTAAAACTCTAATTACCCCCTATTTTGTTTATTTATTAAAAATGAACATAAGTAGCCCAATATTTTGGGGTTGCTTAAATCGGCTTAAAGCAATGCTTACGACCTTTGGATGATGGACGTTAAAATGGCAGTTTTGTTTAAAATATTATACAGCGTAAATAATTTATTGGATAAGTTTAGGCGGTAAAACGCAGACAAGTCTAAACAAAATTCTACTTTATATATGGCAATAAAAATGTGTAAATCTTTAATAATATTTTCTAGATTTTTTCTTTTGAAATATTTTCCGAATACCATAAAAGAAAAATGTTAAATTCGTGTCTGGGTTTTATAAATTATTAAGTCTAACAACTAACATTAATGTTTTAAATGAAAAAACTTTTACTCTTTTTTCTACTCTCAAATATTTTAGGATTTGTTTCTTTTTCTCAGGATTTTTCTAATAAAGGGAAAGATTTCTGGGTAGGTTACGGAAACCACGTAAGAATGTTTAATACAGGTGGAGCTGAAACAATGCAGATTTATTTAACTACTGATGAAACAACCACAGGAACTGTTAGCATTGCAAGTATAGCATTTAGCCAAACTTTTACAGTATTTGCCAATCAAATAACGGTTATTAATATTCCCAGAACAGCAGCTTTGCTTGACGAGGGTTTGTATAACCATGGAATTCATATTACTGCTTTAAAACCCATTATTGCTTATGGGTTTATTTACGTGAATGCTATTTCTGGAGCTACAGTTTTTTTACCTACAAATACACTTGGTAAAGAGTATTATTCTCTTAATTACAGGCAGCTTTCTAATGAGGCCAATAGCTACTCTTATTTTTTCGTAGAAGCTGTAGAACCAGGTTCTACAATAGTTGAAATAAAACCTAGCCAGACTACCAAAGGCGGATGGCCGGCAAATGTTACCCAGACAGTTACTTTAACCCAAGGTCAAATTTATCAGGTATTGTCAGCTAATGATTTAACAGGAAGCACCATAAAATCAATAGCTTCTGGTACAGGTGGTTGTAAAAAAATTGCTGTTTTCTGTGGAAGTGGTAAAATCTCCACCGGTTGTGCGGTCGTTGGATCCACATCTACCGCTGTAGGAAGTTCAGATAACTTGTACCAGCAAATGTATCCCACCAGTACCTGGGGTAAGAAATACATTTTGGTGCCGAGTGAGAATAAGCAGGCAGCTGTCTCTCCGGTGATAAATACAAATATTTTTAGAATATTCAGACCTGATCCTTCCTCAATTGTTACGCTAAACGGTGCTATCGTTGCTCCTGGGAGTTTCGTTAACAACGTTTATGATTTCCAGAGTAGTCAAACAAATCTCGTAGAATCAAATAAAGGTATATTGGTATCTCAATATTTTACTTCTGCTAATTCTGGTGGTTGTCCTTCGGGAAATGCAAATCCCCATGACCCTGAAATGATTTATTTAAATCCAATAGAGCAAACGGTGAGCGATGTTACGGTGAACTCCATGCAGCCTTCTTCTAATACAGCTATAACCCAGCATTTTATAAATGTGGTTGTAAGAAACGCGGGTACAGGAATTAGTTCCTTTAAAATAGACGGAATAACACCACCTGCATCTTCCTTTACAGTATTGCCTCAAGATAATAATTATGCATATACCAGAATCTGGAAAAATGGAGGTAGTATAGCAACTACGGATCCAAATTTATCTTCTGGAGCACATCGCCTTTCGTGCGATTCCGGTTTTAATGCCATAGCCTATGGTTTTGGAAGTGCAGAATCATACGGCTATTCTGCAGGTACAAACCTAAAGGATCTTTTTCAACAAATCAGTGTTCAATCTCAATTTGGTATCGAAGCCTCACCATCTGTATGTACCAATTCTCCGTTTAGGTTCAGGGTGTCTCTTCCGTATTGCGCAGATTCGATCCAATGGAATTTAAGTAATTTGCCCGGTCCCCCAACACCTTCTAATCCAAAAATTATCTATTCTTCTTGTGTACCAGGGCCAGGCGGTCCTGATTCTACCACTGTGGTTAATGGAAAAACGCTTTATTGGTATTCCCTTCCCAATATATATACTTTTTCAAGTTCTGGTACTTTTCCTGTAACTATTACAACATACAACACCGGAGCCACCCAATGTGGAACATCTCAAGATATTAGTTTTGATTTAGGTGTGTTTGATCCACCAAATGCGGGTTTTACAAATAACCAACCGGGCTGCCTTACCGAGCCTGTTCAATTTAATGATACCACAATTACTGTAAAACCAAATTATCGGTGGGCTTGGGATTTTGGTGACCCGGGAAGTGGTGCGGCCAATACCTCTGTTTTACAAAACCCCATTCATATTTTTTCTACCTCGGGCCCTCATACGGTTACCTTAATTACAACAACAACTGTTGGGTGTTTCAGCAGCCAGGCTTCCAAAATAGTCAACGTACCTGTTCTTGTAAACGCATCAATTTCAGGAACGACAGCCGTTTGCCAAAATGCACCTTCACCCAATATTAGCTTTACCATTACCGGTGGTTTACCACCTTATAAAATAGATTATACACTTTCTGCAAATGGGGGAGCGGCAGTTGCGCAAACACCTATTTTAACAAGTACATTGTTAAATACTTTGCCGGTACCAACTGCCACGGCAGGCACTTATACCTATAATATAACCAACGTAGAAAACGCAAATGCCGCATTTTGTACAAATCCTATCACTGGGCAAACAGCAACGGTTACTGTAAATCCTTTACCAACAGCAACCATTAGCGGTACAACTGACGTTTGCCAGGGTACGACTGCGCCACTTATTACATTTACTGGTACAAATGCCACCGCACCTTATACTTTTACTTATAACATCAATGGCGGTGCAAACCAAACTGTAACAACCAGCACTGGTAATAGTGTTACAGTTGCTGTGCCAACTACAACAATAGGTACATATACTTATGAACTTATATCGGTACAAGATGGGTCTTCTACAGCCTGTGCAAA
Source organism: Ferruginibacter sp. (assembly GCA_040400515.1). GTDB lineage: Bacteria > Bacteroidota > Bacteroidia > Chitinophagales > Chitinophagaceae > Ferruginibacter. The sequence goes on along the minus strand of JBBAQB010000010.1, from coordinate 38,603 downwards.
CACAGCTTTGGGAAATGCAGTTGTAACCGTTCAAGCAACATCCACAGCAACGATTTCAGGCAATGCATCTGTTTGCCAGGATGCAACTGCACCGGTAATAACATTTACCGCTGCTAACGGAAATGCACCTTTTACTTTTGAATTTAATATAAATGGCGGTGTTACCCAAACGCTGGTTACAGGCGCAACATTAAATAGTGCTACCATTACTGTGCCCATGACTGCCACAGGCACATTCGTTTACAACCTTACGAGTGTAAAAAATACCGGCCCAACAACTTGTTTAACCCCTATTACAAATCAGGCGGCAACAGTCGTTATAAACCCAAATCCTACAGCTACCATTGTAGGATCAACAATTGTTTGCCAAAATACCGGTACTCAAAATATTACTTTTACAGGGGCTGGAGGGACTGCGCCTTATACATTTACTTATAATATTAACGGCGGGGCGGACCAAACTGTAACAACGACAACCGGCAGCAGCGTTACTGTGTCTGTTTCGTCCGCTACAGTAGGTATATTCGTTTATACAATGACACAGGTGCAGGACGCATCTGCAAATACACAATGTATCAGAACCTATTCAACCGGTAATACTGCTGCGGTTCAAGTACAGGCCACATCTAGTGCTACAATTAGCGGTACTGCAAGTGTTTGTCAGGATGCAACTGCACCGGTAATAACATTTACTGCTGCAAACGGAAATGCACCTTTTTCTTTTGAATATAATATCAATGGCGGTGCTACCCAAACCATTGTTACAAGTGCAGCATCAAATAGTGCTTCCATTACTGTGCCGATGATGACCACAGGCACATTCGTTTACAACCTTACGAGTGTAGAAAATACGGGCCCAACAACTTGTTTAACCCCTATTACAAATCAGGCGGCAACAGTCGTTATAA
>JBBAQB010000010.1:16158-37595 GCA_040400515.1 Ferruginibacter sp. | reverse complement strand
CGTCCGCTACAGTAGGTATATTCGTTTATACAATGACACAGGTGCAGGACGCATCGGCAAATACACAATGTATCAGAACCTATTCAACCGGTAATACTGCTACGGTGCAAGTACAGGCCACATCTACTGCTACAATTAGTGGTACTGCAAGTGTTTGTGAAGATGCGACCGCACCATTAATAACTTTTACAGGTGCAAATGGTATTGCTCCATTTACGTTCACCTATAATATTAATGGTGGCGCTACCCAAACCATTAGTACGACTGCTGCATCTAACAGTGTAACGCTGCCGGTTTCTATGGCATTGACAGGCACATTTATTTATAATTTGCTGAGTGTAAAAAATACAGGACCTATTTTATGTTTAACACCAATAACGGGCGCCAGTGCAACTGTTACAATTAGGCCTGTACCTACAGCAACTATTGCAGGAACAACTACTCTATGTCAAAATTCTGTGCCACCGAATATTACATTCACAGGAGCAAATGCAACAGCACCCTATACATTTATATATACAATTAATGGGGGTGCAGCGCAAACAGTATCGACAACAACAGGTAACAGCGTTGCAGTATCGGTTCCAACAACAACTGCAGGCACTTATGTATACGCTCTCACACAGGTTCAAGAGCCTACGGGTTGTAATAAAAATTATACAAACACAACAGCTACTGTAATAGTAAAACAACTTGCAACTGCAACAATAGCTACGAATGCGGCCACCGTTTGCCAGGCAAATACAACAGCACCATTAATAACTTTTACTGCTTTAGGTGGTGTAGCACCTTACACATTTGCTTATACTTTAAATGGTGCTCCGCTTACAGTAACAACAACTGTGGGCAATTCAGTAACGGTTGCAGTTCCCACCGGAACGCCGGGAACATTTACTTATAATTTAGTAAGTGTGCAAGAATCAAGTGTGGCAGCGTGTATCAATATCCAGGCAGGTACAGCCACGGTAACTGTTCTCCCTAAACCTATAGCAAGTTTTACCACAACGGGTCCTTTTTGCGAATTCAAATCGGTGCTTGTAACGCCTGCATTTGGTATAACACCAACGGGCAGTGTAACATCTTGGGTGTGGGATTATGGTGATGGTACAGGCCCACAAATAAGAACAAACGGCAATCCTTTTACCCTAACCTATCCTACCGCAGGTGTAAAAATTATTACTTTTAAAACGGTATCTGATAATGGCTGTGAGAGTGATATATTCACCCCAACTCCGCCAGTAACTATTTTTAGTAAACCTGTTGCCGGTTTTATTAATCCAGGAGCATGTCTTGCAGATGCGTTGGCACAATTTACCGATACCAGTACCGTAGCAGGAGCAGGAGCTTCTATCGTTTTCTGGGAATGGGATTTTGGTGACGGCTCACCTATTTTTGCGGGTACCGGACCAAGTTACCAAAACCCTACACATGCGTATGCTTTTGTTGGTCAAAAAACGGTAACCCTTATTGTAACAACTAACAGTGGTTGTAAGGATACAACCATTCAGCAATTTTTTATAAACGGAGAAGTTACTCGTGCTGCATTTACTACATTAAACGCCAACAATCTCTGCTCTAACCGTCCAGTACAAATAAGAGAAAACAGTATTGTAAATGTAGGCGGGCTCATAAGAACAGATATTTACTGGGACTATTTAGGCACACCAACTGTTTTTGACCAGGATAATACACCTACTCCTAACAAAATTTATACACACAATTATCCAAACCTGCAAATAGATAAGCTTTATAAAGTTCGCTATTATGCCTACTCAGGATTTAATGGGGTTTGCCAAAAAGATACTTTGATAGATGTACTCGTATATGCATCGCCGGTGGCTCAATTTTTACCGGTACCGGATGCTTGTTTAAATGGTGGCCCAATTGTATTAAATCAAGGAACAGCATCGGGGGGTACAGCTGTATATACGGGGGCCGGTGTAACTTTTGCCGGAGGTGTTTACACATTTAATCCACTTGCAGCAGGCGTTACTGTTGGCACAAACAATGGTGTTATTTATACAGTAACATCACCGGCAGGTTGTGATTCGGCTAAAGTGCAACAAATAAAAGTACTGGCACCTCCTGTTGTAAATACGTTTACAACGGTTGGTAATCTTTGCCACAACAATGCTATTACTTTTCAAAATACTTATACCAATGGAGACGGAACAGTTGTAAAATGGATTTATAACTGGAATGATGGGTCGCCCATACAGACAGTTACAAACGGTGCTAATGTAACGCATACTTATACTACTACCGGTTCTCACACAGCTACACTTACACTTGAAACGGGTTATGGTTGTAGAAATATTCCGTTACCTGTAACGTTTACCGTAAATGCATTGCCTGCGCCGAGTTACACTTTTAGTAATTCTGTTTGTTTGCCTTCGGCTGATGTTGTATTCACTAATACAACGCCAAATGTTGCATCCAATACGTATCAATGGAGTTTTGAGTTGCCATCAACAGTACCTGCGAATACGAGTACGCTCACAAGTCCCAATCATATTTACACTACACAGGGACCATTTAATACGCATTTAATTGCTACTGATATTGCTACTGGCTGTGTTGATTCAACCGCGGTAATAGTTATCAATTCAAGTACGATACATCCGGCACCGGTGTTGCAATTCAATAATATACCCGATGTATGTTTAAATAATGGTACGATTTCTTTCGCAGCTTTGGCTTTTGAGATACCTGGTACACCCGCTATACCCGGTGGGCCTGGTATATTTACATCTGCCATACCTGGAGCAATTTCAACAAACGGACTATTCAATCCTCTTATAGCAGGCGTTGGTAACCATGTAATTACATATAGCTGGACCTCTTCTTTTAATTGCCCGACATCTATTACAAAAACGGTAAATGTATTGGCGGCACCTGTTGTAAATTCGTTTACAACGGTTGGTAATCTTTGCCACAACAATGCCATTACTTTTCAAAATACTTATACAAATGGAGACGGAACAGTTGTAAAATGGATTTATAACTGGAATGATGGGTCGCCCATACAGACAGTTACAAACGGTGCTAATGTAACGCATACTTATACTACTACCGGTTCTCACACAGCTACACTTACACTTGAAACGGGTTATGGTTGTAGAAATATTCCGTTACCTGTAACGTTTACCGTAAATGCATTGCCTGCGCCGAGTTACACTTTTAGTAATTCTGTTTGTTTGCCTTCGGCTGATGTTGTATTCACTAATACAACGCCAAATGTTGCATCCAATACGTATCAATGGAGTTTTGAGTTGCCATCAACAGTACCTGCGAATACGAGTACGCTCACAAGTCCCAATCATATTTACACTACACAGGGACCATTTAATACGCATTTAATTGCTACTGATATTGCTACTGGCTGTGTTGATTCAACCGCGGTAATAGTTATCAATTCAAGTACGATACATCCGGCACCGGTGTTGCAATTCAATAATATACCCGATGTATGTTTAAATAATGGTACGGTTTCTTTCGCAGCTTTGGCTTTTGAGATCCCTGGTACACCCGCTATACCTGGTGGCCCTGGTATATTTACATCTGCCATCCCTGGAGCAATTTCAACAAACGGACTATTCAATCCTCTTATAGCAGGCGTTGGCAACCATGTAATTACATATACCTGGACCTCTTCTTTTAATTGCCCAACATCTATTACAAAAACGGTAAATGTATTGGCGGCACCGGTAGTAAATTCATTTACTATTTTAGGTACCAAGTGTGCAACAAATGATATTATTTTTCAAAATTCTGTATCACAGGGAGCAGGTACTATAAATACATGGGTCTATAATTGGGGAGATGCTACGCCCAATACAGTTGCGACGAACGGTAACAACGTTACCCATATTTATCAAACTGCCGGTACTTATGATGCAACGCTCACTTTAATTACTGATGGCGGTTGTAAAAGCGCACCTGCTTTTCTATTACAGGTTATAGTAAACCCATTACCCAAACCAAACTTTACATTCAGCGATACTGCTTGTTTGCCGCAGGCTAAAGTGTTATTTAATAACACAACTCCTAATATTACAGACTGGGCTTACAACTGGAACTTTGATTTGCCTTCTACCCAAGGAACAGATTTAAGTACGCAACAGCAACCTTTATCACATACCTATTTTACACAGGCACCTCATAATGTGCAGTTAATTGCTACATCGCCATTAACTGGCTGTAAAGATTCTACTGTTAAAGCCATTAATACTATTCACCCAGCACCAACAGCTAGTTTTAATTTTAATAAAGCAAGTGTTTGTTTGGCTCAGAATGTAACGGTTATAGATAACAGTACGTTCGCAGACGGAGGTCCTTTAAAATGGTCGTGGAATTTTGGTGAAAGCAGTAGCAACCAATTAGGGCAATCACAGCCTGCCTATACGTATGCTACTGTTAATACCTTTAATGTAAAACTTACGGTTACAAATAGTTTTGGTTGTGTTGATGATACCGTCCGTCCATTTAGGGTGTATGCTTACCCCACGGTAAATGCTGGTCCCGATAGTTATGTATTAGAAGGAGGAACATTCCCAATGGCTGCAACTGCGTCGGGCAATACACTTACCTATTTATGGACTTCTATCCCATCTCCAACATATTTAAGTTCTAATGTAATTCTAAATCCGCTGGCAAAGCCTTTGGTAGATATTACCTATACACTTTCAGTGACGGCAGAAGGTGGCTGTACCAAGGCAGACAATGTATTCATAAAGGTGCTTAAGTTTCCAGAAATACCAAATACGTTCACACCTAACAACGATGGGATTCATGATTTTTGGGAAATTAAATATCTGTTTACTTACCAGGGAAACAAAGTGCAGGTATTTACCCGTACAGGTCAAAAGGTATTTGAAAGTAATGGCTATGCAAAGCCATGGGATGGTAATATGAATGGTAAACCATTGCCTTTTGATACTTACTATTATATTATAGAACCTGGTAGTGGCAGAAAACCAATTACAGGATATGTTACAATTGTGAAGTAAAATAGCATTTCGCATTTAAAAAAGGATGGATAGTTCATACGTCCACAAAAAATTAGATAAAATTGCACGAGTTGCAAAAAAGATACAGTTGCATGAAGAAGATTTTTGTATTTATAATGATAACAATATCTGCAATATATGCGCAGGCACAAGCCAAGCCTGCTTATACGCAGTATGTATTAAACAATTACATTCTCAATCCCGCACTTGCAGGTATTGAAAATTATACTGATATAAAAACCAGTTTTAGAAACCAGTGGACGGGAATAAATGGAGCTCCTGTGACATCGTATATAAGCGTGCAGGCACCGGTGGGTAAATCTGATTACAGAACAAGCGCTACTTCCTTTGCGGTACCTGGCGAAAACCCTCGTGGTAAGCAATATTGGCAAGATTATACTGCTCCAGAACCGCATCACGGTATTGGATTCTATGCCATGAACGATAAAGCCGGTTATATAAACAGGTGGACCATTGCTGGTTCGTATGCTTATCACAAACCCATTAGTGTAAAAACCACCTTGGCTGCAGGCTTTAACTTTGGTGTTTCAGGAATAAACCTCGATGCGACGAAAGCTACTTTTTCTGACCCTACCAACGACCCAGCAATAGGCGTTGCCAATGGTGATTTAAAAAGAGTGAAGCCCGAGCTTGGTGCAGGGTTGTGGTTGTATTCAGCACGGTATTTTGCCGGCATATCCGTGTTGAACATCGTACCTGGTAAAGCAAAATTTTCGAACAGCGATAAATATGGTAATTACTTTACACCTAACTTTTTTACAACTGTTGGGTATCGCTTTAGTGCGGGAGACGATTTTACGATTATACCTTCTGTAATGGTACAATACTGGGAGCCACGATTACTAGGAGCGCATTTTAATGCAAAACTTCAATACATGGATAAAGCGTGGATAGGGGGAAGTTACCGGTATTCAGATTTTATTGCAGGTTACTCCGGTATGGCAGGTTTTAATATATCTAATACTTTAAACGTAGGTTACTCTTATGAAGTAGCCACGACTAGCAGGTTGAGAACATATACAGGCAATACACACGAAATTGTGGTAGGATTTACACTTGGAAACAAGTACAGCGATGCTTGCCCGAGGAACATGTTTTAAGCTTAGTTAGCTTTCCCCATTTTTGTTCCGCGGAGAAATTAATAAGCAACATTGTCTTTGTAACGCAAACCATTGCTGTTTTAAAAGATGCATTGCTATTACAACGGATACCATTGACAGGGTAAGCTATAATCTTCCAGTTGTGACACATGACACTGACCTTGCATAAAGCAATATTTAACAAGCTAATGCCTGTTGAACACCGGCATTTGGTACCGCGCCGTAATACAGCTGGTATTCAAAATTTTTTAAAGCATTTCCCTTTCCACTTTTTTCCAGAAAGAAAAGAAAGAATTAAAGTTTCCGGTAACGGAAGGAGCTAACCAGTCTCTACTGTCGCATGTGCCTTTGTAATGCGTAAATGCAGGATGTTCTTTAAATATCATTTTACTTTTATCGTTTCCACAAACGGCTTCCAGTTCCTTAAACTCTCCTGTATAAATCTTTATTCCGTCAATATTTTTTGAAAGGGCTATGATAAAATCTAATACTTTTTCGCTTACAGGATATTTTACAAAATGCGAGGGTTCTAAAAGTAATACCCTGTTTACATTTTCACCACTTCTCCATATAGGATCTAAATTGTAACTGTTGTAAATGCAGGTAGGCTTTGTAGTATCAATATTTAAAAGAGGCATTTCCGGTAAAACAGTCATTAAGGCGGGTAGCGTGGTCTCTTTCAAAATATCCGGAACGTCCATTTCAGCAAGGGTTTCGTAATCTTCTGCTAAATAAGATTTGCGTTGGTTGCTCTCTGTATACCTACTAATATTTGCCTGGTCGCAGTAATATTTTTTTGATGACGCACTGCCGCAGGTCCATTGCCAGCTGAGGTGATTGCTTGCTACATCGCCGTCCAATAAATGGTAGTATAACCATTGGGCCGGCAATGACCAATGAGATTTTGCAACATTGCACACGATGCTTGCTACATACATTCTTACATGGTTGTGCATGTAGCCCTGTTCATATAATTGCTCAATGTAATTGTCTACAGCGTCTATTCTTGTCTGGTGGTTAAGAACTGCAGCAGGTAATTTTCTGTGAATGAAATCGGGCTGTGTTTGTTTTAAATCAGATAATATCTCATCTCCTTTGCTCTGCCAAATGCGCTGCCAGTATTCTCTCCACGCCAATTCTTGAATAAACTTTTCTATTTCATACATTTTATAACCCCGTTTAAAAATGATGTCTTTCACCATTTTTACACTTATGACACCACGGGAAATATAAGGCGACAAATAAGTTACATCGCCATCAATAAAGTTGCGGCTACGGGCATATTTTACGGGATCTATTTCATCAATCCTTTTTAAAATACTCTTATAGTCAGTTGGAAAAACATATTCTACTCTTTTGCTCATCGTCTCTTACTTATTTTGTTCATGTTAATGCCGCGTTGTAGGGTGCATTTAAATCTGTTGATTCCATCCACTCTTTTGGCAAGGTGTTTCTGGCTCACGCCACTGTGTGTGCGTTTGCGCCAAAGGTTAAAACTACTGCGTTTTAAATTTTTGCGCATGAGCGCAACGGTTTCCATTTCGCTTAAGCCAAATTGAAATTCGATGGCTTCAAAGGGTGTGCGATCTTCCCATGCCATTTCTATGATTCGGTCTGTATCAATTATTGAAAGTTCTGCTGTGGGTTCTTTTTTCATTTGTTAGCTATTGGTTCAAAATTAAACGTAAGCTATTAAAGTAGTAAACGAAATGCAAAAAAAATGTGGTGCTATCTCTATCGTTATTATTTAACAAAAACCGTGGGGTGGGGAGGGTTTTTTGATAAAACTGCAGATTTACAACGGCACATAAACGGGAGTTAAACGGAAGCAAAACGAAGGATGAACGAAAGAAACCTGGTGTAGGTGCTGGTGAAATTCAGGCAAACTGCGGTCTTCCCTTTTTTTGGATGAGCAAAATGTTCTTTTATTAGAAGCTGGGGGAGGAATGAATGGAGTCTTTTATTTGAGACTGCAAAGAGTCAGGCCTTGTCTCAACAATCATCCACTGTGGTTTAAAAACCCATACGCCATTCTTTTTTACTAATTTATAAGACTGCGTAATGGTTTTATTTTTTGTTTCTACATTATAGATAACCTCTCTTGTACTGTCTGTTAATTCATTATAAACTACCGGCGTGTACATGCTTTCGCTCTCAATATCTAGATAATCTGAAAAATTATTGGGCGATAATGATTTTTTATTTTCTTTATTGAGGGTTGAATTTGTTTTCTTTTTATTCTCTTTAAAAGTAACAATTTCTTTACTGAAGCTGGTAATTTTTATGCTGCTTTTGTTTTGAAAATTATCCCGTAGTGGCAGTGAGTAAGCCTGCGCAAAGCTTTTTATTGCTAAAGGTTTTTTTGAAACCATTACGAAGGTTGTTACAGCAGTTAGTAAAATAAACAACATGGATAAAAAATATGCATTTAACTTTTTGAAGGATAAATTTTTCTCTGTTGAAAAAAAGCTGATACGTTTGTAAAGCTGAGATTGATTTTTAAATAAGCCCAACTGAAATGACTTTAATGGGATGTTGTTTTGAGCAATTTGGAACAAAGTTTCAGCATATTCAACACTGCTGTATTGATAATTCAGCACCTGAATATCGCTGTTCTTTTCCCTTTCAAGTTTAAGCTTTTCTGCAGCGATTTTGATAAAAGGGTTAAAAAAGTAAATCGTTTCCATTGCGAGTAGAAACCAATTGAGTAGATAATCTTTACTTTTTATGTGTATGAGTTCATGTAGAATAATCAACTCCGCCTGCTGCGTGCTGCTGTTGTTTATTAATGCGATGGGTAATAAAATAACAGGTTTAAAAAAACCAAATGTAACCGGGGTTTTTATAGAACTGCTAAACCATAGTTTTACAGATTTTTGAATGCACAGGAGATTAGCATGATAGTTTGTAAAGATTTTTAACTCAGCCGTAGAACGAATTAGTTTTGATGTATAATTATTTTTAAAGGATGTCCATTGAAATATTAACTGAAGAATTTTTATAGTAACAATTGTTATATAAAGTGAAAATACCAATCCGTAATAATTCTTCAAAAAAGGTATGTGGCTTTTTTGAAAATACTCGGACAAACCGAAAGTTGATTGAAAACTGTAACTATAAAAAAAGCAGAAAAATGTAATGGAGGAAATGCAAAACTGTGTAAAGAGATGAAGGTATAAAAAATTTCTTTTTTGTAATGGATGGTAATTTCTTCCAATTAAATTTACCAACAGATAAGTACACAAAAGCAATGCAGCCTGCCAAAGGCTGTGCAACAGTGTTTCTATAAAGAAATAAAAGAAATTCATCCTTTTAAGCGTTTACTTTTTGGCTTTTAAAGTTTCTATCAGGTCTTCTATTTGTTTTAATTCTGCAACTGTCGTTTTGTTGTTACCAAGTGCCTGCATAACCATATCTGCAGGAGAACCTGCAAACAAACCGGCAATCATTTTATTCACGATTTGTAACTGTGTTTTTTGTTTATCTATTGCAGGAGTATATATATGCGTTTTACAATCAGTATTTCTTGTAACCAACCCTTTCTCATGCATTATCTGCATTAGTTTTAGGGTAGTGGTGTAGCCTGCATCTTTCGTTTTAGTAAGTTCTTCGTGTACGGTTCTTACTGTAGCAGATTTGTTTGCCCAAAGTACCGCCAGTATTTCCAACTCACTTTCCGTAGGTTTAAAATTCTTGTTGTTATCCATTTTTACGATTTATTTCGTACATCAATGTTACGATTTAATTTGTAAACGGAAAAAATATCATTTAATAATTGCTGTAATCTGAGTAAGGGTTATTACAAAACAAACTCAATCATTTCTTATAAAACTAAGAGATGATTGAGCTTATAATTTTTGTTGCATCTTATTTACAACCCACCCATTGCCTATTTTCTTTTTGAAAAAACCACCAAATGCCATTTGTAAAGCAAAAATTAAAATTGTGTTCCAGTTTAATGCCAGCAGGTATGTAAATGTCAGCACTTGTAAGCAAGCCGGTTTTTTTATCATATAATTCTATTATGCGGTCTGCAACATTTAAAATAGCTAATTCACCTTTTGGTATATTTGTATATTGCACAGAAAGGTTTCTATCATACCAATTATCTGAAGATTCGGTTTCGGTTAATGCATCGCTTTCCTTTTTTGTTTTGCACCCCACATATAACCTCGTAAGTGAGCCTAAAGCCTTAAACGTTTTTGAATCGTATTTTTCTACATCGTGAGATGGGCTTAAATAGATAACATTATTACCAGGCGTGTAAAAAGCACCTACAGACTGTGGATCTGGTTGATACATGCCCTCAAAATCTATTATTTTACTTTTAATTTTACCATCACTTTCAAGTTCTATATGACCTACACCACTTGAGTCGTAGGTATTAAATTGCAACATTTTGGTTATTGGGTTATACCAAATTCCTCTAAAATCGTAATCAGCATCCATGTCATCTTGTATTAATTTACCCTTTTCATTAAAAACGCCCATTGGGTAGCTGGCGTTGCCTGCCATGCTGGTATAATACTTTTTTGTAAGGGGGTGCCAGACTACTGATGCACTATTGCTGCCATCATCTTCTGGCATTTGCAGTACCAATACCTGTTTTAAAATTGTTTGTGCCTGGGCAGTTGAAAAACTGATAAATAACAACGCAGAAATGAATACAAATGGTAGCTGTTTCATGTGTTTTGGTTTTATGACGAAAGGTAAGTTAAATTACAATTTTTTATGATGCTGCGCTAGGGGTAAGAAAGATATAATATATTGAGGGCTTTGTACCAAATACAATAATCAACGATGGTTACGGCGTATTACGGGCTTCGCTATGGATTGGGTGCTGCACACTAAACCCTTCCTACACCGCAACCCCTTATCTATCGTTTTCCTTCAACAATACTTTATGGGTTGCTATTATTTAGTCACTTAAAATATTTTTAAAAGTAAATTCCAACTTTATCGCCAACAATAATTTTACCGTTGGTGGTTTTTACTTTTATTGTTTGGTTTTTTATTTTTATATCTATTTCATTATAGCTACCAAAAAAATGGTTTGCTGTAACAGTGCCGGTAAATTTTTCTGATACATCGTTTGTTATTAAAATACTCTCGGGCCGCAACAATAATTTTGCACCAAATATTGTTGCGTCTAATAAATTATAACTGCCTAGCAGTGCGGCGGCATACTCATTTATTGGGTTTTTGTAAATATACTCAGCTGTACCTTCCTGCACAATTTTTCCATTCTTTAAAACCAATATTTTATCTGCCCATGGCAATACATCTGCCGGTTCATGAGAAGTTAGGATGCAGGAGATTTCATATTTTTTGCAAACAGCCTCCACTACCTCTTTTAAAATATTTCTGTGTATTAAATCAAGATTTGAATACGGTTCATCTAAAATGAGTAACCTGGGTTTTGTTATCAATAATTTTGCCAATGCAATTCTTTGTTTTTCACCGCCTGAAAGTTCATAAGAATTGCGCTTCATCAAATGATTAATCCTGCATACTTTAAATAGATCATTTGCTTCCTCCGGCAATAATTCATTTGCATAAGCCAGCAATTCCTCCATTCGGTAGTTATTTAAAAGCTCAAAATGCTGGGATAAATAGGCAATTCCTTTTTGCCCGGCAATTAAATTCCAATTTGGTCCCATTACTTTTTCACCTTCAAATAAAATGGTTCCGCTTTGAGGCTGAATTAGGCCCGCAATGGTTTTTAGGAAAGTAGATTTTCCTGACCCTGTCTCACCAATCAAAGCAATCTTCTCCATTTTTTGCTGGGAGAAATTTATATTTTCTAACGAAAAATTGCCAAGGAGTTGCTCGGAATAAAGGTTAAGAACGGAAAGTAAGTTCATAAAGTAAAATTAGCTGTAAACCTAATCGGATGTTTAGAAGTTCAGGCAGAAAAAATGCTCCACTTTTAAGAGGAGCATTTTTAAATTTATTATGAAAAGTTATTAATTTTTGTAATCAATTGTTGTAGGAGATACAGGTTCGGTACCACTCATTTTCATCAATGTTTCTATTTGAGCTTTTCTGTTAGCTTCTATTTTACCAGCATGCAATTTTGCAAGGCTAGGGGCAATAACAAGAGAAACAATACTCATTAATTTAATAAGGATATTCATTGACGGACCAGAAGTATCTTTGAAAGGATCGCCCACCGTATCGCCTGTTACAGATGCTTTGTGCGGTTCTGATTTTTTGTAGAACATTTCTCCGTTTATTTCAACACCTTTTTCAAAAGATTTTTTTGCATTGTCCCAAGCACCACCAGCGTTGTTTTGAAATATTCCCATCAAAACACCACAAACTGTAGCACCTGCAAGAAAACCACCCAACACTTCAGGACCAAAAACAAAACCAATGATCAATGGAGATAAAATAGCAATGGCACCTGGTAACATCATCTTTTTCAAAGATGCCTCTGTAGAAATAGCAACACATTTATCGTACTCCGGTTTTCCTGTACCTTCCATAATACCAGGTATTGTTCTAAACTGGCGGCGAACTTCTTCCACCATTGCCATAGCTGCTTCACCAACGGCTTTAATTGCCAACGATGAAAATATAAATGGAATCATGCCACCCACAAACAAACCAGCCAATACATCCGCATGATAAATATCTATACCATCAATTTTTGCAATACCAACAAAAGCTGCAAACAAAGCCAAAGCCGTTAATGCTGCAGAAGCAATCGCAAAACCTTTACCCGAAGCAGCAGTTGTATTACCAACTGCGTCAAGAATGTCCGTTTTTTCACGTACATCAGCAGGCAACTCACTCATTTCAGCAATACCACCTGCATTATCTGCAATTGGTCCAAACGCATCGATGGCCAATTGCATAGCAGTAGTAGCCATCATACCCGCAGCTGCAATGGCCACACCGTACAAACCTGCACAATAGTAAGAACCATAAATACCCGCAGCCAACACAATGATAGGAAGCAATGTACTTTCCATACCAACTGCTAAACCACCAATGATGTTTGTAGCATGCCCTGTAGCACTTTGGCGAATAATACTCATTACCGGACGCTTACCCATTGCGGTGTAATACTCCGTAATAATGCTCATTAACGCACCTACTGCAAGACCAACCATTATTGCACCAAATACACCATTTTTAGTAAACACAAAACCACGAAGTTCCATGCTTTCAGGCATTAAGAAGTTCACAAGGAAATAACAACCAATCGCTGTTAATACCATGCTACCCCAATTACCCATGTTCAATGCATTTTGTACTTTATGTGTGCTCAAACCTGCATTCTCACTTATTCTTACAAAGAAAGTTCCAATGATAGAAAATATAATTCCCATTGCTGCAATAAGCATTGGTAATAAAATTGGGCTCATACCACCAAACGCATCAGTTAATGCATTTGTCTCCCTACCTAAAACCATTGTAGCCAGAACGGTAGCAACATAACTACCAAACAAATCGGCACCCATACCTGCTACGTCTCCTACGTTGTCACCTACGTTATCTGCAATAGTTGCAGGGTTACGAGGATCATCTTCCGGAATACCCGCTTCCACCTTACCTACAAGGTCAGCTCCTACATCCGCCGCTTTTGTATAAATACCACCACCCACACGGGCAAACAATGCAATAGACTCAGCGCCTAAAGAAAAGCCCGTTAATATTTCAATGGTACGCTCCATTTCTATACTGTCAACGGCCGCACCATTTGCAAAAACCATTTTTAGAATGATAAACAATCCACCCAAACCAAGCACTGCTAAGCCCGCAACACCCATACCCATTACGCTACCGCCGGTAAACGAAACAGTTAATGCTTTGCTTAAACTTGTACGAGCCGCTTGAGCAGTACGCACATTGGCTTTAGTTGCTATTTTCATACCTATAAAACCTGCCAAAGCACTAAAAAACGCACCTAAAATAAACGCAACTGCTATGCTCCAATGGCTGTTTTCGTTTGTGTAACCCATAACGCCCAAAAGAAGCGCCGCTATCACAACGAAGTAGGTTAAAATTTTGTACTCAGCTTTCAAAAATGCCATAGCACCTTCTGCTATATATGTACTTATTTCTTTCATTCTATCGTTGCCGGCATCCTGTTTAGATACCCATGCATACTTTACGAAAGTGTACAGCAAGCCCACAACGCCCATTGCAGGTACTACGTAAATCAAATTTTCCATCATATAAAAGTGTATTTTTTTGGTGCGCAAAAATAGGGAATTGAGCGCAGAAAAGAGATTTTAGCTCTAAGATGTTGTTCCGAATATATGAGTAGGCGTAAAATTGTTTGAAATAATTAATTCTATGAAGGAATACCGCCTGCTGTGATCTGTCGATTTCACAACTTATATCCACCTTTTCTAAAAAATTAAAGATGGATTTAAAAAATATCAAAAAAGAATATTCCGATGGAAACATCACAGTCATTTGGCAATCATCCAAATGCATACAATTAGCCAATTGTATAAAAAAATTACCGCAGGTATCTCAACCTAAAAAAAACACGGATAAACCTTCAAAATGCTACATCCGTTAAAATCATTTTGGCATTTAAACAATGGACTTCAGGCGCACTATCCAAAAAATAGCTTGTAAATGAATTGAATAAAATAGGCATGTATTTCACTTGTTTTTAAAGTTGAAGACTGTTCAATTTGCAAGATGGCCCTCGTGGCTAATTTTTAATAAAAAGGTTATCTCTAAAAAATTATATCATTTTCATACCATAATGACCTGCTAATGTAAATACTACACAACGGGCCAAGACACCCATGCAACACCAAAAAACAAGCTTGTTGATAGATGCATTAAGCCCAACCCCTACTGCAATGCTTATTGGAGCGCCAACAGTAAATGTTCCAAAAAAGCCGAGACCGATAATGCCAAATTTATTCCATATCTTATGTGCAAGGGTATCAGTTTTTATTTCTTTTATTTTCGGCTTTCTGTATATGGCAACTAAGTCTCTTATTTTATCGCCTAAAAAAGCGGCAACAAAAACACCCGTAAGCCCCCCAACCGCACTGGCAAAAAAAATGATCCATGCTGAAAGTCCCATTGCAAACCCGGTTGGTATGGCCACATAAATTTCGAATGTGGCTAACCCTGCTACTGTTAAGATTTTTAAAATCATTCTTTTTTATTTTCTACATACAAAGTAGCTGAAAAAATGTAATTGACAAGACTTATTTAAAAATGTCACTACGTTACGAAGTATCCTAAAATGAACAAAGTCGCTTGCTATAATAGTATTTTTAAAAAGTTATAAAAGGTAAATTTTACGCTTGTGGTAAAATAATTTTTTATGGTTTTAAAATTGTAAATACCTTAAAACGTATATTCAACTCCCTTAAAAAACAATTATGAAAATTATCAGTATTTTATTCTGCTTAACAATTGCCTTTTTTACATCCTGCAACAACAAGGCCTCAAATAGAGAGGTGAAAAATTATTTTATGGACACCGATACAGCCTCAGTAAAGACTGGCGGGGTTAAAATGATTTCTATCAACACCCCTAAGGGAAAGTTTAATGTGTGGACGAAAAAGTTTGGCAATAACCCCAAAATAAAAGTCTTGTTGCTACATGGCGGCCCCGGTGGAAGCCACGAAGCATTCGAGAGCTTCGAAAGTTTTTTGCCACAAGAAGGAATTGAGTTTATCTACTACGACCAACTTGGCAGTTACAACAGTGATAAGCCTACAGACAGCAGCCTTTGGGTAACTGACCGTTTTGTAGAAGAAGTAGAGCAGGTGAGACAAGCACTTCATTTAGACAGTTCTAATTTTTATTTATTAGGACACAGTTGGGGCGGCATTTTAGGTATGGAATATGCTTTGAAATACCAGCAGCATTTAAAAGGTTTAATCATCAGTAACATGATGAGCAGTTGCCCTGCTTATGCGGCCTACAATAAAAATGTACTGCAAAAGCAAATGGATCCAAAAATAGTAGACAGCATATTAATGTTTGAAAGACAGAATAAAACTGCTGATCCACAATACATGAATTTATTAATGAACCATTATTACAACGAACATGTTTGCAGGGTAAATCCTCTCCCGGAGCCAGTTAGCAGAATGTTTGGACATATAAATAGTCAGGTTTACACTATCATGCAGGGACCTTCAGAATTCGGCGTAAGCGGCAGATTAGCCTTGTGGGACCGTACACCAGATCTCTATAAAATTAAAGTGCCAACGCTTGTTATAAGGGGTATGCACGATACTATGGACCCAAATTTTATGAAGATGATGAGTGAAAAGTTAGGTAATGGTCAATTGGCAACCTGTCCTAAGGGAAGCCATTGCAGCATGTGGGATGATCAAACAAGTTATTTTAAAGGGTTGATTGGATTTTTAAAAGGTAATTGAAATGCCTTTTAATAGCATTATAATTTAATATGAGTGATGGTTTCGTTTAACAAAATATTATTACCATTTGTCATTTCGTATTTCCCAACAACTTCATTTTTACGTTAATTTTACTTCATGCAAAAAATTGCAGCATTTATGATGAGTAAAAAATTTATACCGGTTATGCTCGTATTAATGAGCGTAGGCTTATTTGTAGGATTTAAATCCATGGGTAAGTCTGAAACGAACAGCGAAGAAAATCCAAAACTACGTTATACTAAAATTTTACGAAACGTCGGTATACTATTGGAAGAAGGACATTTCAACCCCCAACCAATTGATGATGCGTTTAGCAAGGCCGTACTTGCAAGATTTGAAGAAGACCTTGACGGGGAAAAAAATATTTTCTTTCAATCAGATATTGATGAACTAAGTAAATACAACAGCAAGATAGATGACGAAATACATGGAACAGCAGAGTTAGAATCTTTTTATGCGGTAAACACTTTGTATTTAAAAAGGCAAACTGAGGTATCTCAATTATATACAAAAATACTTTCTAAGCCTTTTGATTTTTCTGTGAATGAAACGGTAGAGTCGAACCCTGATAAATTATCGTTTCCTAAAACAGAAGCTGAGCGCACAGATCTTTGGAGAAAAAGAATGAAATATATGGCTTTGGGCAAATATTCAGATCTGTTGGAAGAACGCATAAAAAATAAAGACAAAAAAGATTTTAAAGTAAAGGCAGATTCTACTTTGGAAAGAGAATCGAGGGATTTTGTGCGCAAACAAATGGAGCGATACTTTACCACAAAAAAGAGCAGAGAAACCATAGATGAAAATTTTAGCACTTTTATTAATGATATTGCGGGCAGTATGGATCCGCATACAGATTATTTTGCCCCGGTAGATTTAAGAGGATTTAATGAATCTATGAAAGGAAGTTTTTATGGGATAGGAGCACAGCTTAAAGAAGAAGATGGTAAAATTAAAATTACAAGTCTGGTAAGTGGTATGCCTGCCTGGAGAAGTGGCGAATTAAAAGAGAATGACGAAATAATTAAGATTGGACAAGGGGCGGCGGAGCCTATTGATGTTACTGGGTATTCTGTTGCAGATGCTGTAAAAATAATAAGAGGCTCTGAAAAAGGAAGCGAGGTAAGATTAACCATCAGAAGAATTGATGGCAGTACCAAAGTTGTTTCCTTGTTGAGAGATGAAATAAATATTGACGAAACTTTTGCGAGATCTGTTATCATAAACAGCGATCATAAAATTGGATACATTTATCTGCCGGAGTTTTATGCAGATTTTCAAAACCCTTCTAAGCCAAGGTGTGCTGCGGATGTAGCAAAAGAAGTAGAGAAATTGAAAAAAGAAAATGTAGAAGGCATTGTATTGGATCTTCGGGGTAATGGAGGCGGTTCGTTGTACGATGTTGTACAAATGGCAGGTTTGTTTATAGAAGATGGACCAATTGTGCAGGTAAAGAGCAGGGATGATAAACCTTCTATTTTAAGAGATAGAGATAAATCGGTGCAGTATATCGGCCCATTTGCCGTGTTGGTAGACGAAACAAGTGCAT
This sequence comes from Ferruginibacter sp., assembly GCA_040400515.1. Taxonomy (GTDB): domain Bacteria; phylum Bacteroidota; class Bacteroidia; order Chitinophagales; family Chitinophagaceae; genus Ferruginibacter. The sequence continues at coordinate 19,519 of JBBAQB010000010.1, read as the reverse complement.
CTGCATCTGAAATTTTTGCTGCAGCCATCCAGGATTATAAAAGAGGTATTATAATCGGCAGCACAAGCACTTACGGTAAGGGAACGGTTCAAAGAGCAATCCCATTAAACCCCGAGAGCGAGAATACTTTAATAAACTCGAATAAAGCGGAAGATCTAGGGTCTTTAAAATTAACCCTTCAAAAGTTTTATCGCATAAATGGCGGTGCCACGCAGCTCAGAGGCGTAACGCCTGATGTTGTTTTACCTGATAGACTTGAATTTCTTAAGTTTAGAGAAAAAGACAACAAATACGCTTTAAAGTGGGATGAAATACAGCAAGCTGAATTTAAACCATGGGAAAATAATACGAACCTAAGCGAAGTGATTAGTGCTGCAAATGCACAAACAGCATTGAGCCCGAATTTCACTAAAATAAAAGCTAATGTAAAAGTGTTGGAAAAAAATGCCAACAAGCCTTTCAGCCTTAATTTGAAAAAATATGAAGAAGAAAAAAAGGAATTAAAAGCTGTTTATAAGCAACTGGAAGAAGCATACAAACTTACAAAAACGCTTGATGTAAAAAATATAAGTACAGATACTATTGAAATAAATAAAACAAAAGAAAAATTAGACCGCAACAAGCAATTTGTAAAGAGAGTGGGGGAAGATATTTATGTTGACGAATCAGTGAAAATATTGAACAAGATGATTTTGAATGACAAAGTAGCAAAGAAAAACTAATCAAATAAACAGATATTAAAAAAGCCGCCAACGAATTTTGGCGGCTTTTGCTATTTATGCATTTGTGAGATAACGCTCTTTCGCAATATTTATGTGATGGTAAAAATGACCAATGATAATGAGGCCAATGGTATGTGGTGTCGCACTTGCTGAACTAAAATGACCGGTGTGGCAGAGCATCGTTTCATTAAAAGAACCAAACAACAATAAAGTACTTTCTCTTACAATTTTCATTTCCTGCAAAAGGTCTACCCAGGTTCTTTTGTTTGCGAATGATTTGTCTGCGTACAGATTTTCATCAAAACCTGGTAGGGTTGCCGTTTCCTGGCGGGCAATGCACAAGGCTCTGTAAGCAAAAATTCTCTCTGTGTCTATCATGTGCTGCAGCATTTCTTTTAAACTCCATTTACCAGGTGCATAAGAGAATGTTGAATGCTCTTCCGTTATACTGTCTAAAAAATGGTTGAATGCATTTTTTTGGGCAATAAAAGCCTGCTGTAGGTTCTCTTCTGCAACAAGCGAGGTATAGTTTTCGAAATAATTTTTATAAACAGCAGGGGTTTCCATTTCTCGTATTTTTTTCAAATGTACAAATTCATTTATTCAGAACAGGAAGGTTATTGTTTGCGCATCTTCATCATTAAAATATGTTTTGCTTAAAACGAATTGATATAGAAAATTATTAACCAACATTAAGGTGAAGACTTTCAATAAAAAAACCGCTCCATTTTTTATAGAGCGGTTTAAATAGTCAAAAGTTAAATTTTGTTTATCCTTTTTTTGTTGTTTTTATTTTTGTCTCAGGTATTTTTATCATCTTTTTTGTAGGAATGGTACCTGCGTATTTCATAGCTTCATAAGCATTTAAAAATCCACCTGTTTTAGAAAGGTCGCTTAATGATACTTTTTCTTTTGTTTCAGGATTATTTACCAGTTCCTTTGGTGCAACAGCAGATTTTTCGATGGCTTCTTTTAACTGCAATGCTGTAAGGTTAGGATAGTATTCCAACAACAAAGCTGCAGTACCTGCAACCACAGGGCAAGCCATAGACGTACCGCTTAAGTTACCGTAATTATTGCCACCAGGTAAAGTAGAATAAATATTTACACCAGGTGCAAAAACATCAACTTCTTTTTTACCATAGTTGCTAAAAGAAGCAGTAAGACCACCATTTTTTAGGTCACCTGCGGCGCCTACGGTAATTATATTTTCTGCCCTTCCTTTCCCATTTAAATAATATGGGTTCGGAAAATTATAGGTCGTATCTACATTTTTTGAATCGTTTCCGGCTGCATGCACAAGTAAAACATTTTTGCTTGCTGCATATCTAAATGCATCGTCTACCCATTCTTTTTCAGGCGAAAAATCTTTACCAAAACTCATGCTTATTATTTGGGCGCCGTTATCAACAGCATAACGAATTGCATTGGCAATATCTTTATCATGCTCATCACCATCAGGCACAGCACGCACTGCCATTATCCGTACATTATCTGCTACACCGTCCATGCCTTTCTTATTGTTGCGCACTGCAGCAATTATGCCTGCGCAATGCGTACCATGCATAGGCGTGTTTGCCATTAAATCGTTGTTGCCATAATTTCGGTCATTTATATTGCTTTCATCATCCTTTACAATGTCTTTCCTTTTATCTTCAGGGGCAGTTGTGGCAGCCTCTAATTTGCGAATTTCTCCATTCAATTCCTCTAACAGCTGCACGTTTGTAATGTCCGTTGTATTGTTTGCTTTAGAAATATTGCCGAGAATGCCTTTTGCCATTTTTGCATTCATATCGGTAGGGGTGAAGCTTGCAAGGTCTGTAATGTTATACTCTTCTTTTCCTATTTCCTTTTTTATGATAGAGTCGCCGGCTGTTAGTTTAGGCAGCATTGCTTTAAGCGCAAAACCCTGAGCAGGGTCTGAATCGCCAACTGTTTTGTCTTTCGCTCGTGTAAAATCTGCAAACTCTTTTTTATCTAAAGCAGTTACTGCATCGGCTTCGGTTTTATTCTCCCATTTTGTTTTTAATTTGTAGTAAACTCTCGCTGCTTCATAACTGTCTTCTTTCACGTTTCTACCGTCCTTACCACCAATGAAGTTCCATCCGTGCACATCATCTATGTAGCCGTTTTTATCATCATCAATACCATTGCCAGGTATTTCTTTTGGGTTTGTCCAAAGAATGGGTTTAAGGTCTTCGTGTGTTGTATCTATTCCACTGTCAATTACTGCAACAATAACCCTATTGCTTTTTAATTTTTTCGTTTTTACGAAATCATAAGCTTTTTGTAAGCTTATGCCATTGTAACCGGTAGTTGCAGGATCAAGCTGGTGCCAGTTTTTTGGTACTTCTTCTTTACTTTTTTGTGCGTATGCAGATGCACCTAACAGCATGGCTGCAAAAGCTATTGTTGTAATTTTATTCATATTTTTTTAAAGTTTTTTATTTTAACGAAAATAATCTTTACCTGCAAAGAATTGTTACATCTTGTGCATTTTTAGGAAATTTTGTGATGGATTGGCCAATGGACGACGGACGATAGACGACGGACGATTAATGAAATCGCTTCCAGCTTACCCGTCCCCACTAGCCACTTTCTACTCGCCACTCGTTACTCTCCACTTCCCACTCGCCACT
>JBBAQB010000010.1:6778-16058 GCA_040400515.1 Ferruginibacter sp. | reverse complement strand
CCACTCGCCACTCGCTACTTCCCACTCCTTACTCTCCGCTAGCCTCTTTACAAATCAAACCTTATTCCCTGGGCAAGTGGTAATTTGTCTGTGTAATTGATGGTGTTCGTTTGCCTGCGCATATAAACTTTCCATGCATCACTACCGCTTTCTCTGCCACCGCCTGTTTCTTTTTCGCCCCCAAATGCACCACCAATTTCTGCGCCCGATGTTCCTATATTTACATTGGCAATACCGCAATCGCTGCCTGCCTGCGAAAGAAACAACTCAGCCTCCCTTAAATTATTAGTAATAACAGACGATGATAAGCCTTGTGGTACGCCGTTTTGAAGCGAAATTGCCTGATCCATCGTTTTGTATTTCATAATATAAAGGATTGGAGCAAATGTTTCGTGCTGCACAATTTCGAAACTGTTTTTTGCTTCTGCTACGCAAGGTTTTACATAACAGCCACTCTCAAAGGCTTTGCCTTTTAAAACACCTGGCTCTACAATAAAATTGCCCCCTTCTTCCCTGCACTTTGCAACGGCATATAAGTAATTATTCACAGCATCTTTATCAATCAACGGCCCCACATGCATTTTCTCATTTAGGGGGTTGCCTATTTTTAACTGGGCATAAGCGTTTACCAAACGCTCTTTAAACTTATTGTAAATTTTTTCGTGGATGATGAGCCTGCGCGTAGTGGTGCAACGCTGTCCGGCTGTACCTACAGCACCAAATACTGCTGCGGTAATGGCAATATTAATATCTGCCTCGTTAGAAATGATGATGGCATTGTTGCCACCAAGTTCCAATAAACTGCGGCCAAGCCTTTCGCCTACTACTGCGCCTACCGCCTTGCCCATACGTGTGCTTCCGGTTGCACTCACAAGTGGAATACGGGTATCGGCGCTCATCCATTCGCCTACATTTCTGCCCCCGCTTACAAGACCACAAACACCTTCGGGTACATTGTTTTGCTTAAAAACCGACTGTATAATTTGTTGGCAGGCAATACCACAGAGCGGCGTTTTTTCACTTGGTTTCCAAATAGTAACATCGCCGCAAACCCATGCCAACATGCTGTTCCAGCTCCATACAGCAACCGGGAAATTGAAGGCAGATATAATGCCAACTATACCGAGTGGATGGTACTGGTCGTACATTCTATGCCCCGGTCTTTCACTGTGCATGGTAGTGCCATGTAACTGTCTGGACAATCCTACAGCAAAATCGCAAATGTCAATCATCTCCTGCACTTCGCCCATACCTTCTTGTAAGCTTTTGCCCATTTCATAACTTACCAATGTGCCAAGTTCTGTTTTAAATTTTCTTAATTCCATTCCTACAAGGCGCACAATTTCGCCACGCTTTGGTGCCGGCCACAACCTCCATTCGGCAAACGCCTCCTGTGCTTTTTTTACAACCGTATCATAGGCTTCTCTGTCTGCACTGGTTACTGTTCCTATAACTGCACCATCTACAGGTGAGTAAGATGTTATTTTCTCGCCTTTGGCTTTTATCCAGTTAAGCCCGGTAGATACACCTTTATTGTTGGCACCAATTCTTAAAGTTTGTAAAAAATCCATTTGTCTTTAAATTATGTATGATGAGTTATGAATTATTAATTAGGTTGTAACAAATTACGAAGTGCAAATTACGGTAGTAGGCCAAATTCCCAATTCCAACTCCCGAATTCCTTTGCCCACTTTCCACTCACCACTAGCCATTTCTACTAACCACTTTCAATAACGCTTTTATCTGGTTTGCTTTGTGTAACAATTCCTGTGGCTCATTGCTTAAAATGGTAACATGGCCCATTTTTCTGCCAGGCTTTGTAATTTTTTTACCGTAAATATGTACAAAAACATTGTCCATAGCAAGCACTTCTTTCAACCCTTCGTAAAATGCTTCACCTGTATGGTTTTCTTCGCCCACAAGGTTTACAATGGCTGCAGGTAAAATGTGATCGGTGTTACCAAGTGGGTAGCCTAGCATAACTCTCCAAAGCATATCAAACTGGCTGCTGTAACATGCTTCAATACTGTGGTGACCGCTGTTGTGTACCCTTGGCGCCGTTTCGTTTACAAAAATATTATCATCTTTATCTGAAAAAAGTTCAACAGCAAATATGCCTGCACTTTTTAATTCTTTTACAACTTTTAATGCCACGGCTTCTGCCTTCCACATGAGCTTTTCAGGAATTACTGCTGGGCATATCTGGTAGTTTAATAAATTTAGGCGTTGGTCCACCACCATATCAACCGGTTCGTAAATAACGGTTTCACCAGTTTGGCTTACGGCAATAATCATGGAGAGTTCCTTCTTAATATTAACCATTTTTTCGAGTACTGCGGGTGCATCAAACCCTGCTTCAAAATCATTTTCAGTATGCATCAAGGTAACGCCTCGGCCATCGTAACCACCCTTTGCAATTTTATGTACAGCGGGTAAAAAATTTTTGTGTTGTTGAAGATCTGCTTTGTTGTTGGTAACCACAAAGGCACCTGATGGTACTTCTATGGTTTTGTAAAATTCTTTTTGAAGAATCTTGCTTTTAATAATTTTTAAGGCAGCCACGTTTGGAAAAATTTTGATGCCTTCCGATTCCAGCTTTTCCAGTGCATCTTCATTTACACTTTCTATTTCAATGGTAAGTACATCGAGCCCTTTACCAAAATTGTACACGTCGTTAAAATTGGTAATGTCTCCCTTTGTAAAATGGTGGCAAAGATGCGCGGCAGGGCATTGGGGATCGTTCTCTAAAACAAAAGTTTCAACAGGATAATTTATGGCTGCTTGTAACAACATCCTACCTAGTTGGCCGCCGCCAAGTATTCCAGCTTTCATCATAAAGTCAAAGATATGAAACACACCTGCTGTTTTATTTAAACGGTGATATTTTCGCCGCAATTTTAATTATCATTGTGCATTAAATAATTATTATTAAACCAACGTCAATGAAATTAACTACGAAAGGATCTTTATTTTTTGCAGTTTTATTATTTGTATCAGGTGCCGTTTCAGCACAGCGACCTAACAGAGCACCTGCTGATACTGCCACTGCCACTGCCACTGCAGATACGTCTAAAGCGGTAAAAGCAAAGCCGGTATTAAAAGGCCCAAGACCTTACTCTGAGATTATCACCGGTAAGGCCAAAACAAGTCTAGGAATGTTTAAAGTTCATTTTTTGGACGATAAATATTTCTTTGAGATACCCAAAAATTTATTAAAAAGGGAAATTCTAGTTGTAAACAGGATTTCTAAAGCTCCAACCTCAGGCAGAACTGCAGGACTTTCCTACGCCGGTGATGATATCGGACAAAATGTAATTTCTTTTGAAAGAGGAAATAATGACAACATATTCTTACGCACTATTTCTTATGCAGAATATGCAAAAGATTCTACTTCACCAATGTTTATGTCAGTAAACAATTCAAACATTCAACCTATTGAGTTTGTGTTTGATATTAAGGCATATTCTAAAGATTCATCTGCTGTTGTAATAGATGTAACTGACATGGTAAATGGCGATAATGATGTATTGTTTTTAGACAATGGTGCAAAAAGAAGAGCCAATTTATCAGCAATACAAAAAGACAAATCTTATGTAGTAGCAGTAAAAACTTTTCCTATAAATGTTGAAGTTGTTACGGTAAAAACCTATTCAAGTTCACCTACAGCGCCTGATCCGGGAAATATTACAATAGAGCTTAACAGTTCGATGGTTTTGTTGCCGCAAAACCCCATGCAGGCTAGGTATTACGATGCACGTGTTGGATATTTCACTGTTGGTTATACCGACTTTGATTTGAACCCACAAGGTGTGAAAAGGATTTCTATGGTGAAGCGCTGGCGTTTAGAACCAAAGGAAGAAGATATGGAAAAGTACAAAAGAGGTGAATTGGTAGAACCAAAAAAACCGATTGTATTTTATATAGATCCAGCAACTCCTCCTAAATGGGTTCCATATTTAATACAAGGAGTAAATGACTGGCAAACTGCCTTTGAAAAAGCAGGTTTTAAAAATGCCATCATAGGAAAAAGAGCTCCTACAAAAGCAGAAAATCCTGAGTGGAGTTTGGAAGATGCTCGTTTCTCAGCCATCGTGTACAAGCCATCAACGATACCAAATGCAAGTGGTCCAAGTGTTGCAGATCCCCGCAGTGGAGAGATTATGGAAAGCCATATTAACTGGTACCACAATGTAATGCAACTTATACGCAACTGGTATTTTGTGCAGGCATCACCGTTAGATAGTCGTTCAAGGAAGATGGTTTTTGATGATGAATTAATGGGTCAATTAATTCGTTTTGTTTCCTCGCATGAAGTTGGACATACAATTGGATTGAGACATAATTTTGGATCGTCATCCTCTGTGCCTGTAGAAAAGTTAAGAGACAAAGCATGGGTAGAAGCCAATGGCCATACACCATCTATTATGGATTATGCACGTTTTAACTACGTTGCACAACCTGAAGATAGTGTTGGTTCAAAAGGAATTTTTCCAAGAATTGGAGACTACGATGATTGGGCTGTTGACTGGGGTTACAGAATGTTTGCAGAATATAAATCACCTGACGCAGAGAAAACTGCTTTGAACAAATGGGTGATGGAAAAATTGAAAAACAAACGCCTTTGGTTTGGAGATGGTGAATCTAACAGAGATGATCCTCGTAACCAGTCTGAGCAAGTAGGTGATGATGCAGTAAAAGGAAGTTTGTATGGTATAAAGAATTTGAAAAGAATCATTCCTAACCTAATGGAATGGACGAAAGAATCAAATGAAGATTATGCAAATCTTGACATGATGTATGGTGAAGTAACCAATCAATTCAACAGATACAACAACCATGTATTAAGAACTGTGGGTGGTATAATGAAAACGCCAAAAGTAACAGAAGAACCGGGAATGGTTTACGAAACAGTTTCAAAAGCGAAGCAAAAAGAAGCTGTAAATTATCTAAATGAAAACCTATTCAAAACACCTGATTGGCTGATAAACAATGAGGTTTATGGCAAAACAGGATTGAACGGTTTGAAAGTAATAGGCGATTTACAGGAAAGTATTATCAGCGGAATGTTCAGAGCTTCTACCCTTAACAAATTGGTGCAGGCAGCTGCTTTTCCTGGCACTGCAACCTACAGCATTCCTGAAATGCTTACCGATGTGAAAAGAGGTGTATGGAGCGAATTAACTACCCGCAAACCTGTAGATGTATTCCGCAGACAATTGCAACAAATGTATGTTGACAGAATGGATGTGGTTTTAAACCCTCCGCCCCCTGTAGTTTTACCACTGGGAGTACCGCAGGGCCGTGGTTTTGCGCCACCTGTCGACAATGATTATGTTGACGTTCAAGCATCAGTTCGTGCACATTTAAGTGCATTAAGAGCAGAGGTAAATGCTGCGGCAATTACTTCAACTGATCAAATGACCAAAATTCATTTAAAAGAAATGAGTAGAAGGATTGAAAAAGCACTTGATCCTAAAAAATAAAATTGTTTATTAATTTATAAAAAAGAGACCTTAACCGGTCTCTTTTTTTATGCCTTCACCTTTAAAATATTTCGCTGTAAAAAACTTTACAATCTTTTTATTATATAAAATATTAAGTTTGTCGAAATGACTCCTGACTACGCTCATAAAATATTTAACGACAAGCGCACTAATTACAACCTCTTAATGGAAGTGCTTGCCATGGATGGCGTAAAATAAATTATTCTTTCAAGCACCTTCTTCGGTGCAGCATTTGAAACAGATTTTAATAAAAAGTTGAAGACGAAATGTGCCACTGCATTGCCTTTGCACAGTAGCCTGTCTTAATTCTAAAAAAAAATATATGCAAAATACAGCAACAGTAAATACCAACAATATCGCCACCGAGGCAGATTTTTTACCATTAATGGGTACAGATTATGTAGAGTTTTACGTGGGCAACGCCAAACAGGCTGCGCATTTTTACAAGACAGCTTTTGGTTTTCAAAGCCTGGCATATGCTGGCCCTGAAACCGGCTTAATGGATAGAGTAAGTTATGTTATCCGCCAAAATAAACTCACGTTCGTACTTACAACTGCGTTGAGAGAAGACCATGAAATTGCCGCACATGTAAGCAAACATGGCGATGGTGTAAAAGTGCTTGCATTGATGGTGGAAGATGCTGCCGATGCATGGCAACAAACAACCTCTCGTGGTGGTAAAAGTTACATGGAACCTAAAACACTAAAGGACGATAATGGCGAAGTTATTATGAGCGGCATACATACTTATGGAGAAACCGTTCATCTTTTTGTAGAAAGAAAAAACTACAGCGGCGTGTTTATGCCTGGTTTTAGGAAAATGGAAACGGTTTATAACCCTGCGTCCACCGGTTTGTTGTATGTAGATCATTGTGTGGGAAATGTTGGCTGGAACCAAATGAACCCCTGGGTAAAATTCTATGAAGAAGTAATGGGGTTCAAAAATATTTTGAGCTTTGATGACAACGATATTTCTACAGAATACTCTGCATTAATGAGCAAGGTAATGAGCAATGGCAACGGCTATGTAAAATTTCCCATTAACGAACCCGCAGAAGGCAAGAGAAAAAGCCAAGTAGAGGAGTACCTGGATTTTTACAATGGCGAGGGCGTGCAGCATGTGGCTATTGCAACCGCAGACATTGTAGCTACGGTAACGGATCTGCAAGCCAGGGGCATAGAGTTTTTAAAAATCCCTGCAAGCTACTACGCTGATGTATTGGACAGGGTAGGAAAGATAGACGAGGACCTTGCACCTTTGCAAAAGCTGGGTATTTTAATAGACAGAGATGAGGAAGGGTATTTGTTACAGATTTTTAGCAAACCATTACAGGACCGACCAACCTTATTTTTTGAAATAATCCAGCGCAAAGGTGCCAAAAGCTTTGGGAAAGGAAATTTTAAAGCGCTGTTTGAAGCTTTGGAGAGAGAACAGGATGCGAGAGGAAATTTGTAACAGGTAAACGGGAAAAGAATTTTTTAACAGATTTACTTAAATAATTTTAATATTTTAGTGATTATTAATAATATTCCTCTACTGTCTATGAAGAACAAATTGTATCAGCTTTGCTGTTTCTTTGTTGTTTTAATTACATCCTTTTCTGCCTCAGCACAAAGTGCAGGGCCTAAATATTTTTTAAAATCTCCTGAGGCTGCAAGCAAGATGGAAGATTCCTTAAAAAAGCAATTTGAAAAACAAAATCTTACCTGGCCACCACAAGCAATGTACCTGCGTTCTTTTAAATATGACAGGCAACTCGAAATTTGGGTAAAGTCAACTGCAAAAGAGCCCTATAAATTATTTAAAACCTATAAAGTATGCCAGCAAAGTGGTTCTATGGGGCCTAAAAGGGTAGAGGGTGATTACCAGGTGCCCGAAGGTTTTTATTATATAAATGAATTTAATCCCAACAGCAATTACCACCTTTCGTTGGGGCTTAATTATCCGAATGCCTCAGACAGAATTTTGAGCGATGCCAACAGACCCGGCAGTGCTATTTACATTCATGGTAACTGTGTATCTACAGGTTGTATTCCTATTACTGATGCGCCAATTGAAGAATTGTATTTTTTAGCGAGCAATGTGAAAAACCAGGGACAAGAGTTTATTCCTGTGCATGTTTTTCCTGTAAAATACAATGTAAAAAAGTCGATGGATTTTTTAGAAACATCTATGAAAGACAATGCCTACCTGCAACAGTTTAACAGCAACATTAAAGAAGTATTTGATTTTTTTGAAGCAAAAAAAGAATTGCCTGTAATAATGGTAAACCGAAAAGGCGAATATGTAATAAACTAGTTGAGACTGGATAACTGAAAGGCCGCAAAACAGAAGCATATTTTCTTTTGTTTTGCGGCTTCTTTTCTTGCTAATTTCTTATAACTGCCTGCATGGTTTCAGGGGTTCTTTGTTCCAGAATAATATTTTTTCCGTCGGTTAGTTTCGCAATGGTTGCTGCATCATAGTGGCGAATGGTGAGCAGCGATAAATCCCTTTCTACATCCACATCAAACAGCCAGGAAGCATCAGCAGCAATTTGTCCGGTCTTCTCTGCATGCCCATCAAAACAACAAACAAAAGAGATGGCAGTATTTTGCGTAAGGTTGGGCTGGAGTTTTACCGTATTAAATATTTTGTGCAATTGCCCCATTGCTTTTCCTTCCATAAAAGAGAAATCTTTTGAGCGAAAATGTATCAACACCTGGTTGCTTTTTAAAACAATAATAGGAGGCAGTCCGGCAGTTTTATTTGCGTTAATGATGGTGCCCGGCAAGGCAGTATCTAAGAAGCTTTTCACATAAAGTGGTATGCTTTTGTTCTGTAAAGGCTTTATCGTTTTTGGGTGAATTACCTGTGCTCCATAATATGCCATTTCTATCACCTCTGTATAATTGAGCAAAGGAATATTTACCGCGTCTTTAAATTTATTTGGGTCAGCATTCATTACAGCAGGCACATCCTTCCAAATGGTAAGGCTTTCGGCCTCCATAATATTTGTAAAAATGGCGGCGGAGTAATCGCTTCCTTCACGGCCAAGTGTCGTGCTCTCGTTTTCATCGGTAGAGCCTATAAAACCCTGCGTCATCACAACATCTACGTCGCTGTAAAGCGGCAATACATCTTCCATTATTTTTGTGGCAGTGTAATTAAAATCTACACTCGCATCTCTAAAATTATTATCAGTTCTAAAAATATCCCGAACATCCAGCCATTTTGTTTTTACCTGTTGCTCCGCAAGGTATTGGGCAACAATGCAGGTGCTGAACAATTCTCCGCAGCAAACGATCTGGTCATAATAATAATCGTAATTGCGCACAGGCTTGTCGTGCAGCATCCACTCTATCTCTGTAAAAAAATCTTTTAACTGGTCTTCTGCTTTTTTCCAGTTGTGAACGAGCAGGTATTTTACCACATCCAAGTGGCTATTCTTCACCTGCTCAAATAACAGCAGAGCGTCGTCCTTTCGGTTATCAAAATAAGCTTCGGCAATTTTTTCCAATGCGTTGGTGGTTTTGCCCATGGCAGATACAACCACCAGCAGCTTCTTGTCCGCATTTTCTTTAATGATGTTACCTGTATTTTTTATTCTCTCTATGTTGTTTATAGAAGCCCCACCAAATTTAAAAACCCTCATGAATTAGTATTGAGATATTAGTATTGAGATATTAGATAACTTATCGCTGGTATAATTCATCATTTTCAATCACCTTTTATGGGCGCATATCTTTTTCTTTTAAAATTATATTTACATTGCAAATCTATTATCAAAAAAATG
>JBBAQB010000010.1:0-6678 GCA_040400515.1 Ferruginibacter sp. | reverse complement strand
TATCTAACATCTATTCTATGGCTACAAACAGAAACATACTCACACTCGATGAATTTACGATTCAGGAAATGCGTGCTTTCCCACTTGCAACGGGCGAACTGGCCGGGCTGTTAAGAGATATTGGCCTTGCCTGTAAAAGAGTAAATGTAGAGGTAAACAAAGCCGGCTTGGTAGATATATTGGGCGATTACGGTACGACCAATGTACAGGGCGAAGAAGTAAAAAAGCTCGATATTTTTGCCAACGACCAGTTGATGGGTGTGTTGCGGCATGGTATAAGCTGTGCAGGTATTGGCAGCGAAGAATTAGACGACATTGTCGTTTTTGATGATGAAACAAGTAACAAATCAAAATATGTTTGCCTGTTCGATCCATTGGATGGCAGCACAAATATTGATGTAAACGTTTCTATCGGTACAATTTTTAGTATTTACAGGCGGGTAAGCGAACTGGGAAAACCAGCAACCAAAGCCGATTTTTTGCAACCCGGCAACAAGCAGGTAGCTGCGGGTTATGTGGTTTTTGGTTCATCTACCATGCTGGTATATGCTACCAAAAGAGGTGTAAATGGGTTTACGCTCGATAGGCAGATTGGTGAATACCTCATGAGCCATCCCAACATTAAATGCCCAGAAGTGGGTAAAATGTATTCAGTAAACCACGGCAACTTTTTTAGATACGAGCAGCCCGTAAAAGAATACATTACAGCCTGCCAAAAGAAAGACAAATCAACCGGAGGGCCTTATACACAGCGCTATATAGGCAGTATGGTGAGCGATGTGCACCGCAATCTTATACGTGGTGGTATTTTTATGTATCCCGGCACCACAGATAAACCAGGCGGAAAACTTAGGTTGCTCTACGAATGCAACCCATTTGCATTTATTGTAGAAAAAGCCGGTGGAAAAGCTACCAACGGAAAAATAAGAATACTCGATATCGTACCAACAGAATTGCACCAACGCACACCATTTTTTGTGGGCAGTGTAAAAATGATGGAGGAGCTGGAGAGCTATTTATTTGTCGATGAAAAGGTGGAGGGTTAGGAGTTGCGGGTTGGGCGCAAAATTCATAGGCTGTAAATTTTAAATTGGCAAAGATTCTAAACCTATTATACCAAAATAACTTTGAGCAACTTTGCTCCTGTGTTTATGGTTTAATATACCGTTGGTTCATGCACATCTATTCGATAACTTTGTAGCAATGTCACATCAAATAATAAGGGTAGAAAACCTTGTAAAAAATTACGGTAGTTTCCAGGCAGTAAAAGATGTGTCTTTTAATGTGGAGGAGGGAGAGATATTTGGTTTGCTTGGCCCCAATGGTGCCGGCAAAAGTACCACGCTGGAAATCATTGAAACCCTGCGCTCAAAAACATCGGGCAAAGTTTGGGTAAATGATTTTGATCTTGATAAAGACCCTGGCGAAATAAAAAAAATAATAGGTGTACAGTTGCAAACATCTGGTTTTTACCCGGGCTTAAACCTATTGGAACTCATTACCCTATTTAGTGGGTTATACAACAGAAAGGTAGATGCCATGGAATTGCTGCAAAAAGTAAACCTGGTAGATAAAGCAAAAAACAAAAGCAAAGAATTGAGCGGTGGCCAAAAGCAACGCTTTTCTATAGCTACCACTTTAATAAATAGCCCAAAAATTATTTTTTTGGATGAGCCTACAACCGGGCTCGATCCGCAGGCCCGCAGAAACCTGTGGGATCTCATTGAAGAAATAAGAGCAAGTGGTACCACCGTGATACTTACCACCCATTATATGGACGAAGCCGAGCAGCTTTGCGATAGAATTGCCATCATGGACGAAGGCAGAATCATTAAACTTGATACGCCAGATAAAATGATAGATGAGCTGGTAGCGACCGGTTTTGAAAGACCAAAACAGGTAAAAGCCGCTAACCTCGAAGATGTTTTTATAAACTTAACAGGAAAAGAAATGCGCCCTGATTAGTTTTTATTTGATTTGTAAAAAATTGTATTGATACAATCTCTTTAAGGATTTTTCTTCTGGTACTTTGTGATATAATTTAGTGTTGGTCGTAATTTTTCAAACCAAGCACATCGTTTAATAGAGCATGAGATTTTATTTATTTTAGTAAAAATGAATTGCAAGAATGAACAAACCCAAATATTTATATAAGACAGAGGATAAGTTTACAATTTTCGAATTTATTAGTGTGGGACCTAAAGGCAGTATTAAGAAAATGGTTGAGTAAACAGAAACTGCAACAAAAGATGTTTATAATTTAGGTTTTGGCGACTATGACGAAATAACAAATTCCATCAATGATCTTTCCGTTACAAACAATGAGGATAGTCTGAAAGTGCTGGCAACTGTGGCTTCGACAGTTTATGCGTTTTTTGAAAAACATCCAAACGCATTTATTTTGGCAACAGGAAGCACAAATGTGCGGACAAGGCTTTACAGAATGGGAATAACAAATAACTTGGCAGAAATAACCGAAGACTTCGTTGTTTTCGGCTTTTCACAAAAAGGAAATTGGGAAAGATTTGAGATTGGCGAAGATTACGAAGCGTTTTTAATCACAAAAAAATAATAAATTTACACAATGACAGTAGAACAATTAAATAATTCAAAAGTCCCGGTAATTGTAATTGACAAGAAATTAGAACAATTTAGAGGAAAGACTTTATTCCTTGAGAAGTTAGCAAAAGCAAATGAAATATTATCAAAAGCAGGTCTTCCCCAAGTAAATAAAAAAAAATAAATCATATAATAGATTTATACAAGGCTGCTCGAAGTTGTAGCAATTAACATCAATATTATGGCATTGTTACTTTAGGTAGCAAGCGTTCGTACTTGGTATCATTTTTATGGCTTTACTGAGTTGCAGTTGAGGATAACCATGAATTGAAATGCCAACCGCCATAAAGCCATAACGCTACAGATCCAGGTATTCATTTTTTAAAATAAAACCTTTGTGTCTCCTTAGCGTTCTTTGTGTTGAAAAAAATCGCTTATTTTTGAAACAGTTTAAATTAATAGCAAATTTTCTAACATAAAAACTTTGTGCCCTTCGTATCTAACTTGGTGCGCTTTGTGTTTTAAAAAAAATCTTAAAAAAATAAATTAAACAAAAGTAGTAATGAAGAAATTAATGTTGAGTGCGCTAACAGTCATGTCACTCCTTGCTGTAAATGCGCAAAAGAAAGTTGCGCCAGTAAAACCCGCCATAAAAATGACCAAACCAACCAGGGGTTTTAAAAATACGGTAGATAGTTTTAGTTATGCCGCAGGTATGAGCATCGGGCAAAGTTTGCAGGAGGCCGGCGCCACCAAAATAAACAGCCAGTTGTTTGCAAAAGCATTAGATGATATTTTTGCAAAATCTGCAACAGCACTTACAAAAGACCAGGCAAACATGACACTACAACAAAAACTACAGGAGTTTACAAAGAAAAAAGGCGATGCGCAAAGGCAGGAATGCCAAAGCTTTTTAGACATCAATAAAAAACGCCCAGGCATTTTTGTACTGCCAAGTGGCTTGCAGTATGAAGTACTAAAAGCAGGTGAAGCAAACGGTACCAAACCAACGGCGGCAGATACCGTTGTTGTAAATTATGTAGGCACTTTAATGAATGGGCAGGAGTTTGACAATTCTTTTAAACGTGGGCAGGCAGCCACTTTTCCGGTGGGTGGTGTTATAAGAGGCTGGACAGAAGTGTTGCAGTTAATGACCAAAGGGGCACATTGGAAAGTGTACATTCCCGGAGATCTTGCTTATGGAGAAAACCCGCCGCCAGGCTCAGGTATTACCCCAAACGCCCTGTTGGTTTTTGAAATTACCTTAGAAGATATTAAGCAGGCACAAGTAAAATAACCATGGAAGATTTAAGCTTCCCAATAGGAAAGTATACAGAGCAGCCATTCTCGCAGCAACAATTGCAGGAGTGGCTGCTTCATATAGAAGTGTTGCCAAAAGCGTTGGAATACGCCATTACAAATTTAGATGCGGCCCACCTTGAGGAGCCTTATCGCCCCGGCGGTTGGAACAGCAGAGAAGTGGTACACCATGTAGCAGACAGCCACATGAATGCCTTTATGCGTTTTAAGCTTGGGCTCACCGAAGACAATCCCACCATTAAACCCTACGACCAAGACGCTTTTACAGAGCTGAGCGACGTAAAAAACATTCCCATAAACGTATCCCTTACCTTATTGCATGCCCTGCATGCACGTATGCTCGAAGTTTTAAAAAACATTAAAGAAACCGAATGGAACCGCACCGTAGTGCACCCTGAATACGGAAAGCAAATGACGCTTTGGTATTTACTCGGCCTATACGCATGGCACGGCCGGCACCACACCGCACACATTAATAAGTTGCGGGAAAGAATGGGTTGGTAAGTTTTTTAAGTTTTTTGGGCAGGGCGAATCCTATATTAATAGGAGGGTTGTTTGTTGCTACGATTTCCTTTTTAAAAAAAATACATAAACCTGAAGTGTTTAGCTTCTATTGGTATTAGGTGTATTGAGTATTAATAATTTGTTGTGTGTAAGCGTGGTAGGAATTCCAAAACTTTAAAAAGATCATAAAAACAGTTACATTTGACCTATGAAAACATTAACGTTAAATATACCTGACGCTTTGGAAGTTGATAATAGAGATTTAGCAATGCTTGTTTCTACAAAGCTTTATGAACAGGGAAAACTTTCTCTTGGACAAGCAGCAGAAGTTGCTGGTTTGACCAAAAGAACATTTGCTGAATTATTGGGTAGCTATAATGTTTCCATTTTTAATTTTCCCGCATCAGACTTATCAAGAGATGTAGCAAATGCCTAAAACAATTATTTCAGACACAAGTTGCTTTATCATCCTCGCTAATATTGGAGAACTTGAGCTTTTACTTAAAGTTTATGGGGAAATCATCACGACTAAAGACATTGCAACTGAATATGGTGATTCTTTACCTGATTGGGTAGAGATTAGAAACGTTACTGACACCTACAAACAGCAACTATTAGAACTACAATTAGACAAAGGCGAATCTAGTGCAATTGCATTAGCCTTAGAAATACCAAATAGCACCGTAATTTTAGACGACTCCAAAGCAAGGAAAATTGCTTCAAGACTTGGAATAACTTACACTGGGACTATAGGCGTTATTATAAAAGCAAAATTGAATGGAATAATTCCTACTATAAAACCAATACTTGAAAAAATAAAACGGACTGATTTTCGCTTGTCAATAGAAATAGAACTTCAAGCATTGAAAGAAGCCAATGAATAGAAGAACTTCAAGTAACGCCTACATACAACATGGTTGATGCATAAAGGTTGAAGGTTGAAAGTTAAAAGTTAACACCGTTCCTTCAACATTGTTTGCAAAAATGCTCCCTGTCGTCTACCAGCATTTGAGTTGCCGGCATGCTGTTTAAAAACCCATATTATTTTCCTTTAAATAAAGTGATTGGTTAAGCTGTAGCATGCAGTCGCATTGATTAATTTGCCAAATGAAAGCGAATGTTTAAGGTAGAGTCCATTCTATCCTACAAAACAGGGCATTAACCTCCGGAGAACCAGCTTGCTAAAGGTTTTAACCCTCACGTAGAGGGTTGTTTGTTGCTACGATTTCTTTTTTTAGGAAAAAAAATACATTTACCACAAGTGTTTAGCTTGTATTGGTATTATGTGAATTAGGTGTTAGTTATTTGATGCTAAAAAAACATTTAGTTAACATTGAGCGTGTAGTTTAACGAACGTTTTGGAATGTGTTGAAATCCCTACCCAAATGGTGCGATGCTTTTCATTCTTTTTTTCCCATCATTTTTTTGAGTAATTAATAAAGACCGTACTGAAGAAAAATAAGCATCTGCCAACGGGCGTGTACAGTACAGTGCCATTGTAAAACTAAGCAGCGCAGCAACACAGCCTACGTTTACCATACAGCCAAACCCTGTGGTGAATAAAGCAATGCATATTAACTTTCAAAAGATGGAAGGTTTGTACAGCATAAGGCTTACGAACAAACAAGGTGCAACGGTATTTACCAAACAAATAACCGTAGCAGCAGGCAGCCAGGTAAAAGACATTGTACTAGGTGATGCAGTTGCAGCAGGTGTGTACGATGTAGTATTGGTAGATGCGAAGGGCAAACAAACGGTACAAACGATCTTTATACAATAAATAAACAAAAATATGTTCTAAAAAAACCGGCCCTAGCAGGCCGTTTTTTTTGTGCCTATTTTTATCATTTTTTTGCGCAGCAATAAATTGGTTTAGTACAAATTAGAGGACGGTACCCCATTTCTTTGGTATGTAGTTGTTTTTCTAAAGCAGTGTCATAAAACTTTCTTTTAGCCTCTTTTTCTGTAAAAAGCCTCAAAAATGTGGATAAGCTGTGTACAAATTTTAGGTGTTTGACACAATTAAGACATATATCGTAATATAGTACTCCTTATTTTTATAATCTGATAACAAACGATTGATTGATTGCGGGTTATCCAACACTTATTCGAACCTCAGTTTACCAGCTGAAAAGATGACTTTATGAGAAAATTTTACGCTAGCCGTGCAGGCAACCCAATTGCTACCCCTAACGCGAACACGCAAAAGATGGCGAGCCCATTTGCAAAATTCATTGCTATAGTATTTATTACCCTTGCTGCTTTAGTGAGTGGGCTGAAGGGGTGGGGGCAGAC
>JBBAQB010000009.1:0-139817 GCA_040400515.1 Ferruginibacter sp. | reverse complement strand
CTCTAAGACAGCCGGGTTCTCGGTTCGGTGCCTTAGGGATTAATTTATTTGATTATTTGACCATTTGATTATTTGATTTATCACCGCGAAGCGGTTGAAAATATTATTTCTTAGCAACGTCTCCCAACGGGGACGTTGCGTTTTTAATAACAATCATGTAAGATCATTGAGCGCAATGTACGGCAAGGTCCGAGACATTGCTGCGAAGTAAATTCCCCTCCCTTGGAGGGGTGCCCGCAGGGCGGGGTGGTTATATTACCAAAAGGATATGTGATTACCCGTTTTCATTCAAACCAAACGCTGCAATAATATAATCCTCCAATCCCATCATTACCGTTTGCACATGCCGCTTTACATCCCAGTCTAAAATTCGGTACATTTTTAAACCAAGGCTTTCTAAATAGGCCTGTCTACTTCTCAGCAATGTCTCGGCCTTTGCCGGACGTTGCGTACTTCATCCAACTTTTAAATAAAATAAAAGCTCTTGACAACTTCACTTAGATTTTCTTAGCTTTAGTAATGCCTGTTAGACGAGTCATACCATATTCATGCGGAACTTTTTTTATAACATTTACTTGTTATAAATGGATGCCATTAATTGAAAAAGTGAACGGTTATAATATCATTTATAAATGGTTCGATTATTTAAAAGTACAAGGTCATTTTATAAATGCCTTTGTAATAATGCCAAACCATGTTCATGTTATTATAAGTTTTATAGAAACAGAACAAAGTATAAATAACATCATAGGCAATGGTAAGAGGTTTATGGCTTACGATATTATAAAACGACTTAAGGAAAACAATGAAATTGAATTATTAAATTTACTTGCAGATGCGGTAGAAACAAAGCGTAAGGCAGACAATAAAAAACATGAAGTATGGGAATTATCTTTTGACTGGAAACATTGCGGTAGCAATAAATTTATTCAACAGAAAATGGATTATATACACATAAACCCATGTAAAGGCAAATGGAATTTATGTGCCATGCCGGAACAATACGAACACAGCTCTGCCAAATTTTATTTAACAGGAGTGCAGGGTTTTTATACAGTTGATAACGTTGCAGAGATGGTGGATAAAGTTTTCGTTTTGAAAGAAAAGCCGTTATAATAGACGCAACGTCCGGCAAGGGCCGAGACGTTGCTGAGAAGTAGCACTGCCAAATTTTATTTAACTGGAGTGCAAGGTCTTTATACAGTTGATAACGTTGCAGAGATGGTGGATAAACTTTTCGTTTTGAAAGAAAAGCCGTTATAATTGACGCAACGTCCGGCAAGGGCCGAGACGTTGCTGAGAAGTAACGTGGCCGTTGCGTTTTTAATTTAGCCCAATTGTATTGGGATTTAGAACAACGATTTTTTTATATTTACAAGCATATAATTAGAAAATGAAAGTAGCGTAAATATAAAGTTGGAGATTCTGTCGCGGTGGGGTCGATTTTTGAAAATATGGCTTTGTACTATGATTTACCGGTTTATAAAGTAACCTATGATTTACTTTTATTTAACTCAACTTGGTATATGTGAACGCAGAATGACACAAAGGATACCTACGGTAATTTCCCTTAGGGTATAATTTGGCCAAAAGTTTAGTCCAACGCCTTACTTTTCAACTGGTCTAAAGTAGCAAATTCCAATGCTTTTTGATGGGTGGCTGCAAGTTTTACGGGCGGGGCCACACCTGCATCGTAAGCTTCCTTCCAGCGGGAGGCGCACAGGCACCAGCAGTCTCCTGCTTTTAAACCGAGAAAATTATATTGGGGCATTGGGGTAATTAAATCATTGCCTTTTTGTTTGGAAAATTGTAAAAATTCGTCCGTTAAAGTGGCAGCAATTACATGCACACCTCTGTCTGCATTGCCAGTGGAGCAAAACCCATCACGGTAATAACCGGTAAGCGGATTGGTGCCCGCTATTTCAAGATCGGTACCGAGTACATTTTTCTCGCCTTTTTTTCTGCTGTTTTCCATTTGTACTTTTTTGTTTTTTTCAAAAACTGGTCCGCAACCCGGCACAGAGGTGTTTTTTGGGGCATTTGTTTGGGCAAATGTATTGAGAGAAAATAAAAAGGCAGAAACCAGTATCATCCATTTCATCCATTTATGTTTTTAAGTTAAGTCGTTCTAATGCTTCGTTAAAGCTGATAAATGATTTTTTGCTGACGAGCTGCAAGATAGGAGCGGTACCCCACAGCACCGCCGTTGGCGGGGCGAGGAGTACAAGCGGATAGCCTGATCAAATGCTGATTAAAAATTGCTGATGACCGCACAAAAAATAGCTCATGGTTTGTTAAGTTCCAGCTACCATTACAAAGTTGTTGACTTACGCCAATACTTTTTGGCCCACTAAACTCCTCAACATATTTGCTATACCATTTGCATCGAGCCCAATTTCGTCGTACAATTGTTTTGGGGTGCCATGTTCTACCAACCTATCCGGTATGCCCATTATTTTTACATCGGCCTTGTAGCCGTGCTCATTCATAAATTCTAATATTGCTGAGCCAATACCACCAACGATGGTACCATCTTCTATCGTAATTATTTTATTAAATTTTGCAAAAACTTCGTGCAGCATTTCTTCATCTAGCGGCTTTGCAAAACGCATATCGTAATGCGCCGGGTTAATGCCTTCTTTCTTTACATCACGTATGGCTTCGGCGGCAAAGTTACCGGGGTGACCAAAGCTTAAGATCGCTATCTCTTCACCATCTTTTAATTTGCGACCGGTACCGATTTTTATTTCTTTCATTTCGGTGCGCCACTCAGGCATAGTACCTTCTCCACGTGGGTAGCGTATAGAGAAAGGCAGCTGATTTTTTTCTAACTGTGCGGTGTACATTAAATCTCTTAATTCGCCTTCGTTCATAGGCGCACTCACAATCATATGTGGTACGCAGCGCATGTAGGCAACATCGTAACAGCCGTGGTGTGTAGGGCCATCTTCGCCCACTAACCCTGCTCTGTCTAAACAAAAAATTACTGGCAGTTTTTGTATGGCCACATCGTGTATTACCATATCGTATGCACGTTGCATAAAACTGCTGTAAATATTACAGAAAACCCTTAGGCCCTGGGTAGCCATACCGGCACTGAGTGTAACAGCATGTTGCTCGCAAATGCCCACATCAAAAGCACGGTCGGGCATAGCATCCATCATAAATTTTAAAGAGCAGCCGCTCGGCATTGCCGGGGTTACACCCATTATTTTATCATTTTTTTCTGCCAGTTCTATAATGGTATGGCCAAAAACATCCTGGTATTTCGGAGCCTGTTTTATTTCGTAAACTTTCTTTGCTATTTCGCCGGTAGATTTATCGAACAAGCCGGGTGCATGCCACTTGGTCTGGTCTTTTTCAGCCAGATCAAAGCCTTTGCCTTTTACCGTTTTTATGTGTAATAATTTGGGCCCTGGTATGTCTTTTAAATCCTGTAGTGTTTCAATTAGTTTGGCAACATTGTGCCCGTCTATAGGACCGAAGTAACGGAGTTTTAATGCTTCGAACAGGTTGCTGCTGCTGCTTACCATGCCTTTTAACCCATCTGTAAGTTTGGCTGCCATGCTGCGGGTAAATGTTTTGCCCACGGGTAGTTTGCCAAGCAAATTCCATACATCGTCCCGTACTTTGTTGTATGTATGCGATGTGGTAATATCAGTTAAATATTCTTTGAGTGCACCTACGTTTTTATCAATGCTTATGCCATTGTCGTTCAATATAATAATGACGTTGCTTTTTTCTACACCTGCATGGTTCATAGCTTCAAAAGCCATACCTGCCGTCATAGCGCCATCGCCAATTACGGCAATGTGCTGGCGATCGGTCTCGCCTTTGTAGTGGCTTGCCATGGCCATACCAAGTGCTGCAGAAATGGAAGTAGAAGAATGCCCTACGCCAAAAGTATCGTATTCGCTTTCGCTGCGCTTGGGGAAACCGCTAAGGCCATGTTGTTTTCTGTTGGTAGGAAAACTATCTCGCCGACCTGTGAGTATTTTGTGGCCGTAAGACTGGTGACCTACATCCCACACCAACTGGTCATATGGCGTATTAAAAACATAATGTAATGCCACCGAAAGTTCTACCACTCCTAAACTTGCTGCAAAGTGGCCGCCATGTACGCTCACCACATCTACAATATACTGGCGCAACTCATCTGTAACCTGTTGCATTTGCTCTTTGCTGATCGTTTTAAGATCTGCCGGGCTGTTAATTTGTTGGAGTAGTGGACCAGGGGTTATTTCCATTGTGTTTTTGTTGTGTTTGCAAAAATAATCTTTAATAGGTTATTTCGATTTAAATATACGGAATAGTTGTGGTGTGGGCGGGGGAATTTTGGGGAGCATTTGCGGAGGCTGTCTTTAGTCCCTACAATCAAATTGTAGGGACTACTGCCCATCCGCCCGCCCTTGGGCAGAATTTCTTTTTTCAGCTTTTATCGGAGCGGAGGGGGGCATGCTGGATTGAAATGTTATCTCAAGGCCTATGGTATATAAAATATTTATATAAAGTCTTAAGATGACCCTATGATTTACGTTTAGAAATTCAACATCAAATTAGCATCGGGAGAATTTTTTAAAAACTTCTCCGCATCGTCCAAACTGCAAACACCCGGGTAATCACCCTCCCACAAACCAATGTCTTCTATAATTTGAAAATGAAGATGTGGTGGCCAGTTACCGTTTTCTTCTGCGTTACCAAAATGTGCAAACACTTCGCCCCTTGTTACGAATTTGCCCACCCGCATATCAGTAAGATCTGCAAGGGAAAGATGTCCGTACAATGTATAAAAAGCGGTGGTATCTAAATTATGTTGCAGAATAATCGTTGCACCATAATCGCCAAAATTATTGTTGAAAGCAAAACTGTGCACCATGCCGCCAATGGGTGCATAAACTGGTGTGCCTGCCGGTCCCCAAATATCTACGCCGAGGTGTAAAGTGCGGGCCTGTGCAGCATCAAATAAATTGCTGCGACTGTAAAGCGTGCGGTTTTCGTTGTAGCCGCCAATGCCAAAACTCGCCTTTTCACTTTTAAGTTTTGCATTAATCCACTCTGTAAAAAGAGTTGTATTGCCAATTAGTTCTTTGGTAATTGCCATATTTGACGCAGTAAAATTGAAAGCAAAAAAGCTGTCTTTTTCTGCATCAATTTTTATGATGGGGTGGTAAGTGGTTTTGTATTTTTGAAGCGTAAACGCAAGGTCTTGGTTCATTGGTTGAAGGTAAGTTATTAAGAGAAGTAAATTAAACACAAAGGACACAAGGAAAGTTTAATACAAAAGATATAAGGAAAATACAACACAAAGCTCACAAAGAAAGTTCAACACAAAGGACACAAGGTTTAAAAATCATCTTTGTGTACTTTGTGAAAAACCTTTGTGTTCTTTGTGTTAAAAAAATCTATAGCACTACATTTATCATCCGTCCTTTTACGAAAATAAATTTCTTTACTTCTTTTCCTTCCAGCCATTTGGTAACAGCTTCAGTTGAAAGTACAGCCTGCCTTGCTTCTTCTTCTGTTACTTCTGTTGGTAAATTAACAGACGAGCGCATTTTCCCGTTAATGGAAACCGGATATTCTTTGGTTGCTTCTATTAAATATTTTTCTTCAAGCGTGGGGTATGCTGCAACTAATATTGAACCATCGCAACCTAAAAGATTCCACAACTCTTCCGTAACATGCGGTGCATAAGGTGAAAGTATAACCAGTAATTGCGATAAGATTTCTTTCTTAAAACATTTGGCATCTGCCATTTCATTTACAGCAATCATAAATGCTGCAACAGCTGTATTGTAAGAAAAGTTTTCTGTATCCTGCTCAATTTTTTTAATGGTCTTGTGCAGGATTTTGTACTCAGCATCATTAGGTTTTTCATCGTTCCAAACCTGTTTACCGGGTGCATTTGTTGCAGGATTTGCATCGGTGTAAAACAAACGCCATAACTTTTTTAAGAAACGGTGTACGCCTTCAATACCTTTTGTATCCCAAGGTTTACTTTGCTCCACCGGACCAAGAAACATTTCATACATGCGGAAAGTATCGGCGCCGTATTTGTCAACCAATACATCAGGATTTACTGTGTTGTATTTTGACTTGGACATTTTTTCTACTTCCGAGCCGCAGATGAACGTTCCATCACTTAACACTAATTCTGAATTCAAAAATTCTCCATTTTTCCATTTTTTAAATTCTTCAATATCTAGTTCAACTCCATCAACAATATTCACATCTACATGAATTTTATCAAAATAATTTTCATCTGATATTATATCCCTGGAATAAAATTTATTTGTTCCTTTTTCCCTATAAACAAACCTACTACTCCCTTGTATCATCCCCTGATTTACCAGCTTTTTAAATGGTTCATCAAAGCCAATATAACCCAAATCGAATAATACTTTCGTCCACATACGGCTGTACAATAAATGCCCAACTGCATGTTCAGTGCCACCTATGTAAACATCCACCTGGTTCCAGTAATCGCTGGCTTGGCGGTCGCAAAAAGTTTCGGTATTGTGAGGGTCCATGTAACGTAAAAAATACCATGATGAACCTGCATAGCCGGGCATGGTGGAGGTTTCTCGTTTTGCAGAGACCTCACCCCCGCCTCTCCAAAGGAGAGGAGCTGGCGAGCTCTCCGCTTTTTCTTCAATCTCTTTTATCTTTTCAATTATGGCTTTTTTTACGTTTGCTATATCTTTTAAAAGGGCATCGTTCGTAAATCTTATAATTTCGAAACCATATTCTTTTAGCCAATTTTCTCTGGCTATATCAAAAATATTTTGTTCTGCTTCATTATGATAACCTCCATCAATTTCAATAATTAAATTCCTGTCCAAACAAACAAAATCTGGTATAAAACTCGAAACCGGATGTTGTCTTCTAAACTTGTAGCCACCAACATTTCTGTTTCGAACCAATTGCCAAAGTGCGTCTTCTGCTTCAGTAGGATTATGCCGATTTTGCTTAGCAAATGCAAGCGTATTTATCCATTCCTGAGGGGTACTGTTTATGTAACCATATGCTTTTTTATCAGTAGTTTTTTCTTCTAATCGATCTAGCAGTTCCCTCTCCTTTGGAGAGGGGTTAGGGGTGAGGTCAACTTGCTTATTTAAGGAACCCCCCACATTCACCCATTCTTCCATATTCGCCAATGGTCCTTCACCATTGGGCCCAGGGCCATATTTTTCTGCAAAGGGAAGATCTAAAGGCAAGTCATTTTCAGCTAATGGAACAGCAATTTCATCTTTCCAAATGATAGGAAAAGGCTCGCCCCAATAACGCTGGCGGCTAAAGCCCGCATCTCTCATGCGGTAATTTACTTTTCGTTTGCCTATGCCTAATTCTTCTATTTTATTTATGGCAACTGCAATGGCATCTTTCATTAACATACCATCTAAAAAACCTGAGTTTTGTAGTGTTGCTTCTTTTGTTGAGTTGGCTTCTTCGCCATTGTAATGCTCACCAATAATGTTTGTGATGGAAATATTAAAATGTTTTGCAAATGCAAAATCACGTTGGTCGCCACAAGGCACCGCCATGATCGCACCGGTGCCATAACCTGCCAATACATACTCTGCAATCCATACAGGTATTGGTTTCCCATTAAATGGATTGGTTGCATAAGCTCCCGTAAAGCAACCTGTAATTTGTTTTACTTCACTTTGGCGCTCACGATCGCTGCGGCTTTTTACGTAGGTGAGGTATTCATCGATAGCCCGTTTTTGTTCTTCAGAGACCAAACTATTTACAATCGGATGTTCTGGTGCAACAACCAAAAAATCTACACCAAAAATCGTATCAGGTCTTGTCGTATAAACGTTGATACCTAATTTCAAATCCCTAATTCCAAATTCCATCTCAGCTCCCTCACTCTTTCCAATCCAGTTCCTTTGCATCTCTTTCATAGCGTCGCTAAACTGCACCGTTTCGAGGCCTTGCAACAAACGATCTGCATAAGCGGTAATGCGCAAATACCACTGGCGCATTTTCTTTTTTTCTACAGGATGGCCACCACGTTCGCTCACACCGTTTACTACTTCGTCGTTTGCCAAAACGGTTCCCAATGCTTCGCACCAGTTTACCTCGCCAAATTTAGAAAACGCCAAACGCCGTTTCATTAAAATATCTGCCTGTTCTGTGTCTGAAAATGCATTCCATTCTTCTGCTGTAAAACTGCTGCCACCTTTTGTTTTGTATTTTTCTATTAACTCAGTAATTGGTTTTGCCTGCTTACAGGTATTGCAGAAATAAGAATTAAAAAGATTGAGAAATATTTTTTGTGTCCACTTGTAATAAGATGGATCGCTGGTGCGAACTTCTCTGCTCCAGTCGTAACAAAAACCAATTTTATCGAGCTGGGCTTTAAAGGTTTCAATATTTTTTTCAGTCGTTACGGCTGGGTGTTGCCCTGTTTCCAATGCATATTGTTCTGCAGGCAAACCAAAACTATCAAACCCCATAGGATGCAGCACGTTAAAGCCTTTCAGTCTTTTGTATCGGCTAAAAATATCACTTGCAATATAGCCCAAAGGATGCCCTACATGTAAACCTGCACCACTCGGGTAAGGAAACATATCCAACACGTAAAAGGAGGGTTTTGGAGAATCATTGCTTACTTTATAAGCGTTGGTATCTTTCCAGTTTTGTCGCCACTTTTTTTCTATTTCTCTAAAATTGTATTCCATTTGTATTGAGTAGTAATTGTTAAGTTTTAAGTGAAAAGATTTTGCTCACAGATTTGGTTTGATTTTCACTGATTTGTTTGTGCTTTTTTTCCTTTTGGTTCTTTGTGGTTTATTTTTTAGCGCACAGATTTATTTTAATTTTTACAAATTTCTTTGTGTTTCTTTTTCTTCTTTGCGTCTTTGTGGTTCAATTTTCTGCACACGGATTGTTGTTGATTTTCTGGGATGGGCACGCCCAAATTCTTCAAAAAACTTTTTTAACAAATTAATATGCAGCGTTTGTGCGCAGCATAAAATATATTTGAATATCAAACTACTGATAGGTTCAAAAATAAACTAAACAACACAAAAACCTTTATTTTTGTCGGCAACCTGTAATAAATAATAACCCTACAAATAATTTAGATATGGCGCAATTAGGAAAAGGATCCGGCAAAAAAGGAAAATCGAGTTATTTTGGGGCAATAATAGGCGTATCTCTCGTATTGTTTTTATTTGGTATAGTCGGGTGGTTTTTTCTAAATCTTCGCAAAACGGGCGATTACTTTAAGGAAAGTATACAGGTGCACACCTACTTAAACAGAGACGCATCTAAGAAAAAAATAGACAGTCTTACCCAATACATTGCGGCTTTGCCGTATGCCAACAGGGTTGAATATGTGACAAAAGAAAAGGCAATGCAAAAATGGAATCAGGAAAATGACAGTACCTGGAAACAATTTTTGAGCAACAACCCGTTACCGGAAAGTATAGATTTTTATGTGAAGGCTGACCATGTGGAAAAAGACAGTTTGAATATGTTGGCCACTAATCTGCAAACTGCTTACCCCGGTGTAATATCTGAGTTTCAATTTCCTACCGAGACGGTGACCAAGGTGAGTAAATTTGTAAAAACGGTTGGTTTGATATTTTTAATTTCTGCTATCATACTTACTACACTGGTCGTTTTTTCTATTGACAATACGATTAGGCTGGATATGTACAGCAACCGTTTCCTTATAAAAACCATGCAGATGGTGGGCGCAACCAGGTGGTTTATTGCCAAACCAATAAATCGACGTGCCGTTATAAATGGATTAATTGCAGCTTTTATAGCTATTGCTGCCGTATGGGGTTGCGTATTGCTTATTGAAAAACTAAGGCCCGAGTTTAAAATATTACACGATACCAATGGGCTGCTTACTTTATTTGGAATCATTATATTAATGGGTATTGCCATTACGTTACTAAGCACACATAGAGCGGTCATAAAATACCTTCGTATGAAACTGGACGATCTATATTAAGAACAAAGGCTTTATATTGCAACTTTAATTAAAAATTATGCTAAAGGAAAAGAAAGAAAAACTGATTGTAATAAACAACCTTTTTGGGAAAGAAAATTATATGTGGATGCTTGCTGGTATTGTAGTCTTGATAATTGGTTTTGTTTTAATGGCCGGCGGCAATAGCACTGATCCAAAGGTGTTTGAGCCTAAGGAAGTTTACAGTACAACACGAATTACTATTGCGCCATTGCTTATTATTATCGGTTTTATTTTAGAAATAATAGGTATTATGAAGAAGCCGAAAGCAGTAGTTAGTAATTAGACAAAAGACACAAGATATTAGACATAATATATTAGACAGGCGCAGGGGAAGTAAAATTCCTTCTGCGTTTTTTTATAGTTGAACATTTCTTTTTTAAAAAGTATTAAAAATTCCCGAATGACTCTATTTCAATCCATCGTAATTGCCATTGTAGAAGGGCTTACTGAATTTTTGCCTGTTTCCTCAACAGGTCATATGATTATAGCAGAACGCTTGCTTAAAGTAACTGAAACAGATTTTGTAAAGGTTTTTACGGTAGCCATACAACTCGGTGCAATACTTGCCGTGGTGGTTTTGTATTGGAAAAAGTTTTTTGATTTTAGCAAATGGCAGTTTTATGTAAAGCTGGTCATTGGTGTTATTCCTGCCCTGATACTTGGTTTTTTATTTTCAAAAAAGATTGATGCTATGCTGGATAGTGCCACAACGGTGGCTATTGCGTTACTCGTTGGTGGTATTATTTTATTGTTTGTAGATAAACTTTTTACACGGTCACGCATACACAGCGAAGCAGAAATTAAACCGGTGAATGCCTTCATCATCGGAATTTGGCAATGCTTGGCCATGATACCCGGTGTGAGCCGCAGTGCAGCATCTATCATTGGCGGTATGCAACAAAAACTTACCAGAAGTGAGGCGGCGGAATTCTCCTTCTTTTTGGCTGTACCAACCATGCTTGCTGCATCCGGTTATAAATTGCTAAAGTATTATAAAGAAGCAGGCGGGTTTAGTACAGAAGAAATAAAACTGCTTGCTGTAGGAAATATAATTGCTTTTGTAGTGGCTGTTATTGCTATAAAATTCTTTATCAACTTTGTAAAGAAATATGGCTTTAAAGTATGGGGCGTTTATAGGATTATTGTGGGTATTGTTTTGTTGATACTTATATGGCAAGGCATTATAGCCGGGTAGGATTTTTTTTCACCGCAGAGAAAAGAGAGAAGAGAGGTTGCGCAGAGAAAATTTTTGTATTCATTTTTTAATTATTGATTCTCTGCGTAAAACCTTTAACGCCAAAACTCTGCGGTTAAGCTAATTTCATAACTCCAAATTTTTCTGTATTTTCATTATTCATAACTACAACATGCAAACTGCTTCTAAAAAAATAGTAAATGGATGGGCCATGTACGATTGGGCAAATTCTGTTTACAACCTTGTAATAACCTCCACCATTTTTCCTGCCTACTACGAGAGTGTTACCAAAATAGGTAACGATGATACTGTTGTCTTTTTGGGGAGAAAATTTGTGAACACTGCGCTGTATAATTATGCCATTGCATTTGCTATTTTGCTTGTGGCAATTCTAATTCCTGTACTATCATCTATAGCAGATTACAAAGGGAATAAGAAAAATTTCATGCGATTCTTTTGCACAACCGGAAGTATTGCCTGCGCATGTCTTTTCTTTTTTACAGGCGAAATTAATTTGGGTATAGGTATAGCATGTGTGGTAATAGCGTGTGTAAGTTTTTGGAGTAGCCTTGTTTTTTATAACTCTTATTTACCCGAAATAGCAGCAGAGAAAGATCAGGATATGGTGAGCGCAAAAGGGTTTACCATGGGCTATATTGGTAGTGTTATACTTCAGATTATTTGCCTTGTTTTTGTATTTACCATGAAAGATGGTGCATTGGCTGCAAGGATATCTTTTGTGCTTGTGGGCCTTTGGTGGTTTGGGTTTGCGCAAATACCATTCAGCCGTTTACCTGTAGGAGTAGCAAGTGCAAATAGGCCTGAAAAAAATATCTTTGCCAACGGTTTTATTGAGCTTAAAAAAGTTTTTAATGAGTTAAAAAAAATGCCCATTCTTAAAAGATTTCTTGCTTCTTTTTTCTTTTATAATATGGGTGTGCAAACAGTAATGCTGGCGGCAGCTCTTTTTGGCGCAAAGGAATTAAATATGCCAACAAAAAATTTAATTGTTACCATACTTATTATTCAAATTGTGGCTATTGCCGGGGCTTATTTAATCGCAAAACTTGCCACAAAATTTGGTAATTTACAAGTGTTGGCTTTTGTGGTTGTATTGTGGATATTTATTTGTCTTGCTGCATATTTAACTACCACAACCATACAATTTTATTTTATAGCTGCCGCTGTCGGAATTGTAATGGGTGGTATACAATCGCTTAGCAGAAGCACTTACAGCAAACTAATGCCTGCTACAAAAGATACTGCTTCCTTCTTTAGTTTTTATGATGTAACAGAAAAGATTGCTATTGTAATCGGGCTGTTTACTTTTGCATTATTGGAAGAACTTACAGGGAATATGCGCAACAGCGTACTGGCCATTATGGTCTTTTTTATTATCGGATTACTATTATTGTTTACAACCATCACTGCACAAAAGAAGTCAGATAAAAATTTAAATTTTTTATGAAATTATACAGCATAAATGCAGGCCATTTTAAATTAGATGGTGGTGCTATGTTTGGCGTAGTGCCAAAGAGCATGTGGAATAAAATAAACCCTGCAGATGAAAACAATATGTGTAGTTGGGCGCTGCGTTGTTTGCTTATTGAAGATGAAGGAAGATTGGTATTGGTAGATACAGGCATGGGCAACAAACAGGATGAAAAATTCTTCGGTCATTACTACATGCATGGCGATGATACATTGGAAAAATCTTTGGCGAAACATGATTTTACAAAAAATGATATTACCGATGTTATTCTTACTCATCTTCATTTTGACCATTGCGGTGGGGCGATAGAAAAAGTAGACGACAAACTTGTGCCTGCATTTAAACATGCTACTTACTGGAGCAATGCAAGGCATTGGCAATGGGCAACAGAGCCCAACGACAGAGAAAAAGCTTCTTTCTTAAAAGAGAATATATTGCCCATACAACAAAGCGGCAAACTAAAATTTATCGAAGATCATCCAAATGATTTTCTGGCTAATATTATAATTCGCCAAGTGTTTGGCCATACTGAAGCCATGATGTTGCCACAAATAAATTACAAGGGGAAAACGATTTTGTATATGGCTGATTTGCTTCCGTCTGCAGGGCATATTCCTTTACCTTATGTGATGGCATATGATATGTTTCCGCTCACAACTTTAAATGAAAAAAAATCATTTCTTACAGAAGCGCAGCAAAATGATTATGTACTATTTTTTGAGCATGATCCAACCATTGAATGTTGCACATTGCAAATGACGGAAAAGGGGATTAGGATGAAGGAAAGTTTTAAGTTAGAGGATTTGGTTTAAAGTTGAAGGTTGATGGTTCAAAGTTTGTAAACCTTGAACCTCAAACTATGAACCTTGAACAAGCGCCTTCGTTGTCATCCATACAACTCCGAATGCACAGCCTTTCTATCATAGCCTAAATTTACAATTCTAATTTTTGCCTCGTCTATCATTGCACGCCAGCCACAAAGCATAAAGTTTGCCGCCGGATTGTTATTTGCTTTTAAAATATTCTCATACACTTCATGTACATATCCGTTTGCTCCTTCCCAAGGCTCACGGCTCAAGGTTGGTATGTAATGAAAATTCGGCATGCTTTCGCTCAATTCTTTTAGTTCTTCAAAATACAGTAGATCTGCTTTTGTGCGGCAACCAAACAACAGGTAAATATTTCTGTGAGATAGACTGTGTAGTTTAATATAATTCGACATGCTTCTAAAAGGAGCAATCCCGGTGCCTGTGCAAATTAAAAACAGATCATTTTCAAGCGCATGAGCGTCTAAGGTAAATACACCAACCGGCCCACGAAGGGTGAGTTGGGAACCTTCTTTTATTTCATTAAATAAATAAGTTGTCCCTGCGCCTCCTTCCAACAATACAATGCACAATTCAAACACATTACTGCCATCGGGCCAACTGGCTATTGAATAACTGCGCAAACGTTTGTTTGGTTTTTCGTGTATGGGCAAATCCAATGTTACAAACTGACCGGGCTTAAAATCAAACGCAGTAGCATCGGGCATTTGTATAAAAAAGCGTCGGGTGTTGTACGTTTGCTGTTCAATTTTTATGACGGTTGCTGTTTGCCAAGGTTGTAGCATAATGAAAGTTTGCTGTAAGTTATGGTTAATTGGCAAATTATAAAATTGCCGATTGTGAAAATATATATACCGAAATGAGAAAGTTTAGTATTTAGCGACATAGATATTGGTCTATTTTAAATTTAAGAATTTTACCTTTACATCAGGATATGAATGCAGATGTGTTGATGAGTATGTACAAAAATGATCCCCGCAGTTTTAAAATTGTGGATGGCATTACATTGCCTGCCCCTACTTTGTCGGGGTCTAAACCTCAGCAACTGCATTTAAAAGGGCTAAATGGAAGTGCTTCTCAATTCATTTTAGCAGCAGTTCATAGCAACGAGGCGGCTTCGCAATTAAACCATCTCGTAATTTTAAGAGATGCAGAAGAAGCGGCTTACTTTCACAATTCATTAGAAAATATTACCGGTGCGCTGGATGTATTTTATTTTCCCTCCTCGTTTAAAAATAAAAAAAACTACCAGCTTTTAAACAGCAGCCATGTAATGCTTCGTACAGAAGCTTTGACAAAAATTACGCAGTCCTTCTCCTCCTCCTTTGGGGGAGGTCGGGTGGGGGCCGCAAAGAAAATAGTGGTTACTTATCCCGAAGCAATTTTTGAAAAGGTTGTCTTGTCAAAAACATTATCCGAAAATATCATCAGTATAAAACAGGCTGATGAGTTGGATGTAAACAGCATGCTGCAGCGGTTTATAGAGCATGGCTTTTCGAAAACCGATTTTGTTTATGAGCCTGGTCAGTTTGCTATTCGTGGTGGTATATTAGATATTTATTCTTTTGGGAATGAAAAACCTTACCGTATTGAATTGTTTGGAAATGAGGTGGACAGCATCCGCATTTTTGACCCCGAAACGCAGTTGAGCGAAAGAAAATTGTTGCAGGTAAATATTATCCCCAATGTAGAAACCCAATTTGAAACTGGAGAAAAAGTTTCGTTGATTGAGTTTTTACCGGTGAATACCGTGGTGTGGATGGAAGACTGGGAATTTATTAAAGAAAAAATACAAGATGAAACGGATGGTGTTTCCCTTTTTACTTTTAAAGAAATAGATGAAAATGCTACCGATAATTTATTTGTAAAAGAGTTGAATGCAGCTGATTTTGTTAATGCACAAACACTGGAAGATGAGATAAAAGAAAGGCATATTGTAGAGATTGGGAAGAAGGCTTATTTTGGTTTAAGTAATAACGATGTCAGCCTGAGCTTGTCGAAGGCGGTGCAGTCAGAAAACGAACTTTATATAAACCAAACCGGCTTCGACAAGCTCAGCCTGACAACTTTTAAATTCGAGACAAAACCCCAACCATCTTTTAATAGACAATTCGATTTGCTCATAAAAGATCTTCAATCTTTGGAAGCAAAAGATTACAATATTTTCATATTTGCCGATAACGCTAAACAGCTGGAAAGACTTCACAGTATTTTCACCGATCTGAAAGCTGAGATACAAATTACGCCCATACCATTTTCTATTAACGAAGGTTTTATTGATGATGATTTAAAACTGGTTTGTTATACGGATCACCAGATATTTCAGCGATACCATAAATACAAAGTAAAACAGGCTTTTAGCAAAAACAAAGCGCTTACTTTAAAAACGTTGCGGGAGCTACAACCCGGCGATTACGTAAGTCATATAGACCACGGAGTAGGTGTGTACAGTGGGTTACAGAAGATTGATGCCAACGGAAAAATGCAGGAGGCAGTGCGCATTCAATACAAGGATGGCGATTTGCTGTATGTAAATATTTCATCGCTACACAAAATAAGTAAGTACAGCGGCAAGGAAGGAAGCATACCTAAAATGAACAAACTGGGGAGCGATGTGTGGGCAAAATTAAAAGACAAAACAAAGAAGCAGGTTAAAGATATTGCCACCGATCTTATAAAATTATACGCCCAACGTAAAAGCCTCGAAGGGTTTTCTCACAGTCCGGATAATTACATGCAAACAGAGCTGGAAGCAAGTTTTATTTACGAAGACACACCTGACCAGGCAAAGGCGAGTGAAGATGTAAAAAGAGATATGGAAAAGCCAATCCCGATGGATAGGCTGGTGTGTGGCGACGTTGGTTTTGGTAAAACAGAAATTGCCATTCGTGCCGCATTTAAAACGGTGTGCGATGGAAAGCAGGCGGCGATATTGGTACCTACAACTATTTTGGCGTATCAGCATTATAAAACGTTTAGCGAACGGTTAAAAGATTTTCCTGTAACGGTCGATTTTGTAAACAGGTTTAAAACTGCGAAGCAAAAAAAGGAAACGTTCACCAAATTAAAAGAAGGAAAAATAGACATCATTATTGGTACACATGGTTTGCTTGGTAAAGATGTACAGTTTAAAAACCTTGGCATCATGATCATTGATGAAGAGCAAAAATTTGGTGTTGCTGCAAAGGAGAAATTAAAAACCTTGAGAACTACCGTTGATTCACTCACATTGACTGCAACCCCTATTCCACGAACGTTACAGTTTAGCTTGATGGGTGCAAGAGATTTGAGTATCATCAACACGCCACCACCAAACAGGCAACCCATTCAAACCGAAGTGCAGGTATTTAATGAAGACGCAATAAGGGATATCATTTATTACGAAGTAGAACGAGGCGGACAGGTTTTCTTCATTCACAACCGCGTAAAAGATTTGCCCCAAATGAAAGGCTTGATACAAGGCCTGTGCCCCGATGTGAGCATAGCTTTCGCACACGGCCAAATGGACGGTGACCAGTTGGAAGATACCATCCTCGATTTTATGGACAAAAAATATGATGTACTTGTTTGTACAAATATTGTAGAAAGTGGGGTGGACATACCGAATGTAAATACCATTATTGTGAACAATGCGCACCAGTTTGGACTGAGCGATTTGCACCAGTTGCGAGGGCGGGTTGGTCGAAGTAATAAAAAAGCTTTCTGTTATTTGCTTGCCCCACCTATGAGCACGTTGCCAACTGACAGTAGAAAAAGATTAAGTACGCTGGAGCAATACAGCGATCTTGGCAGTGGTTTTCAAATTGCCATGCGTGACCTTGATATACGTGGTGCAGGGAATATGCTTGGTGGAGAGCAAAGTGGTTTTATCGCTGAAATTGGTTTTGAAATGTACCAGAAAATTTTGGACGAGGCTGTGAAGGAATTGAAGAGAAATGAATTCAGGGATTTGTTTAAAGAGGAAATACAACAGCAGGATGATTTTGTAAAAGACTGTTCGATAGATACGGATTTGGAAATTCTTATTCCGGATAGTTATGTAGAAAGTATTACAGAAAGATTATCGCTGTACAGCCGTTTAGATAATTGTGATACCGAAGAAGATTTGATTGCTTTTCATGCAGAAATGCAGGACCGCTTTGGTGCTATACCTGCGCAGGTAGAAGATTTATTTACCACCGTTCGCTGCCGCAAAATGGCTGTGGAGCTTGGGTTTGAAAGAATGTTTTTAAAGAACGATGTATTGAAATGTTTTTTTGTTTCAAATCCGGAGTCGCCCTATTTTCAAAGTGATACATTCAATAAGGTATTGTTGTTTTTACAAAAAGGCACCAATAAGGCTAAACTAAAACAGGTAGGTAAAAATGGAATACTGGTGGTGGAAGATATAAAAACCATGACTAGTATGTATAGGTTTTTAGAGAAAGCTTTGGCATTTCAAAAACTTGATTAACCAAAAATAAAAGCAGCCGAAAAAGAAAAGCAGCCCTTAATCGAGCTGCTTGTTCTTATGTCTAAAATCTTGTATCTAAAATCTATTGCTTACCAGCCTTTTTTAGCTACACCGTCTTTTACAGCCTCCAAAGCTCTCGCTTCGCCAAGCATAGTTGTCATTTTATTTCCTTTACCGTCATTGCCCTGAGCCATGTAGCCACCACGGGATGTTTTTGTGATCACTGCATCTTGCATTTCAACATTTTTTTCCTTCGTCTTCATGCAATACGCTGTTAATTTTCCTGCCATGTTAATTGAGTTTATGGTTAGTAAATAATGGGTTTGAAGCTATTCTTCACGTTAAAACTAAGGAATTAATCTGTTTTACCAAAAAAACTTAACTAACATGTGTGCAGTGTAAACTATTTGAGTAGCATTTTATGCCTATAAAATGATTGGTAGTTAATTTATAAAAATTAAATATAGAAAAAGAGCAGCCATTTGAACGTGTTGTTTGTCTAACATTTGTAGAGGCTGTAAACGTAATTTTGACTTTATTTTTTTGTAAAATATTATTAATTAGATGGTTATCAATTTTTATTATCGTTTATCGGAAGTTGCTTTTTAAAAAAAAATTATAATGATTTGTTAATTTAGCTTTAATTTGTTTTACTTTGTTTGTCATAAATGTGTCTTAAAATCCCCTTTATGTTTTTTAAAAAAATAAACCAAAAATGCTTGTTATGAGAAAATTAACGCAAAACGTATTATGGCTATTACTGCTGTTTTCGGGCAGTACTGCTTTCAGCCAAAATACAAATTACTCGGGTGTGGTCATTGGAGATGACGATAAAGAACCACTTCAAAATGTTACTGTAACCGTAAAGGGAACACAAACCGCTACAAAAACCAATACAGTAGGATACTATTCTATTAACGCCCAATCGGGCCAAACTCTGGTATTTACATTTATTGATTATAGCCGGCAGGAAGTAAGATTAGGGAGCGATGCTAAAATCAATATCAGATTAGTTCAAGCACAAAAGCAACTCGGAGAAGTGGTAGTAACTGCTTATGGTATTAAGAAAAGCAAAAGAGAGTTGGGCTATATTGCACAAGAAGTAAAGGGCGAGGCTATTGCCGAAACTCAAAGGGACAATTGGTTAAATGCTTTATCTGGTCGTGTAGCTGGAGCTACTATTACTCCAACTGCAGGTTCTCCAGGCGCATCTACCTCTATTGTATTAAGAGGAGCTGTTTCAATAGGAAGTAATAACTCTCCTTTGTTTGTTGTAGATGGTGTTCCATATGATAATCAAACAATGAATGGAGAAAACTTAGCATCAGCAGGTAGTGTTAGTTTTAATAATCGTAATTCTGATTATGGTAACAGAGCCATGGATTTAAACTCAGAAGATATTGAGAGCGTTACAATACTTAAAGGCCCTGAAGCTACAGCATTATATGGTTCAGATGGTGCATCAGGCGCAGTAGTGGTAGTTACAAAAAAAGGTAAGTCTGGTAAAGCTACTATGAGGTATAGCAATGCATTTCGTACAGAAAAGTTATACATGTTTCCAGAAATTCAAACTACATATGGTAGAGGTTCAGTAGGTGTTGCAGATGCTAATGCTACAGTAAACCCCTTTGCCATAGGTTCTGTTTATGGTTATTTTGGACCTAAGTATAAAGAAGGAACGCAATTATATGATAACGTAAAAAACTTTTTTCAAACAGGTTTTTCTCAAAGACACGCTATTGATGTTGATGGTGGAAATGATGTAGCTACTTACAGATTTTCAGGAAGTTTTTTTAATCAAAAAGGTGTTGTGCCCAATGATACTTACAAGAAAACTACTTTTGGTTTAACAGGTACAGCAAAGGTTTCTCCAAAATTTAATTTAGTTACAGCAATAACATATTCAAATTCTGCTACAAGCAAATCATCTCGTGGTGCAGGAGGTTATTTGCTTAATTTATTAAATTTTCCAAGTGATATAGATATTAGAGATTACCAAAATCCTAACGGAACAAGAAAATTGTACAGAACAACTTCTACTACATTGGGAGCAGAGTTTGACAATCCTCTATGGGATGTAAATAAAAACCGTGGAGAAGATAAAACCGACAGATTGGCTTCTACTTTTACTTTGAATTTTAACCCTTACAAATGGTTAAACTTTACAAACATTACCGGTTTGGATGTTTACAGCCAAACGGGTGATTTTATTTTTAATCCCAACAGTAGATTAGGTTTTAGTACCAATGGTGTTTATTCTGTTTATGAGCAAAATACCAAAAACTTCAATAATATTTTTAGAGGTACTATAAAAAAGACATTTGGTAAATTTTCAAATTCATTAATTGGTGGATTTACCAATATTGAAAATGTGACCAAAATTGAAGCTCAAAAAGGAGAACGTTTTTTTGAACAAAACTTTAAATCACTGAACAATACTGATCCTCTTACATTATTTGCAAAAACAAGTTTGATAAAAAGTAGAAAAGTTAGATTTTTTGGAAACTATAATTTGTCATTTAATAACTTAGTGTATGCTTCTGTAGCAGGATCTAGAGAAGGTACAAGTACCTTTTTAAGTGATATTGTAGAGAAAGATCCGTTTTTTAATTATGGTTCAGCTTCGTTGAGTTTTATTTTTGGCGATTTGAAAGTGTTTGATAAATATGACTGGTTTAGTTACGGAAAAGCTAGAATAAGTTATGGTACAACAGGTAAAGGCCCTGCAAATCCATACATCATTGATCCACAATTTGGACAAGCAACCTCTACAGGTGGTGGTTATGCATTTACGGTGACAGGAAGCAACGTAGGATTAGCACCTGAATACACTAAAAACTTTGAATATGGTGCAGAACTTAAATTTTTTAAGAGTAGATTAGGTTTGGATTTTACATTTTACCAATTGCAAAGTAGCAGACAGATCATTTCGAACAGGGCGAGTTATGGAACTGGTGCCATCTTAAAATATTTTAATGGTGGTGTAGTAGAGAATAAAGGATTAGAAGCCACACTAACTGCTGCGGTTATACAAAAGAAAAAGTTTAATTGGGATGTTACGGTAAACTTTGATAGAAACAGAGGGAAAGTAATTAGTCTTCCACTTGATTTATCTACCTATTATGATGCAGATACCTGGGTTTTTGGGAATGTAAGAAGCCAGGTATTCCCTGGATCGTCAATTGGTGCATTGGCAGCAACACCCTTGTCAAGAAGCACAGGTGGTCGATTATTGATAAGCCCAACATCTGGTTTGCCAACAGTAATTGGATCTGCAGATTTTGTTCCTGTGGGGGATAGGCAGTCAAAATATAAAATTGGTTTAATTAATTCATTTTCATACAAGAATTTCAGCTTTAGTTTTAACCTAGACTTTAGAAAAGGCGGTGATGTGTTTAACGGAAATGAATACTACTTATATGTCAGTGGATTAAGTAAGCGTACTTTAGACAGAGAAACGCCAATTGTTATAAGCGGTGTTTTGAATGATGGTTTGCAAAATACTACCAATCCAACAGCAAATACGATTACAGTAAATCCATATTACAGAGCTGATTATTATGCTGCAGGTAATACCACTGAAGCTGATTTTATAGAAACAGTTGATTGGGTAAGATTGAGAGATGCAACATTGAGTTATACTTTGCCTAAATCTTTTCTTAAGAGACAAAAGGTATTAAGTAGTGCATCTGTATTTGTTACAGGTACGGATTTATTTATCATTACCAATTATACAGGAGCAGATCCTAGTGTAAATGCCAATACTGCTTTTTCCAGAGGATATGGAGGTTCAGGTATTGATTATGGATCAGTATCTACGCCTAGAGGATTAAATTTTGGGTTAAAAGTTCAATTTTAAAAAACATGAAATTATTTGTTATGAAAAAATATAGATTATTCTCAATACTAGCTGCGCTTGTCATTTTAGTTTCGGTTAGTGGTTGTAAAAAATATTTGGATATAAATAGAGATGAAGATACCCCTCAAAATCCTGATGCTTCTTCTGTATTCCCTGCTATGTTAGGTGCTATACCAAGAGGGTTACAATTTGATGCTAGGTATGTGAGTAAATACATTCAAAACTGGGGTGTAAATAATAGTGCAAATGCAGGGGTGTTTGATTTTATGAGTTATGCAGGAGGTAGTGATGCTAACGGAGATATTTGGAGACAATGCTATTTTGGGTTAGGAAAAAACCTTGATTATATTATTGAAACAGGAAGTATTAAAGGCCAGTGGGATTATGTAGGAGCAGCTCAAGTATTGAAAGGTATGATGTTTCAATATGCAACAGATTACCATGGTGAAATTATCTTTAAAGAAGCATTTATTGAAAATAAAGCCTTTTTTAAATACGATGATCAAGAAACCGTGTATGCGGCAGTTGATTCTATGTTGAGATTGGGGATTAAAAATTTAACAAGAACTGATAACGAAGTATCAACAACCAGATTAATAAAAGGCGATTATGTATTTGATGGTAGCAATGCAAAATGGATAAAATTTGCATGGGGGTTAATGGCCCGCAATGCACATCGTATTACAAATAAAGCAAGTTACAATGCAGACTCAGTGATAGCTTTTTGTAATCGCTCATTGGTAACACCAGCAGATGATTTTTTAATTCCATTCGATGCTGCTAAAAACGATGATGCTAACTTTTTTGGTACATTCAGAAATAATCTTACTCTTTTTCGCCAGTCTGATTTTATTGTAAAATTATTAGACGGTACTACTTTAGCCGGTGTTACACCAAGTCCTTTAAATGCAGCGCTGAGAGATCCGAGAATGAGGCATTTGTTAACTGCCTCTGAAGATACAACAAACGGCAATGGTGGTTTTAGAGGAGTGGGACCCGGCACAGGTGAACCGTTTGCAACACTTACAGGTTCATACGCCGTAGGAACTACCAATTGGTTAAATGCTCGTAAAAGAGTACCAGTGCCATGGGCAGATAGTATTTATCTAAACCCTTCAGCAACTGTTTTTAACCCTTTATACAAACATTATTTATTTGGAGATAGGGTTGTAATGCCAGTAATGACGGCAAGTGAAATACAATTTATGAAAGCGGAAGCTGCTTTAAGAAAAGGAGATGCATCTACTGCACTAACTGCTTATACCAATGGCATTAATTTACATTTTGATTTCATTAATAGAGCCACAATGCCAAGAGGTAACGGTGTATTGTTCACAGGCAGCCCAATAACTGCAACAGAAAGGTCAACATATTTAAACAGTACAAATGTAAAAAATAGCCCTGCCACATTAACCTTATCGGATATTATGTTGCAAAAATACATTTCATTATGGGGTTGGGGTTTCTTTGAAACTTTTGTAGATATGCGTCGGTACCATTGGTTAGATTTAGACCCTGTCTCAGGATTACAGGTATATAAGAATTTCTCATTGCCTGTAGTAGCAGCAGAAAATTTTGGTAAACCGGTTTATAGAGTAAGACCAAGATTTAACAGTGAATATGTTTGGAACCGTGATGAACTTCTTAGAATAGGAGCACTCAATGGAGACTATCATACCTACGAAACTTGGTTTAGCAAACCTTAATTTTTTTCAATTTAAATAAACGATGATGAAATTTAATATAATATTGCCTTCTACCTTGCTTTTGTTGTCAGCATTGGTAGGTTGTGAAAAAAACACATACCAAGTAACTGAACGTACTTCAAATGATGGATCAGCTCAGGTTAAACTCGGATTTTTTTCTGCTTATACAGTAAACCCAAATACTATACTTTATGTTAATGATGTGCCTGTGAGCAACACACTAGCTGCGCCCATTAGTTTTCCTGGAGGCGGTTTAAATATGAACGGATTAAGTAATGGAGATTATTTATTTGTAAAGCCAGGAACCGCCAAAATTCAGGGATTTAGACCTGTGCCAGCAACCGGCAATATAATGACTAAGTTGTTTGAATTTAACCAGGCTTTTGCAGCAAACATTAATTATACATTTTACATAACTGATACTGCTGCAAATACTACCGGTTTTGCATTGGAAGATACCAAGGTTAAACCTGACAGTGGTTTTGCTCGGTTTAAATTTGTAAATACTATGCCTAATGTCACAGCGGTTGATTTGTATAAAGGAGCTAACGCAGCTACAGCAACCTTGATTCAAGGAAATGTAAATTACAAAGCTGCTTCACCAAGTTTTGATCTTCCATTGCCAATTTCAGATTCATTTTATATTAGACCAGCAGGGGCAGCAACAACAACCCAACCAATTGCAAGAAGGTTTTTTGCATTGTCTAATCAAAGAATATATACCATGTTATCGAGAGGTTACAATGGTAGTACGCTTGCAACATTAGCACCAAATATATCAGTAATTGTAAATCAATAATAAAAATATTATGAACACGAAAATAAAATCTGTTTTTCAAAGGGTTGCTGTTTTATTGCTAACAGTAATATTATTTGCGCAGTGCAACAAAAAAGATGATGTTGTATTGGCAACTGATACGATTGACACAAAGCTTGCTGCCGATCCTGAATTAAGTTTATTTAAAAAAGCTGTAACACAAGCAAAGCTAGAGTCTTTTACCAAAGGGCCTGGTCCTTTTACAATACTTGCTCCTACCAATGCAGCATTGGCAGCCGCAGGTATAACAGATGCTACCTTAGCAACTGTTGATTCAATTACCCTCACAGCTATGCTGTTTAATCATTTTCAAAATTTGAAAAGAACAAGTTTTGAATTTCCTGTAGGACCAAATGCTCCTATGGCATCAATGGCAGGATTTAGTAATTTTTCATCGAAAAATCTCACTACAAATACAACGTATATTAATGCTGCAAAAGTGCTAGAAACTGATATTAATTGTTCCAATGGTATTATTCATAAGATTGATAAATTTTTAGCTCTTCCTAACATTCCTGCAAGAACAATTATAAAAAGTAATCCTAATTATAGTTTGATGGATTCTGCTATATCTAAAGCAGGTATTACGACAACTTTTGCACCTGCTACAGGTTCTGCTACTACCATTTTTTTAATTAGCAATGCAAGTATGATTGCAGCAGGTTATACAAGTTTAGCAACCATAGGTGCACTTACACCTGCACAAGTAACAACCTTAACAAACACATTGAGGTATCATATTATACAGTCTCGCAATTTTTCAATTGCCTTTAAAGCAGGAAGTACCAAAACATTACAAGGTTCTAACGTAATTATAACTACAGGTACACCTGTAACTGTAAAAGGAATATCCAATACTACAGCTTCAACAATAACTACCCCTGATATTATTGCAAGCAATGCGGTGTTACATGAAATAAGTGGTATTTTATTACCTTAATAAATAATAAAGTATTTTTAAGCGTTGCATTTGTGCAACGCTTTTTTTTTAATTTTTATAAAGCACTTATGTACAGAAACTTTGTAATTGTAATCTTTTTGTTGATTGGAAATACTGTCTCTTCTCAAATAACAGATAGGATTCTAGTAAATGCTATAGATTCGTTTTCCTTGCTTCAACCTCAAGAAAAAGCGTATGTAACAAC
Source organism: Ferruginibacter sp. (assembly GCA_040400515.1). Classification (GTDB taxonomy): domain Bacteria; phylum Bacteroidota; class Bacteroidia; order Chitinophagales; family Chitinophagaceae; genus Ferruginibacter. The sequence continues at coordinate 114,326 of JBBAQB010000009.1, read as the reverse complement.
CGATAGAAATTTTTATCTCTCTGGTGAAACTGTTTGGTTTAAAGCCTTTGTAACATTAAATAACAATGCAACTGTTTTAAGCAAAATTTTATACGTTGAGTTGATAAATGGAGATGGAATACTGGTTGATAAAAAAATGCTCAAATTAAAAAGAGGTTCATCGAACAATGCATTTGATACAAAAAGTAATTTTTTAAGCGGTGAATATACAGTTAGAGCCTATACATTATGGATGTTAAATTTTCCGGATTTTATTTTTGAAAAAAAAATAATAATAAAAAATCCAAATGATCAAAAAAATCCAACATCCGTTTCAAAAATAAAAGAGAGTTTTTTTGTAAATTTTTATCCGGAGGGAGGCAATTTAATTGATGGTGTAAAAAGTGTGGTTGTTATTAAAGCTACGAACGAATATGGCATTCCTTATGCTCTTAAGGGTAACATCTTAAATGAGAAAAATGAAGTTGTTTCAAAATTCGAAACAATGATAGGTGGAATGACGAAGATCGAAATCACCCCTAAAATAAATGAAACCTATAAGGCACAAATAACAAGTGAGGGTAAATTGAATCAAATATTTCTTTTACCTAAAGCTTTAGGGGAAGGTATTGTATTGTCAGTAGACAATACGAGTTTGAGTAAAATATTTGCATCTGTAAACAGAACCAAACAAAATGCTGCCAAGTACAATAATCTAATACTTTTGGCTCAAATAAATTATGAATTAGTATACATTGGTAAATTAAATTTAGATGAAGGGCTCGATGCTGTCGCCATTCCCAAAAAAAACTTACCGCCGGGAATTATGCAAATTACTGTTCTTACCCAGGAAGGAGTACCACTTGCAGAACGGCTTCTATTTGTAGCTAATCACCAATTAGACAGCTCCTTGATAACGGCTGACATAATTAATTATGAAAAGAGAAAGAAGAATAGTTTAAAAATTAATTTAGCTGAATTTAAAAATGTTGACGCGGTCATTTCTATAACCAATGCAAATACATTCAATAATGAGAATCAAAATATTCTATCTTATTTATTAATGTCATCTGACATTAATAATAAAATTTATCAGCCCGGCACTTATTTCAGATCTAAGGATAAACAAACGCTAGATAATTTAGATCTCGTTATGCTAACAAATGGCTGGCGTAGGTACAAGCTGGAAGATGTAATAGCAAACAAATATGCGCCGCTAATTTATCCTTTTGAAAGAAGTATAAAAATCACAGGAAAAGTTTTAGAAAGTAATGGCAAGCCCGCCTTGAAAGAAGGCAAAATTAACCTGATTATTAATGGAGAAGATTCTACAAAAATTATTTCTCAGGCAAATACCAATGCATCGTCTGTTTTTGTGGTAGATAATATTGATTTTAATAAAGAAGCGACTATTTTTTATCAAGGAGCTAATCTTGCAAATAAAAATGCCATTGTTAGTGTAAAATTTGATCTTCCATTCTTTGATACTCTTAAGAAACCATTTAGCTGGAACAATCCTGCTGTTGCAACAGCAAACGAAACAATCAAGCAGTTTCTAAATACCATCACAATTCAAAATGAAAAAGACAAGTCTAAAACTTTAGAAAGTGTTGTAGTAAAAGCTAAAAAATCTTCCGCTATTGATTCACTCAACAAACTTTACTCCAGCGATATTTTTTTTGAAAGTGATCAAACCATTGCTATAAATACAGATGTGAACTTTGGAGATATCTGGCAATTTTTACGAAGAAACGTACCTGGCATCAGTATTATCAGAGCAGATACAGGAACCCAGGTAAACTTTACCAGATACCAAGGTGCAGATTATTTTTCAGAAAATGAACCAGGAGGTGTGCAGTTTTTCTTAAATGAAATACCTGTGTCAGTAGATGTTGTAGAATCATTGTTTGCAGAGGATATAGGGCTGCTAAAAGTATACAAAGGCAACACCGCTGTTATTCTTGGTGCTACCAGAGGCGCCATTGCGTTGTATACGGTGAAGGGGAAATCTATACGAGACTGGCGACAAAAAGGTTTTGACTTCATAAAAAAGCTAGGCTATTCTGTTACAAGAGAATTTAGCGAAATCAATTATTCAAGAATTAATCCTGATGAATCATTGAAGGATATTCGACCAACAATCTATTGGAACCCTTCTTTAAAACAAACAGGTAATAATGCTAACATCGAATTTTACAATGATGATATCTGTAAAAAATTTAAAGTAATCGTTGAAGGAATAGATGAGAATGGAAAGTTGTTGTATGTAGAAAAAATTATAGAATAATACTTGTATACTTAATTAAAAAGTGGCAGTGAATGTTATAACTGCCACTTTTTATATTTATTACATTTTATTTTGTTACCCAGTATCCAGTAAGACATCTTTACCCCACTAATCCCGCCACCAATTTCCTCACTTCACTCAAGGCAATTCTTTCCTGCCTCATATCATCTCTATAACGAATGGTAACTGTATTGTCTTCTTTTGTTTGGTGATCTATGGTTACGCAGAACGGTGTACCTATTGCATCCATACGGCGGTAGCGTTTTCCTATCGCATCTTTTTCTTCATAAAAACAATGGAAATATTGCTTGCATTCGTTCATCAATTCTTTCGCAATTTCGGGTAAGCCATCTTTCTTGAGCAGCGGCAAAATAGCCAGTTTTGTAGGAGCAAGTTTTGCTGGTATTTTCAGAACGACACGGCTATCTTCGGTCCCATCTTCTTTTGTCCAGGTTTCATTTTGGTAAGCTAGACTGAGCACGGTTAAAAATAACCGGTCCAAACCAACAGAAGTTTCCACCACATAGGGTGTGTAGTTTCCGTAAGGTTTTCCATCTTCGTTTAAGTCGTTATCAAAATACTGTATTTTCTTTTTGCTAAAAGTAGCATGTTGGTTAAGGTCAAAATCAGTTCGGCTGTGTATGCCTTCCAGTTCCTTCCAGCCAAACGGAAATTCAAACTCAATGTCCAGCGCCATATCTGCATAATGTGCCAGTTTAATATGATCGTGAAAACGCAGTTTCTCCGCAGGAATACCAATGCTCTCATGCCATTTTTTGCGGGTATCTTTCCAGTAATCGTACCATTTTTTTTGCGATCCCGGGCGCACAAAAAACTGCATTTCCATTTGTTCAAACTCCCTCATCCGAAAAATAAACTGGCGTGCGACAATTTCGTTTCTAAAAGCCTTGCCCGTTTGTGCAATACCAAAAGGTATTTTCATACGGCCACTTTTTTGCACATTCAAAAAGTTTACAAAAATACCTTGTGCCGTTTCGGGGCGTAAATAAATAGTATCAGCCTCATCAGATACTGCACCTATTTTTGTACTGAACATTAAATTAAACTCTCTAATCTCGGTCCAGTTGCAGGTTTTGCTGATGCCGCATTTTATGTTGTGGTCTTCAATTAATTTTTTTAGTCCCGCATAATCATTTACTGCAAAAAAAGCATCCATTGAAGCAAGTACATCCTCTGCCAACTGCGCTCTGCCAACTGCCACCTGCTCCTCTGCATATCCTTCAATCAAATGATCTACCCTGTATCTTTTATTGCTGTCTTTGTTATCAATCATTGGGTCGCCAAAACTATCCACATGCCCACTCGCCTTCCACACGGTGGGGTGCATAAAAATAGCCGCATCAATACCTACAATATTTTCATGAAGTTGCGTCATGCTTTTCCACCATGCATCCCTTAGGTTTTTCTTTAATTGCGCACCCATTTGCCCGTAGTCATATACTGCAGCCAAACCATCATATAATTCACTACTTTGAAATATGTAGCCGTATTCTTTACAATGCGAAATTATTTCCGCGAAATTGTTTGCTTCATTTGCCATAGCTGCAAATATAAACAACCAAAAACATCTTTTAATTTTTTAGAGATGCGTAATTTTTAGGAGCATGGGCATAAGAAACATTTCTAAGCATTTGTATCCCGCTGTTAGTAGTAGTGCCGTCCCTACATTTAATGTAGGGAGCAGCTACTACTGCCCATCGGGGCTATTGGGATCAGGAGTAATTTTGCTGAGCTTTTATAGATGTGATTTTGTAAATTGTTTGATAAAATTACTTTTCAACAATCGCATAAAAATAGATGAGTTATGAAACCAATTTTTATTTTCTTAATCCTTTTCTCGTTTCTTCATTCACAAGCACAGCAAACTAAAAAAGATAAAATTTTAATAGGCTATAATTTTTCATCTGACTATAATTATCGAACCCTTAAGAATAATGATGGAAAGGCATCTAATGATGGGATAATATAGAGCAGAAATGAGTTTGAGATCTTTAAATTTGGATACAGCACAGGCCTGAATCTTTGCGTTAATGCTTCTAAAAATTGGGCTTTTGAAACTGGTATTCAATATTCAAATAATGGCTATCAAACAAAAAGTTTGGATTTATCATTTGAAATTCCAGATGATGCTTCCCCCTCGAAAGTCAAGTTTATTTACAGCTATCAATATCTTGGTATTCCAATAAAAGCGAAGTTTTCTTTCGGTAAAAAAAATATTCGGTTTGTTTCCGGTGTAGGCGCATTAACTAACTTTTTAGTAAATGCAAAGACTAAAATAAAATCTAGCTATCTAAGTGGACGAGAAGAAAATAAAACCGAATTTACAAAATCCAATTTTAAAAAAATAAACATCTTGCCGCTGATAAATTTTGGGGTAGATTATAAAATGTGCAGAAACATTCATCTAATGGCAGAACCTACATTTAGGTATTCATTAATAAACACAAAAAGCGCTCCTATAACCGAAAATTTATGGAACATGGGATTAAATATTGGAATTTATTATGGGATCAAATAAATTTACGACAGGCTATAAAGTTTACGGTGGTCTATGATAAAAACAATTAAAGTTAAGTTTGAGGTTTTACCTTTTTGTTAAAACGCATACTCAAATAAATTATTATAGCACTCATCAGAATTGTAAATATTAATAATCCATATACTTTTATTGCGGCGCTTTTGCCTTTAACATAAATAGCTTCTTCATTTCTGTCAATAAAGTAGGTTAGATTATTTACAAACGAACTTCTTGTATGAAGACTTTCGTCGTAATAAATACTTATACTGTCACCCACCTTTATTACGTCCACGTTTTGGAAATCGGGTTTAAAATCCCCTGACTCCTTTCCCAAAAAAATTTCAAATGGCTTCTTATAATTTGTAATTTCAAGAAAACGGTAGTTGAATGAATCTTTGCCTTCGTAGCTTTTGTTAGAATTTTTTAGTGATATCCCATTTACTCTACGAAGATTTGCTTTATTTTTGCTTCCAGGGAAAAATACATATCCGATAGCAAGAGTGCAGACTATTATTTTTAAATACCTGTTTTTATAGAACTTTTTTCTCTCTATCATTTTTTCATGGACCGTTTTTTGCAATCGTAAATTATATAAAATTATCAAGAGCATGTCAGCACTTTTTTCCTCATTCACTTTACGAGATATAACCTTTAAAAACAGAATCGTCGTTTCGCCCATGTGCCAGTATTCATCTGTAGATGGTTTTGCCAATGACTGGCACTTGGTACACTTAGGCACCCGTGCTGTTGGTGGTGCAGGCTTAGTTATCAGCGAAGCCGCAGCAGTTTCGCCGGAGGGAAGAATTACGCCCGGCGATTTGGGAATTTGGAAAGATGAGCACATTGAATTTTTAAAACGCATAACAGCATTTATCGAATCACAAGGCAGTGTACCAGGTATTCAACTTGCACATGCGGGCAGAAAAGCAAGTCATGAAGTGTCGTGGAAAGGCGGGAAAGCTTTAACAGATAATACATCATGGCAAACCTTGGCTCCAAGTAGTATTGGCTATATGGAGGACGAACCGCAACCTAAAGAAATGAGTGTTGCAGAAATAAAGCAATCTATTAATGATTTTGAAAAAGCAGCTAAACGGTCGATAGACGCTGGATTTAAAGTAATAGAAATTCATGCAGCACATGGATATTTACTCAACAGTTTTCTTTCTCCAATAAGTAATTTAAGAGAGGATGAGTATGGTGGAAGTTTTGATAATCGCTGTCGTTTTTTAATGGAAATTGTAGGTGGGGTAAGAAAAGTAATTGGTGAAAATGTACCTTTATTTGTTCGTATTTCCGCTACCGATTGGGTAGATGGTGGGTGGACGGTTGAAGACTCCGTAAAGCTTTCTACAATGCTTAAAGGGGCTTCTGTAGATCTAATGGACTGCTCCAGCGGTGGCAACTCTCGCCACCAAAAGATACCTGTGGCCCCAATGTACCAGGTAAGTTTTGCTGAACAAATAAAAAGAGAAACAGGTATATCAACCGGTACTGTTGGAATGATCACAACGGCTGAAGAAGCTGAAGGTATTTTGCAAAACAACGAGGCAGATCTGATTTTTTTAGCAAGAGAATTTTTGCGTAATCCTTATTTTCCATTAAACGCTGCTAAAGCTTTGGGAGAAAATTTATCGTGGCCTAATCAGTATGATAGGGCAAAATAAAATTAAAAATGGTTCGAAAATATCGAACCATTTTTATAAACTATATTTCTTCGTCTCGTATATTTTTCTTTGGTTCCTCCAACTTACCTCTTTTGTAAATAATAAGTCCATTTAAAAAATTTCTTAAAACCTGGTCTTGCGCCTCTACATATCCCGGATGATCTGGGCTACGAAAAAAATCGCCCAATGCACCTTTTGTAATTTCAAAATCTACTAAAGAAAGTATCTCAATGATATCGTCGTTGCGCAGCGAAAGTGCTACCCTCAGTTTTTTTAGTATGTCGTTGTTGTCCATTCAATATAGTTTTACATAAAGGTATTCATTATAAATTTCTATAGTAGCCATAAATTTCTGTAGCTTAGACTTTTAAAAACCGTCGCTTTTATTTCCATAAAAGTTTAAAGCATAGTTGTTCATACATTTTAAAATAATACTTTGAAAGCTGTTCTACAAAGAGTTTCATCGGCCTCTGTAAAAGTAAATGAGCAAATATTTGCTTCAATTAAATCTGGCCTGCTCGTACTTGTTGGTATAGAAGATGCTGATACTGGTGACGATATCACTTGGTTTAGCAATAAAATAGTCAACCTCCGTATTTTTGATGATACAGCACTTGTTCCCAACCTTTCTATAAAAGAAATTGATGGAGATATTTTACTGGTGAGTCAGTTTACGCTGCACGCATCTACCAAAAAGGGCAATAGGCCATCCTATATAAAAGCAGCCAAACCCCCTGTTGCTATACCAATGTATGAAGCTTTGGTATTGCAATTGCAAAATGATTTGGGTAAAAAAATACAGACAGGGAAATTTGGTGCAGATATGAAAGTAGCACTGGTAAATGATGGTCCGTTAACCATCATAATTGATACAAAAAACAGGGAATAAATATGAATGAAATAACGATAAGCGAAGCACAGCAAAAAGTAGATGAATGGATAAAAACCATTGGTGTTCGTTATTTTAATGAACTAACCAACCTTGGTATTTTAATGGAAGAAGTGGGAGAGCTTTCTCGAATTATGGTGCGCAAATATGGTGAGCAGTCTTTTAAAAAATCTGATGAGGGACATCATTTGGCTGATGAAATGGCAGATGTTCTTTGGGTTTTAATTTGCCTTGCAAACCAAACAGGCGTTGACCTTACCGCTGCCTTGAAAAAGAATTTTGAAAAGAAAACTTTGAGAGATGCCGATCGGCACATAAGCAATGATAAAATAAATTCTCGTCAATAAAATACCCACTTTGTCTAAAAAATCCCAATACAGGGTATATGAATAACTGCTTTAATACTTCATTTTTATTTTGTAAAACCGACAGTGAGGACGAAGATTATCTATAACCCCATGGGCTAAACAATCTAATTGATGATGGTACATAAGCAGGTATAATGATGGTTAGATGATGTTTGGCGAGAGAAATGATTCTGATTATAAATTAGATTAGTTTGGTAAGGTAGTTTATTACAAGGCGTCGCAATCTTTTTTTGCGGAGGTTTTTGTAATGTTTTAATTTATCAAAATAAAAAAATAGTTTACCCATAATCGACCAAAATTATCCAGCAACAATTATTGCTTTTTATTGTTCGGCATAAAGCTTTCTTATCTTTGTTGCATGACATCTAATCCGTTTACATATAATAAGGCAAAGGTTATACAGGCACTCCGCTATCATTTTGTGAGCAGGCCCGAAATTAAAATAATGATGGTAGTAATTAACATTTTTGCTATATCGTCTGCTGCATTGTTTTTCTTTAAAAAAATAAGCCCACTTGCGTTTCTTATAAGCTCTGTGTTGTGGTTTTTTTTAATGGTTATGTTTTGGTTTGCACTGCCACAAATTATTTACAGACAGACAGCTACTTTTAAAGATTCTTTCAGCGCTGTGTTGGGTAATGAACAATTTGCCATAGAAAATGTAAGAGGTCATAAGGGTTGGGACTGGAGTCATTTTAGCACATGGATGGAAAGCCCACATTTTTTTCATTTGTACTTTAACCCACGTTCTTTTTTTATAATACCTAAAGATGCGTTTGAAGGCGATGAAGAACACGAAGCAAGAAAAATATTTGCTGTTAAGATTAAGAAAAAGTAAAGTATTATTTTATTGCAAACTCCCCAAACTCGCAACCCCCAACTCGTAACCCTTACCCCAACTCGTAACCCTTACCCTAACACAAAGCTTTTTCCATTACATGATGCGGTAAATTCACTTCTATAAACTGTTTTCCCTTTAATTGATATCCAAATTTTTCATAAAAACCAATAGCTGTATCTCGTGCGTGCATCGTTATTATTTTAAAGCCTTTATCCCTCGCTAAGTTTTCTGCAAATTGCATAATAGAGGCACCAATGCCCTTGCCATGTAAGTTATCTGGCACAGCCATTTGCCTAAGCTTTACAGTTATTTCGTTTATTTTAGCAAGAATACAGCAGCCAAGTATTTCCCCATCATCCATACATACAATAAGAATATCCTCTTTTTCTGCCATCAATTCGTCATGGTTAAATGTAAGGCCAAGGGGTCGGCGCAAAACATTATCTCTCAGGTTTACCATTAAAAGATATTCTGCTGTGCCGTGGTCTATTTGTTTTATTGCCATGAATTTGTATAAGGGTTAAAAATTCTATCTTCAATTTACGGAAATTCTTTGATAGTGATCTTTCTTGGAGTATAAGATCAACCTATATAAGATTAATAAGGGGCGAAAACCCCAATTATCCTAAACATTATATAAACTTCAATAGTACTGATGCTTTGCGGTAAACCATCCTGAGGGATATAATGAGGTTTCCGAAATATGCCAAAAGATTCGGTCGACCTGCTGCCGATATACTCATTGCTTTTTGCTAATGCTCATTCGTTTTAATGGTAAAATAGGTCGCTAAAAAATAAAAAGTAGCATGGTATTGGTTATTAAGCGGTGCAGCCAAATTTAAACTTGTACAAACAAATTTTATTAATTGATTGTTTTTTTGCCAAAAAGTATATTTTTGCACCGTATTAACTAAATATTACAAACATGTCAGACATCGCTACAAGAGTCAAAAAAATTATCGTTGATAAATTAGGTGTAGATGAAGCAGAAGTAACTACTGAAGCCTCCTTCACCAACGACCTAGGCGCCGATAGCTTAGATACCGTTGAACTTATTATGGAATTTGAAAAAGAATTTAATATTTCTATTCCCGACGAGCAGGCTGAAACTATTACTACTGTTGGTCAGGCGGTTTCTTATTTGGAAGAGAACGCAAAGTAATTTCTTAACCCGTTCTGCAATTAACGTAGAACGGGTATTTTAATTTTTACAGGCAATTTTATGGCATTAAAAAGAGTAGTTGTAACCGGATTGGGTGCCCTTACTTCGTTGGGAAAAACTGTTGAAGAATATTGGCAGGGTCTTACTGATGGAGTTAGTGGGTGCGATACGATAGCCCAGTTTGATGCTTCAAAATTTAAAACAAAATTTGCCTGCGAGGTTAAAGACTTTGATCCTACTGTTTATTTAGATCGCAAGGAAGCCCGCAAAATGGACAGGTTCACGCAGTTTGCTATTGTAGCTGCAGATGAAGCTGTAAAAGATGCAGGCATTACGCCCGAAAATTCAAATGCTGACAGAGTAGGTGTTATCTTTGGAAGTGGTATTGGTGGACTTATAACGTTTCAGGAGGAGGTGATGAATTTTGCCTCTGGCGATGGCACGCCAAGGTTTAACCCTTTCTTTATTCCGAAAATGATATTGGATATTGCCGCAGGGCAAATAAGTATGCGCCATGGTTTTCGTGGTCCAAACTTTGCCGTGGTGAGTGCTTGCGCATCCAGCACCAATGCAATTATTGATGCCTTTGATAATATCCGGTTAAATAAAGCTGATGCAATAGTTACCGGTGGTAGCGAGGCTGTTATCAGTGCCGCTGGCGTTGGTGGCTTTAATGCCATGAAGGCGATGAGCGAGCGAAACGACGACCCTAAAACCGCAAGCCGACCATTTGATAAAGACCGGGATGGTTTTGTGATGGGAGAAGGCGCTGGAATCTTAATTTTAGAAAGCCTTGACCATGCACTTGCCCGTGGCGCAAAAATTTATTGTGAAATCGCCGGTGGTGGAGCAACAGCAGATGCCCATCATATTACTGCACCACACCCGGAAGGTTTAGGTGCAAAAAATGTAATGAATGTTGCATTGGCCGATGCAGGTATGCTGCCAACAGATATAGATTATATAAATGTACATGGAACATCTACACCGCTAGGTGATGTAGCCGAAACAAAAGCCATACTTAGTGTTTTTGGAGAGCATGCTTACAACTTAAATATTAGTGCTACAAAAAGTATGACGGGGCATTGCCTTGGCGCTGCCGGTGCACTTGAAGCAATAGCTTGTATACTTGCCGTTACAAGAGATATTATTCCTCCTACCATCAATCATTTTACCGATGATCCTGAGCTGGATCCAAAGCTTAATTTCACTTTTAATAAGGCACAACACAGAACTGTAAACGCAGCACTAAGTAATACCTTTGGTTTTGGTGGGCACAATGCGAGTGTGATTATTAAAAAGTACACATCTTAGATTTGCTTGCTATTTTTCAACTACTGTTTTTGTAGATAGATTAAAATATATTTTCATTTTTATGAGAATATAAAAGTTGAATATTTTGTAAAATATAACTTCATTTTTGTCCCCTATTTATACAAGTGTAAAAATATTGAACATAATACGATGTATTAAAAATTATGTTTTAATTTTAAACAAACTTCTTCGTATCAAAAAAACATTGAAATATTTACAGGCTATATTCATTGATGAGCCCGTAAAAAAAGATTTTAAAAAGCAACTAAGCAATGTAACCGGTTTTAAGCCTGGTAACATACAATTATATAAAACTGCTTTGAGCCATAGGTCTATGCGGGAAGGTGCCGATGAGAACAATGAAAGATTAGAATTTTTAGGGGATGCTGTTCTAAGTTCTATCATCGCCCATTTTTTGTTTAGAAAATATCCTTATAAAGACGAAGGTTTTTTAACCGAAATGCGAAGCAAAATGGTGAACAGACAAAAACTCAACGAGATTGCCGTTAAAATGGGGCTCAAAAAAATTACTATTTACAATAAGCTTGACAATGCTTTAAAAAGTTCTCAAATATTTGGGAACACACTCGAAGCTTTAATTGGTGCTATATTTTTAGACAAAGGGTATAAAAAAACACAGCTGTGGGTGGAGCAATATATTATTCACAACCACATGTTCACAGATGATTTGGAAGCAATTGAAATAAATATAAAAAATAAATTGTACGGCTGGGCAAATAAAAATGGAAAGCAACTGGAGTTTACAATAGTGACAGAATCTTTTGAAAGCGGCAGGCGGCTTTTTACCATTGGTGCTACCATTGATGGACAAGTTATTGCAGAGGCAAAAGGGTTTAATAAAAAAGATGCAAGCCAGCTAGCTGCTTTTAAAGCGGTTGAAACTTTGGGGTTATAATATTTTATTTCAAGAAAATTGTTGGTTTTTTAGAAATTATTTGAAAAGGACAATTTTCTACATGTAACTAACTAATCGAAGATTGAGAATAGCAGAAAAGAAAGAGGAGAAAAACTAAATTTAAGCAAAATGAAATTTGGAATACTAGGAAGCGGTAGTTGGGGTACAGCAATTGCAAAAATATTAACTGACAACAATAACACAATCTTTTGGTGGAACCGTAGTGAAGAAGCCATTAAAGAATTTAAAATAAAAAGTCACAATCCACAGTATTTAACTGCTGCACGTTTTGATACAAAGAAACTACATTTAACTACAAATGTAAAGGAAGTGATTGACGAGTCTGATGTCATCATCATTGCCATTCCATCAGCCTATACAAGTGAGGTACTCTTGTCATTACCTAAAATTATTTTTGAAGGTAAAAAAATAATATCGGCGGTCAAAGGAATTTTGCCGCAAGAAAATGAATTGCTGAATGTTTTTCTCGAAAAAAACTTTTCCGTAAAAATTGAAAATTATTTTGCCTTGCTTGGTCCTTGCCATGCTGAAGAAGTGGCGGCAGAAAAATTATCGTATTTAACATTTACCGGTATTGACAAAGAAGCTACAGCCAAAATAGCTTCGTATTTTAAAACCGATTATTTAAACACGGTTACCAACAAAGATATCTATGGCGTGCAATATGCAGCGGTACTTAAAAATATTTATGCCGTGGCTGCAGGCATTGCACATGGTTTAGATTACGGCGATAATTTTTTAAGCGTGCTCATTGCAAACAGTGCAGATGAAATGGCAGGCTTTCTGCGCAAAGCAGGTATTATAAATGCAGAAGTTGGTTATATGGAGCATGGTAAAAGTCGGTCTGCCAGCAGGCATGCAAATTATGCAGCGTCCGTTTACCTGGGCGATTTGCTTGTTACCTGTTATTCTCTTTTTAGCCGAAACCGAACTTTTGGGAACATGATAGGAAAAGGCTACTCGGTAAAAAATGCACAGTTGGAAATGAGCATGGTAGCAGAAGGTTACAATGCTGTAAAATGTATGCACATCATAAACGAAAAAGTAAAATCCGATATGCCTATTGCAGAAACCGTTTTTGATATTTTATGGAATGGGCTTGATGCTAAAACCGGCTTTAAAAATATTGAAGAGGGGTTGGTATAATTTTTTACGTCCTGTACCAACTTTTAATTTTCTTTTTGTTGGTTATAAATATTATGACGGTAATTTCTTTGATCTGTGTTGTTAATAGAGCTTAAACGAATAGATCTCCCGCAATTCCATCGGCAAAAAACTTACCCTCCACTGTGAGGCGCAAATAATCATCTTGTAAAACCAGCCTTTTTGTGTTTATATATTTTTGGGAAGATGTTTCTATCTGTTTCCTACTTTCTATTCCAAATTTTGTCTCTACATAATTCATATTAATTCCTTCTTCAGTTCTCAAATTAGTCATCACATATTCATTTAGCCGTTGTGCAGGTGTAAGTATTTCTTCCTCGTAAGGGATCATATTTTTTTCTATAGATTGCATGTAAAGGCCATTGTTTGCTATATTCCATCTTCTTTTATCAAAACCATTAAAGGAATGGGCAGACGGACCAAAGCCAAAATATGGTTTGCCCTTCCAATAACTACTGTTGTGTTTACTTCTGTAGCCGGTTTTTGCAAAACTGCTTATTTCATATTGTTCATAGCCTTGTGTAGGCATCATATTCAGTAACAAATAAAATTGTTCAGCCTGCCTTTCAGGATCTATTGATGCACTTTTTTTATTTTTTATGTTATTATCTAAAATTGTTTTGGGCTCTACGGTAAGTGCATAACAAGATATGTGTGGGATTTCATTTTGTGCAATAATTTCAAAATTTCTTTTTAAATCTTCATTGGTTTGCAAAGGAGAACCATAAATTAAATCGACCGAAAAATTGCTAAACCCCGCTGCTTTAATAGCTAAAATGCTTTGTATAGATTGTGCTGCATTGTGCGCCCTGTTCATCCATTTTAATTCATTTTCGTTGAATGATTGCAGGCCCACAGACAACCTGTTGATGCCAATTTTTTTCCATTCGGCTAAACTGGTTTTATTTACATCGTCAGGGTTCGCTTCCAGGCTTATTTCTGCATCGTTGGAAATTGTAAATTTTTTGCGCAGAGCACCAAAAATAAATTGTAGTTCATCGTAATCAAGCAAACTCGGTGTACCTCCGCCTATGTAAATTGTTTCAATAACATCGTCATTAATAAAGTTGCTCTGCGTTTCAATTTCTTTAATGAGCGCTTTTACAAAAGAGGCTTTATTTTTTAAGGAAACAGAAAAATGAAAATTGCAATAGCTGCAGGCTTGTTTGCAAAATGGAATATGAATATAAATACCCGCCAAAGATTTGTAATTTTATGTATTAATAGATGATTTGTAACTTATCACAATGAATTTTAGTACCCGCAAAATTTTTATGTTTTTACCTTTTACTAGTATGCTCTGCATGCTTCAGTTTAATGGTATTGCTCAAAAAACTGCCGCAGAAAAGCCGGTCACTAACCTCATCGTACATTACAAAGATAGCATCAAACAACCACCGCCTCTTTCAATCAAAACAAGTTTTGCCGGTACAGCTCAAGTAAATAGTTATATAAGCAGCCTGCCTGCATTATTTACCGCCAAGGGCTACCTCGCAGCATCTGTAGATAGCTTGTGGCAAGAAGGCAATAATGTACATATAAATTTTTATGTTGGCAGAAGATACAGTTGGATTCAATTGCGTACAAATAGTATTGACAAAACGCTGTTGTCGAAAATTGGTTACAGCGCAAAAAACTTTTCAGATAAGCCAATAAATGTAAAAGAAATCGATCTTTTAAAAGAGCGTTTACTTTCTTATTATGAAAACGAAGGCTTTCCGTTTGCCGCAGTTTACCTCGATAGTGTTACGATAACAGATGATAAAATAGCTGCAGCATTAATGGTAAATAAAGGCCTTGTTTATCGTGTTGACAGTATAACAAATTATGGTAAATTAAAACTGAATCCTACATTTCTGCAGCGTTATTTAAATATTGCCAACGGAAGTGTTTACAACAGAGAGAAATTAAAAGACGTAGATAAAAGGATGCTGGAACTGCCGTATGCACAAACGGAGCAGCCATCTACTTTAAATATGCTAGGCTCAGGTTCTATTCTAAATCTTTATGTAAACAATAAAAAAAGCAGCGAGGTAAGTGCCATTTTTGGCTTTTTACCAGATGCAAACAATACAGGTAAATTGCAGGTAACGGGTGATGTAAACATCGATCTTAAAAATGTATTTGGCGCAGGTGAAAGTTTATTGTTTAAATACCAGGCACTGCAACCCAAATCGCCAAGGCTCAATCTCGGTTATGAAAAACCATATTTTTTAAAATCTCCTTTTGGGCTCGGTTTTTTGTTTGAATTGTTTAAAAAAGATTCCAGTTTTTTACAGGTGAATGCACAACTGGCGCTGCAGTTAAACCTTAGCAATAAACAGTTAGGCAAAATTATTGTACAATGGCAAACCGCAGGTCTATTGCAGGGGGGGCTAGATACAAACGCCATAAAATTCAACAGGCAATTGCCAGCGAATGTAGATGTAAAATCAGTGAATGCAGGTATATCGTACGAATTTAGAAATACCAATTACAAATTTAATCCGTTAACAGGAAGTGATGTTTCCATCACAGCATTAACAGGCATAAAGAATATACGAAAAAACAACGATATTCTTTCGCTTAAAACAAGTGGTTTTAATTATGAATCATTGTACGATTCTGTGAAATTAAAAAGTTATCAGCTGCGCTTAAAGGTTTCGGCTGCTCATTATTTTAAACTTACAAAATCGAGCACTTTTAAAACTGCCCTAAATACGGGTTTATTTAGCAGCCCAAATATTTTTAGAAACGAAGTGTTTCAAATAGGTGGGTACAGGTTGCTCAGAGGTTTTGATGAGGAAAGTATTTATGCCACAAAGTACGCTGTTCTCACAGCAGAATACAGGTCCCTTCTTGGCCTTAATTCTTATTTGTTTGGCTTTTTGGATATCGGGATTACGGGCACAAAATACCAAAATGTTGATAATAGTAATTTTTTTACAGGTACAGGGCTTGGTATTGCTTACGAAACAAAAGCAGGGCTGCTTAATTTAAGCCTCGCTTTGGGTAAGCGAAACGATGTGCCCTTCAACATACGGCAGGCAGCAAAAATACATTTTGGCTATGTCAACTATTTTTAAAATGTATTTTAGAAACTGTTCCGCTTAATTTTGTACATAAATTTTCTTTTCTGTGAAGTTTCTTGTGTCTTTTGTTTTGTTTTCTATAACGGTATCATTTGGCGCTGTCGCTCAGGTGAAGGATTCTTCATTGCAGACAATTACAATAACTGACACTTCAGGAAAAAGTATGCCTTTATTAGGTCTGTATAATAACTTGCTGGAGCAAAATCTTTTTTTAAACAGTAAAGGCACACCTCAATCTTTAGCAAATAGTATAAAAAAACATCCTGCTATAGAATATCTTTTTTACGTCTTTGCCTTACTCTTTCTTTTTTTAGCGATTTTAAAAACTGTTTTTAGTAGGTATTTCACAACCATGTTTAGGGTGTTTTTTAACACATCTTTGCGGCAAAGCCAGTTAACTGATCAACTTGAACAAGCCACTTTGCCCTCTTGGCTCTTCAACTTCTTTTTTGCACTTTCTGCAGGTTTGTTTATTTACGTTTTATACGGCCACTACAATACCGAACATAGCGTGATAAACTGGGACTATTTGTTATTCTGCATCGTTGCGGTGGCAGCATGTTATTTAGTAAAGTATATTTCTTTGGTGTTAATCGGCTGGCTAACGGGTTACAGGTCAGAAGCAAACATGTATATATTTTCCGTTTTTTTACTTAATAAAATAATTGGCCTTGTGCTTCTTCCGTTCAGCCTTTTGCTTGCGTTTAGCATAAACAAAGTAGCGGGTTATGTATCTGTTATCTCACTTATGTTTTTAGGACTTCTTTTTATATCAAGGTTTTTTAGGGCTTATGGGGTACTTCACAGTCGGTTAAAATTCAATGGCTTTCATTTTATTGTCTATATATTTGCATTAGAAATTCTTCCTGTACTGCTTATTTACAAAACTGTTATGATCTTTTTAGGGATGAATTCGTAATTTTGCACTCTCATAGGAAAATCGGTATGGTAAAAAACGCGGAAACGGCTGTTGTTTCATCGGCCAAAAAGGTTAAAAAAATATTGATTGCCCAAGCACAACCGGAAGGAGCGAAATCTCCTTATTCGGATGTGGCAAAAAAATACGACGTAACAGTTGATTATTTCCCGTTTATTATCATAAATGGTATACCGGCCAAAGACTTTCGCAAACAAAAAATTGATATTTCAGCACACTCTGCAATAATCTTTACAAGTAGAAACACGATAGACCATTTTTTTAGAATATGCGAAGAAATGAAAATTGCGGTATCTCAGGATACCAAGTATTTCTGCATCACAGAGGCTGTTGCACTTTATCTGCAAAAATTTATTTTATACCGCAAGCGCAAAGTTTTTTATGGTGCAGATGGTACCAATAAAAGTTTGTTTGATGTTATAAACAAACACAAAGAGCACGAAAAGTTTTTATATCCCTGCTCCGAATCGTTTGACAATGACATTACCAACTGGCTAAAAAGCCATAATTGTGAATTTGCAACGCCGGTACTCTACCAGGTAGTGAGCAACGACATAAAGCAAGTAATTGCAAAAAAATATGACATCATTTGTTTCTTTACACCTGGTGGCGTAAAAAGTTTTATAGAGAATTTTCCGGGTTATCAGCAAAATGGTGTTCGTTTTGGTGCGTTTGGTCTTAATACCCACAAAGCAGCTGAAGATGCAGGACTGATTTTGCATGTAAAGGCGCCCATGCCACAAACACCTGGAATGGTTACTGCATTAGATAAATACCTACAGACAATTTTTACAAAAAAGAAGTAATCATACATAAAACAGACTTTTTTAAATGCGGCTGAATATTGGCCGCTTTTTTTATTGTATAAATTCGCATTATGAAAAATGAACTTTCTACAGAAACAAGCCCTTATTTATTGCAGCATGCCCAAAACCCCGTGCATTGGCAACCATGGAGTACCAAGGCTTTGCAAATGGCAAAAGATTTTGACAAGCCAATTTTAGTAAGTATAGGTTACTCAGCTTGCCATTGGTGTCATGTAATGGAACGGGAAAGTTTTGAAGTGGAGGCGACAGCCGCCGTTATGAATGAACATTTTATTAATATTAAAATTGATAGAGAGGAAAGACCTGACATTGATCATATTTACATGGACGCGGTGCAAGCTATGACTGGCAGTGGCGGTTGGCCACTAAATGTTTTTCTTACACCAGAGGGGAAACCTTTTTATGGCGGAACTTATTTTCCGCCTGTAAAGGCGTATGGCAGGGCATCGTGGACGGATGTGCTGGTCAGCATTGCAGAAGGCTGGAAGAACAACAAAGAAAAAATGCTGGAACAAGCAGAAACCCTAACCCAGCATTTAGAAAAATCTAACAATATTGCACAACTAGAGAATGCTGTAAATGTTAGTGAAGTACATACTTTTTTTACTAAAGAAGATTGCAAAACAGTAACAGAAAATTTACTTGCCACGGCAGATACTGTGGAAGGAGGTTTTGGTAAAGCGCCAAAGTTTCCACAAACCTTCTCAATAAACTGTTTGCTGCAAAGCGCCTATTTTTTAAAAGATGAAAAAGCACTTCAACAAGCAGAACTTTCTCTAAACAAAATGTTGAACGGCGGCATTTATGACCAACTTGCCGGTGGCCTTTGCAGGTACAGTACAGATGGAGAATGGCTTGCACCGCACTTTGAAAAAATGCTGTACGACAATGCACTTTTTATTATAGCCCTTAGCAATGCTTATTTACTTACAAAAAAAGAAGTTTATAAAAATGCTGTGCAGCATGTTTGCTCTTTTATAATGAGCGAAATGAAAGACAGCAATGGCGGTTATTATGCAGCAATAGATGCAGACAGTGAGGGAGTAGAAGGTAAATTTTATGTATGGGATAAAGCAGAGATAGAAAGGGTTTTAGGAACTGATGCCGCTTTGTTTAATGATTACTATGATGTTACCGAAAGCGGAAACTGGGAAGAAAAAAATATACTGAGGGTACTGCGACCATTGGAAGATGTTGCCGCTTCTTATAATATGCCTGTTGAGTCTGCATTGTTAATTATAAACGAGGCCAAAAAGAAATTATTAGATGTTAGAAGTAAAAGAGTAAGACCCGGAACAGACGATAAAATTTTACTGGGATGGAACGCTTTGTTGCTTACCGCTTTTTGTAAAGCCTATGCTATTTTACAGGATGATGTTTACAAAAATGCTGCTATACAATTGTATGATTTTATTGAAGAGAAATTTGCAAAGGAAAATAAAGGTTATTTTCATACTTATAAAAATGGCCAACCAAAATATCCTGCATTTTTAGACGATTATTCCTATTATGCAGATGCTTGCATACACCTGCAGGAGATAACTGCCGATGAAAAATATTTACACAGTGCAAAAAAAATAACGGAATATATTTTTGAAAATTTTCACGATAAAAAGACAGGATTTTTCTTTTTTACAGAGGAAAGTCAAGAAGATATTATTGTAAGAAAAATTGAAATATACGACGGTGCTACGCCTTCTGCCAACGCAGTTATGGCAAAAAATTTACTCTACCTTTCTCTCGTATTTGATAAAAGAGAATGGCACGAAAAGGCAGTGTTTATGATAGATTCCCTCAAAACTATCATAAAAAAACACCCGGGTTCTTTCGGAATATGGTCCGCTACGGCTATGAATATGGCAGCGGGAATAAATGAAATCGTTGTTATAGCAACTAGTGTGATTCTCCCACTTAACGAAGTGCTGCTTCAATTTTTACCAAATAAAGTTTTGCAGGCAAATTTTAACATTTCAAATATGCCTTTATTAAAAGATCGGCCGATTTTACAACAATTATCTATATATTTATGTCGGGATTTCGCTTGTACACCCACATTAGCCAGTGTAAACGAACTAATGTGTGAGTTACAGTTGCAAAGTTTTTAACAATTATTAATCACAATATTTCCAAAAAAGGGGCGTTTAGTAGGATGGATGGTATGTTTATTTGTACAAAGAGTTTAACATTGTCATAGTAAATGTGCTGTTTTTTTTAAAAGAATTCTTAATATATTTGCTCGCACCCTCAAAGTAAAAAAAATGAATAATCGCTTATTGTGCTCTATTGCAATCGTTTCAATCGCACTTTCTGCTGGCAGTTGCAAACTTATTAGCGGAAAAGGCAAATCTGGCACAATGCCGAACGATGGCCAATTACATGGTGTTGCCCCTGGAAAGGCTTATAACTTGACAAGACCACCGGGAATGGTCTACGTTCCTGCAGGCACTTTTCACATGGGTCCGAGCGACGAGGATGTGAACTACGCATACACAGCTAGAAATAAGCAGGTGTCTATCAGTGGTTTCTGGATGGATGCTACTGAAATTACCAATAATGAGTACCGTGAATTTACAAACTGGGTAAGGGATTCTATTGCAGGCAAGCTAATGGGATTTGTAAAACAGGGATCTGATGGTATTGAGTACATCGACTGGAAAAAAGCAAGTACAATAAAATACGGCGACAAAGCTACTTTCGAAAAAATTGATGCAATGGTAGTGTCTGCCGATAACCGAATTTTTGGTAAAAAAGAACTAGATGCCAGAAAAATTGTTTACCATTCAGAGATATTTGATTACAAAGCCTCTGCATATAATAGAGATACAAACGTTCAACGTAAAGAATTTATAATGAAGCAGGATATTCCTGTTTTTCCTGATACGCTTTGTTGGATAAGAGATTTTTCTTATGCTTACAACGAGCCAATGTCTAAGCAATATTACAGCCACCCTGCGTACGGCAACTACCCTGTAGTGGGTGTGAACTGGAAACAGGCAACAGCATTTGCAGAGTGGAGAACGCATAAACTCGCTGCTTATAACGAAAGCAAGAAAAGATCGGGCCAAACAGATTTCCGCTTACCAACAGAAGCACAATGGGAGTACGCTGCAAGAGGTGGTCGTTCTCAAATGTCTTATCCTTGGGGCGGTCCTTACTTAAGAAACAAGAAAGGTTGTTTGTTGGCCAATTTTAAGCCTGGTCGTGGTAATTATCCTGAAGACGGTGGTCTATATACTGTAAGAGCAGACGCATATTGGCCTAATGATTTTGGATTATACAATATGGCAGGCAATGTTGCTGAATGGACATCCTCATTATATTATGAAGGCTCCTACAACTTTCAACATGATTTGAATCCAGACGTTAGATGGAATGCTAAAGCTTCTGATCCTCCACGTATGAAACGTAAAGTTACTCGCGGTGGGAGCTGGAAAGATGTAGCCTATTTTTTACAAACAGGCACTCGTTCATACGAATACCAGGATACTGCGAAATCTTATATTGGATTCCGTTGCGTAATTGATCTTCCTCCTACCATTAAAAAAAGGTAAAATAGAAAAATTTTAAAAGAATTTATTGTAACATTTTATGACCAGAGTCACCTTCGGTTGCCAAGATGTTTTTGTATGATATTAATCTAAACAAACCTCCAAATTAAAATTTAAAACACATGTCAGTAAAAATTCCTTCAAACATTAGTAAATGGATGGACGTTGGTGTATCCGTAGCCGCAGCAGTTGTAATTTATGGTGCACTTCAGAAGATTTTGCACACACCGTCAGCAGATCTTCTTTTAAAAATCGGGTTGATAACAGAAGCGATCATCTTTTTATCTTATGGTGTATTGTATATAATTTTTCCTGCGGTGAAGGAGGAATATGAGGGTGCTGTAAAATCGGCTGTAACAGGTAATCCTGCATTAAACAGTATTGATAAAATGTTACAAGAAGCTGATATTACTCCGGCAAACTTAAAGAAGTTAGGAGAAGGTTTCCAAAAGCTTGGCACAACCGTAGATGGTATATCTGATGTGAGTGATGTAGTAAAATCTACCTCAGATTTTAGCAAAAAAACACAGGAAGCTACAACAGCTATCGGGTCAATGAGTGAAGCATTTGCAAGTAGCGCAGCTTCAATGTCTTCATTTAGCAATGCATCTGACAGCGCACGTGGTTTTCACGATCAAATACAGGTTCTTACAAAAAATCTTGGTTCACTAAATACTATTTATGAATTAGAGTTAAAAGAAAGTAACAACCACTTAAAAGCATTAAATGGTTTCTACGGTAAATTGGCAGAAGCAAGTAGCTCAATGATGGACAGTGTAGAAGATGCTAACAAAGCAAAACAGCAAATTGGTGCTTTGGCTAATAACTTAAGTAAGTTGAACGCTGTTTATGGCAATATGCTAGGTGCAATGCAGGGAAGATAATTCCATTGTCATTAACAAAAATTTACCGAAACAACATTTAATAAAATTATTAATACTATAAGTTATGGCTTTACCGAAAGAGCCCAGGCAGAAGATGATCAACATTATGTATTTAGTGCTTACAGCACTACTTGCATTGAATGTGTCATCAGAAATTTTAAATGCATTTAAGGTAGTTGATAAGAGTTTGGTTACTTCAAACACAAATATTACAACTGCAAACAACACATTATACTCGTCTTTATTAGAGAAAGTAAAAGATCCAACGACCTCTGCTAAAGCTGGCCCATGGAACGAAAGAGCTATTCAAGCTCAAAAACTTTCTGCGGCTTTGGACTCCTACATAAATCAACTGAAAGTTGATTTGAAAAAAGAAGCAGGCTCAAAAATGGTTGACGTTGATGGAAAACAAGTTGAGCAATTTAAAGAAGATGATTTAGAAGCGGCTACACGATTATTTGGTAATGGTCCCGGTGGACAGAAGAAAGGACCAGAATTAATGGCTAAATTAAATACTTTTAGGGATGCTATGTTGAATATAGATCCGGAAATTAGAAAGGAATTTGAGAAATCACTGGCTGTTGATGTGGCGGGTCCTGTTGTAGGACAAGATGGTAAGAAAAATGAATTTACAGAAGCCTATTTTCATATGACTCCCACTGTTGCGGGAATAACTTTGCTTAGTAAATTTCAGAATAATGTTAAGAATGCTGAAAATCAAATCGTAACTTATTGCCACAACCAAGTTGGAGCTGTAAAGGTCGTTTATGATCAATTTGCAGCACTAGTTGGGCAAAGTTCTAATTATGTAATGCCGGGTGAGGAAATAGAAATCACTGCTGGTGTTGGAGCATATAGTGCAGCTGCAAAACCTGTAATCTCTATAAATGGAAGCGGTGCAGCTGTTGGTCCTGATGGCCGAGCAATCTACAAATTTCAAGCAAATGGTGGTGGTGCACGTTCAGTACCGGTTAAAGTGACTTATACCAAGCCTGATGGTACTGCTGAAACAAAAAGTTTTGACGTAAAGTATACAGTTGGTACACCAGGTGGTGCTGCTGTAATGTTGGATAAAATGAATGTGTTTTACATGGATGTTGACAACCCTATTACAATAGGTTCGCCAACTGGTTGGGATAAAACGACCGTTTCAATGACAAATGGTACTATTAGCGGTTCTGGTTCTGCCAGAACAGTTAAGGTTAGTTCAATCGGACCGGCATCTATTACTGTAACGGCTGATGGAAAGGCGAGTAAATTCGATTTTCGTGTAAAAAGAATTCCAGATCCAGTTTTTAAAATTGGATCGGGTAAAGCCCGTGTACCGGCGGTTGAATTTAAAAATCAACAGTTTTGCAGAGCTGATTTAGGAGATGATTTTCTTTTTGATCTTAAATTTCAGGTTGTTAGTGCACAGGTTTATTTTTCAGGTGCTAATTTTCCTAATACACAATCAGCTTCCATTACAGGCAATAGTTTAGCAGGTGTTAATGCTTTAATTCAACGTTGTGGTCCTGGTTCTTCTATTACATTCGTAAATATAAAAGTGCAAGGTCCTGGTGGTTCTGTTAGAACGATTGACGAAAGATCTATAGTTCTCTATTAAAATTAGATATTATGAAATTTGTATTCAAAACTTTGGTTTTCTTTGTTATGATGGCTTTTATTGGCTTTTCTGCTACTGCACAAAAGAAAAAAACGACAAAAGCAAAAGCACCTGTAAAAAGGACTTCTACAAGAAGAACTACTAAGAACAAAACGACTGGCACCATACAGAATGTAGCGGCCTCCACCGACAGTGCTGTTGTTGTTGCTGCTGCTGAGGCCCCAAAGAACGACAGTCTACCTATAAAAAAAGTTGCAAAATCGTTGCGTAGAGATGGCGCTGTAGATGATGATGCCATCAGAGACAGAACTCCTTTAGCTTATGAGAACTTACGTGCAGATGATGCCGTTTATAGACATAAATTATGGCGTGAAATAGATGCAAGAGAAAAAATAAATCTGCCATTTAGATATGCAGCAGATCAAGATAATGGTAACCAAAGATTCATTTCTATACTTTTGCAGGCTATTCAAGATAGTGTTGTAACAGTGTTCGATGCTATTGATGACAGATTTACAACGCCAATGACAAGGTCTCAAGTTGGAGAAATTCTCCTTGGTCCGGAATTAGAAATAAAGCAGTTTGATGCAAATGGTCAGGAAATAGCTCCAATAAAAAGGAGGAATGAATTAAATCCTGATTCCATTTATAAATTTCATATAAAGGAAGAAGTGGTATTTGATAAAGAAAGTTCTCGCTTATTTTTTAGAATCTTAGGAATAGCACCGGTCAAAAGAGTAATAACCCCACAAGGACTTGATCTTGGTGAGACTGAAATTTTCTGGGTCTACTATCCCGACATGCGTGAGACTTTTGCAAAGTATGAAGTGTACAACGGTAAAAACTTTGGTGCACGCATGAGTTGGGAAGAACTTTTTGAAAGCCGTATGTTTTATGGTCGTATCATAAAGAGTACGATTGACAATCCTTACGACCAGTTTATTAAAAATTACAAAGGACTAAGCGAAAATACCATCCTTCAATTGCTGGAAGGAGAAAATATCAAAGAAAAGATATTTAACTATGAGCAGGATTTATGGAGCTACTAATAAGATTTTAGATAAAAGACACAAGACAAAAGACAAAGCCCTTCGAAATTCGAGGGGCTTTTGTTTGATATAAATATGTGTTTGCAAAAAAGTGATTAGGAAATACTATTAGAATTTTTTACCACCCTTGTATTTTGTTTTTGTGCTCCGGTCTCTAATTTCTTCCTGGGTTTTGCCGGTTGCATCATTTGGACAGCCATACTTGCCTTTCTTCCTAAAAATAGAACAACTGCATAAAAAAGATACTGCAATTATAGAGAGTAGAATTTTTTTCATAGGGTAAATATATTTATTATAGAATTCATTATCTAATTAGCAGCCATAAATCTTCTTCTATATTTTAAGGATTTCCTCCACCTGCGGAGGAGATAGAGGAGGCTGCTTCCCCTGCGGTCGAAATAGAGGGGGCCTTAAACCAGCCGCTGTACATCACATAATTATCAGCTATCCTGTTTATTTCACCACTTATTAAAGCCTCGCTCACCATTTTAATTTTTTTTGCTGGAATTCCGGCATAAATACATCCTTTTTCAATAATTGTATTTTCCAACACCACTGCTCCGGCTGCAATAATGCTGTTACTGCCAACTTTTACATTGTCCATTACAATAGCTCCCATACCCACCAATACATTGTCATCTAACGTACAACCATGTACAATAGCATTGTGCCCAATACTTACATTATTACCGATGAAGGTTTTTGTTTTTTTATAGGTGCAATGTATTACTGCCCCATCCTGCACATTTACCTTGTTGCCCATTTCTATACTGTTTACATCTCCACGAATTACGGCATTAAACCATACACTGCATTCGTTGCCCATCTTTACATCTCCAACAATCGTTGCATTTGGAGCAATAAAACAATCGTTACCCATTACAGGCGCAACACCATTTACTGGAAGTATAACTGCCATAATCCTTTTAATTTTGTTCAGTAAAAATAACTAAAAGGCAGCGATAATATCATTGAACTTTAATCTTGTCTCTACTTTGTTTCTTACGCTATATCGTATATAAAAAGGGGACTAAAATATGCAAATATTTTTTCAATGTTAGATTAGAAAATTTAAAACGTTCTGCTGTTTAGTACGTATTGGTTTAACTTTGCCGCATGACCAATCGCCAACTTTTTCTTAACCATGTAGGGCAAACATCCGATGCGCCACTTTGCCTTAATATAGTAAAAACAACGGGATCTAAAATGTGGGATGCAACGGGCAAAGAATATATAGATCTTATAGCGGGCATAAGTGTTTGTAACGTAGGCCATAGACATCCAAATGTTGTTACAGCTATAAAGGAACAGGCCGATAAATATCTTCACATAATGGTGTATGGCGAGTTGGTTGAAAATCCTCAGGTAGACTATGCAACTTTATTGGCAAAGTATTTACCCTGCACATTAAATAGTGTTTTTTATACAGCCAGCGGTAGCGAAGCCACGGAAGGAGCGATGAAACTGGCCAAAAGATTTACAAATAGGTCACAGATAATTTCTTTTAAAAATTCTTATCATGGCAGCACGCAAGGTGCATTAAGTGTGATGGGAAGCGAATACTGGCAACAGGCTTTTAGACCATTACTCCCCGATGTTTTACAACTGCGGTATAATAATTTTGATGATCTTAAAAATATTACGGAACGCACTGCATGTGTAATTGCAGAAACAATTCAGGCAGAAGCAGGTATTTTAAAACCACAGCATGGCTGGTTGCAGTCGTTGAGACAAAGGTGCAATTGTACAGGTACCCTTTTGATATTAGATGAAATACAGTGTGGGTTTGGCCGCAACGGAACGCTGTGGGCATTTGAACAATTTAATGTTGTGCCCGATATTTTATTGCTGGGGAAAGCCATTGGTGGCGGCATGCCACTCGGAGCATTTATTGCTGATAAAAAACTGATGGATTCTTTTACCCACAATCCCGTGCTTGGCCATATTAATACTTTTGGTGGGCACCCGGTAAGTTGTGCGGCAGGTATGGCTGCTTTTAAAGTATTAACAGACGAAAAATTATATGAAGGTGTTTTTGAAAAGGAAGCAATGTTTCGTTCGCTGTTACAACATCCATCCATAAAAAATATAAACAGTGCAGGCCTCATGATGGCCGTGGAATTTGATAGTTTTGAAACCAATAAAAAAATAATTGACAGGCTTATTGAGGAAGGCGTGTTTACAGATTGGTTTTTATTTTGTGCACATGCTTTTAGAATTTGCCCGCCGTTAAACATTAGTGAGACGGAAATAAAAGATGCCTGCAATATCATTTTAAGAGTACTTTCTTCTTAACTGCTCATTTTATAATCTGTTATTTTTCGTTGTTTAAAATTACCATAAATCATTTTGCGATGATGGTGTTTACCTATAATAAAATTCTTAAAATGCCACTCATAAAACAAGTATTATAAAAATCGTTCATTTTAACGAAGACAATTAAATTGCAGCATCAAAATACGGTATACTAAAATTTAATTGTATGATAGATGTTCAAAATGTTTCCAAACAATATCAATTAAGCAATAAACAAAAAAAGGAACTGCAAACAAATGACACATCTGTTTTTGCAGTAAACAAGGTGAGTCTTACCTGCCAACCCGGGAGGGTTTTCTCTTTATTAGGAGCAAACGGTGCAGGTAAAACAACTACCCTGAGAATGATCTCTACCATTTTAAAACCAACCGAGGGCGACATCATCGTAGGTGGAGAGAGCATCTTAAACAATCCAGAAAAAGTAAGGAGTAAAATAGGGTTTTTAACCGGTTCCACTAATTTGTACGACAGACTTACGCCAGGCGAAATTGTAAAATACTTTGCAGATTTGCACGGTATGGATAAGCAAAAATTTGAGCATCGTAAACAACTTTTGTTTGACCAATTGAATATTAATGATTTTGCTAAAAAGCGCATCAGCCAGCTTTCTACCGGAATGAAACAGAAGGTTTCAATTGCACGTAGCATGATACACGACCCTGCCATCGTCATATTTGATGAGCCAACTTCAGGCTTGGATGTTATTACCGCCCACAGTATTATTGAACTTATTAAACAATGTAGGCAGGAAGGGAAAACAATCATTTTTTCTTCGCACATTATGAGTGAGGTAGATCTGCTTTGCGATGACCTTGCCATCATATCTAAAGGGAAACTTATTTACAACAATACGATGACCAATTTTAGGAACGAGTTTTCTCACCAGTCACTCACGGAAGCTTTTATTGAAATTGTAAATACATCTACCAACGCAGCAATCGTACATCAAGCCTAAAATTATTGTATGAACACTGTTTTTACTGTATTAAAAAAAGAACTTACAGATACGCTGAGAGATAAGCGAACCCTCCTATCAGCTATTATTTTACCTGCTATCGTTATTCCCTTGCTCATATTTGGCGTAACAAAACTGCAAAAAAGTTTAATGGATAAAGCAGGGGAGAAACCTTTAAGAATTGCATTAATCGGAGTTCCTGCAACCTACCAAAATACATTTAACGATTCAAAATACAAACTGCAACAAAACCTTACTGTCGCAACCGGTAAAGATGCCATACAGAAAGATAGCCTTGATGCTGTTGTTGAATTTCAGCCTGATTTTTTAACGAAGGTTAATGATATGAAATCGGGTGAAGTGAAATTGTATTTTAAATCGACCAATTTACTACTGTACAGCCGTATTGCCGAAAAGCTGGATTCTTTAAAAGCCGAATTGTTAAAAGGAAGAATACAACAACTAAAAATATCTGAGCAGGCTTTGACGCCTTTGGTTATTTCAAAACAAGATATAGCCTCGCCAAAAGAACAGATTGGGAAATTGGTAGGTGGGTTTTTACCCTATATATTTATCCTTTTTTGTTTTATCGGTTGTATGTACCCTGCGATAGATCTTATAACGGGCGAAAAAGAAAAAGGAACAATGGAAACGCTTTTAACTGTGCCGGCGTCTCGTTTTAAAATACTCGTAGGTAAGATAATCGCCATCTCTCTGGTGGGTTTGTGTGCAGCCACAATGACAATACTTGGAATGGTTACTGCGCTAAAATTATTACCCGATATTCCAAAAGAATTTTTAGGTGTATTGAATGATATGCTGTCTTTAAAATTCGTTGCCATGCTGTATTGTATGCTCATACCGTTGAGTATATTTTTTGCAGGCATGCTCTCCGCAATGGTTATAAGTGCTAAAAGTTTTAAAGAGGCACAAAGCATGGTTACACCTATGACTTTTGTAATAATTATACCCGCCATTCTTGCCACCATACCCGGTATAGAATTAAACTGGCAAACTTCTTTTATTCCTGTTTTAAACATTGCGCTAGCCACAAAGGAAATAATTGCTGGTACCATAAACATATGGCAATATGCAGTGGTTGTAATATCACTTATTGTATTGGCACTAGTTACCGCATTTTTTAGCTACAAGCAGTTTAGCAAAGAAAGTATGGTGTTAAAATAATTGTAGCTATTCAGTCTCCAACATAAGCTTAAATACAACTTATTTAACATGTCACTTCCACGGAGTTCGCTTCCTAAATTGCCCTTCTTTTTTTACTGGTATATCGCTCCTATGGAGCTAAAATTATAACTTTTTCAGCCTCTTTAGAGGCGATATGCCAGTAAAAATAAATTATAAAACATTATCAGAGCTCCAGGGGAGCGACATGTTTTCTAAAAATTAAATTAATGATTAAGAGCTATAAAACAGGAAGGGAAAATTATAAGTTCTTCAACATAGCATCACAAGGCGAATATACTATACTGAATAAATACAAATAATTCTTAAAGAATTTTTTGTTTATTAAGTAATTTTTATTTTACTTTGTAATTCAAAGTGCTTTTATGAATGAACAGCAACAGTCTTTAGAAGATCTCCAACACATTAAATTGATGATGGAGAGAAGCAGCCGATTTATCAGCCTTAGTGGGCTTAGTGGCATTAGTGCAGGTTTGTGTGCGCTTATAGGTGCTTGTGCAGCATATCCGTATGTGTTTGGTGTTAAAAACCTGGTTATTAATGAAGACCTTGCTGTTGTGCAGGCAATGGCGAATGATTATTCTATTATTTTAAATACCTATATTTTCTGGATAGCACTTGTTACATTTTTTGCTGCATTTATTTCGGCTTTCTTATTTACATGGCTAAAAAGTAAAAAAGAAGGAACACCGCTGTGGGGGCATACTTCAAAAAGGTTAATGATAAATGTTAGTATCCCAATATTAGTGGGAGGGCTTTTCTTATTTAAATTAATTCATTTTGGAACTTTTGGTTTGGTTGCGCCGGGTTGTTTAATATTTTACGGTTTGGGTTTGGTTAATGCAAGTAAGTATACCTTAATAGAAATTCGTTATTTAGGCTATGCACAAATTTTACTCGGTGTAATAAATCTTTGGTTTGTTGGTTACGGCCTTTATTTTTGGGCAGCAGGTTTTGGGGCAATGCATATTTTGTATGGCGCCTATATGTGGAACAAATACGAGAGAAACTAAAAAGATGCTCAATCCTATAAACAACCTTAATAAACTTTTTGACAGTCGTGTACGGCTTGGTATCATGAGCGCCCTCATGGTAAACGACGAAGTGAATTTTAACGATTTGAAAGTGCTTCTTGAAATTACCGACGGAAACCTAGCCAGCCACCTGAAAGCATTAGAGGAAAATAAAATTCTAAAAGTTGAAAAAGGTTTTATTGGCAGAAAGACAAATACGACTTATTCAATTACTAAAAATGGTGAAAAAGAATTTAAGCTTCACATTGCTGCGCTTGAAAAAATGATAAAATCTACTAAATAATTTTTTGTACTTATACTTTGAAAAACAAAGTACTTTTAAAATGAAAAATGTAATTACTGCAATAGGTTTGAGTGCAAGAATTTGGTTTCTTACTTCTTTGGTACTGGCAATTGGTTTTATGGGCTTTGGCTTGTTATCTGATGATCCAGAAAGCGCTTTTGGTATACTGTTGGTCGTATTTTTAATTTCGATTATTGCAAGTTTTCCGGCTTTAATATTTCTTTTTATAGCCTTGCCAATTTTACAAACACTAAAAATAAAGTGGCAACTAAAAGTGTTGTGGCTTGTGATACTGGTTTTGTGTGTGGACTTTTGCTTTGCCGCAATTCCGGCTTCTTTAGGGTTTGATTTTTTCGGTAAGTATTCAGAAAATGCAACCGGTGTATGGAGCTCATTTTTATTTTATACTGCAGTTTTATTTACCTGTTCCGTTTGTGCCGTCTTGCTCAGTTTTAAACGGGTAGCATCTTATTTATCTGAAGGTACCGCTGGTGAAATTTTCTACTCACAAATTTTTAAAGATCTTTTTTTTATAAAGCTAAACGACAAACCAACTATTATGGACTTAGACACAATGCCAACACAGCCGCAGCACAACGTTACAAATGCCGCAAACAAAATTTTAATGAAGGGGTTAATAACCGGTGGCCTTATTTTATTGATGCTTATACCCACACTTTTTATTGATAACCTGATAAATGAAAGAGAGAGCCGCCAAAAAGAAGTTGTAAAAGAGGTAAGCAGTAAATGGGCTACTGCGCAAACCCTGTCGGCACCGTTTATAACCGTTCCGTATACAGAAATATTTACCAACAGCGAGGGAAAGTTAATGCAGACAAAAACCCAATTGATTGTGCTGGCTGATAAGTTGTTGGTAACCGGAAAAGTTGTGCCCGAAGAGCGTCCCCGATCTATTTATAAAGTTTTGCTTTATAGGACTGCTTTAAATTTTTCAGGGAATTTTAACCCTAAATGGCCTGTAGGTATTGATGTTGCAAAGATTGATTTTGCAGGAGCAAAACTGTGTTTCAGTCTAAGTGATTTTAAAGGAATAGAAGAAGAAGTAGTGATTGATTTTAACGGTCAAAAATTATTGCTTGATCCTGAATTGCCGGTAAATGATTTGGGCGATGTGGGACTTTCTGTGCCGATCATTATTTCTGCTGAAACAATGAACGCGGGGTTAAAATTTAATATGGATATAAAATTAAAAGGAAGTGAGCAGTTGCATTTTATTCCCATGAGTGTAAACAGTAAATTTTCACTTTCGTCTGCCTGGCCAAATCCATCTTTTGACGGGAATAGTTTACCCACACAAAGAACGGTAACTGACAGCGGGTTTAAGGCGCAGTGGAGTTTTAACAGGGCTAATTTAGCTTTTGGTACTGTTGTAAAAAGCGGAGCTTTAAAAATTGGTACGACCGCATTTGGGGTAAGCCTTGTGCAGCCTGCAGACCAATACAATAAAACGACGAGAAGTGTGAAATATGCGATACTTCTTATTGGATTAACCTTTGCTTTATTTTTCATTATTGAGCTAATGCAAAAGAACCCATTGCATCCTGTACAGTATGTATTAGTAGGACTTGCACTTGTTATTTTTTATACACTCTTGCTCAGCATAAGCGAATATATTTTATTTGATTATGCCTATCTAACAGCAGCGGCTGCCACCGTTCTCCTCATTAGTTTATATACAAAAAGCCATTTTAAAACATGGAAATCCGCAGCAGTATTTGGCTCTTTATTGAGTGCTTTGTATGGCTTTGTTTTTATTCTGATACGTTTAGAAGATACAGCACTCCTTGTTGGAAGCATTGGGTTGTTTATTATTCTTGCGCTGGTAATGTATGGCAGCAGAAAAATAAACTGGTATGGCAATAATATTAGCGCATCAAAATAGTGTACGAAAAAATTGGGAACAGCTGTTGTCTATGCACTTTCGGGGACAACAGCTTATTTAGATTTCTCTTTGCATTCTGCATTGGTCACCACCTTTACAAATTTAAAATATGCACAAACACATTATAAAAATACGATTACAAATATTGGTTTTTCTTACGCACAATATGGCACTACCATTCTTAAAATTTGTGCGAAAGCCACTACCGTTTGCACATACGATGGAGTCTTTGGCACAAATGAAACAAGGCACATTGGGCCGTGATCTTTACAAATTTCTTGTAGCTAAAAATTTAAAGTTGTTGCCCTATTATGCAAAGCACGATATTAAACACATTTTGCTGGAATATGATACAACAGATGAGGGAGAAGTTTGTCTGCAATGTTTTATGCTGGGCAACAAGCATGTTTCTTTTCCCGTAGCCACCACTGTGTTGTATGGTTTTTTAACAATGCCCGAGTATTGGGGAAAATTTGCCATTGCATATAAACGTGGCTCAAAATCTGCGTCGTTAAAGTATTGCAATTGGTTTGAAATTATTGGACAGGAAACGAGTACCCTCAAAAAAGCCATAAATACTTATTAAGATGAAAAAAACAAAAGGTGCATTCGTTTTTGCATTACAGGGTTTGCAATATGCGTTTGTAAATGAAAGAAATTTCAGAATCGAAATTATTTCTGTACCAGCTGTGTGTATTGCTGCTTATGTGTTGCACATTTCTGCAACAGAATGGTTGGTGGTAGTTATAAATATTGGTTTTGTAATTTCTGCTGAATTGGTAAATACCGCCATAGAAAAATTATGTGATGTCGTAACCAAAGAAAAGAACCCTTCAATTAAGATCATTAAAGATGTAGCTGCCGGTGCCGTTTTATTGGCGGCTTTTGTAGCATTCATTTGTGGCCTCATCATTTTTGTTTCTGCATTTTTAAAATTATTAAACCAATGAAAAAAGTATTTTCTCCATTTTCACAATGGCTTTGCTGCTGTTTTTTATTTATAGCTGTTATGATAACTGCACGAATGATATACTCCGGTAACGGCAGTTATTTATTTATGGTGTGGAATTTATTTCTTGCATGGATTCCGTACCTGATGAGTATTTATTTTGAACAACTGAATGACAAGAAAAAAATAATACAGGTTTTTGTTTTTATGTGTTGGTTGTTGTTTTTTCCAAATGCGTTATACATCGTTACAGATATTATACATATTGCTCAAACACAGGCTGCGCCATTGTGGTACGATGCTGTATTGTTGTTTGTATCGTCACTTACAGGTTTGGTACTGGCGTTTGCCTCAGTAATAAATATAGAGAAGTATATCAGGTTGATTTTTGCCCGAAAATTTGTAACACCAATAATTATCTTATTGCTCTTTGCAGGTTCATTTGGTGTTTACCTTGGTAGGTTTGAGCGTTGGAACAGCTGGGATGTGTTGTACAATCCACTAAGCATGGTAGTAAATATTGCGACAAGGTTTGCATTTCCTATAACGCACACAAAAACGTGGGTCGTAACTTTTTTGCTTACTGGGTTATATTCTTTGTGCTGGTTTCTTATTAAATGTTTCCCGGTATTTACAATTGAAAACAAAAAACAACGAGTATGAAAGCCTGGATGATTTTTAATGAAGTGGTTAGGTTATTGTTGAACAAATGTTAAGCGCTAATTGCCTGCAACAGCATTGCATAATAATTAGTATTAAAAAATGTTACGCAAACTTCCTTTTATACGAATAAGCTAGAACCAATAGCCGCAATAAGCATTTAAATAAATATTATTACCGACTGTAACAAATAAAAAACGGATGCTAACTATTAAAGTTGCATCCGTTTTTTAAAACTATATGATTTTCTAAAAATCTAGTCCTAAAGAAATATATGTTTGAGGTTTTCCTCTAAAGAGACCATTCATTTGCCACGCTGCATCAAACTTTACAAAATAACCAAGTAAGGTACTGCGGGCACCAAAACCATAACCACCTGCTAAAGGCCCAATACCACCCGCTTTTACCCTTACAACTACCGTTGCAGGATCATTAGGGAAAGCAGGGTTTGCGGGTGAGCTATAAGGAATATTTGGTCGTGTAATTCCTTTAAATCCGCCATTCCATGCCGTACCAAGATCTATAAACTGTGTAAGTTGAAAATTTCGGATAAATGCATTGTTGATTGTTTTATCAAATAAGGTTGTAAAGACAGGCAATCTGAATTCACTGTTAATTACAACTGCATTGTTGCCACTTGCAATGTTTTGTAAAAAGCCACGCATATTTACAGCAAGGCTTTGAAATGCGTAATCCTGATCTTGTGCAGGTATGTTGTCTTGTATGAAGTACCTGTCGCTGCCATCTTTTTTAGTGTTGCTGCCAAACATAAGCCACCCATCGGTTCCACCTAAAAAGTAAATTAATTTTTGGTTACCAAAACTAAAGTCGCCGGCTGCTCTACCCGCCCAAATAAAGTTTTTATAAATGGGATAGTAATAGCGTGCATCAAAACCAATGTTGTAAGTGTTTGGACCATTAGAAAATTGGACTTTACTTATCTGGCGGTTAAAATCTGCATATACTTTTGCCCTGCCACCATTGAAAATATTTTGTGCAACCAAAATGCTGTTGTCATAAATAAATTCTAATCTGGAAGTTTGATACAATTTGCGCTGGCTCTCAAACAGAAGTGTTTCAGGCAAAGAACCTGTAGCATTCGCAACCTGTTTGTCTGATCTAATTCCTGTTGTAAGTCTTACGCTTTTAGTCTCATCAAAAGGATAAGAAATATTTGCCTGATACAGATTGGTAAATTGTTTTCCATTAAAAAAATCAGGTTGGGTACCGCCAGTTGAAAATGTTAAACTCTGTACATTTCTATAATAGGTAAGCCCCCAATCTATTCTTCTTTTTAGGTTTTGATAATTTAGCAACCATTCATTGTCTTTCAGGTTGGTACCAATTTTTACGCCGCCGGTTATTTTAATATCTTCTAACAAATCTGAAGTACCTAACCTAAGCAGTCCATTTAAAGGCGTTCCGCTGTTAAGCATTATAGGGCCGGTACCTCCCTGGTAAGGTTGGTATCTGTTTATAAGCACTGTATTGTTAAAGCCTGCGGAGCCATAGTCTGCTGAGAATTTTTTGGGTTTGTATGCAAATAATTTTGCCCTTGCAAGTACGTTTTCATTGTCGTTGATTGGTGTGTTAGCCGCTGCTGTGGTATTTGTTTGTCGCCTGCTTGTATCTGCACCAAATTCATTTTGAAAAAAGTCATCTTGTTTCTTTGTGGTATCTGTAATGGCTGAGGGTATAACCATTTTGCCTCTAGCAGCATTCACTTTTGTAAGTCTGCTTTCTCTCATCAGTTTTTTTGCATATTCTGTGGGAGCGGCTGTAACATTTCTTCTGTATAAAGTATTTTCGTCTATTTTAAGTTTATACAAAACCTTTTCATCGCTTTGTCTTGTTACTTCGCTCAGCTGGTTATTGTCTCCGGCCACACGACTTTCTGCAAGTGAGCTTGGGTAATTTGTAAGCGGAAAAGTGTAGGTAGAATCTGATGACATGGCAACAATAGCAACAGAATCTATGTCTGTTTTTTTGTAGGCACGCAATGTACTGTCCACATCTTTTTGTGTAGGATTTCGTAATATATCATCACCAATTAAAACAAGTGTATCCAGTCCTTCTGCCTTAGTTGTAAAAAAGCCTGCATATCGGTTGCCAATGCCATTCTCATCGCTTACAAAAGTAAAGTGATTGCTGTTGTATGGTGTTGGAAAACGTGCATTGCCATATTTTAAATTCGTAAGCTGCGTTATTTGGTTTAACTCTGCCTTATCGCCAAAATTTGTAATTAAAAAAACATTAAAACGGTTGTTACTTGGCAAAACTGTATCGCCTGTTGGTGCAGTAGCGGTTGGTCTGTTACTGCTGTAAATAATTCCTGTTTTGCCGGGGAAAGATACAAACGTTGCATCCAAGTCGTCGTACACATCATTTGTTATTTGTGTAACTTTTTCTTTTTCTATTGCGAAGGTGTAAATATCTGAATGGCCATTTTTTACAGCAGATATAAGTAATGTGCGGCTATCAAGCATATATTTTACATCTTGTACCTGGTCAAATTTATCGGTAATATCAAATGTGTATTGTTTGAAATTACTGAGTACATCGTACACAAATAATTTAAGTTTTCCCTCGGTTGTGTAAATAACGGAGATCCTTGTTCCCTTTGGATCCCAAGCCACAAGCGGGTAACTCGGGTTTATCTCGGCCTCGTAAGATCTTATACCATACTTAAGCAACGTCTTATTTTCGTAGCCTGCGTTTAATATCAACCTTACAATTCCTTTTTTAAATTGGGTTACCACATAATCGTTGTTCTTTTTGTTTGGGTTCACATTAAAGCGGTAATAATTCAGCCGTTTGCTGATATCAAATCCTTCAACATAATTTCCTTTAGGGTAAGCTTTGCGACGGGCTATGTCTTTGTAATATTTATCATCTTGGTATTCCATAAACTCCGCCTGCAATTGCTTAAAAGTAAGCTTGGTAATTTGTTTGCTTGCTTTGTTTAAATTTTTATAAACCCTTGCGAGGTATAAAAAATAGGTAACATTTTCTTTCTTGTATTTCTCTTCAATATAATACCAAAACGCATGGCCTGCTAACAAAGGTTTTTCGAATGCAAACTTAGAAAACTTGGTATAGTTGCCGCTCAGTATTTCACTTTTTAATTCATCATCAAGGTCAGTGCTCCAGTTTTCGCCTAAGTATGCAACATATCCGTCAGTGAGCCATACGGGCAAATCGAGTAAGGTCTGGTTGCTGGCTACTTCACCAAGGTCATCGCCAAACAAAACATTTTTTGTAATGATATCAGCAATGCCCTGCCTTATTTGTCTTTTGAGGTTAAAGTGATTTGCATCGTAATAAACAACCATTTTATTATTAACTAGCCTTGTTACGGCACCGGTATTAAGTATATCAGATTCTAAGCCGATGTTGGTTTGCTTTTTATCTGCATACTCATTGTATAAAATAATATTTGCCCTGCGTTGAAGGCTGTATTCGGCAGCCCCTTCTATTTGTGGTAATTCTTTCTCTGCTGCCTGTGCAGTAAATTTTGCAAGCTCCTGCCCACCTTCGTAAAAATAAACATTGAAGTTTTGGGTTTGATAAAACTGCCATTTAAACTTTTTGTATTGAATTCTGTTCTTACCAAAAGTTACCGCATTAACCTGCGCATTGCTTACCAAAGCTGGTAGAATGAAAATAAATGAAATAAGAATTATTCTGCTGAACTTTGCCATACTTATCTGTTGTATTAAGTCTTAAAATTAGTTTATTACACCTTACAATTAAAATCATTTTAAAACACGGTAAATGCTCAAAATAAAATCATTCGAATTTAGTCCAATACAAGAAAATACGTACATACTTTACAATGAGTTTAACGAGTGCATCGTTCTTGACCCTGGTTGCTACTTTGATGCGGAAAAAGATGAATTGGTTGCCTTTATTACCAACAATCATTTAACGCCTACAATGCTTATTAATACCCATTGCCATTTAGACCATGTATTTGGCAACAAACTAATATCAGAAAAATATAATTTAACCCTGCAGCTTCACGAAAATGAAAAAGCAGTGCTTGCGTTTGCCCCTGCTAGTGGGCTTATGTATAATATGCCTTTTGACAATTATATTGGTGATTTTATATTGCTGAAAGAGGGTGATCTTATTACGTTGGGAGATGATGAACTAAAAGTATTATTGACTCCCGGTCATAGCCCCGGCAGCTTGAGTTTTTATGCTGCAAAAGATAAATTTGTAATTAGCGGAGATGCTTTGTTTAAAAACAGCGTGGGTCGCAGCGATTTACCTGGTGGGAACCATGCACAACTTATCAAAAGTATAAAAGAAAATCTTTTGTCTCTGCCCGAAGATACAGTTGTGTACAGTGGTCATGGCCCTCAAACTACTATTGGTGCTGAAAAATTAAACAATCCCTATTTGCAATAGTGTAACGGTAAGGGTTAACTTCCTTTTATCCAACCGCCATCAACAGCCAATGATTGTCCGGTAATGTAACTTGCCCGTGCACTTACTAAAAATGCCGCTGCTGCTGCAAATTCTTCTTTAGTGCCAAAGCGTTTCATTGGTATGGTTTCTTTTACATCATTCACTTTTGGATTTTTCTCTATCAAGGTTTCTAATCTGTTTGTGCTCGTGTAGCCGGGCATAATGTTATTAACTGTAATGCCAAAAGAAGCTACCTCATTGGACAAACTTTTTACCAAGCCCAACAAGCTTGTACGAACTGCATTGGATGAAATGAGGTTATCAGCGGGTTGTTTTACGGCTACAGATGTAATGGTTAAAATACGGCCAAACCCTTTTGCCTTCATGCCTGGCAAAACTTGTTGAATAATATCTACAGCACTCAAAAAAAGTAAGTTGTAAATATGTTTCCAGTCGTCTAAATTAAATTGCTCAAATGGGCCTGCTGCGGGTCCACCGGTATTGGTAACCAAAATATCAATATTGCCAAAAGCCTTTTCACTTTCGGCAATTAGATTCTTACGCTGTTGCTCGTCGGTAATGTCGCATAAAAACGATGTTACATTGTTTGTAGCAATTTTTTTAATTTCTGCCTCAGTGGCGGCAAGTGCAACTGCATCGGTACCGCAAATAATAACTTTCGCACCTTCCTTGGCCAACTCTGTAGCCACCGCTTTGCCCAAACCTTTGCTCGATGCCAATACAAGTGCAACCTTGTTTTGTATTCCTAAATCCATCTTTAATTTCTTTTAGTAAAAAATTATTTTCTCAAATAACTATCCGATCCTTCTATCCAATCTTGCCTTGGTGGGGCAAAAGTATCAGTCTCTATCACTTTGCCAATCATCAAAGCTTTGTGACTGCGGTTGCCCGGAATGATGATGGCATCGCCAGCCATTAAATCAATGGTTTCTTCTTCATTGTCATCAAACCAAAAACGCAAAGTGCCTTCTAAAACTTCTGTTACCTGTTCGTTTTCGTGCGAATGCCAGGGCACCGTAAACCCATCTTCAAATTCCATTTTAGCAATCATAATTTTTTCTCCATGAATAAACTGGCGTTTCATTTTTTCATTTACCTGTTCTACCGGAATGTTATTCCAATTAATTTTTTGCATAATAATTTTTTATTTTATGTGGTTAAAATAGTTTCTTTTACAGGTACTAACCAGTTGCGTTTATCTGGAATGGTTCCCGCTCGTAAACCGTTAATTTCATTGTGTAACATGGTACTTATTCCATCTCCGTCTTTTGGTAAAGCCATGCACAGATTGCCGTGCGTTATTTCTGCAATATGCGAAACTACTGCCGCTGTGCCTGCACCAAAGGCTTCTTTTAATGTGCCATTTTTAGAGGCTTCTACAATTTCGTCTGTGTAAATATCCCTCACTTCTACAGGAATATTTTTCTCTTTTAAAATATCAATAAAATAAGTGCGTGTTGTGCCTTTTAAAACTGCTCCGCTTAGTTTTGGTGTGAGTACCGTGTCACCAATAACGAAGAATAAATTCATCATACCGGCTTCCTGTATTTTTTTAAATTCAGGGCTCTCCAGCCAGATGATCTGGTCAAAACCTTTTTCTTTTGCAAGTTTACCTGCGAGTAAAGAACCTGCATAATTACCGCCGGTTTTAGCCTCGCCGGTGCCGCCTGGTACAGCTCGTATGAGCGTTTGTTCCGTTACTAATTTTACAGGCTTGTTAAAATATGGTTGCACGGGTGCCGCATAAATATAAAATGTATAACTGTCAGATGGTGTAACGCCCAAGGAACTCTCTGTTGCTATCATGGTGGGGCGCAAATACAAAGCACTGCCTTCTGCCGCCGGTATCCAATCAATTTCTGACAGCGTAATTGCTTTTAAGGCTTCTAAAAAAATACCAAAAGGTACAGC
Source organism: Ferruginibacter sp. (assembly GCA_040400515.1). Taxonomy (GTDB): domain Bacteria; phylum Bacteroidota; class Bacteroidia; order Chitinophagales; family Chitinophagaceae; genus Ferruginibacter. The sequence continues at coordinate 73,609 of JBBAQB010000009.1, read as the reverse complement.
AGGCATGCACATGCGTTCTGCTGATAAATTAAAACGTTCTATATTTAAATCGGGCCTGAGTAAAGTGGGGATGCCATCTACACCCATTGTCGCTTTCATTCCTTCAAAAATACATTGGCAATATTGCAGTGCTTTCGATTGTGGGTCGAGTAACAAGCCTTGATACGGGATAATACGAAAATTGCCCCATTCTCCATTTGCATAATCCATTACAAACATATGATCGGAAGTGTATTTTCCAAAGGGTATATTATTGAAGTCAATATCTTTTAGTTTTGAAGCGGTTGTTTTTGTAATACTTATTTCCATGGCTGCCTTTGTTTGAAAATCTGTTGTGTATTTAAACAATTCAAGTTTTAGGTGTCTGCAATTTGTACTGCAAAATACAATTATGTTGTTGCAAAAAATTATGGGAAGAAGAAACTTTTGTAATGATGGTTCACGAAGTTGGTTTACAAAAACCTCATTTAAAGAAGAAAGAACGTAACGTCTTTATAGCATGTTTTTGTTTCAGCCTGTTTGGGAGTATTAGCTGAGTAGCTATGATTGGTTGGAATCAATCAATTTACAAATCAAAGAAATCTGTCCTAAATGATAATAGCTGTGTTCAATAACCCCTTCAATGTTTCGCAAGTAGCTTCCATACTTCTCGTCCATAAATGTAGTATCAAAAAGATCGTCGTTCATTTGTTCTACTCGGTTTGCAAATTTTTCGGAATTGTTCAAAAATTTATTTACGAGATTGGTCCAATCTGCCTCAGAATGTATTTCGGGTACATCAAAACTATATTTATCACTAATAGTAAGTTTATTATTTTCAAAAGCATATAACAGCCCTTCCAGATAATAATTTATATGGTAAGTTAAAGCGGCAATAGAATTTAACCCGTGCAAGATTTCTACGGCTTGTTTCCAATTTATAGTAAGTATTTGTTCTTTATAATTGGTATTAGCAATCCAACGCCCATCTAGTAAAACTTCTCTTAATCTTCTTGCGGTTGTCAAATTTCTTGTCATGGTATTTAAAGTTATAATTGTCATTTCACATTCATGCTACTTGCGGCTAAAGCTGACACAATTGTTTTTTACAACTTGGATATTTTATGATAATATTTTATGTCACTGAAACTTAAAACGAATTATCCTGTCTATTTTTTTTCTTCACACAACTCCACCAAAACCCCATTCGTTCCTTTTGGGTGTAAAAAACACACTAGTTTATTATCGGCACCTTCTTTTGGTTTTTCGTTAAGTAAAACAAAACCCTCAGCCTGTAAGCGGGCCATTTCGGCTACAATGTCAGTTACTTCAAAGGCAATATGGTGAATTCCTTCGCCCTTGCGTTCAATAAATTTTGCAATAACGCCGTCTGCGCTCATACTTTGTAGCAGTTCTATTTTTGTTTGTCCCGTTTTAAAAAACGCGGTGTTTACCTGCTCTGTTTCTACTTTTTCTGTCTTGTAACACTGACTATTCAGCAGTTTTTCAAACAGCGGAACAGAAATTGACAAGTCGTTAACAGCAATACCGATATGTTCTGGTTGTAGCATAGTGTATTATTTCTTTAATGGTAACGCTAAAGTAGAACGATTGTAGTAAATTTGCCAATAAATTAAATAAAAAAAAAATGTTGAAACTACCTATATACTTAGATAATAATTCTACTACTCCAATGGATCCGAGGGTATTGGATGCTATGACCCCTTATTTTTTAGAAGATTATGGCAACGCGGCAAGTCGCAACCATCCTTTTGGCTGGAAGGCGGAAGAAGCAGTGGATTATGCCCGTGAGCAGGTAGCAAAATTGATAGGAGCTGATCCTAAAGAAATAATTTTTACCAGTGGCGCTACGGAAGGTGATAACCTTGGCGTAAAAGGAGTTTTTGAAATGTATGCACAGAAAGGTAATCATATTATTACCTGTACTACTGAACATAAGGCGGTTTTGGATACTTGTAAACACCTTGAAAAACTTGGAGGAGAAGTTACATACCTTAAAGTGCAGCCTGACGGTTTAATTGATTTAAAAGAATTGGAAGCTGCAATAAAACCAACAACTATTTTAATATCTATTATGTGGGCCAACAATGAAATCGGCACCATAATGCCGATAAGAGAAATAAGTGCGATTGCTAAAAAACATGGTGTATTGCTGTTTACTGATGCTACACAGGCAGTTGGTAAAATACCTGTTGATGTAAACAAAGACGGTATTGATGTTATGGCATTTACCGCACATAAAATGTACGGACCAAAAGGAGTTGGTGCTTTATATGTACGCAGAAAAAACCCACGTGTAAAAGTTACGGCGCAGATGGATGGCGGTGGACATGAGCGTGGCATGCGTTCTGGCACATTAAATGTACCTGGTATTGTTGGTATGGGTAAAGCCTGCGAATTGTGTATGCAGGATATGGAAGCCGATACAAAACGCATCAGTAAAATGAGGGATAAACTCGAAACTGCTTTAATGTTGTTGGAAGAAGCTTACATAAACGGCAGTATTGAGCATCGTTTGCCGCATGTTACCAATATTTCTTTTAAACACGTAGAGGGAGAAGGTTTGTTAATGGGCTTTAATAAAAATATTGCATTAAGTTCGGGTTCTGCTTGTACTTCTGCTTCTTTAGAACCTTCATATGTTTTAAAAGCATTAGGTTTGGGTGATGATTTGGCACACAGTTCGCTTCGTTTTGGTTTAGGCAGGTTTACAACCGACGAACAAATTGATTACACAGTAAAAGCCATCAGCGATACAGTTATAAAACTTAGAGAAATGAGTCCGCTGTGGGAAATGTACAAAGAAGGTATAGATTTGAACAGCATTGAGTGGGCGGCGCATTAATTTAACTAGCTAATTCGATAATGTGCTAATTTGCTAATGAGATCTCAGTAATAATTAGAACGTTATTTTCACAATTTAATTTTTAGAAATAATAAATAAAAATAGTAGATTAACAATTTTAAAGAATTAGCACATTGGCAAATCAGCTAATTGGCTCATTCAAAATAGAACTTCATAAATTTAAAAGACATGGCTTACTCAGAAAAATTAATAGACCATTATCAAAATCCTAAAAATGTAGGAACACTTGATAAAGCAGATAAAAATGTAGGAACAGGGCTAGTAGGAGCTCCTGAATGTGGAGACGTTATGCGCCTTCAAATACAGGTAGATGATGCAACTGGAATTATTACCGATGCAAAATTTAAAACCTTTGGCTGTGGATCTGCCATTGCATCTTCTTCTCTTGCAACAGAGTGGTTAAAAGGTAAAAGTGTTGATGAAGCGCTTACAGTAGATAATATGGATTTTGTAGAAGAATTAAATTTACCTCCGGTTAAAATTCACTGCTCTGTATTGGCGGAAGACGCTATAAAGGCAGCGATAAATGATTACCGTGCAAAAAACGGAATGGAGCAAATTAAGTTTGAAGAGAGTTTGGTACACTAAGCAATTTTATAATTAGCCAATGTGCTAATCTGCTAATTCTTTAAGTTCATTAGTATTTAACTAGCATATCAGCTTATCAGCAAATCAGTATATTAAATGGTAGCTACAGAAAATTTAAATTCAATATATATATCAGACAAAGCAAAGGCAAAGGTTTTAAACCTGATGGCAGAGTCTGGCGTTGCAGATGATGAAACATACTTTCTTCGTGTGGGCGTTGTGGGTGGCGGTTGCAGTGGTTTAAGTTACAAAATGGATTTTGATAACGAAGTAAAACCAATGGACCAGGTTTTTGAAGATAAAGGTGTAAAAATTGTGTGCGACCTAAAAAGTTTTTTATACCTCGTAAATACCGAGCTGGAATTTAGCGATGGCTTAAATGGTAAAGGGTTTTATTTTGACAACCCAAATGCGAGCAGGAGCTGTGGTTGCGGAGAAAGTTTTGCAGTGTAATAAAACAATAATAGATTAATAAAAGAAATAAGAAAGACCCCTTCAATGCGAAAGGGTCTTCCTATTATTAGGCAATAAAAAAGCGGAAGATTTAATCTTCCGCTTTTTTATTAAAGTTTATGAATTGATTATGGTTGAGCAAAAGTATTTCTCGGTCCACCTGCAACAAATGTTGCGTTCATACGTGTTTTTTGACCTGTACTAAACATATACATACAAAGATCATTTGTATAATCCATGTAGTTCATCGTCATCATTATCGGAGTTCCTGCACAAGTGCTTCTTGCGCCAGCGGCTGGGCAACCATAATTTGCTCCAGTATGTAAAGGTGTATCTGCAACTTGATCGTTGCCGCACGTGGCATCTCCCCAAATATGGCGAAGGTTTAACCAGTGACCAACTTCATGTGTAGCAGTGCGACCTTTGTTATAAGGAGCACCCGCAGTAGTTACGCCAAAAGCATTATCATCCATCACAACCCCATCGGTAGCTGAAGGTCCACCCGGAAATTGTGCATAGCCTAAAATACCACCGCCCATATTGCAACACCACATGTTTAATGTAGTAGATGGGCTTGTTGGGCTAATACCACCTTGAGTACTTTTTTTCATTGCATCATTGGTTGACCAACTTGTTTTATTTGTAGCTTTTCTTACAACATTCGCAAGTACAAAACGCACGCCTACATCACCGGCTTTTACTCCTGTAAAGGTTGCCGGTACACTGGTGTTGTCGCTGTTGGTACCACTAAAATCAGCATTTAAAACATCTATTTGAGATTGAATTTGTACCAGAGAAATATTTTGAGCTGCGGTTTTGTATAATACATTTACAACTACAGGTATTTCGATCATACCATTGCTTAGTAATCTATATGCAGAAGGATTTGCCTCATAACGAGCCGTTAATTCTTCAATCGCTTGCATTCGAGAAGCTAGGGTTGGATCATCCTGCAATTGTTGTTGCAAAACTTCTTCAGAAGCGCAACCTCTTCGAGATAAATTTTCTGTGACAGCAGGTGTCTCTTCTGCTTCTTGTTTTTCAGTGAGTGAGGTTTTTGTACATCCAATACCCACAACTACAATGAATGATAATAGACCTAATAGTTTCTTCATTTGAACGAGTTTTTAAAAAGGTGTTAAATAATAAATTTAGTATTATTTTTTTCAAATTTTGTGTTTTTTAAAAAAAGATATCTACAGTGTGGTTGCATGAGTAAGAAAATGGCGGATACAGAAATAAAAAAATCCCCTGCTTTAAAAAGTAGGGGAAGAGCAATTAGTGTTGATAAACACTGTTATTAAAGCTGTTTTGACAGTTACGATTGCATATCAAAAAGCCGCTTTTGAACTATATTTTTAAAAGTTTATGCTTCGCTATGCATTGATGATCATTTATTATCCGTTTGTGCTGCACCAAAATATATTGTTATTAAAATTTACAAACCAACTTTTAAGGAGTTAACATTAAATTGCAGGAACTTAGCCAATATGTACAGCATTTGTAAAAAAGAATTGAGTCGATTTTTTAGCAACCTTACCGGGTACATTGCTATTATTCTGTTTTTACTCGTTTGTGGTATTTTTTTGTTCCTTTTGCCCGAGAGTAGTATTTTAAACAACAATTACGCAAGCCTTTCTGCTTTCTTTGAAATTGCTCCTTGGGTGCTAATGTTTCTTATACCCGCTATTACAATGCATGCATTGGCAGAGGAATTTAAAACCGGCACTTTCGAATTGCTTAAAACAAAACCCATAACGGGGTGGCAAATAATATTGGGTAAATATGTAGCTGTGCTTATTGTACTGGTTTTTGTAATAGCACCTACTTTTTTGTACATACTCACGGTAAAAGCACTAGCCACACAGGCAGGTATAGATGGTGGCAGCATTGCGGGTAGTTATGTTGGTCTCTTTTTACTGGCAGCCCTATTTGCTGCTGTAAGTCTTTGCTGCAGCAGTTTTACGAGCAATGCTGTGGTAGCTTTTTTAATAAGTAGTTTTGTGTGTCTCCTTTTATTTTATGGTTTTAATGGTGTGAGCAAGCTGCCGTTTTTTACCGGCGGTGCAGATTATTATATCGAAATGCTGGGCATAGATTTTCATTACAGAAGCATCAGCCGTGGCGTGATAGATTCCAGAGATGTTGTTTATTTTCTGTCGCTGATATTTCTTTCATTATTGATAACTGTAAAAAAGATCAGCAAAAAATAATGATCGGAAAAATAATAAATAGCAGATTTTGGCTACCCGTGGTATTAATCATTTTACTCACAATCAACTGGGCGGCATCGCAGTGTCATTTAAGAGTAGATCTCACAAATGAAAAGCGTTTTAGCCTGAGCAACGCTACAAAAAAATTACTTGGAAAGTTGGATGCACCGGTGGTGATAGATGTATTTTTAAAAGGAAATTTCCCTTCAGGTTTCAGGCAATTATCAGCTTCTACAAATGATATGCTGAAGGAGTTCAAAGAAATAGCCGGCAACAAAATACAATATAATTTTATTTCGCCTGAAGAAAAGATGCCCGGCACCGACGTATCTTATGCTGATACACTCACGGGCATGGGCTTGTTTCCGCTTAACCTTACAAGCCAGTTAAAGGAAGGGCAGCAGCAGCAAAACGTTTATCCATTTGCATTGGTGCATTACAGCAACGAAATGATACCGGTAGAATTGTACAAGGGTAAAACGCCTTTGATGTCGTACAGTGATATAAACAGTGCCGAAGCCTTACTTGAATACAGACTCGCAGATGCGGTTGCTAAAATTACACAAAAGCAAAAACCGGTTATTGGCTATGCAACGGGCAATGGAGAGCCTGATCTTGGCCGTTTTAACACCTACGACCTGGTAGAGAATGTATTAAAGGCAGACTATAATCTCTTTACTTTTGATCTTTCTACACCAAAGTTTTTACCGGCAGAAATTAAGGCACTCATAATCGTAAAACCCACAATTGGTTTTACCGATGAACAAAAATTAAAACTTGACCAGTTTGTAATGAATGGTGGCAAGCTGCTTGTTTTTGCGGATAGGTTAAATGCAGAAATGGACAGTCTTCAAATAAAAAATGAAGTAACTGCTTTTGACAGAGATTTGAAATGGAACGACCTGTTTTTTAATTATGGGGTACGCATCAATGCAGATCTTATTATGGATCTGCAATGCGATTATCTTCCCTTTGATGTAAATGGAAACGGACAGTATGAATTACTGCCATGGAATTATTTTCCGGTGATGGAATCAAAAGGAAATCACCCTATAAACAAAGGGTTGGGTTTTGTAGCAGGAAGGTTTATCAATTCTTTAGACACTGTAGAAGCAGAAGGCATCACAAAAACTGTACTGCTAAGCTCATCTGTAAATGCCAGAACATTGGGATCGCCTGCAGTAATTAGCGGTGCACAAAATGTAAATGCTCCCGAAGATGCAAAGTACAAAAAAAGCAATATACTGGTAGCGGTATTGCTGGAAGGTAAATTCAGGTCAATGTTTGCCAATAGGCTATCGCAGGCTATGAGCGATAGTCTTACATCATACGATCTTAGTTTTGTGCCGCAGGCAATATCTAGCAATAAAATAATTGTTGTAGGCGATGGTGATGTGGTTTTAAACAGCGTTGTAAAAGGAACCCCAATACCAATGGGTATGAATGTGTACACTTACGGAACACAGGCACAGGTGCCATTTGCAAACAAAGATTTTTTACAAAACTGCTTAGATTATCTCATTAATGAAAATGGATTGAGCGACGCCAAAGCAAAAGATTATGTGGTAAGATTATTGGACACTAAAAAAACCGAGGAGCAAAAAACTTTTTGGCAATGTATGAATATAGCCATACCAATTTTGATAGTGATTTTATTTGCAATTGTGTTTCAGTGGTTGCGCAAAAAAAAATACACAAAATAAACAATGGAAAAACAACAGATCATATACCTCGTTTTTGGTTTTGTAGTGGTTGCAGCACTCATTTTCGACCTTGGGCTACTCAGTAAAAAAAACCAAAAGATCAGTTTAAAAACAGCCCTTGTTCAGACTTTTTTCTGGGTTGCCCTCTCGTTTGCATTTTGTGCATTTATTTGGTGGGAAAATGATGGCGGCAATGGGAAAAAAGATGCCATCTCCTATATTTCTGCCTACCTGCTCGAGTGGTCACTTTCTATAGATAATATTTTTGTATTCATTATCATTTTTTCATTCTTTAAAGTGAAAGAAATTAATTACTCCAGGGTTTTGCTGCTTGGTATTTTGATGGCGATTTTTTTTAGAATTATTTTTATAGCGCTCGGTAGTGAACTTGTTGCACGGTTCGGATGGGTGATGTATATATTTGGAATTTTCCTGGTATTTACCGGTATAAAAATGTTTAGCAGCAACGAAGATGATGAGTTTAACCCTCAAACCAACTGGGCTTATAAACTCCTCACCAAATTAATGCGTACAACCAATGAAGAACCAAATGGGCGTTTTATCATAAAAAAAGACGATAAAACATATTTTACCACACTTGCCATGGTGGTTGTAATGCTTGGGCTTATTGATATAGTTTTTGCAGTAGATTCTATTCCGGCCGTTTTTTCGGTAATACCGGACCCATCAAAGAAAATGCTCATTTACTCTTCTAATATATTTGCTGTACTTGGGCTGCGAAGTTTATTCTTTTTACTGCGGGGTGCCGCCAGTAAATTTGATTACCTGCAGGAAGGCATTGCAATTGTATTATTGTTTATTGGCGTAAAAATGTTACTGCCCACATTAAGCTACGTAGGCGTAAATGAAAAGTACCTTCACCTACCCGAGTGGGCTTCGCTTGCAGTAATTGTCTTTTGCATAAGTGGTAGTATTGTTTATTCTGTCTATCATAAAAAAGAAGGCATGCCAGATGATGTTGCAGAGGAGTAAAAGTCTTTTAAAAAGAAGCTATAAAAAATTTACGTGAGCTATAAAGTTTTTAAAATTGCCGAAATAATACATGCAACTATTTTGCAGCGGGGCGAAGATGTGCTTATTGAAAACCTGCTCACAGACAGCCGCAAATTATTGTTTCCCGATTCATCTCTCTTTTTTGCACTGCCCGGTGCAGGTAGAAATGGCAGCGGTTTTATACAGGCGCTCTATAAAAAAGCAGTTAGGAATTTTGTGGTATGCAAAGAATACAAATTGGAAAACGATGTGGCGGGCGCTACCATATTACAGGTAGATGATGTACTTGTTGCCCTGCAGCAGTTGGCCGTTTTTCATAGGCATTCGTTCAGCTGCCCGGTAATAGGTATTACGGGCAGTAATGGAAAAACCATCGTAAAAGAATGGCTCACTCAATTGCTTGGTAATGATTCTAATATTGTAAGAAGTCCTAAAAGTTATAACTCCCAAACAGGTGTGCCATTAAGCATCTGGCGGATGAATGAAGACCATACACTTGGTATTTTTGAATCGGGCATTTCGCAGCCAAATGAAATGGATAAGCTGCAACAAATGATTGACCCCGAAATTGGAATTGTTACTTTTATTGGCGAAGCACATGCACAAGGTTTTGTTTCTCTTCAGCAAAAAATACAGGAAAAATTATTGCTGTTTAAAAATTCGAAAATGCTTGTTTTTTGTGCCGATGATAAAATATTATCAGCAGAAATAGCCCAATTTATTGCCAGTACAAATCCAGCTTTAAAAACATTTTGCTGGAGTAAAAATAGCAAAGCAGATTTAGAAGCAAAGCAGATTGTAAGAAATAACCGTCAAACAGATATAAGCTGCGAATATGAAGGAAAGAGCTTTTCATTTTCAATTCCCTTTACTGATGAGGCTTCTTTAAATAATACCCTAACCTGTTGTTCGGTTTTGTTATTATTAAAGTTACCTGTTCATTTAATTATTGAAAATATGCAGGCTTTACGACCTGTAGAAATGAGGCTGGAACTGAAACAGGGGAAATATAACTGCTCCATTATAAATGATGGCTACAGTGCCGATCTTCAGTCACTCGGTATTTCGCTGGAGTTTATGGGCCAGCAAAACCAGCACGAAAAGCGAACGGTCATTTTAAGCGATATTTTAGAAACAGGCGAAGCGGCGGTATCACTTTATTTGAAAATCGCATCACTGTTTAAGCAAAAAAATATTCACCGGCTTATTGGTATAGGAAAAGAAATTTCTGCCCATTCAGATTTGTTCTCTGCAATAAGTGAAACATCGTTTTACACAACCACAGAAAGTTTTTTGCAAAATATTGGGCAGGTTCCTTTTAAAGACGAGGTCGTTTTATTAAAAGGAGCCCGCATTTTTAAGTTTGAAAAAATAAGCCTGCAACTGGAGCAAAAGTTTCACGAAACAAAGCTCGAAATAAACCTGAATGCACTCCGTCATAATCTTAGTGTGTATAAAAAAATGTTACAACCTTCTGTAAAAATGATGGCTATGGTAAAAGCATTTAGTTATGGCAGCGGCAGTTTCGAAATTGCAAATGTGTTACAGCATGCAGGTGTAGATTACCTTGCGGTTGCTTATGCTGATGAAGGCGTGGATCTTAGAGCAGCGGGTATAAAACTGCCTATTATGGTTTTAAATGCTGAAGCGGCAGGTTTTGAAAATATCGTAAAATATAACCTGGAACCAGAGTTGTATTCCTTTGGCATCTTAAACAGTTTTTTGCAATTTCTTGCTGATAAAAATGTAGAAAATTACCCCGTGCATATTAAGATAGACACAGGCATGCACCGGCTTGGTTTTGAACCCGCCGCTATGATTGCTTTGGGTAATCTCCTCAAGGGGAACAGATTTATAAAAGTAATTTCTGTTTTTTCTCATCTTGTGGCAAGTGGTTCTCCCCAACACGATAATTTCACTTTGCAACAAACAAATCTCTTTGTAGCTGCTGCTGATCATATAGAAGAGATATTAGGTTACACATTCACCAGGCACCTGGCAAACTCTTCTGCCATAAACCGGCACCCACAATTGCAGTTTGATATGATCAGGCTGGGCATTGGTTTATATGGTGTGGATTCTACCCCTTCCGTACAGCACAAATTACAGCACGTAACAACTCTAAAAACAACCATTGCACAAATAAAGCATGTGCCAAAAGGTGAAAGTATAGGTTATAACAGAGCTGCTATTGCCGAGAAAGATTTGAAGATTGCTACGGTACGAATTGGTTATGCAGATGGGTACCCACGCTTATTGAGCAATGGCAATGGTAAAATGCTGGTAAACGGAAATATTGCACCGGTGATTGGCAATGTTTGTATGGATATGACCATGATAGATATTACCGGCATGGAAGCGATGGAAGGCGATGAAGTAATTGTGTTTGGGGAAGAACCTACCGTGGAGTCTGTTGCTGCCTGGAGCAATACCATTTCTTACGAAATACTCACCAATATTTCTCAACGGGTAAAACGGGTATATTTTGAAGAGTAGGCAGTATTCACCGCAGAGACGGGGAGTTAATTGAGTTTCGCAGAGGAGCTTTACCGCAAAAACGCAAAGGCGCAAAATTGGTAAATTATAAATACTTATCTTTTTCGCCTTTTTTCTACTTTTAACCTTTTGTCCGTAACATTCACAGCAGAAATGGGGAGATAACTGAGTTTTCGCAGAGATTGTTCTCCTTAGCGCCTTAGCGCCTTTGTGGTTCAAAATCCCCTGCCCCTTTTACAGTTCAAAATACGGCACTAATATCTATATTTGCGGTTCTTATATGAAAAAAATACAGCTCGTCGTTATTATACTGTTAGTGCTTATCGCAGACCAAGCACTGAAAATTTATGTAAAAACATCTTTTCCGCTCAATACGTCAAAAGCAATTGCAGGCAATTGGTTTCAATTATACTTTGTAGAAAACCCAGGCATGGCTTATGGCTGGAAGTTTGGCGGTAATTGGGGTAAAATGGCGCTTACTATTTTTAGACTCGGCGCTGTAATATTTGGTACCTGGTACCTTGGCAGCATCATTAAAAAAAGCTACAGCAAAGGTTTCATCATTTGTGCAGGTCTTATTTATGCCGGCGCTCTTGGCAACTTAATAGACAGTTGCTTCTACGGTGTTATTTTTGACAAGGGAATGATTTTTAACAAAGAAATAAATGACTACGTAAATTATGGCGGCCTCGCAGTGTTTGCAAATAAAGGGTATGCGTCTTTTTTACATGGCAATGTGGTTGATATGCTCTATTTTCCTGTAATACATGGCACTTTTCCGTCATGGTTTCCGGTATGGGGCGGCGAGTCTTTTGAATTTTTCAGGCCCATTTTTAACATTGCAGATGCAGCCATCAGCACAGGAATAATTACCATATTTGTATTTCAGAAAAGATTTTTTAAGCAGCACAATACAACAGTAGAGAATCATACCGTTGAAACCGTATCTTTAACAGACGATCAATCTCAGATTTCATAAATTATAAAAATAAGCTCCACTATGAAACTTTTATGTTCATTCATGTTGTTGTTAGCTACAGCATTCGTTATTTCATCTTGCCAAAAAGAATTAAGCTTTGAAGCAGGTTTAGCAAAGGGAACCCTTGCAAAAGATGCGTTGGGAGATTGTATGCCAATAACAGTAACAGGTAGTTATCAAAAAGATACTTTATTAAAAACGACTACCAATTATGTAGATGTACAGGTAAATATCACCCAAATAGGTAGTTATTCCATTAAAACAGATACATTAAATGGTTATTCATTTAGTGCAGCAGGATTTATCTCAGTACCGGGTTTAAATACAGTTCGTTTATTGGCCAATGGCAGACCGGTGGCACCCGCATTGGATGTGTTTACGGTAAGATATGACTCAAGTGTTTGTCAGTTTGATATTGTAGTAACAGGCGCAGGTGGCGGTGGAGGAGGTACAGCTGCAGTTTACACATTAGTAGGCTCGCCCTCAACTTGTACAGGTGCTAAACAATCAAATAATTTTTTCGCAAACGTTCCCACAACTCCAGCTAACAGAGATACTGTGTATGTTAACGTAACCCAAGCAGGTACGTACTCAATAAACACCGGAGCATTTATCAATGGATTACAATTTTCAGCATCAGGTACATTAGCCGTGGGCAACAATGTTCCGATTATACTAATAGCTAGCGGTTCACCTGCTGCGGCAGGTACTAATTCTTTTCCTTTAATTACTTCGAGCCCTAATACGGTAAGTAACTGCGGTTTTACAATTACTACCCAGGGTACTCCCGGACCTGCAACATTTACTATTAATTGCGCAACTCCAGCTACCCAAACGGGAACTTTTCAAGCAGGAACTCCTCTTAACTTTTCTAGTAAAATAACGTTGAGTGTTACGCCGGCAACTACGGGAGTTTATTCCATAACAACTAACACGGTAAATGGTGTGTCTTATATAGGTGCTGGTAATTTTACCAATACTACTACCCAAAACGTAGATTTATATGCAAGCCCATTTAATAATACACCAATAGCTGCTGGTACATTTCAATATACTACAACTGGTGGTACTGTGCCGTGTAACAATGTAAGTGTAACTTATACAGGCGGAGGAACTGGTGCTGCGACGGATTCTATATCTGCAACTATAAATGGTACATTTAAGCTTTTTGATGATTTGCCTTCCATTCAAATGGACAATACAACATTTGCGCCTTTTATCGCTGTTGTTATTTCAGGCGACAGTGTAATTACTTCCACCGAAGGTTTACAATTTGGTGTTGCTAATGCAACAGGTATATTTGCTCCAATTTTCCCATACACGGTAAATCAAGGACCTGCGGTTATTGTGGGAGGTTCTTATACCGATGATAATAATGTTGATTATATATCTGTTACAGTTATGCCTCCAACCCCGACCCCTGCATTTACTGTCACGTTTACCAGTATATCTGGTGTAATGGGCGCCTCAGGCACAAGAGTAAAAGGAACTTTTTCAGGTGCAGTTAAAGAAAATGGTGGTACAGTTATAAAAACCATAACTGGTGGTTATTTCGATTTAACATTCCCATAGAATTTTTAATATTTAAGAAAGTGCCGACATGTTTTGTGTCGGCTTTTTTTATGCCCAAATACGCCAATTCTCTCATTTGAAAGTGACATTTTATAATAAATGAAGAGTCACTATTTAATGGTACATTTAAGGAAGTGGTTTCTTAAAAAACTTTCAAAATATAAAAGAATTATTAGGGCCAAAAAATTACGGTGGCCTAAAAAATGCACTTCTTATTTTTACAACAAAGCAGCAATAGAAATAAAGGGATAGAATTAAGTTATAAAAAATAAAAATATGGAAGAGAAGGAGCAGCACCTTCGGCTGAGCAAAAAATACATCAAAGCTATTTTACGGAAAAGAAATGCTTTGTCACACAAAGGCGATTATGGCAAAGCTGTAATTGTAGCAGGTAGTTTTGGCAAAATGGGTGCCGCAGTTTTAGCCGCTAAGGCTTGCTTAAGAACCGGTGTGGGACTGCTTTCTATGTATATTCCGGCATGTGGTTATACGGTTTTGCAAACTGCTGTTCCCGAAGCTATGGTTATGTGTGATGAGCATGAAAAAATGATAACAGCTGCTGTGAATTTTGATCGTTTTAATGTGATGGGCATTGGTTGTGGTTTGGGCACATCAACAGAAACAGCCAAAGCGTTAAAAGGTATTCTCCTAAATTATGATCGACCTATAGTTATTGATGCTGATGCAATTAATATCATTGGTAAGAATAAGCGGCTTTTAAAATTGGTACCTGCGCAAAGTATTTTTACACCGCACCAAATGGAGTTTGAAAGGCTCATTGGAAAAACAAACACAAAAGCTGAGGAGGTAAAATTACAAAAAGCGTTTTCTAAAAAGCACAAAGTATTTGTGGTTTTAAAAGGCCATGAAACTTTTATTACCTGCCCTTGTGGAAAAAGCTATACAAATACAACCGGTAATGCAGGCATGGCAAAGGGCGGCAGTGGGGATGCGTTAACGGGAATGCTCACAGCCTTGTTAGCGCAGGGTTACACGGCAGAGCAATCATGTGTGGCAGGTGTGTATCTGCATGGCTTAGCGGGTGATATTGCCGTAAAGAAAACCGGCGAATACTCTTTGTTGCCATCAGATTTAATTGACAATATTGGGAAAGCTTTTTTAAAAGTATTTGAATAAATGCTAGTAAATTTATTTTTATTCGAACATCTTTTTATTCGGTCTACATTTCTAAAAGACTTTTTATATTCACTTTTATAAAATCGCTGTACCAATTACCGGAAGCTTTTACAATTCTTTGCTGGGTATTAAAATCTACATATACTAATCCAAACCTTGGATGAAAACCTTCTGCCCATTCAAAATTATCTAAGAGCGTCCACACAAAATAACCGGTAACATTTACGCCCTCTTTTTTGGCTTTTAAAACTTCGGCCAGGTACGATTTTAAAAAATCTATTCGATCAGTATCAATTATATTATTGTCAACAACTTCATCTTTAAAAGCTGCGCCGTTTTCCGTAACGATTATTTCTTTTATTCCTTCGTATTTATTCAACCGTTTTAATGCATGATAAATTGAGGCAGGATAAACCTCCCAGTTCATCAATGTTGAAATTACTTTTCTATCATTTGCCTTTATGATTTTTGCTTTTACAAAAGGCATAAATGGTGCATATTTTACGATCTCTCTTGTGTAATTCTGCAGACCAATAAAATCCATATCAAAGGCAAGTTTCTTTTCATCGCCGGCTAGCATAAACCTTTCTATCCGCTCCAGTATTTTTAGTTCTTTTGTTGGGTAACCCATGCCGAGTAATGGTTCAATAAACATACGGTTTAACAATGCATCTACTTTTATGGTAGCAGCAATATCTCTTTCTTTGTTGCTAAAGGGCTCCACATGCGAGTAAGAAATAGTTGTACCAACTTTGCAGCCAGGTCTCATCGATTTTATTATTCTACCTCCTTCTGCCTGGCACATGGCTGCATGGTGAGCAGCTGCTAAAAAACTTGCAAGCCCTTTTTTACCCGGAGCATGCACCCCCAAAAAATACCCTGCACCTGTAAATACCATCGGTTCATTTAACACCATCCAGTTCTTTACCCTGTCGCCAAAATTTTTTACGCAACACGCCACAAAATGTCCGAACCATTCTATAATGTCTCTGTTTACCCATCCACCTTTTTGTTGCAGTATTTCGGGTAAGTCCCAATGGTATAAAGTGATCCATGGTTCAATGCCAAGTTCCAGGCAAAAATCAATTACCCTGTTGTAAAATTCAATTCCTTTATAATTTATCTCCCCAGTCCCGTTTGGTAAAATGCGGCTCCACGAAATGGAAAATCGGTAATTGGCAATATTCAACTTATACATCAAGGCAATATCTTCTGCATAATGGTTGTAAAAATTACAGGCTATGTTGCCATTGTGGTCATCAATTATTTTTTTCTTTCTTTGTGAAAAAGTATCCCAGATTGAAATGCCTTTCCCATCTGCATTGTGTGCACCCTCAATTTGATAGGCTGCGGTAGAAACGCCCCATTTAAAATCATTTCCAAAATCTTCTTTTGTATATAACATATCTATTACTCCTCTGAATGAAGCAGCATTTTGCCCAGGCTTATTTGTTTTATTTTTTTAATTGTGTAAGAAGATCCTTTTAAAGACTCGATCTTTGTATTTGTGTATCCGTGCTTTTGCACAAGGTCGTCTATAATATTTTTAGTAACATCAGGATAGTTTACGGCAATAAATAGTTTACCTGTTGTCCATTCGTTTAATTGTTGTAAATATTTCTTTTTCAAACTCTTTATAACGGGTACACCCATGGTAGCCAACGCTGCAGCATTACACTGTTGTTCGTACTGCCCCTTCATTGGGATAACCATTAATTTCTTTTTTAAAAACAAAGCTTCTGCCGGTGTTTCAAACCCGCCACCACAAAGCATTCCTGCACAGTTAATCATGCTTGCAATAAATGCATCGTTGTTAATAGGCTGCAGGTGAACATTGTATTCTGTATATACTTTTTTTGCAGATTTGCTAAATACCTGCCACTCTACATTGGGTATTTTACTTAAGATCTTTATTATGCGTTCATCGCTGTATGCAGGTAAATAAACAGTGAAATATTTATCGTTCTGTGGTATTGCATTGCGCACCTGGCTGCGAATTACTGGTGTAGATATATTTTTATCGTAAGCATTAAAATGGAATCCATATGCATCTGTAACAGGTGCATAATTGTTTAAAATTAATTTGCCTACAGGATCTTTCTTTTTTGACTTGGGACTTTTTTTATTTATAACAGCAGCCTGGTGGCTAAGGCCAATGCATGGTATATTTTTCAGTTTACATGCCCACGCACTCACAGGTTCAAAATCATTTACTACGAGGTCATATTCTTCAATTGGTAAACTCTTTATTTCTTTATAGAGTTTTTTTAGATTGCTCTTTCGGTACGTAGCTATTATGTCTACACCACCATTTTTTCCAAAAATGAAACTCAGTCCTCTAAATTTATATTTTACTTCATAAGGCAATTCAACATCAGCCTGTATTCCACTGACCAAAATATCGAGGTCTCCTTTTGCCTGTAAAAGGGGAATAATATCTCTTGCTCTGCTTAGATGCCCATTACCAGTGCCTTGTATAGCGTATAAAATTTTCATTGGGTTCGCATTAAGTTAAATTCTGCCAGCATGTTGTTGAATAATTTACCATTATCCAGTTCATATTCATCTGCTGGTGCAGCATCCATTGTTTTCATTTCTGCCTCATCAAATTTATACAAACTCCACACTCCGTCTACATATTCCAATGCGGTTAAATTTTCTATCCAGTCACCACTGTTAAGGTAAACAATCTTGCCTTCTTCATTTTCAATTTCCCTCATCTCCGGCTGGTGAATGTGGCCACATACTACATAATTGTATTTGTTACTGATGCCAATATCCGCTGCGGTTTGCTCAAAACTATTTATAAATTTTACTGCAGATTTTACACTATTTTTTATTTTTTTTGAGAGCGATACTTTACCTCTTTTAAAAATCTTTTCTGATATAAAATTTACAAATCTGTTTAGGAGAATGAGTGTATCATAGCCAGCAGCACCAAGTTTCGCAAGCCACTTACTGTGTTGCATTGTAACATCAAATACATCGCCATGAAAGAACCAAGCCTTCTCATTATTGTCAAGATTTAGTACTACTTTATCTACAATTCTAAATGATCCCATTTTAAACCCTGTAAACTTGCGCAGCATTTCATCGTGGTTGCCGGTTACGTAATAGATCTTCACACCTTTGGATATCCACTCCATAAAGTGCTTTATTACTTTCATGTGCTGCTTGGGCCAGTACCGCTTGCTGAACTGCCAGATGTCTATAATGTCTCCATTTAAGATAACCGTTTTTGGCTTTACCGATTTAAGATAGTGCAGCAGCTCTTTTGCGTGGCAGCCATAAGTGCCAAGGTGTACATCAGATATGACAAGTATGTCTAATTTTCTTTTTTTAGCGTCCTTCATTAACCTACTTTGGTAAACTTAAATGGGGAGTAAAAAGATGATATGCGAAACAGAAGTAGACGGATTACAAGTTCTGAAAAATAGAATTTAATGTTTTTCATTGCTTTTAATGTTTTGATTTAAAAGTATAAATGGGTTCTGTAAAGAAACTTTTTTAATGTTCAGTAATTGTTACCTCAATCTTAATTGAATATTAATTCTTTTACAATTACGAGATTATATTGATTTTTTACTATAAAAAAATGTGAGAAGAGAAGTGGTCTGTTAATACTTTTGGTAATAGTGGATTTTGAGAGCATTGATTTTAATTATGGACAATGCTGATTTTAAAAATTGGGTTCGATTATTATTGTGAAATTTGTATTTAGGTCTTTCACTCTCAAATATTGTAGATTTGTAATAAATGTATGTTTAAGCACAAAGGCAAGAGCAGAACCTATATTCATAATCTGAGGTTGGCTTCTATTCTATCATTTGTGGCGGGTATCGTAAATATTACCGGTGTGTTGTCTGTAAAAACACTCACTACAAATGTTACAGGGCACTTTGCCTTTTTTTCAGAAGAATTGTCATTAAAAAATTACCAAACGGCATTTATATACTTGCTTTTTATTTTATTCTTTTTAGTTGGAGCCTTTGTTTCAAATTTTTTAATTGAAATAATTTCAAGAATAAAACCATCTTTTTCCTATGCTGTTCCGATGACGATTGAAATTATTATTTTGGCCGCAGTTGGTATTTTTGGGAGCAGTTCTGTTTTAGTAAATATTAATGGGCAGATAATAGCCTGTACTTTATTATTTTCGATGGGGCTGCAAAACGCTTTGGTTACAAAAGCATCTCAGTCGGTGGTGCGCACAACCCATTTGACGGGGCTGTTTACAGATTTAGGAATTGAGTTATCACAACTGTTTTTTTACCGCAAAACTTTTGAGGCACAACAACTGAAAAAAAGCATTTGGTTAAAGCTGGCCATTATTGGTTGTTTCTTTTTAGGCTGTATTGTTGGTGGTGTTCTTTTTAAAAGCTACGAATTAGAGACACTTTTGGTTGCATCTGTCTTCTTAATAATTGCTTTGTTTTACGATAATATTCTTTTCTATTATTATAATTTCAAAAGGCGGGTTCAATCTTGGTAGATTGTATAAAAGGGTAGTGTGTTTTTTAAAATTTATTGACCACTTATTCTTCCAGATAGTCGGTGGTTTCTTTTATTTGTAAAAACTTTTCAGGTCCCAGTAAAGATGATACGTTCACTTTAATGATAAAATAGCTTCACGTATTTTTATTAACTGTCTGTTAAAACGTTACCACCACATTTTTCTCAATACCATCATCCAATAAATGAATGGAGGCAGTTTGCTGTTCTACACCATCTAAAGTAACTTTCATTTCTTGTTTAGGCTGTTGAACATTTTGCAAAAAGCTTATGTTGTAAACCGTATCGCCAAAATAATATTTAATGTCAAAGCGCTGCCATTCTTCGGGTATACAGGGTTCAAATCTCATGGTGTTTCCTTCTTTTTTTAGCCCAATAAAATAGTCTGTAATTAACTGATACATCCATCCGGCAGAGCCTGTATACCATGTCCAGCCTCCACGTCCTTTATGAGATTTTTCAGCATAAACATCGGCAGCAATCACATACGGTTCTGATTTATACACAGCGATTTTTTCTGCGGTATTGCCCCTGTTTAGTGGATTGATCATCTGCAAAAGCTCCCATGTTTTTTTCTTATTACCCATCGAAGCAAAGGCCATCACAAGCCAAATGGCCGCATGGGTATATTGCCCGCCATTCTCTCTTACGCCAGGCACATAGCCTTTTATATAACCTGGGTTTAATTCTGATTTATCAAAAGGTGGATCAAATAATTGAATAATTCCTGCTTCTTTACGAACCAAATATTCTTCTGCTGATGCCATTGCTTTCAATACGTTATTCTCATCACCTGCCTTTGATAATACTGACCAGCTTTGTGCAATAGAATCTATTTTACATTCCTCATTTTCGTGCGAGCCAAGCGGCGTTCCATCATCAAAATACGCCCTGCGATACCATTCGCCATCCCATGCATTCTCGCTTATATTGCTGCGCAGTTTTTCAGCTTTTGTTTTACATTTTCCTGCAAAATTTTCGTCATTATTTAACCTGGCAACATCCTCAAATGCTTTTAAAACATTGTATAAAAAAAATGCGAGCCATACACTTTCTCCCTTGCCTTCATTTGCTACTTTATCCATTCCATCATTCCAGTCTCCCGAGCCCATAAAGGGTAAGCCATGTGCACCAAATTTTAAGGCGTGATCAATAGCTTTTACACAGTGTTGATATAAATCTGCGAACGTGTTTGATTGCAGCGGCATATCATAGTAAGAATCTTCTCCATCATTCAACAACCTACCCTCCAGAAAATAAGCTTGTTTATTTAGTATGCCCTTATCTCCTGTAGATTTTATGTAGGCAGCAGTAACAAAAGGCAGCCACAAATAATCATCAGAACAGGTAGTTCTTACGCCTCTACCTGTGGGTGGATGCCACCAATGCTGCACATCTCCCTCCTTAAACTGCCGGGACGCACAGAGTAATATTTGCGATTTTACAAGTGATGGTTGTGCATGCATTAGCGAAAGTGTATCCTGCAATTGGTCTCTAAAACCAAAGGCACCTCCTGATTGGTAAAAGCCGCTGCGTGCCCAAATTCGGGAAGCTAAAGTCTGGTAATTTAACCATCCATTCGTAAGCATATTTAATGCGGTATCCGGCGTATATATTTTTATTACGCCCAATGCTTTTTCCCAATATTTATGAACAATCTGTAATGCAGTATGTGCAATATCAACACCCACATTTGCCATTATTATTTCTGCTGCATGTTCCATTGTTTTTCCAGCACCAAGTCTAAAGGTTATTTCTCTTTCTTCGCCTTCATTCAGCTCAAAAGCAACTTGTATAACACCACAGGGGTCAAGTCCGGCCCCTGTTTTACCTGAAAGCCTTGCTCTGTTTAAACCATCAGGATTATTAAGCGCACCATTGCGACCTAAAAATTCTGTTCGGTCTGTTGTAATAGCTTTATTGGTTCCATCTGCATCAAAAAAAGCAACCCTGTTAGTAAATTCTGAACTGTATGCATTGCTTGCTAAAATTGCTCCCGTTGGTTCATGTAATGCAGTGATGGTATGTTTTAAATATTTTGCACGCAGGTCGCCAAGCACCCACTCTACATAACCCGTCGCTGTTAATTTACGAGGTCTGCCAGATTGGTTGGTAAGTTTTATAACAATGAATTTAATAGGCGCTTCAATATCTGTAAATACCGTCATTTCAGAGTGAAGTCCATCTTCACTGTGTTCAAAAACACTGTATCCAAAGCCATGTCGGCTTATGTAAGGCGAATTGCCACGGCACGGCAACGGCGTTGGTGACCAAAACTTTCCGCTTTCTTCGTCCTTTAAATAAAATACTTCCCCCTTTAAATCCGTTATTGGATCGTTGTTCCATGGCGTTAAACGAATTTCGTGGGCATTATCTACCCATGTATAAGACTGACCACTTTCGCTGATGATGGTTCCAAAATGAGGGTTTGCGATTACATTGACCCATGGTACAGGTGTACGAGTTTGTGGAGTTGTTGTAATAACGTATTCTTTTCCGTCAGCCGTGAAGCCGCCAAGCCCGTTGGTAAACTGCAGATCGGTTCTTGGTTCAACTTCTGTATAAACAGAAGGATAAAACTTTGTTGGGCTAAAATATGGAATGGTCGTTTTTGTTTTAGGACGTCTGTTCATCTGCTCCTCCAACGTGCCGAATTTATCTGCAATAATAATGTGTGCAACGGCTTCAAATAAAATTCTGTCTTCGTTTGTTATTTGATCGGCAGATCTTATAAATATGCCACCTGGTTTTTCTTTTAATTCCATGCCCATTTCCGGTGCAATAAGGTTTTGTATTTGGTGGTGTAGCTCCTGTCTGTAAACGCCATGGTCTTCATTCCAAATAACCAAATCAACTGATAAGCCTTTTAAACGCCAGTACAAATGCGCCTGTATCATTTTTTTTACGAGCCCAATATTTTCTGCTTCTCCAATTTGTACAAGTATTATTGGCAGATCTCCTGAAATTGCATAGCGCCATAATTCCGGTTGGCCTTTTTTATTTTTTAAAATGGTAGAAGGTTCAGTTCTTAAAGATTGGTTTGAATAAACAATGGACCCTGCGAGCAATGAATACAAATGAGCATCGGATTCTATGGCATTTATTTGTCTTAAAATAACCTGGCTATGTGTCCATGCTAGTTCTAATACCCTGTTTGCTAAATGATGTTCCTGGTATTTGTCTACAAGGTGAAGGCAGATTTCTTTTGTTTCAGCCATGCCTGAAATAATATCGACTGATACCGATTCATTTCCCTCTAAGACGATACGATATTGTATCGACACAATGGGGTCCAATACAGACCCGTCAGTATCTGATAAACCTTTGGGAAGTTGCATCACACTTGGGCTAATTAGTGTATTTCCTCTGCCTATAAATTTATCACGGTCGGTTTCGTAGGATACATTTACAACCTCAGCACCATTTACTTTCATAAGATGAAACATCCATGGTGTTTTTTCATCTGTTGATCGTGGCCTTCGTGTGCAAAGAATTGCATTGCGTTCCTTAACGATTTCTGTCTGTACAAATAAATTGCTGAATGCAGGATGTGCTTCATCTGCCGCAGGCGTTGCCAATACCACTTCTGCATAACCCGTTATTTCCAGCATTCTTTTTTTGCGGGAGCGGTTGGTAATATGAATCCTTCTTAATTCAATATCATCTTCCGGCGATACGACAATTTCTGTATGTGTTTCCAGCGAAAAATCTCTGCGGCGAAACTCTGCCCTGCCTTCTGAAAATACAGCCTCATAGTTTTCTCCCTGCTGTAGTGTGGGTTGGTATGCCGATGACCAAAACAGATTGCTTTCCATATCTCTGATGTAACAAAAACTTCCATAGTTATCGCTGCTGATATCTTCCCGCCAGCGGGTAACGGCTATGTTTTTCCATTTGCTGTAGCCCCCACCTGCATTGTTTATCATAACATGGTAGCGTCCATTTGATAACAATAAAATTTCAGGAATAACGGTATTGGGGGTATTAATAACCCTTATTGACTGGTCGTTGCCTGTTACAATACTTGCATCTCCGGCATGTACGCTGGGCGAATAAAATGTACTGATGCGTGGAATTCTTTCCTGCAACAACAGCAAGGCTGATTTAAGATGCACTTCTGATTCAAATCTTTTTTGCATGGGTTTATCCAGCAACAAATAAGCAATGGATAGTAACGACATACCCTGATGGTGGGCCATAAACGATTTTACGATTACTTTTTTTTGCTTTCGCAAGAGGCGTGCGGCAGTATAATCTCCGGCTTCATAAAAACCATAGCCACTCTCAAATCCTTCTCTGTTTAAAAACTGCAGGTTTTTATAAGCTTCTTTTGGTGCAACCATCAGGGCCATAACGGTTGAGTAAGGAGATATTACTAGGTCTTCTCCTAAACCACGTTTAAACCCGATTCCTGGTATACCAAATGCCTTGTATTGATAGTTGGAGTGTGCATCTACCGTATTGTAACCCGACTCTGAAACGCCCCACGGTATTGCATTTTTTTTGCCATAGTCAATTTGTTTTTGTACAACTCCTTTGTTTGTCTGGTCCAGTAAAGTATTGTCATAGCTGGGCATTACCAGCAACGGCATCAGGTATTCAAACATAGAGCCGCTCCACGAAAGTAATATAGGATATGAACCATGACTGGTAAGTTTTCTGCCCAAAGAAAACCAGCTTTCCTGCGGTAATTTGCCCATGGCAATACCTACAAATGTGGTTAGCCTTGCTTCGGAGGCAAGCAGGTCATAAAAGCCAGAATCTCTTCTGTGTTCATCTACATTGTAACCAATAGCTAATAAATTTTGTGCTTTATCAAACAGAAAATCATACTCAATATTAACAAGGCTCATACAATTTGCAGCAAGCTGTTCAATGGTAATAATTATTTCTTTTGCACGCCTTGATGATTCGGTAATGGTATTTCTAAAGCTGTTCAACCATTCATTTTCTGCTGCTGTATTGTCTTCTGCATAACTGCCTACTATTTTTTGCAGCAGCAATTGTTCAGTCAGTGCAATTTGTTTTAAGGTAGGTACCACGGGAAGTTCCTGTACGAGACCCTGAAATTTGGTAGGAGGGTTGTTAAAAAATAAACGTGGTATTAATGTGTTGATATTTTTTTTCTGCTCGCTTAGCTGCTGCAATATTTTTTGTACCCATTCACCTGCATCCTCTTCTACATCCAGTTCCATTAAGATTTTTGTAAAAGAGATTTCCAGCTGTTCTATATAATTTTTTATATCAACTGAATGCTGCAATTTATTTGGATAATTTTCTTCTAGTTCCGTTTTAAATTTTATGAGTAAATCATTGTTGCCCGTGTATTCTATGAGCACATGAACGGAATCTATTAGCCCTTTAAAAAAAGTTTCGCCTACAATTTTATTATCTGTAATTAAAAGCAAACCCTGTTTTAAGGTAATAAGATGCCCTGCAAGATTTCCACTATCAACCGTGGAAACATATCGTGGATGAAGGGGTTCAAGAGAACCAGTATCGTACCAATTGTAAAAATGCCCTGTGTTCCTTTGCATTTTTTGCATTACCTGAATGGTATTGCCTGTTCGCTCCAAAAATTGCAGCATGGTTATATAGCCAAAATCATAGGCTGTTAAATTAGATAAGAGCGATAAGCCGATGTTGGTAGGCGATGTACGACGGGCAAGCCTTTCAACAGGCTCTACCTGGTAATTATCAGGTGGTAACCAGTTATCTTCTGCCGTTACAAATCTTTCAAAAAAACTCCATATTTTTCTTGCCAAAATACGCAGATAAATAACCTGGTCTTCTGTAACGATATTTTTTTCGGGCGGCCGTGCACGGCTGATGGCATGTGCAATGAAGGGGGCCATCATCCAAAAACTTAAAAAAGGCAATGCTATTAAAACCACACCCGGATTATAAATGGTAAGCCATATATAAACTAGAATTGCAAACAGCGGTTCAAACCACATGTGCAGGTAAGACTCAACAATAGTTTTTTCCCTGCTTTGCCTTGCGTTAAATAAATTCCACTGCAGTAATTTTTTGTGTGAGATAAACATTCTCCAGAAAGTTCTCAGTACGGCATCTACATTGGAGTATACTTCGTAAGGCAAAAAAATAAGATCCAGCATTTGCTGGTTAAAACTTACAAATGCGGTGCGGCTGGCATAAGAAAGATGTTGTTGTAATACCACATCTTCCGGTTTTATGAACAGCTCCCAAATGAAATTGATAAAAGAAGGCAAAAGTACAATGATGGTCACTGCCAAAGTCCAGAACCAGGCCATGGGAGAAAATACCCAGCCGTATAATAACAAAAGCATTAAACACAGCGGAACCAAACTCCTGCGCAGGTTATCAAATATTTTCCACTTTGAAAGTGCAGAGAGCGGATTTTTATGCAGCTTATTATCGCTGCCAGGCACAAATGGTAAAATCCATTTTGCTATTTGCCAGTCACCACGCATCCACCTGTGGCGGCGCTGCATATCTGTGTCATAACGAAGTGGATATTCTTCAAAAAGCTGTACATCTGTAATTAAGCCTGAGCGTGCATAGCAACCTTCCAGCAAATCATGGCTAAGTATTCTGTTTTCAGGAAACCGATCTTTTAATGCCAGTTCAAACGCATCCAGGTTGTAAATTCCTTTACCAATGAATGAGCCTTCTAAAAATAAATCTTGGTACACATCTGATGTTGCTTTTGTATAAGGATCGGTGCCTGGGTCGTTGCCGTGAAGCCTTGCATAGATTGAACTGTCAGATGCCGGTAGTGTGTTTGAAACCCTGGGCTGCAGAATACTGTATCCTTCGGTAATTCGTTTTTTCTTTTGGTTGTACAAAGGCTGGTTAAGAGGGTGCGCCATGGTGCCAATCATTGTTCTTGCAGAATCTCTGCTTAACTGCGTATCTGTGTCCAGCGTAATAATATATTTAATACTGCTGAAGTTTGAATAGTTACCGATTACCTCTGAAAAAAATCCTTCTCCTTTATTTCTTAAGTATGCATTTAATTCTCCCAGCTTGCCACGTTTTCTTTCATAACCCATCCATACATTTTCATTTTTATTCCACTTTCTGGGGCGGTGAAAAAGAAAAAATGGACTTCCACTTTCTTGATTGTATTTTTTATTTAAATCTACAATACGGTTTTTTAATGCCAATAATAAAACAACATCTTCGGGCAAATGTTCCGTAGGAGCATCTTTAAAATCTGTTAACAAAGCAAAATATAAATTGGCTTCTTTGTTTGCAAGAAAACGTACTTCCAGGCCCTCTATTAACTGTTCAATAGTAGCAATAGAGGTTATCATGGTTGGTATTACTACTATGGTTACAGCATCATCAGGAATGCCTTCTGAGAAATCCATGCGGGGGAGGAGAGAAGGGCCTGTAAGTTTTAAGGTCATCCAGTTCACCAGCGCAATGGCTAGTCTCGAAGTGGAAATAAATGCAATAACACAAATGGTAATAAAAACGCCTACAGAAAAATTTTCGGTAGCCACTCCTAAAATTAATAAACTACTGAAGAGTAAACCAAGCAAAAAAATACTCCCAAGATAAATAGGTAAAGGGTGCTTAGCTTTAAGCCTACCGCATCGCTGCTTAAAAGAAGCACTGGAAACGGCAGCTTTTGCAGTGTCATAATATCCTTTCCCAGTAAGATAATAACCAACATGGGAGCGTCTTTTATCAAGACCAATTTCACCATTTTCTTTGGCCATTGTTAAAACAAGCTCCGCAACTCCTTGCTCAGAAAGTTTACTGCAGCTGGCTATTTTTTCAATGGAGTGTCTGTAGCTGTCACGGGTATGAAAATCCATTTTACTAAAAACACCACCTATATCCCTGCTAAGAATTTCATTTACAATGCTGGTATCTTCCACAAAATCTTTCCAGTTGGCTGTGCTTAGAAATCGAAAACTTCTTATGCAGTTTCCAACAGAAACCTGCGTGGCAGCTTGGTTTCGGTTGTCTGCACGAATCATCTCATTGCTTGTCGCACCAATCTCAGAAAGCCGTTGCTCTATCCAGTTTATTGCGAGTGAGAGTGAACTACCTTTTTCCTGCAATCTTCTTTAGAGTTCCGCTACAAAAGTACTTTCCATTGGCGGTTCCGATCTTGCCATGTCTGCAATTACCAATATAAGATTTTTTGGATCTGTCTCAACAATTTTCACCATTTCATCTGCCCATTTGTTTGCTAGTGCTTTATGGGTAATTTCTTCTGAAATGATTGCAGAAAGTCGTCTTAAGTTTTCAATTAGTGCCAGCCGCAGCATAATTGGTATTGCCCAAAGTTCACCCAATTTTAAATTACTGACCGTTTGATACGCTTTTACAAATCCTGTTAGATTGGCAATATTTACATGGCCATCGCTGTGGGAAATAATTTCCACTGCCATATCGTATACCCTTGGCAAATTTGCAAATTCCCCTTTTATAAGTTTAGGTAGCGCTTTACTGTAACCCCTGGGTAAATGTTTTTTACCGGTATAAATTTGTTCTTCAATTAAATAAAAATTATCCAGTAACCATTCTGCTGCCGGTGAAATGTTGTTGCTTTGCTTTAATGATTCAGACAGTAACTCATATACTTTCAACAAATAGTTTTCATTGTCTGCCAAACGTTTTAGTAAGTGTTCCGAATTTTTATCGAAAAAAATTTCATGGCGTTTAGCTACAATAACTGCATATGCTTCCAACCTTTCTTTCGTAAATATTTCAGACCTAAGTGGCGGTCTTTCACCCGTATCATTATTTTCACTCCGCAAAGGGTCAATAATTGTTTTTTTATTCCTGCAAATGCTTGAGGAAGTAATTCAAATAGATCTTTTTCCTTATTGTTTTGCTTAAAAGCGTTCATGTAGTTAATATGTGCCGGTTATATAGGTTTCGTGTGTTACTTCTACCATTAAAATGTGAACTCAGTGTTTTATTAACGGTTCCGTTATTTGAAATAGTTTATACCAATGCTAGATATTCGGTACTAGTAAATGGTATATCACAAAATATAAGCCGCTTTGTATTTTATACAAAAATGAGAGTGCCAGTTTGGGTAAATAATGTTTTTGTTAAACCTCAGAAAAAGGTGAACCTTGAACGATTCATAACTTATTGTTTGGTTAGATTTCAAATGTTGTCAGAATATGGCAGTATTGTATGGGCATCAAGTATTGGAGACTGTGGATGTCTCTATTGGTATTGCTTTCTATTAAAAAAGGAGAATTTCAGAAATTGAATCCAAACCTAAAGGGCATAAAAAAACCTGCAATAAAATCGCAGGTTTTTTTTATAAAGTCGGGATGGCAAGATTCGAACTTGCGACCTCCTGGTCCCAAACCAGGCGCGATAACCGGGCTACGCTACATCCCGAACTTAACTAAACCATCGTAGCGCTGGTTTAATTTTCCTTTGAGGAGATCTGCGGAGAGACAGGGATTCGAACCCTGGGTACAGTGTAACCCGTACGACGATTTAGCAAACCGTTCCTTTCGGCCACTCAGGCATCTCTCCTTTTGTAAGGGGTTGCAAAAATACAAGTCTTGGTTTAAATAATCAAATGAAATCTATTTTATTTTAAACTTTTTTTAAAACTACAATTTGTTTCCATCTTTTGGAAACACTACAACAGGTTTAAAAGTTTTTGCTTCCTCAAAATCCATCAAAGCATAAGAGATAACGATAACAATATCTCCTTCAGCACCTTTTCGGGCGGCGGGGCCATTTAAGCATACGACACCACTACCTCTATGCCCTTTAATTAAATATGTTTCTATCCTTTCCCCATTGTTTACATTCACCACCTGTATTTTCTCATGCTCTATCATGTTGGCCGCATCCATTAGGTCTTCATCGAGGGTAAGGCTCCCCACATAATTTAAATTAGCTTCTGTAATTACTGCACGGTGTACTTTTGACTTTAAAATCTGAATCTGCATTTCCAATTTTTTGCAAAGTTGATCATATTTTTCGATTTCGAGCTGTTTTAAATTGTAAACTTTGCTTTTTAGGTTGAGTAAATGGCCGCTTTAAAATAGCGCCTTAGGCCTATTTTCGGTATTTTTACAGCGATAGTTAAGCAGTAAAAGAGGCCTTTTGAGCAATTAAGGATTTGATAACAAACAGAATTTTGCAAAATTTGGTCAACAATAAGTATGTACATATATTTGCAATCCTTTTAAAAGGAAGATTTAACCATATTGTTCACAACCAAAAAATTTCTATTTTATGGCTGTTAAAATGAGATTACAAAGACATGGTTCTAAAAAAAGACCATTCTACTTCATCGTAATTGCGGACGGCCGCAGCCCACGTGACGGGAAATTTATCCAAAAATTAGGTTCTTACAATCCTTTAACGGTTCCTGCCACCATACAGATTGACCGCCAAAAAGCATTGGATTGGTTACAGAAAGGTGCTCAACCTACCGATACTGTACGCCGTATTCTTTCCTTTAAAGGTGTATTGTACCTTAAGCATTTGCTACGGGGAGTAGGTTTAGGCCTATTTGATGAAGCAGCTGCAATGGAGAAATTTACGCAGTGGAGCAGCGAGCATGATGCTCATGTTGCAAAACGCCAGGGTGCTGATAAAAAAGCTCGCACTGACAAACGTAATGTACCTGTAGTTAAAAAAGTAGAGGAAGTTGCAGCACCAGTTGCAGTGGCTCCTGTAGAAGAAGAGGCTCCAGTAGCCGAAGCTCCTGCAACTACTGAAGAAACACCAACTGCGGAATAAACTATTGTTTATACATACTAATTGGGTCTCGCATTTTTGCGAGACTTTTTTATGCTTGGTGGAGGCAGGTAGCGAAAAAATCCTTAAGCTCGCTGTCGTGATTACAACCCCAAATCTCTTTAAAAGAGTTTAAACACAAGAAATAAAAAAGGGTTAGCAACATTAAATACCTTTACATCCGCTAAATTTTATGCGATAAAACAAATAGAATGGAATATTTTAAAATAGGAAAACTTGCAGCTAGCCACGGTTTAACCGGCGAGTTGATTCTGCAACACAGCCTTGGTAAAAAAACATCTTTAAAAGGATTGGAAGCTATTTTTATTGAAGAGGCCAAAGATAATTTTATACCACACTTTATTGTATCTACTTCCATAAAAAATGATACAGATATTTATATAAACCTGGAGGGTATTGATAATAAAGAAATAGCTCGTAAGCTAACGCCGAAAGATGTGTGGTTGCAGGAAGATGATTTTAAAAAGTTTGTGGCAAAAGCTGCCCCAATTGCATTACTTGGTTATGATATGATTGATGGCGATGTAAACCATGGTAAAATAATTGAGGTAATAGAGCAACCACACCAAATACTTTGTACCATTATGTACAACGGTAACGAAGCGCTTGTGCCCATACACGAAGGCAACCTCATAAAAATGGATAACAAGAATAAAAAAGTTTATATAGAAATACCGGATGGGCTTTTGGAAATATATGGATAATAGTTGCGGGTTGGAAGTTGCGAGGTTCGGGTTAGGATGTATGATTTTGCAGTTAGGATATTATATAGTAACCTGTATAGAAATCTGTTTTGAATTAAAAGAACTCGCAACCCGAAACGAATTGTAATAACCCGCAACTCTTAAATGTCAAATTATAAAAAGTGTCCCAACAACGCATCATAGCACATTTTGATTTGGATTCATTTTTTGTTTCGGTAGAAATATTAAATGACCCATCCTTAAAGGGCAAGCCTGTAATTGTTGGCGGGCGAGATAGAGGTGTGGTTGCAGCATGCAGTTACGAAGCCCGCAAGTTTGGTATTCATTCAGCCATGCCTTCGCACAAAGCAAGGCAGCTTTGCCCCGATGCCATTTTTGTTCATGGCACTCGTGGTGAATACAGTCGCTATTCCCGCTGGGTTACACAAATTATTGCAGCCAAAGCGCCACTGTTCGAAAAGGCATCCATTGATGAATTTTACATAGACCTCACGGGTATGGATAAATTTTTCGACCCACTGCAATGGACGATAGATCTGCGAAATGAAATAATGAGGGAAACAGGATTGCCCATTTCATTTGGTTTATCATCCAGCAAAATGATGGCAAAGATTGCCACCAACCAGGCAAAGCCAAACGGGTTTTTGCAGGTTCCTTTTGGTAAAGAAAAAGAATTTCTTGCACCGCTCGGTGTAGATGAAATACCTGGTGTAGGTAAACACGCTCAGGAGGTTTTGGCTTACATTGGCGTAAAAACCATCAAGCAATTGAATGAAACAGCAATTGAAATTTTGGAAGAACGGTTTGGCAAATGGGGAACAGATTTAAAACTGAAAAGCGAAGGCATTCATTTAAGCGAAGTATCTTCTTACCACGAATCAAAATCAATATCTACAGAAAATACTTTTAATGAGCCCGTTGCTGACCCTGCTTTTATAAACAGCGAGCTTGTAAAATTTACAGAAAAAATTTGCTTTGAATTAAGAAAGGAAGAAAAAGTAGCAGGTTGTGTAGCGGTAAAAATTAGGTATCCAAATTTTGAAACCAGCTCCAAACAAACCACCATGGATTATACAAGCGCAGATGATGATATAATACCAATTGTAAAAGAACTTTTTAAGAAGCTGCATAAAAAAGACCAGCCCATAAGATTGTTGGGTGTAAAACTGAGCGAACTTACGGGCAGCGCCATACAAACGAGTTTGTTCTCTAATACAGAAAAGAAAACAGAACTCTATAAAAGTATTGATGAGGTTAAAAACCGATTTGGGAAAAACTTTTTAAAAAGAGCATCATCACGCTAGGTGCATATCTACAAGATCTGTAAGGTTCTTTTTTTCCAACACCTTTAATGTTGCATCTCTTACGATCATCATTGTTTTTCTAAGCCCACAGGTTTCTTCATTACAATCTCCACATTTTTCATAAAAGTTTAAACTTACACAAGGTAGCATTGCGATAGGGCCGCCAATAATTCTGATCACCTGTGCTATTGATGTTTTTTTAGGCGAGGCTGTTAAATAATAACCGCCGCCTTTTCCCTTTTTACTGTCAAGTATGTCGTGTTGTTTTAAAACGAGCAAAATATTCTCTAAAAACTTAATAGGGATACATTTTTTTTCTGCAATATCGGCAATGAGTACAGGCCCTAAGCCGTATTTTTCAGTGAGGTAGCCAAGCGCTTTAAGACCGTATTGTGCTTTTTTTGATAACATTCTTTAAATATAATATTCAATAATAGTAAATGATTTTTATATCTCCACTTTCATTATTGATAAATTATCCTTTTTTTAATTGTTGCATCAGCGCTCTGAATTCTTTGGGCGGCGGTGCTGCCAGCTCCATTTCAACACCATGTGCATCTTCAAAATTAAGTTTGTAAGAGTGCAGTGCCAGCCTGTTAATGATAGGACGCTCTTCCTCCTCCTGTTTTCCAAGTTTATAATTTTTCTTTACTGCTGAAAGTAAAACCGGCTTTCCATCTCCATATAAAGGATCGCAGGCAAGTGGGTTACCAATGTGTTTAGCGTGTACCCTTATCTGGTGCGTACGTCCGGTAAACAACTGAAAAGAAACCATAGAAAAATGGGGGTTCGATTCCAATACTTCGTACCCTGTTTGAGATTCTTTCCCACTGCGATGCACTGTCATCATGCCTTTGCGGGTGAGGTGATCTGTAATGGGAGCATCTATTGTACCGCTTGGCTGTGCCGGCTCACCAACAACAATGCCCAGGTAATATTTTTTTACCCTGCGTTCTTCAAAAATTTTACACAAATATTTATGTGTTGCTTCATTTTTTGCAAATAAAATTAAACCACTTGTATCTTTATCAAGCCTGTGTACAATAAAAATACTACCATATTTATCTGTAAGGTATTCTTTGAGCGATTTCTCTGTTTGCTCTCTGTCAGGAATGGTCAACATGCCACTAGGCTTGCTCATCGCCACAAAATCATCATTCTCAAAAATGATATCATATTTACTTTTTGCCAATACTGTTATTTTTACTTGCTTTTTTTTCTGAATGCGTTTTAAATTTTCTTGGCTTCGGAATTTTCACTTCTCTCTCTCTTTTTACTTTTTCCGGTGCCGCTATTTCTTCGCCAAGGGCCATTGCTATTTCCTGATTGGTATAGTCTTTTCCTTTTCTTTTATCATCATTTACTGGTTCCGGTTTTACAGGTGTCTTTTCAGGCGCAGCATCTTTTATTTTCTTTGCACCACGTTTAGATTCGTTCATGTATTTCAACACCCTTATTTCTTTTTCACTCAAGTAACGCCATTTGCTTCTCTCAACATTTTTCTTTGTTAAGCCTGCATACATAACCCTGTCCAAGCCCTTCACATCGTAATCCATACTTTCAAAAATTCTGCGTACAATTCTGTTTCTGCCACTGTGTATTTCTATTCCAATAATTGATTTGTCTTTCGGATCGGAATAAGCCAAACTATCTACAAACACCGCTCCGTCTTCGAGTATTAATCCTCCCAACACTTTATCAAAATCAGCTTTGGTAAGTGGTTTATCAAGTTTTACTTCATAAATTTTTGTGATCTCATAACTTGGGTGAGATAGTTTTTGGGTAAGATCGCCATCGTTTGTAAGCAACAGCACACCAGATGTATTTCTATCCAATCTCCCGATAGGATACACTCTTTCTACGGTCGCCTGTTTTATAAGTTCCAATACTGTTTTTCTACCCTGTGGATCGTCTGTCGTAGTAATATAATCTTTAGGCTTGTTTAATAAAATATAAACAAGATTTTTGGTAACAAATAGCTTTTTGCCATTGTAAATAATTTCATCGGTCTGTTGCACTTTATAACCCGGTTCAGTAGCTACTTCGCCATTCACTTTTACACTTCCTTGCGTGATGATTGTTACGGCATCTCTACGTGAACATACACCGCAATGTGCTAAAAATTTATTCAGCGGCATTACTACTTCGGTGGTAAGTTTTTTTTCACCAATAACTTTTGCAGTACTTTTTGTAATCGGTCTTTTAGATAGATCAGATGATGGATGAGGCGCCGGAGCAGCTTTTTCTTTTACAACAATTCCTTTTTTTGCCTGGCGGGCTTTGTATTCTTCTGCTTTTTTTGTTTCGAAGTATTCTCGTTTTTCTTTTCGGGCTTTCTTTTTATCCTGCCTTATTTCTTCTTTTACTACACTGTTTTTCTTTGGATTGATAAATTTTTTGAAAGCGTCCTGTCCCATAATATTAAAATTTTTGCTGTTTTGCAACAGTAGATGAAGAACAAATATAAATTTTATTTTTTTGATGGGTTAAATTCGGTACTCAAAGCACAAAAAAAGGACACATCAACGCGTCCTTTTTTCACTTCATCATTAACCAAAAACTATCTTTATTTTGTTGTTTTATTCATTTTTCTGTTGCCTTTCTCCGTCATTTTTTGCTTTTTTAACTCTTCCATTTTTGCTTTTTGGTCTGATGTTAAAACAGCATCTGTTTTGCTTTTTTGTTCAGCTTTAAGAGCGGCTTGTTTTTCACGCATTTCTTTTACAGTAATATTGTCCTGAGCTTTTAGTGCATTATGCTTGGCCTTCATTTCCTGATGTTGGGCTTTTAACTGAGACTTTTGTTCTTTGCTAAGGTTAAGGTCTTTCATCATCTTATCCTTATCGTGGCGGCCTTGATGGCGCTCCATTTTTGCTTTTGTTTCGGTAGATCTTTCTGTTTGTGCAGAAGCTGCAAAGGTCAATATAACTGCCGCGAAAGATAATGCTAGTAATTTTTTCATAATTTCTCTTTTTTTAAATTGTTATACATCATAGACGCAGCACGCTTAAAAAAGTTTAATTAAGAAGATGTTAAAGGCAAGAATCAATATTTTTTAAATAATAACAGCTTCAAAGAATAGTCAGTATTCGAGTCTTCCCTCTCCTCTGGAGAGGGATTGAGTGTGAGGCTTAGCCTTTGTTTGCCAATTGCCCGCAAGCTGCATCAATATCTTTACCACGGCTCCGGCGCACACGAACATTTATTTTGTGTTTAATGAGGTAGTCGGTAAATGCATTTGTTCTTTCTTCGTCAGGTTTCATAAACGATACACCAGCAATAGGATTGTATTCTATTACATTTATAAGATGTGTAGGAACCTGGCGGTAAATTTTTACCAGATTTTCTGCATCTTCCAGAGAGTCGTTTATGTTGTTGAACAAAATATACTCCAGCGTTATTTCATTCTTGGTTTTTAAATGAAAATATTGAAGCGACTCTATCAGAATCTTTAAATTATTACTTTCATTAATGGGCATAATTTCTGTACGTTGCCCGTCAGTAGGTGCATGCAGCGAAACGGCCAAATTGAAACGCACATTATCATCGCCCAACTGCCTTATCATTTTTGAAACTCCTGCTGTTGAAACCGTGATCCTGTTTGGGCTCATGTTCATACTTTCTGCAGATGTAATTTTATCTATTGATTTAAGTACATTTTTATAATTAAGCAACGGCTCACCCATACCCATGTAAACGATGTTGCTTAAATTTTTCTCGTAAGTTTTTTGACACTGCTCGTTTAACAAAGCAACCTGGTCATAAATTTCATCGAAACTGAGGTTGCGTTTACGGTCCATTTTACCCGTAGCACAAAATGCGCAGGTGAGGCTACAACCAATTTGCGATGATACACAAGCCGTAAATCTTTTTTCAGTTGGTATTAAAACGCCTTCTATTAAATGCCCATCCCATGTTTTGAATCGGCTTTTTAAAGTCCCGTCATTACTGTGTTGTGTAGCATCTACTGTAATGGCAGGCAGTGTAAATTCCTCTTTTAATTTTATGCGCAAATCAAGCGAAAGATTGCTCATTTCATCAAAACTGCGTGCATTTTTTTTCCAAAGCCATTCATAAGCCTGCATAGCTCTAAAACGCTTGTCACCAATGGTTTCAAAATATTCTTTCAGTCCATTTAGGTCAAAATCACGTATATTTTTCTTCTCCGACATATTGCAAAGATAAGAAATTGACGATGGACAACAGACAGACGGCATAGCTCACTATACCAATGTTAATGCATTTTGTAGGCTTTCTTCTTTACTTCTTTACTTCTTTTCTTTTTTGATATTCTAGCTAAATTTTCTTCATAACTAAAACCTATTTCTATTATATGTTTCTTTGCATTGAAAAATTGATAAAAATTTTATATGGAAACGGTTTATATAATTGACAGTGTGAGAACTCCGATAGGAAAATATGGAGGTGCGCTTTCGGGTGTGCGCCCAGATGATTTATTGGCAAATGTTATTCGAGCGCTTGTTGAAAGAAATCCGACTATGGATGTAAATGCCATTGAAGATGTAATTGCGGGTGCGGCAAACCAGGCAGGTGAAGACAACCGCAATGTGGCTCGTATGGCGGCTTTGCTTGCAGGGCTACCAACAACAGTTGCAGGAAATACAGTGAACAGGCTTTGTGCCAGTGGCTTGCAGGCAATAATGGACAGTGCAAGAACAATTGCGTGTGGCGATGCTGAGTTAATGATTGCATGTGGTGTGGAAAGTATGAGTAGAGCACCTTTTGTAATGCCAAAAAGTACGAGCGCTTTTGATAGAAATGCACAAATTTTTGATACAACCATGGGATGGCGCTTTATTAATAAGCAACTGAGCGAAATGTATCATCCCTACACAATGGGGGAAACGGCAGAAAATGTTGCAAAAAAGTGGAATGTAAGCCGTGAGGCACAAGATGAATTTGCTGCAGCGAGTCAGGCGAAATATGCTGCTGCTGCTAAAGCAGAAAGGTTTAAAGAAGAAATTACTGCGGTAAGAATTATACAAGGCAAAGAAGAAATAATTTTTTCTGCAGATGAACATCCAAGGCTTTCTTCGGTAGAGAAACTTGCAGCATTAAAACCAGCTTTCATAAAAGATGGAACAGTAACTGCCGGCAACAGCAGTGGGATAAATGATGGTGCTGCCGCTATGTTATTGGCTAGCGAAGCTGCAGTAAAAAAATACAACTTAAAACCATTAGCAAAAATTATAAGTATGGCTGTGGCTGGAGTTGACCCGGCAGTGATGGGAATTGGTCCTGTGCCTGCCACACAAAAAGCTTTGCGCCGAGCGGGGTTAACCATAGAAGATATTGATCTGGTAGAATTAAATGAAGCCTTTGCATCGCAAAGTATTGCTTGCATGCAAGAGTTGAAAATAAATGCTGATAAAGTAAATGTAAATGGAGGTGCTATTGCACTTGGACATCCGCTGGGATGCAGCGGTGTGCGTATTTCAACCACATTGCTACACGAAATGCAAAAGAGAAAAAGTAAATATGGACTTGCCACTATGTGTGTAGGTGTAGGGCAGGGAGCAGCTGTTATTTATGAGGCGCTTTGAAGCGGAGGACGGACCACAGACGACAGACCACAGACGACAGTAGGTGTACGATAATGATTGGTGTATAAAAATGAAGTGGGAAGAAAATAATCAACACTTCATCAATTTTTACAACCTATACAACTGCTTTTTTATCAATCTAAAATTTGCAAATACGCAAAGCACAAATAGAATTGCAGCTAAACCAATTACGTACAAATGCATATATGGTGAAAGTGCATCTTGCCCTGTAATAAAATTTTTCTGAAATATATATTGAAAAAATTGCGCAGCGGCGATTGCTGCTAAAATAATAATGGCATAGACAGGTATCCATTTTTTTGCCACTGTTTTACTTAACCATAATGGCGAGTAACCAAGTGTAAGAAGTAATTGCAAATTGTCTTTACTGCGACTTATCATCAGTTGAAGATAAAAGGAAAAAAGTAATACAGAAAGTAATACTACTAAAATTGCTAAACCGCCAAGTCCTGCTACAATAGCCTGTAAAGTGCTTTTAATTCTGCCGAATTTAGTTTTGTCTTTGTTTACATGATAATTATTTTGCTGCAAATAATTTTGCAGTGCCACGCCATTTGCATCTATGGTTTTAAGGTAAACCCTTGCAGCCGGTTGTTGTGGTTGTGTACTAAACATTTTATTGCCCCAGTTTAAAAAACTTTCCGGTACAAGCACCGTATTCAAACGATCACTTACTGCAACTATGTTTCCTGTAAATTTCATTACAGAACCATCGGGCGCAGAACATTCTAAAATAATATTTACAGCACCAATACTGCTTTCAGATAATTGTGGCAGGCCTTGTGCAGGTGCAAATACATTGTACATTTCTAAAAAATCTGCCGAAAAAATGATCGGCACAGTTGTTTGTCCGGGCTGCCAGCTAAAAGATGGAGGAAGCGTATCTATAAAATTATCCTGTATAGATTCTAAAAATAAATCTGTGCTAAATGGAATGATATAGCCGGCGCTTGCTTTAGCTCTAAATTGGTTGCTAAGCAACGGTGCTGCATCTGCAATGAATGGTTGCTTTTTAAAATCTTCTACATCAGCCTGGGAAAACCGATTGTCTTTCCCCATATTTTCATTGGTAATGGTTTTGGTTACAGATATAAAATCGTAACCGTTTTTGCGTGGATTTTTTTCTTTTAATAACTGGTTTATATTTATGTACATCTGAACGCAACAAAGCAAAAGCATTACGCCAACCCCAAGCCCCGCATAACTAAAAAAGCGGGACGCTTTATTTCCTGTTTGTAAAAAAGCAGCAAACGTTTTAAAAGAAATATTTTTATTTTTTTCGGCCATAGGTTATAAATGTAAAGTGCTCTCGGCGTTAAAAAATGGTATTGGGTGAAGATCAGCAAGAATGATTGCTGCACCTCTTTTTTCAGCTTCTTCTTCTATTAGTTCTATCGCTTTTTTGCTGTTGTTTTCATCTAGGTGGCTAAACGGCTCATCTAAAAAAATAAACTGAAATGGCTGTTGTAATGCACGAATAATGGCGATTCTCTGTTGTTCCCCATAACTACAGGTACCGGCCTGCTGGCTTAGTTTGTTTGCAATGCCCAACCTAGCTGCCATTTCTGTTATCAACGAGGTAGGGTGGTAGGGTGATAGGGCTCTTTTAATTTCTAAATTTTGCAGCACACTAAAGTTTTTAAACAAGCGCAGATCCTGAAAAATAATGCTCATTTCATTTGCCCTTAAATCAGCTACGTCAACCGAATTCAACTTCTTTATTTCTTTTGTATCAAATAAAATTGATCCGCCATAATCTTTTCTCAAACCATAGAGAAAATGAACAAGGGAAGTTTTACCGCTACCGCTTGGTGCAACAATTTGTATATTTTTGCCCTTGGTAAATGTTATTGCTTTTTTCCAGATCGCAGAATTTTCTGTTTTTTCTTTTTCAAGAAAATCAGGTTCAACATTTTTTAATGATATGACCATAAAGGGTTAAAATAAAAAAGCCGTCTGTTGAAGGACGGCTTTTGTTTTATAAAATTATATTAATTCGCAGAAGGGACTACCGCCGAATCCATTGCAGGCTCTGTTGCATCTTCATTCATCCAATCCATGTTATTATTTGCTTTTTTCTTTTCCTGAATAAGGGACATAGTTCCTAAATAACCGTTTAGTTGTTTTAAACTGTTCGTGTTTTTATCCATCATGTTCACTTCCCAATGTTGGGTAATACCACCATCTTTAAAGTTACCTCCGCTTATCAAAAGGTTATCCCACATTTTTACAGAGGCATTGTACGTTTCTATATCTAAAGAATCAGCTGTAGCTTTTGGTTTCATGTTGTTGAATATATACTGGAAGTTTACAAAACCGCCAAATGGTCCACCGCTGATTTTATCGATAAAATCAAACGAAGTATTTGCAGTTCCTGCTATGTAGGTGTCGGTAACAGTTTTGTTGTTTGTAAAAACAAAATATTTATCATTTACATTGTATGCGTATTTATTTTCGGCGCCAAGCATTGGTCCACCAAATTTTTTGCCTGCATCAATTATTTTATTAAACGATGGTTTATCATTTATAGATGCTGCAAAAATAAAAGTTGCCTCTTCGCCATCAATGCTGTCACGCTTTATGTCAGTAACCGCTATCAATATATCTCCTTTGTTCGCTTTTACAAAATCATCTAAATTAAAACCTGCCTGCGCAGCACCAAGATTTACCAGGCCATCCATGTTTAGAATCTTTAAAAACTCCTTTACACCTTCGGGTTTAAAATTAAATGCAAACAAACCCGCCAAGTTTTTTGATGGAATATTTTTCACCATCGTTTTATCAAAATCTGTACCGCTGTATTTTTTATACAATTCAGTAATTTCTTTTCCGCCGTACGATTTTGCATCAAAATTTATTTTTCCATTCTCAAAATTTACGGTTGCTGTGGTAATAGAACCTTCATATAACTTGCTAAGGTTAGCTATTGCACCAATGCCTGCAAGCGCCGAAGTAGGCGAAAAATACTGCGCATTAAACCAAAAATGAGCATCGCCTTTTTCGGCCATTAGAGTAGAAAACTTTTCGTCTTTTGCTAGGCTTGCATCTTCTTTTAAACTAAGGATAGCTGCACTTATTGTATTCATATCTCTTGATGCCACAGGCGATTGTACAGTGCCGGTAGTATCCGTGTCAATGGTCGAAGCAATTGCTTTATCCATATCTGCGATTTCGGGCGTATTGTAGACTACTATAAATTTTTCTTTGTTGTAGGCCACACTTGTTTTTTCGTCTGCATAAAAAGTAAACCCATCCTTACTCGTTTCTTTACCTGCTTTTAAAGCACCCGTAAGCATTGTTTTAAATTTACTTTCATCTTTTATGGTGCCTTCTACTGCAGAGTAGCCACCTAAAGAATCTTTTACTATAAAAAGAAGAATGTCGCTTTTTGTATTTACACCACTGTTTTCAGGGTTTTCTAAAATAGATTTTGCAAAAGAAGATACACTTGTATCAGCAATCATTTTTTTAAATACATCGTTTTGTTTAATTTCTTCCCACGGTAATTTTGCGTTGAGGGATTCTCTGTTTATGTGCATTACAACACCTGCAGTAACCGGAACGTAGCGCCCTTCCTTATTAGTTTTCTTGGAACAGGATGCAAAAATAATTACAGCCGCAAATGCTCCAAAGGTGAAAGAAAAAATTCGTTTTGTCATAATGTTTGTTTTTTGTTAATGCTAAAAATATCGTTTTGGTAACCTAACGTAGTTTTATTTATTTGTTAAGAATGCTGTTAAAACATTAAACGCAATTTCCGTCTGTTCTCCCTTTTTTAAATCTTTTATCATGCAGGTTTTTGTTTCCAATTCTTTGCTGCCAATGATAACAGCGAATGGGATATTTTTTTTATCTGCATACTTAAACTGCTTATCTATTTTTACTTTTTCAGGATACAATTCGCAGGCAATACCGTTGTTGCGTAAAGTGTTCATGAGCTGTAATGCCGTTGTCGCCTCATTATCGCCAAGGTTAAAAAATATTGCCTTTGTCTTTGACGTAATATCTTCGGGAAATAAATTCAACTCTTCCATAACATCATAAATTCTATCAATACCAAAACTGATACCTACGCCTGCAATATTGGGTACACCAAATAACCCGGTTAAATTATCGTAACGGCCACCGCCACCAATACTTCCCATTTTTACTTCTGCAGGTGCTTTTGCTTCAAAAATAATTCCTGTATAATAGTTTAATCCCCTGGCAAGTGTAAAATCAATTGTTATGTTGGCTTCACCTGCATTTGCCATTACATATTTTAACTCTTCAATGCCTGCTTTACAGGTTTCGCTGCTAACAAACATGGCTTCTACGGCAGCAATTTTTTCTTCGTTGCTTCCATTTATGTTTAGGTATTTTTCTATGGTATTCATATTGTCAACTTCAATACCACGGCTGCTCAGTTCTTCTTTTACTTTGTCCAATCCAATTTTATCGAGCTTATCAATCGCAATGGTTATGTCCATCATTTTTTCCGTACCGCCTGCTATTTCTGCCAACGCTGCCAATATTTTTCTGCTGTTTATTTTCAACTCATAACTGTGCAGACCAAGCTTTATAAAACTGCGGTGATAAATGCCGCAAAGCTCCACTTCATTAATTAAACTAGTACTTCCAACGACATCTGCGTCGCATTGGGTGAACTCACGGTAGCGCCCACGTTGTGGTCTGTCTGCCCGCCAAACCTGCTGCATCTGGTAGCGTTTGTAGGGCATGGTGAGCGTATTTGCATTCATGGCTACATACCGTGCAAAAGGAATGGTAAGGTCGTATTTTAAAGCCCGCTCAGTAAGTGATGCTGAATTTTTCCCCTCCATTAATTTTGCAAAACCATCAGCCGCTTTTTCAATATTTTTTGAATCGTTTAATCCATTGTTTAATACCTTAAAAATCAACTTGTCACCTTCGTCACCATACTTACCCATCAATGTTTCCAGGTTTTCCATGGCAGGTGTTTCCAATGGCTCAAACCCATACAATTCAAATACGTTCCTTATAGTATTTAAAATATAATTTCTTTTATAAACCGTAGCAGCGGCAAAATCTCTTGTGCCCTGCGGCAAACTTG
The DNA here is from genome assembly GCA_040400515.1 of Ferruginibacter sp. Lineage (GTDB taxonomy): Bacteria > Bacteroidota > Bacteroidia > Chitinophagales > Chitinophagaceae > Ferruginibacter. The sequence goes on along the minus strand of JBBAQB010000009.1, from coordinate 30,666 downwards.
GTTTTGTCATTTTGTTTTTAATTTTTACTTATTGCTTTTGCAATAATTGCATCACATGTTTTATTTATCAATTCGTACACTTCTAAATATCCATCTTCTTCACCATACCAAGGGTCAGGCACCTCTTTATTTTTCCCCGGCTGCAGTTCATTCAGAAAAAAATCAATTTTGGTTGGATCATATTTTTTACCTGCAATTCTTTTTACATCTGCCAAAACATCTTCGGCCATCACATATATCTTGTCAAAATTATCAAAATCGCCGGCTGTAAATTCTCTGCTGATCTGGTTGCAAATATTTACCCCATTTTGCCTTGCCACTTTTTGGCTTAGATGATGTGGCGCTTCACCATTATGTAAACCATTTGTTCCTGCACTTTCTACTTTCCAATTTAAACCTGTTTCTTCGGCTTTATGTTGTAAAATACCTTCTGCCAATGGGCTTCTGCAAATATTGCCCAGGCAAACCATCAAAATTTTCATGCAGCAAATATAATTATGATATGGTAAGTGGCTTGTAAGTTTTTACAGGTGGAAAAAAGCGAGGATGTACTGTAAAATCATCTATATAATTGCCTTTGCATTTTAATTATGTACCATTTGAGGTATTTCGCAGTAATTCTCAACGGGTGTTGTGCCAGGCTATGATTTATTGTTTCAGCTTGCATTCGAGAATGCTGTGGCTGGTAGCTGAGTCACTTATCTTTTTTAGGCTTTATTATGTTTTGCTAAAAAAAGTTTAATCTGTTATGGAATATCAAGGTGTTGTACATCTTATAATAAACGGCCGTTTTTCAACATTATCAACCATCATTTCTAAAACTACTTACAATGAAAACAGATGCTATTTTAAACGCCGATGTACTCGACATTATTTTTGAAAACCGCAACAAAAGTTACGGCGCTTATTCGTTGAGAAAATTTTATAACAACAGGCTGTATAAAGCCATGGGAATAACTTTCAGCTTTGCGGCCTTATTGTTTGCGCTAAGTTTTATTCAAAAGGAAAAGGTGTTGCCTGCGCCTTATATTACCGAGCCTTATGTTTTTAAGCTGCTTCCTCTTGTGGCACCCACTCCCGAAAAGCCAAAGGAAAATTCGGCACCACAAAAGCCTGCAACTGCCAAAGTAAAACCACCGACACAATTGTTTGCAAACAAAATTCAGATAACAAAAGACGATCTGGCGTACAAAATACAAGACCTTAAAGACGATACACAATTTGGAACTGAAACTAGAAAAGGTGACCCTGCTGCGCCTTTAGTTGTTGGCGAAAAAATTCCTGAGGGCCCAAAAACCGGTGGCCTGCCCGAAACACCAAGACCAACAGTTGACGTAAATACGCCAAGTGCTACTGCAGAAGTAATGCCGCAGTTCCCGGGTGGTATGGCGGCTTTGAGAAAATTTCTTGAAAATAATCTTAGAAACCCACAGGATCTTGATGAAGGGCAGGAGGTTGTGGTAAAAATAAGATTCATTGTAGGCTACGACGGCACATTAAAAGGCTTTGAAACAATTCAGGATGGGGGTAAAGTTTTTAACAATGAAGTAATGAGGGTTCTTAAGAAAATGCCACAATGGATACCCGGTAAAACAAAGGGCGAAAATGTTTCTGTTTATTACATGATACCTGTAAACTTTAAGGCTGTGGAATAATAGGTTACTTTTTATTAGTAAATTGCCCAAAATAAGAAAGATTATGGCATTGGAAGAATTTGAAAAAGAACAATTAAGCGACCGTGATAAAGGGATGATAAGAATGAGAAGCATTACCAATTATGTAATGGGAGTCTTTCTTTTAGCAGCAGGTTGCTTCTTTTTGTTTCCTACGAACGCTACACAAAAATATGTTGACAAATACGATCCAACAATGATTAACATCTTCGGAGTAATTTGTATTATTTATGGAGCCTTCAGAATTTACCGAGGGTACAAAAAAAATTATTTCAGAGAGGGATAATATGAAGAAAATATATTTTAATATCATCGCTTTTTTAATTTTTGTTCTTACAATTTTTTCATCTGCATGCAACGTAAAAGATAAACAAATAGGGCCTTATGATACAGCAACAAGTGGTACTATAAATGTGAGTATTGATGAGTCTTTTGAGCCGGTTATGCGGGAGCAGATCGCCATGTTTGAAACTTCTTTTCCCGGTACTAAAATAAATGCAACTTATAAAACAGAAGCAGATTGTTTAAAAGATTTTTTTAATGATTCGTTAAACAGAATGATCATAGTTACACGTGGGCTCACAGAAAATGAAGAGGCTGTAATGACAAAAAAACTTTTATACAATCCAGGTTGGAATGAACTCGCAACAGATGCCATAGCATTGGTGTTAAATAAAAAAAGTAAAGACACACTGTTTACGTTAAAGAGCTTGCAGGAGCAACTTACAGGGAAAATAAAGAGAGAGCAAACGGTTGTATTTGACGGTTTAAATAAAACAAGTACGGTAAGGTTTATTGAAGACTCTGTATTAAGGGGACAAAAATTTGACACCTCTGTTGTGAGGGCTGTAAACAACAGCCAGGAAGTGCTTGACTATGTTGCCACTCACGAAAATGCACTTGGTTTTGTAGGTATAAACAGAATAGGTAATCCTGAAGATACTGCACAGGTAAGTATGTTAAGGAATGTAAAAATTGCCTACGTAAAATGTGATGTTTGTGTTAATACGCCTTACATTTTACCATCTCAGCAAAGCATCCTAAATAGAAGGTACCCTCTGGTACGCGGTTTGTATTATGCGCTGAAAGAAAATTACACAGGTTTGGGTTCGGGGTTTGTTGCGTTTTTAAAATACGAAAGAGGTCAACTTATTTTTAGAAGAGCATACTTAGGTCCATCAATGGTTTTTGGAATAAGAACAGTTAATATAAATGAAAAGTTACCTGATAACTAAAATCTAACATTTTTTAATGAAACAAATTCTTTAAAATTGTAGTTCTAACATTAAACAGAGAAAATGAGAAAGATGAAAAAAGTTTTACTTGCGGTTACGATGGTACTTTTTGCAGGTGCCTGTTTTGCACAAAGCGTGGAGGATGGAAAAAAATTTTTGTACTATGAAAGGTATAAAAGTGCAAAAGATGTTTTTCAAAAACTAGTAGCCGCAAATGCTTCCGATGAAATTGCTGCATATTATTTAGGGCAGTCATTGATTGGTTTGGAAGATGTGGCAGGTGCGAAAGCCTTGTATCAACAAAAATTGGCCGCTACACCCAATAGCCCTTTATTACTCGCAGGTATGGGTAATGTTGAATTATTGGAAGGTAAAACTGCCGATGCAAAAAATAGGTTTGAAACGGCCATTTCTTTAAGTGGGGGTAAAAGAATTGATGTGTTAAATGCAGTAGGTGCGCCAAACAGTGACCCCGAAATTAAAAACGGCGATGCCAACTATGCTATTGATAAATTAAAATTGGCTACTACCATAAAAGGGTTTAAAGACCCTGAAATATTGGCAAATTTAGGCGATGCATACAGAAAAATTGGTGATGGTGGCGCTGCAATACAGTCTTACGATGCTGCTTTAAAACTGAATCCAAATTACGCCCGTGCTATTTATCGCAAAGGTCGTTTGTACCAGTCTCAAGGGAGGGCACAGGAAAGTCTGTATACAGGTTTTTATAACGATGCCAGTACCAAAGATGTAAATTATGCGCCTGTGTATAATACTTTATTCAATTATTATTATGAAATAGATGTGCCCAAAAGTGCCCAGTTTTTAGAAAAATGGTTGTCAGCATCAGACGATGACCCCAAAGCATGTTATTACAGGGCAAGTATTAAGTATGCACAAGGCTTATTTGCAGAAGCCGTTGCAAAATCTAATGAGTGTATTGCAGTTGGAGGAGCAGATGTGTACCCTAGTTTATATGGTGTTAAAGCCCTGGCTTTTAACAGACTTGGTGATTCATTAAATGCTAAAGCCAGTTATGAAGAATATTTTAGTAAGCAAGTGCCAAGTAAGGTCGTTGCCGGAGATTATTCGTCTTATGCTATGATATTGCTGAAGTTTACCGGCAATGAGGCACAAGCAGCATCTTATGTAGAAAAAGCTGTTGCGTTAGATAGTATTGAAGCTAACAGAGTAAACTATTTAAAAACGTTGGCCAATGCATATAGAACACAGAAAAACTTTGGGGAATCGGCTAAATGGTTTAACCAGGTACTTTCTGTAAAGAAAAATTATTCTAATGTAGATTTATACAACGCAGGGTATGATTATTTCCGTGCAGGAAAATTTGATTCTTCCGTTGCAGTTTTTAATAAATACACTATAAAATATCCTGATGATATTTTTGGTTATTATATGATAGCAAAAGCGAATGGCGGCATTGATACTACCCTTACTACAGGTTTGGCCGTAAATTCTTATCTAAAAGCCATTGAAGTTGGAGAAAAGGCGCCTGATAAAATTAAAATAAAAGACCAGTTAATAGGCGCATATTCCTTTATGGGTAAATATTCTTATAATATAAAAAGAGACCAAGGTGGTTCATTGATATATATTGATAAGGGTTTAGCTTTAGATCCCGCAGATGCAGATTTAATAAAACTTAGAGATTTTGTGTCTAAGAACGATCCCAATATAAAAGCACCGGTAACAAAACCTGCAAGCCCAACAAAGCCCAAGCCTGCACCAGCAAAAACAAAGTAGCATTACGCAAGAGAATTAATATAAAAGTTCCGTTATTAAACAGCGGAACTTTTTTTCGTTTATATAATTTCGCAATGAGCATGGTATATTGCGCACTCTAACTTAAATTTGCCTAATTTAATTGCAATATTTATGACGTTTTTTTTTCTGAGAATAGCCGAAAATGGTACAATCAATTATCTTCCGATATTGCTTCAGATTTTTTTTGCAGTAGGTTTTGTTGCGACGATGATAATTGCTTCAGCAAAGTTTGGCCCTAAAAGGCAAGGAACAGACAAGCTCGTAAACTTTGAGAGTGGTATTGAAATAAAAGGAAACGCCCGCCAGCCTATGGCGATAAAATACTTCTTAATTGCGATTCTATTTGTTTTGTTTGATGTAGAGGTGATTTTCTTTTACCCTTATGCGGTAAACTTTAGAGATTTTGCAAAAGATCCTACAATGGGATGGCATACTTTTTTAGCAGTAATTATGTTTGTGGGTTCATTCCTTGCAGGCTTTATTTATATCTTTAAAAAAGGTGCGCTTAAATGGGAGGATTAAAGTGATTAGCTAATTTGATAAACGTTAAAGCTGAATTGATAGTAGAAAAATAAAATTTAAAAGGATTTGTATAAAAGCGAATTCAAAATGTAAATAAAAAAAGATGTCTCGTCCCGTACAATATAACAATACAATAAAATTTGCCGGTATTCCTGAAGGGTATATGGGCGAAGGGTTTATGGCAACAAATTTTGAAAAAGTTGTGAGCCTTGCTCGTAAAAATTCTATTTGGCCATTGCCTTTTGCTACAAGTTGCTGTGGTATTGAGTTTATGGCAACAGCTGCAAGTCACTATGATATTGCCCGCTTTGGTAGCGAGCGTATGAGTTTCTCTCCACGCCAGTGTGATCTGTTGATGGTAATGGGTACTATTTCTAAAAAAATGGGGCCTATCTTAAAGCAAGTGTATTTACAAATGGCAGAACCACGTTGGGTAATTGCGGTGGGCGCATGTGCCAGCAGCGGTGGTATTTTTGATACTTATTCAGTAATGCAGGGGATAGATCAGGTTATCCCGGTAGATGTGTATGTGCCGGGCTGCCCGCCACGCCCCGAAGCTATTTTAGATGGGTTTATGAAAATACAGGAACTCGTACATGCAGAAGGGTTAAGAAGAAGAGAGAGTGACCAGTACAAAGAACTGATGAACAGTTATGGGATACAATAAAATTCTTTAGTTTATAATATCTATCAATATCAAATGGCCTTAACGAACGAAATAGTACAACAAAAACTTACAGATAAATTTGGAGAGCAACTTACCTATTGGGAGCAGCCTTATGGTATGCTCACTTTTGTGGCTGAAAAAGATATCAATATAAAAGTGTTGCAGTTTTTATTTGATGATGAAGAGTTGAAATTTCGCTTTCTTACAGATTTACAGGCAGTACATTATCCCGACAATAAAGGCGCTGAACTGGCTGTGGTGTATCATTTGCATAATCTTGTAGACAATATCCGCATTCGTTTTAAAGTATTTACGGATATTCAAAAGCCGGATGTTTTTACAGCGACAGGTGTGTATGAATCAGCCAATTTTATGGAAAGAGAGACGTACGATTTCTATGGAGTTAATTTTGTTGGCCATCCAAATTTAATCCGCATTTTAAATGTAGATGAGATGGATTATTTTCCGATGAGAAAAGAATTTCCGCTAGAAGACCAGACAAGAATTGATAAGGATGATGAAATGTTTGGAAGATAAATATTTTAAAGAATTAAACGCATTTTATGAAAAGAAAAATTCATTTACCCATTATTATAGAGCAAGATGAGGATAAAATATATATAGTTTCTTGTCCAACCTTTAAGGGTTGTCATTCTTATGGACATACAATAGATGAGGCAATGAAAAATATAGAAGAAGTGATTGTAATGTGTATGGAAGAAGAGAAGTTTGAAAATGAAAATGAATTTGTTGGATTTAGAGAGTTAGAATTAGAGGTAGCTTAATGAAATTTTATGAGTAAGAAACAACTTGTATTTTCAGGGAAAGATTTTATAAAGCTCTTGGAGAAAATGGGATTCGTAATAGTTAGAATTAATGGTTCGCATCATAGATTAAAGCATGAAGACGGAAGAATAACAACAATCCCTGTTCATAAAAATGATGATTTACCAAAGGGATTAATGAGGAAAATAATTAGAGAAGATTTAAAATTAGATTTGGAAGATTTTGAAAAATTAGTTGAAAAGAATTAAGTAAAAATAATTGCTGTTTTTTTTATGAAAAGTTTTTTAAAAAAATATAATTTACAACTACAACTTATCTACGTATTGTTTTTAACTACATGGTCAATATTTAAACTTTATTCTTTTAGTCAAAATGGCAAAGGAATGGATTTAATTGGAGGAGTGGTAATTGGAGTTTTGACAATATTTAAAATATCCGATTTTACGAATTGTACAATAAAGTAAAAACAGATAAGAGTAGAAACGAAATAAATATATGAGCGAACACATACTATTACCCGAAGGAAGTTTAGAAAAACAAACAACCACCCTTAACCTTGGTCCTACACACCCTGCAACACATGGTGTATTTCAGAATATTCTTGAAATGGATGGAGAAAGAATTTTGAAAGCAACTTCAACTGTAGGGTATATACACAGAGCATTTGAAAAGATTGCCGAACGTAGACCGCTTTACCAGATTACACCGCTAACCGATCGTTTAAATTATTGCTCATCGCCCATTAATAATATGGGTTGGCATATTACCTGCGAAAAATTATTAGGTTTAAAATTACCTAAGCGTGTAGATTACCTTAGAGTAATTATCATGGAACTTGCCCGTATAAGCGACCATCTTATTTGCAGTTCTATTATGGGAGTTGATACAGGGGCATTCACCGGATTTTTATATGTAATGCAATACCGAGAATTGATCTATGAAATTTATGAAGAAGTGTGTGGTAGTAGGCTCACAACTAATATCGGCCGTATAGGTGGCTTTGAAAGAAATTTCACCAATAAAGCTTTTGAAAAGTTGGAGAAGTTTTTGGCCGAATATCCTAAAACATTAAAAGAATTTGAAAATCTTTTAACACGTAATAGGATATTTATTGATAGAACAACAGGTGTTGGACCAATATCTGCAGAGCGTGCTTTAAATTATGGTTTTACAGGTCCAAATCTTCGTGCATCAGGCGTAGACTACGATGTGCGGGTTCACACACCTTACAGCAGTTACGAAGATTTTAATTTTACAGTGCCTGTCGGGACGACAGGCGATTGTTACGATCGTTTCTTAGTACGTAACCAGGAAATGTGGCAGAGCATCGAAATTATAAAGCAGGCGTATCAAAAAGTACAGGAGTTTAAAGGAACAGATGCTGAGGTTTACCATGCAGATGCACCCTCTTATTATTTGCCCGAGAAGAAAGACGTTTACACTAAAATGGAAGCGCTTATTTATCATTTTAAAATAGTGATGGGCGAAACCGAAATGCCAGTTGGTGAAGTTTATTCATCGGTAGAAGGTGGAAACGGCGAGCTCGGTTTTTACTTAATAAGTGATGGCGGAAGAACGCCTTACAGATTGCATTTTCGCAGACCATGTTTTATTTATTACCAGGCATACCCTGAATTGATAAAAGACAGTATGTTGAGCGATGCCATTATCACAATGAGTAGTTTGAATTTGATAGCAGGTGAGCTGGATGCGTAAAAATTATGAATTAAGAATGTTGAATTATGAATATTGAGTTTTCACAAGAGAAATTAAATGAGGTAACGATGATTATGTCCCGTTATCCGGAAGGAAAGCAGAAGAGTGCTTTGTTACCTGTTTTGCACATTGCACAAGATACTTTTGGTGGTTGGTTAGATGTGTCTGTGATGGACTATGTGGCATCATTGCTAAGCATTGAGCCAATAGAAGTATATGAGGTAGCTAGTTTTTACAGCATGTATAATTTAAAACCTGTAGGTAAATATGTTTTTGAAGTTTGCCATACGGGCCCATGTATGATAAATGGCAGCGATGATATTACAGATTACATTAAGCAAAAACTAAACATTAAAGTAGGCGAAACGACAGAAGATAAAATGTTTACCTTAAAAACCGTGGAATGTTTAGGAGCTTGTGGCTACGCACCAATGATGCAGCTCGGACAAAACTATAGAGAGCATTTAACAAAAGAAAAAGTTGATGCAATAATTGAGGAATGTACGAATGCGGCAGTGAGAAATAATTAACACTTATGAGTACGAAGCTAAAAAATATTGTTGATTACAAAACTTTAGACAATTATACTATTTGGCTAAAGTATGATGACGGGGTAAATGGTATAGTTGATTTAAGTGAATACCTCAACTATCCTGTTTTCGCTCCAATAAAAAATATGGAGCTTTTTAAAAAGCTGAAAATTGAAAAAGGTAGGAATGTATTTTGGAATGATGAACTAGATTTATGCCCCGACGCATTATATATTAAAATTAGCGGAATCAATCCTTATGACTGAGATTAGTAGATTTTATGGAATAATAATATGTATGTATTGGAACGACCATGCACCACCACACTTTCATGCAAAGTACAATGGTGAGGAGGTGTTATTGCTTATTGATACTTGGGAAATATATTCGGGCTATATACCAAAAAGAGCTTTGAAGTTGGTTATTGAATGGGCAGATTTACATAGAGACGAAATAATTAAAGATTGGGAGGACGTAACAAATGGAAAGCAGCTCACCAAAATAGAACCTTTAACTTAATGGGAATAACAAACGCTATATTAAAAGTAAAAGAACACCGCAAATCTGAAAAAGTTGCTGAAGTAAATTTTTTGGTAGATAGTGGAGCGGTATATAGTTTGGTGCCCGGTAAAATTTTGGATGAATTAGAAATTGAACCCTATAAAGAAATGAGTTTTTCTTTGGCAGATGGAAGTGTTTTAAAAAGAAGGGTTTGTAGCGCCTATTTTGAATTTGAAGGAGAAGGTGGCCCAGCACCCGTTATATATGGTGAAGAAGGTGATGAACCTTTGCTTGGTGCAACAACATTGGAATCGTTGGGCTTGGTATTAAATCCATTTACAAGAACATTGCATCCCATGAGGATGTTGATGGCAAAATTGAAACCATGAAGTTGTTATTAACGATATTTATTTTTAGTACCTCGTTACTTTGTTTTGCACAAACAGACGAACAAAAATTAACTGCAACCGTAAAAGAATTTCACCAGGCGTTGGTAAAAAAGAATACCATTTCTATAAACCAACAAACGGATAAAGCTTTAAGTTATGGGCATAGCAATGGCTGGGTGCAAACAAAAACGGATATTATTAAAGATTTTGAAACGGGCATAATCAGTTATCAAAGTTTTAAGGAAGATAGCATTGCAGTAAGCATAAATGAGAAAATGGCCCATGTGCGCTTTGTAGCAGATATTACTGCAACAACAAATGGGACAAAAGCTACACATCACCTAAAAGTATTGGAAGTATGGGTAAAGAAAGGTAATAGATGGGTGTTGTTTGCAAGGCAGGGTGTAAAGTATATTTAAAAAAATAGAGACGGGTTAGTGGTTTGTGCCTCTAAATTTAAAAGATAAAAATGCAAGCAATAACTCCTTACTTAATGTTTAACGGCAATGCTGCCGAGGCAATGTTATTTTATGTAAAAGCATTGGAGGGTAAAATTGTGCATTCGCAAACATTTGGCGAGAGCGGAATGCCCGTAAGCGAAGAAGCAAAAGATAGGATTATGCATGCATTGTTGGAAGCAGATAAATTGCAATTTATGATAAGCGATTTCCAACCTGATAATGAGGTGAAAAGTGGAAGCCAGATTAGTTTATCATTGAATTTTGACGACATTGAATCGATAAATAAAACATTTGACAGTCTTAGGGTAGATGGCGAAGTGAATATGGAATTACAGGATACTTTTTGGGGAGCAAGGTTTGGAATGTTGGATGATAAATTTGGGGTGAGCTGGATGTTTAATTATGATTATCCTAAGGAAGAAAAATAAATTTCATAATTATGAAAAGAAATTGGGGACTAATCTTTTTAGATATTCTGTTTATTTGCTTGTTTGTATATGGTATTTACAGATATACGTACACAGCAAATAATAGAGTGCTTGTTATAAGGATAAGTATGTTTCTATTTGCTTACATTGGTTATGAACATTATAAGTTGTATAAAAACCAAAAGAGAGGTTATTGAATTTTTTGATTGCATAATAAAAGATGAAAAATGGTATGTCGATGAAGTGAGTGACACAGCGATGATGATCGTAGCTACTTCTTTGTTCGGCTAAAAAAATAAAAAATTTCGCCATAGCGAATGATTAATATGAGTAAAAAATTATTATTAGCAAAGCAACACGTACCCGGTATACGCACATATGAAGTGTATAGGCGGGAGGGTGGTTACGCAAGTGTGGAGAAGGCATTAAAAATGCAAACCGCAGACATTGTTGAAGAAGTAAAAAAGAGTGGCTTGCGTGGCAGGGGTGGTGCTGGTTTTCCGGCAGGAATGAAATGGAGTTTTATAGCCAAGCCCGAAGGCGTGCCAAGGCATTTGGTGGTAAATGCCGACGAGAGCGAGCCTGGTACTTTTAAAGACAGGTACCTCATGGAGTTTATTCCGCATATTTTAATTGAAGGAATGATCGTGTCTTCGTATGCGCTTGGTAGCAATGTCAGCTACATATACATACGTGGCGAGTACGCATGGATCACCAATATTTTGGAACATGCCATTGATGAAGCAAAACAAAATGGTTGGCTGGGAAAAAATATCCAGGGCAGTGGATTTGATTGCGAAATTTATGTGCAACGTGGCGCGGGTGCATACATCTGTGGGGAAGAAACGGCATTGCTTGAGAGCCTGGAAGGTAAGCGTGGCAATCCTCGTATTAAACCACCTTTTCCTGCGGTAAAGGGTGTGTGGGATAGACCAACGGTGGTGAACAATGTGGAAACAATTGCGGCGGTAGTACCAATAATAAATGAAGGCGGTGAAGAGTACGCAAAAATTGGCGTGGGAAGAAGTACGGGTACAAAATTAATATCGGCATGTGGTAATATAAACAAGCCGGGTATTTACGAAATAGACATGACCATTTCTGTAGAAGATTTTATTTATAGCGATGAATATTGTGGTGGTATTGCCAATGGAAAAAGATTGAAAGCTTGTATTCCAGGAGGGTCATCCGTTCCAATTTTGCCGGCTAATTTATTACTCACAACTGCCAAAGGCGAAAAGCGTTTAATGAATTATGAAAGCTTGAGCGATGGTGGTTTTGCAACGGGTAGTATGATGGGCAGCGGTGGCTTTATTGTGTTGGATGAAGACCAATGTGTGGTTCGTAATACTTACACACTTGCAAGGTTTTATCGCCACGAAAGTTGCGGCCAATGTAGCCCATGCAGAGAAGGAACTGGGTGGATGGAAAAGATTTTGCAAAAAATAGAAATAGGAAAAGGTGAGATGAAGGATATAGATTTATTGTGGGATATTCAAAGAAAAATTGAGGGGAATACCATTTGTCCGCTTGGTGATGCTGCGGCATGGCCGGTGGCGGCTGCTATTCGCCATTTTAGAGATGAGTTTGAATGGCACGTAAATAATCCTGAATTGTGTTTGACGGAAAATTTTGGATTGAGACATTATGCTGATGAAATACATGTGCCCGTAACAGCATAATTTGAAACCATGATTTCAAAACTGTTATTTATTCCAAGGGCAGGGGCAGATATAATAAAAGTTCTTTTACATAGAAATATAGCTTTTGCAGAGCGATGGGATGTTGCAAAAGCATTAGTAAAAATAAAATTAGCAGGGCTTATAAAAAAACTGAACGACCCGTTTGAATTTTTTTTAGGCAATCTTAAAGTTAGTTGTGTGTACAATAAGCACATTGGCTTTTTGGTAAAGGAAATATTTGCTGAAGAAGTGTACGGGCTTAAAAAAAAGTATACAGTTAAAATAGTTCTGGATCTTGGATCAAACATCGGTTTATCGGTATCATATTTTAAGATGCGGTTTCCTGATGCCGATATTGAAGCATACGAACCGGACAAGCATAGTTTTAAATTGCTTCAAAAAAATATTAGCGAAAACAATTTTATAAATGTTTTAGCTTACGAAATGGCTGTTGATGATAAATCAGGTTTTTTATTTGCGACTGATGTTGAAGAACAGGCAAGTGTAAATAGTCAATTTGTAGGGGAAGGAAAAGATGAAAATAATAAAGTAACATCGAAAGATATCTCGGAGATTTTAAATAGAAATTTCGATATCATAAAAATGGATATTGAAGGGGGCGAATGGAAGTTGTTTAGGAAAATAGTTGATGAAAATTTGATAACAAAAGCAAGCCATTGGTTTGTAGAGTTTCACGAAATAGAAAAAAATAAAAAACAGTTTGAAGAAATTTTAAATTGTTTTGAGAGAAATGGATTTGAGAGAGAAGAGAGAAAAGAGGTCGTTTATTTTTATAAAAATATTTAGAAGAAGGACAGAATATAAATTTTTATGTCAGAACAAAAACCAAATTTTAAAGTAACCATTGATAACATCACAATTGATGTAGCACCCGGTACTACTGTATTGAACGCTGCACGTATGATTGGTGGCGATGTTACACCGCCGGCAATGTGTTATTACAGCAAGCTGGAAGGTAGCGGTGGTAAATGCAGAACTTGTTTGGTGGAAGTAGCCGCAGGTTCAACGGCTGATCCACGCCCAATGCCTAAACTTGTTGCAAGCTGTCGTACTACTGTAATGGATGGTATGATTGTAAAAAATATGACCAGCGAAAAAGTGCAGGATGCCCGTGCAGGTGTGGTAGAATTTTTATTGGTAAATCATCCCCTTGATTGCCCAATTTGCGACCAGGCCGGAGAATGTCATTTGCAGGATTTGGGGTATGACCATGGCAAAGCCGGTACCCGTTACCAATTTGCAAGGCGTACTTTCAAAAGAGAAGATATTGGTCCATACATACAACTGCACATGACGAGGTGCATACTTTGCTATCGTTGTACTTATGTGGCAGATCAAATTACGGATAAGCGTGTTCATGGCATTGTTGACAGAGGCGACCATGCTGCTATTTCAACTTATATTTCGAAAGCTGTTGAAAATGATTTTAGTGGAAATATGATAGATGTGTGCCCCGTTGGCGCATTAACAGATAAGACTTTCCGTTTTAAAAACCGAGTTTGGTTTACAAAACCGGTAGATGCACATCGCAATTGCGAAAACCCAAAATGCTGCGGCAAAGCTACCTTATGGCTCAGAGGTAATGAAGTGTTTAGGGTCACTGCTCGTAAAGATGAGTGGGGAGAGGTGCAAAGTTTTGATGGCAAACCCGGTTGGATCTGTAATACTTGCAGGTTTGATAAAAAAGAAACGGCAGACTGGACAATTGAAGGCGTAACGACCATCAGTCGCCATTCAGTTATAGGTGCAAACAAATATAAAGTGTTGGAAAAGCCTCAGGAAACAATGACAAATGTAATGAGTGGCAGGGCGCCTAAATTATTGATGGATATACATTCAATAAGTGAAGTAAACAGAGAGGGGTTGGAGTTGAGTGAAATAAATGGTCCTGCGCATTCTAATGATTTTAAATAATAAAATGATTTTATCAAACGACCATATACAAAATACCATTGCAAATTATTTTAAGAATAAGCCGGTAAACCGTGTTTGGATTTTTGGAAGTTATGCAAGGGGTGAAGCAGAAGAGTCAAGCGACATTGATGTATTAGTTGATATTGCAAAAGAGGGGAAAGTGGGATTAGATTATTTTGGATGGCATACAGATCTGGCCGAAAAATTGAACAAGGATGTAGATATATTGAGTTATGGCTGGGTAAATAAACATATTTGGCCAATAGTGCAGAAAGAGATGAAACTTATTTATGAAAAATGAATTAGGAAATAAAGCCAGGCTCCATCATATTCTCGATGCAATTTTTTATATACAAAAAGCATTGGAAAATGAAACTGAAGAAAGTTTTTTTAATAATTTTATTTTAAATACCGCAGTTGTAAAGTGGTTTGAAATTATCGGCGAGTCAAGCACGAAGCTTACAACAGAATTTAAAAGTGAGAAGATCATTGTAGAATGGAAAAAAATTGAAGGGTTGAGGCATGTACTTGTTCACGAATATTTTGGAATAGATTTACAAAGGGTATGGATCTTATATCAAGATTTTATACCCGAATTGAAAAATAATATCGAAGAATTTTTAAAAGAAATAAATTAATGTTCCTATCAATCGAACTCGCAACCATTATCGAAAAACTCGCACTCATTGTTATAGTAGTAATGGGCTCGTTGGTTGTAGCCATGTATACCACATTTGCAGAGCGTAAAGTAGCCGGCTGGTTACAAGACAGACCAGGGCCAAACAGAGCCGGTCCTTTTGGTATGTTTCAGCCATTGGCCGATGGATTAAAGCTTTTCTTTAAAGAAGAAATTATTCCAAATTTTTCATCGAAGGCCCTATTTGTATTGGGTCCTGCTCTGGCAATGATGACGGCCATTATGACGAGTGCTGTTATTCCATGGGGAGATAAAGTAATTTTATTCGATCGGGAAATTTCTTTACAAATAGCAGATATTAATATTGGAATTTTGTACGTTTTTGGCGTAGTAAGTCTGGGCGTGTATGGTATTATGATTGGTGCATGGGCGAGTAACAATAAATATTCATTAATGGGTGGTTTGCGTGCTGCTTCCCAAATTATAAGTTATGAGCTTGCAATGGGTATTTCAATTATTGCCCTGCTCATGTTTACCGGCACATTGAGTTTAAAGGAAATGGTTTTGCAACAGCAGGTGGGCCATTGGAATATTTGGTACCAGCCACTTGGCTTTTTAATTTTTATTATTTGTGCGTTTGCAGAGTGTAACAGAACCCCTTTTGATTTGGCCGAGGCAGAAAGCGAATTAATTGGTGGGTATCATACTGAATACTCTTCAATGAAATTGGGCTTTTATCTTTTTGCAGAATACATCAATATGTTCATCAGCAGTGCTGTTATGGCAAGCTTGTATTTTGGCGGTTATGACGTGCCATTCTTTAACGAAGCCGCACATGCAGATATGGGCAATTGGCTTGCATTAATTGGCCTTGGGGCTTTTCTTATTAAGATTGTCATTTTTATATTCATATTTATGTGGGTGCGTTGGACAATTCCAAGGTTTCGTTACGATCAACTGATGCATTTAGGATGGAGAATCTTAATTCCACTAGCATTATTTAATATGCTTGCAACAGGTGGAGCTATTTTGTATTTTGGAAAATAAAAAATTTAATTATTTGCAATCGATGGGGAAGTTTAAACCATTATTTTTGCAGCATTCAAATAAATTATGCAGGCATTAACCAATAGAGCAGAACAAGTATCCCGTAAACCAATGAGTTTCATGGAACGTTTGTACCTGCCCGCTATTTTTAAAGGAATGCTTATCACGTTTAAGCATATTTTTACCCGCAATCCTACGATACATTATCCTGAACAAAAACGTACTTTCAGTCCGGTTTTTCGCGGTTTACAAATACTTAATAGAGATGAAGAAGGTAGGGAAAACTGCACCGCCTGTGGGTTATGTGCTGTTGCCTGTCCGGCGGAAGCTATAACAATGGAAGCCGCAGAAAGGTTACCCGGTGAAGAACATTTATACAGAGAAGAAAAATATGCAGCCAAGTATGAAATAAACATGTTGCGTTGTATATTTTGTGGATTGTGCGAAGAGGCATGCCCGAAAGATGCGATTTATCTGAGTGAAACTTTTACGCCGGCTGACTACCAGAGGAAACAATTCGTTTACAACAAAGAAGATTTGCTCATCCCAAATCCTACAACAGATAAGGAAGCATACGAAAAAGCATTGGGTAACAGGCCAAGAAAACAATTGGTTAATTAAGTAAAATGGGTATTATCACAATTTCTTTTATACTACTTTCTATTATGGCCATTGCAAGTGGCATCATGATGATTTTAAGTAAAAATCCGGTAAACAGTATTCTCTGGCTTATCGTTTTATTTTTTGCAATTTCAGGGCACTATATTTTGTTGAATGCCCAGTTTTTGGCTATTGTAAATATTATTGTTTACGCAGGCGCAATTATGGTTTTGTTTTTATTTGTAGTAATGCTCATGAATTTGAATGCAGAGAGCGAGCCTGTTAAAAATAAACGGCTTCAGTTCATTGCTATCATTTCGGGAGGTAGTTTATTGCTTGTTTTATTATCAGCAGTCATGTCAATAAAAGACATGCATCCTGTAATGGTTGCGGGTGGAAATGCCGGGCTAATAAAAACCCTTGGTAAAGTGCTTTTTACAGATTATGTTTTGCCTTTTGAAATAAGCAGTGTGTTGTTTTTGAGTGCAATGGTGGGAGCAGTTGTTATTGGTAAAAAAGATTAGGTATATTTTTGAACGGATAGTGTTTAGAATCCTTTAAATGAGCAAATGAAAAAAATAGCAATGGCTGCTTTTGCATTTCTGTTTTTGTTTGTAAAAGCAAACGCACAGATTAATGCAGAAGATATTTTGCAAAAAGTGACAGAATTGCTGGGCAGGAAAGAGTTACTCACTGTTAAAAAAGGGTTTAGTCCTGTATTTTCTTTGGGGAAACTTCAAATAAATAAAGTCGGTGTTTTAGGAGAACAATTAAAAGGAATAGGTGTGCTGGGTAACATTTTTGACAGCAAAGGCATTCAGGATGTAACAAAACTGTATAAGACTTACAAGACAGGATTGGTAGTTTACAAAATCCTGGCAGGCGCAGGCACGGTAATTACAACTTACAGTGCTATCAGAGGGATAGCAGGTAATGAAAAATTTGACAATAAAACGGTAAGGCAATTGCTTACACCGGCAATTACATCAGTTGTAACGGGTGTTGTAACAAAAATACTTACCAAAAAAGCATCTTATAAAGCAGTAGATATTTTTAATGGTGTGGTAAAGAAAAAAGTGAAAGATATTTTTGGTATAGGCGCAGCATCGCAGGGAGTTGGAATGGCAGTTTACGTAAAATTGTAATTTTATAAATATTAAATGCAGGTGCATTTTAAAGAAGTAGAAGGCTAAAAATTAATTATGGATATTAAAGCATATATAGCATTATCACTCACATTATTCAGCATAGGTATTGTTGGAGTGCTTACACGCAGAAATGCTATTATTGTATTTATGTGTGTAGAAGTAATGTTGAATGCAGTAAACTTATTACTGGTAGCTTTTTCTAATATGCATGCAGCAAGTGCAACCGCAAAGGCACTGCCAACTTTTGCAAGTGATGCGCAGATTTTTGTTTTTTTTATAATGATTGTGGCAGCAGCAGAAGTGAGTGTAGGGCTTTCAATAATTGTAATGTTGTACAGAAATACACATAGTATAGATGTGAATTTTTTAAACCGATTGAAAAATTAAAATTGATAATTTGATGATGTCGTAAGAAGCTCTTATGTCTAATATCTATTATCTTATGTCTTTTTATGAACAATGTTTTACAAATAGTATGGCTCATACCTTTTTTGCCTTTGGTAGGTTTTCTTATCACAGGTTTAATGAGGAATAATTTATCTAAATCAGCGGCAGGTTTCATTGCAAGTGCTGCTATTTTGGGATCATTTGCACTTAGTGTTTTCGTTTTTTTTCAGGTAAAAACTGGTAATACACACGTTGCATATTATTTCGATTTGTTTCGCATTAATACTTTAACGGTAGCTTTCGATTTTAAAATCGATCAACTTTCTTCTTTATTCCTTTTAATTATTACAGGGGTTGGTTTTCTTATTCATGTGTATTCAACTTCTTACATGCATGACGAAGATTCAAAAGACTTTTCAAAATACTTTTCTTATTTAAATTTATTTGTGTTTTCTATGTTACTACTTGTAATGGGTGGTAACTATGTAATTATGTTTTTTGGCTGGGAAGGTGTAGGCCTCTGTTCCTATTTATTAATAGGATATTGGTTTAAAAATAATGACTATACCAATGCTGCAAAAAAGGCGTTCATTATGAATCGCATTGGCGACCTTGGTTTTTTACTTGGCTTATTCTGGCTCATCTCCATAGTAGGAACAGTTAGTTACGACGAAGTTTTTTCAGCAGTTAATCTTGCTAAATTATCAACAGCAGATGTTACAGGTATTACTTTGCTGTTTTTTGTTGGCGCCTGTGGTAAAAGCGCGCAGATACCTTTGTATACTTGGTTGCCAGATGCGATGGCTGGTCCAACTCCTGTGAGTGCGCTCATACACGCAGCCACCATGGTAACAGCAGGTATTTACATGATTGCACGTAGCAATATCTTGTACACCATGGCACCTGCTACACAAAATGTTGTTGCAATAATTGGTTTAAGTACAGCGATTGTAGCAGCTACGATTGCCATCAAACAAAATGATATTAAAAAAGTATTGGCATATTCAACTGTGAGCCAGTTGGGTTATATGTTTTTAGGATTAGGCGTTGGTGCTTATACCGGTGCAGTTTTTCATGTAATGACGCATGCATTTTTTAAAGCTTTATTATTTCTTGGTGCCGGCAGCGTAATTCACGCAATGGGTGGCGAGCAGGATATGCGCAACATGGGCGGCTTAAAAAAGTACATGAGCATTACCAATATGACTTTCCTATTAGGTTGTATTGCCATTGCAGGTATGCCACCGTTTTCAGGCTTCTTTTCTAAAGATGAAATACTAGCGGGTGCATTTGCCAAAAATCCACTTTTGTGGGGTATTGGTGTTGTAGGGGCTATGATGACAGCCTTTTATATGTTTCGTTTGTATGCCATGACTTTCCTCGGAAAATTTAGAGGAACCCACGAGCAAGAGCATCATTTACACGAAAGTCCAAAAGCAATTACATTTCCTTTAATTGTATTGGCAATTTTAGCTGTAGTTGGTGGTTGGATTGGAATACCGGAAATATTTTTACACGGCGGGCATAAATTAGAAGCATTTTTAGAACCTGTGTTTGCACAAAGCAATGCCATTGCAGCAAAGCACGAAATAAGCCATAATACTGAATTCCTGATAATGGGAGTTTCTGTTTTACTTTCTTTGCTTTCTTTATTATTTGGATTAAAAATATTCAGTAATTATAAAAAAGAAAATGAAGTGCCTGCCACAGGGTTTGCAACCGTGCTGGAAAATAAATGGTATGTAGATGAGCTTTATAATAAAATAATTACGCAACCACTTCGCACACTTTCCATCTTTTTTAATTATACAGTTGAGAAAAAAGGAATAGACGGCTTCGTAAACGGCACAGGTAAATTTGTAAATTATGGCAGCCGCCAGTTGCGATGGCTGCAAAGTGGGCAGGTAGGCGCTTATATTTTGCTAATGGTTATTGGAATGTTAGTGTTATTTATTATACAACTCTTTATAAAAAATTAGGCTTTGGGTACTTTTATTACTTTTCCTGAATTATTACTTTGGTTGCCTTTACTGGCAGGTATTATTTGTTTTTTTGTAAAAACAGAAACAGCTGCAAAAGCCGTAGCATTTGGAGGATCATTGGTTGTATTAGGAGTTGCACTTTCGTCGCTTTGCTATACTGATGCAAAATTCCTTACTTACAATGCGGTAAATTATATTTGGCTCAAAGAGCTTGGTACAGGCTTTTATGTATCGTTAGATGGTGCAGGCCGAATACTTACTTTGCTCACTGCTGTAGCATTCCCTATAATTTTTCTTACCACTTATAAAAACAGCTACAAAAATGCAGGGGCTTTTTTTGGTTTAATGTTGCTAACGCAATGTGGGTTAATGGGCGTATTCGTTGCTAAAGATGCGCTTGTGTTTTATTTTTTCTGGGAGCTTGCATTAATACCGGTTTATTTTTTGTGTAGCCGTTGGGGTGGTGAAAAGCGCATACAGGCAACTTTTAAGTTTTTTGTATATACTTTTTTAGGCTCTCTTTTAATGCTTACCGGTATCATATACGTGTACCTGCATACGGGGCCAAGAATAAGCGAAGGTGTCGTAGTAGCACTTCATTCTTTTTCTCTACAGGCATTTTATAGTGCAACACTTTCTGCGGTGGAACAAGGATGGTTATTTTGGTTATTCTTTATAGCATTTGCTATTAAAATGCCTATTTTCCCTTTTCATACATGGCAGCCAGATGCTTACGACCAGTCTCCAACGGCAACAACCATGGTACTTTCAGGCATTATGGTTAAGATGGGTTTATTCGGCGTTATTAAATGGCTTATACCGATTTTCCCTTTAGCAGTGCCTAAGTTTGCCAATGCAGTGATGATACTTTCTGTTATTGGAATTATATATGCAAGTTGTATTGCAATGGTGCAGGATAATTTGAAAAAATTGGTTGCCTATTCTTCTATTGCGCATATAGGTTTAATGTGTGCAGCCATTTTTGCAATGAACGAATTGAGCTTACAGGGCATAATGATACAAATGTTTAGCCATGGTATAAATATAATTGGTTTGTGGGTTGTTATAGAATTGATAGAACAGCAAACAGGTGTGAAAAAAATGAGTGAACTCGGTGGTGTAGCACACAAGGCACCCGTCCTTACAATAATGCTCATCATAATAGCATTTGCAAATATTGCCTTGCCGCTCACAAATGCATTCGTAGGAGAGTTTATGATGTTTGCAGGCATTTACCAGCACAGTATTTGGATGGCAGCAGTTGCAGGATTAAGTATTATTCTTGCAGCGGTGTATACCCTTAACATGATTCAAAAGGTTTTTTACGGCAATACAAATCATACAACAGAAAAAATTAATGATATTTCATTTGCTCAAAAACTTGGTCTGGCATTGATAGTTGTAATGATATTCGCTTTTGGCGTGTATCCACAACCAATGATTGATCTTGCAAAGGAGGCGGTGAACGGATTGGCAATTAAATAGTTTAATAGTTGTTTGTTGTTAGTTGATTTGTTGTGTAACCAACAATAGTGAAAAGGTCTGCTAACAGAATAGGGTAAGTTGAATTAAATTTAAAAACAGAGAATTAGATAGACGAGATTTAATCTTGTGTCTCACATCTAATAACTCATATCTAAATGTATGAACGCAATTTTATTTTCTGCAATATGGGGCGTTATTATGATGTTCTCCGGTGTGTTTATCAAAAGTAAAACCACGCCAAAATATCTTGCTATTGCAGGTATCATCCTCCTTTTTATAGTGAATGCGCTTGAGTTAAATGTATTTAATACAGGCTCTCTTCATTTTGAGATTGATACCAAAGAAATGCTGAACATTAAAAGCTCTAATCTTGCTTTTCTTGCCGTAGTATTTGCGAGCACCTTGCTTTTCTTTTTGTTAAATGGGAGAGATGTAGAGAAAGTTGGCGAACATGTGGGAGAGTACTTTGCCTTAATCTTTTTTGTATTGTGTGGGGTAAGTATTGTGGCTACCTACAATACTTTATTGCTGTTGTTTTTAGGGGTAGAAATTATGTCAATCCCGTTGTATATACTCACCGGTAGTGATAAACGAAACCTAAAAAGCAATGAAGCATCGCTAAAATATTTTTTAATGGGTGCTTTTTCAACCGGCATTATGTTGATGGGTATTGCATTTATTTATGGCGGAAATCCAAACGGATCGTTTTTTATTAATAATATACAAATGGGAGAAGGCACGATGCCGGTTATGATGGCTGTTGGGCTTGTATTCATGATGATTGCATTGTCTTTTAAAGTATCTGCTGCACCTTTTCATTTTTGGACGCCTGATGTATACGACGGTGCACCAACGGTATTCACTTCTTTTATGAGTACAATTGTAAAAGTGGCGGGGTTCTTTGCATTTGTTCGTTTGTTTGAAAACTCATTTGGTAAAGTACATGAGCAATGGCAAAATCTTATTGTATTTATTACTGTGGCCACATTATTAATAGGGAATATTACGGCCGTGTTTCAACAGAGTGTAAAGCGCATGCTTGCCTACTCAAGTATAGCGCAGGCAGGGTTTATGATGCTTGCTGTATTTGCACTAAACGATAGGGCACAAGAAGGATTGTTGTTATATTCTGCGGCTTACAGCATTGCTACTATTGGGATATTTGCAGTACTGGTAAAAATGAAAGATTACACTATAGAAGGCTTTAATGGGTTCAGTAAATCACAGCCTTTGCTGGCACTTTGCACAACAATATTTTTATTGTCGCTTACGGGGATTCCGCTTACGGCAGGGTTTCAAAGCAAGTTTTTTATGTTGATGGCCGCTGCGGAAATAGCAGGAAAATTTTGGCTGATAATTGTTGCAGTTTTATTTGCAGCTATCAGCGCTTATTTTTATTTCCGTGTGATACAGGCAATGTATTTTAAAGAAGCATCAGATACTGTTATTGAAGAAAGTGATATTACGACAGGCTTTAAAATAACACTCGCCATCTGTGCTGTTCTTATTATTGCCATTGGTATTTACCCGGAGTTGGTAGTAGGATGGATGTATCATTGATTTTTGTTTTCCATTTAAGGAAAAAATATTTTTAAAATACACCCATCTTATTGATTTTAAAGGTTGTTCGATGTTATTGAGTTCTCCGCTTTTGTAAAAAAAAATGCAAATGCAAGGTAAAAATGTTTACCAAAGCGAAATAAATACTCTAGTTCATAAATGTACTCTCTTTTTAATATTTTACTTTTTTAAATTCTCCTTTCAATTACCTGTTTTTTACCGCCCATAAAAACTTATCGTGTATTTTTAAAACGTGGTATTACCTTTAAGCAACAAATAACCAAATGACCAATAAAGATTCAGTTGCACTTTCGTGGAAAAATGTAAAAGCGAATAAGCTTCGTACTGCTATTACTATTATTATTATGGCTCTAGGTATTTTTGCACTAATACTTATTATTACAGCTATAAAAGCCGCAAGCCTTGGGCTTACAAATAGTTTTTCAACTATGGGTGCCAATGCATTTGGCATTCGCTACAAAGACAGAGGAATAAACTTTGGGGGTGGTGGTAGAAAAAGTGGAACGCAAAAGACCAAAGCCGGATTAAAAGAAAAGAAATCGAATAATGGTATTCCTATTACTTACGACGAAGCAAAAGCGTTTAAGCAACGATACTCTTTTCCCGGCGCTAAAGTAGGTATAGCCTTGCGTGGAGCAAATAATATTGTAGTAAACTCTGCAGCAAAAAAAACAAATCCAGATGTAAATGTAACTGGTGGCGATGAAAATTATTTGGAGTTGAATGGTTTTGAAATTGCGTATGGAAGAAACTTCTCTTCGACGGAGGTTGATGCAGGCCGAAATGTATGTATGATAGGGAGCGGTGTGGCACAAAAACTCTTCCCTGATAACAACGCAAAAGCAATAGACGCTGTTGTAAACGTAGATCATATTCCATACAGGATTATTGCAGTGTTGGAAGAGAAAACAAGCAGTGCTTTTTTTAATACAAGCCGCATTGTAATAACAACTGTAAATAATATCAGAAGGCAATATGCCACACAGACATCGTCGTATACTGTGGCAGTAATGGTTACAAACCTGAAGTTGATGGATATGGCTGTAGGCGAGGCTACGGCTACATTTAGACCTATAAGAAACCTATCTGTTACAGACGATGAAAATTTTTTTATTGATAAGAGTGACAGCATTGCTCAATCGCTTCTCACCAACCTTGGGTTTTTAGAAAAAGGTACCATTGGTATTGCATTTATTACTTTGATAGGCGCTGCAATAGGCCTAATGAACATCATGCTGGTAGCAGTAAATGAACGTACAAAAGAGATAGGCCTTACCAAAGCATTAGGAGCAACCAGAAAAGACATACGATCTCAGTTTTTATACGAGAGTGTAATAATAAGTTTATTAGGTGCATTTGCGGGTATTGTAATGGGAATATTGGTAGGTAATATCGTTGCTGTATTTTTTAAAACAGGTTTTGTAGTACCCTGGATGTGGGTGGGCATAGCTGTTGTTGTATGTACTGCAGTAGGTTTGCTTGCAGGAATAATACCTGCAGTTAAAGCAAGTAAACTCGACCCAATAGTAGCGCTCCGTTACGAATAACCGTTTATCGCAGGTAAAAAAAACGATAAGTTTTTGATTTCTATACCTTAATAAAGATAGATTTATTGGTAGGCATCACAACCTTTTTATTCGCTGTTTATTTGGGGCTGAGTACCCTGTTCAAAATAGAAACACTTTCATCAAAATAAATTGTTGATAATTAATTAAGAAAGAAAAATATTTTGTTTCGGATAAAAATAAATATTTTTAAGGCGTAGAAATATTTTCAATTATTTTATTAACTTGTGCGTTCCGACAAAATCTGAGAGCACTTTAATAAAGGGCTTTGATTGCTATTTTATCATTATTTTATTATTTAATTATCACTTTCAAAAACTTGAATTTTATGGCAGACGTTAGACCAACTGCAACAGTAAAACCGGTAACATCCGTACAAGCAAAAAAATCAAATAATTCTATTTCGTGGCTAGCTCCATTGCTTTGCATCGTTGCAGGCTACTTAATCTGGAGATTCGGCTTGGGTGCTGCATCTAACTTTACAAAACCTGCTTCAGGTATGTTTTGGCCAAGTCATGAAGGCCCTACATCTGCTTTGGCAAAAATGTATGAAGGTGGTATCATTGTACCTATCCTTATTGGTTGTTTATTAACGGTTCTTGTATTTGTAATTGAGCGTTTTCTTACAATTGCAAAAGCATCAGGTTCATCTAGCAATGCAGATTTTATTCGTAAAGTACAATATCATCTTGCAAATAAAAATGTAGACGCAGCCTTAACAGAGTGCGATAAGCAAAAAGGAAGTGTTGGCAATGTAATGAAAGCTGGTCTTCATCGTTACAAAGAAATGATTAACAACAACGAGTTAAGCACTGATCAAAAGGTGATGGCAATACAAAAAGAAGTGGAAGAAGCTACTTCACTAGAGTTACCAATGCTAGAGAAAAATCTGGTATTCTTATCAACCATAGCATCTGTTGCTACGTTAATTGGATTACTAGGTACGGTAATTGGAATGATTCGTTCTTTCTCTGCATTAGGAGAAGGTAGTGGTGGTAGTGGTGCAGCAAACTCGTTATCTCAAGGTATATCTGAGGCATTGTACAATACTGCATTAGGAATTGGTACATCTGCTCTAGCTATTATTTTCTATAATATGTTTACTACTAAGATTGATGGTATCACTTATGGTATTGACGAATCTGGCTTTACATTAACACAATCTTTTGCGTCTCTGTACAAATAATTGTATGGAAAACGGCAAACCCTGCATCTCAATGTTGTAGTTCATTTAGCAAATATGTTTTTTAAAAAAACGTTTGTAGAATTATTCTGCAGGTTTGATTTAGGTAAATGTTTTAAAAGAATCAATTAAATTTTTATAAATGCCAAAAGTTAAAATACCAAGAAAAAGCACTACCGTAGATATGACGGCTATGTGTGACGTGGCGTTTCTTTTGTTGTCATTTTTTATATTGGCAACAAAGCAAAAACCGCCAGAAGTTTTAGCGGTAGATATTCCTGGTTCTGTATCTAGTAAAGTAGCACCAGATAAAGCGATTGTTATAACGCTTATTAAAGACGGACGTACTTTTTTAATGCTGGGCGATGATACAAAAAAAGCTGATATTCTTGCCAATGTGAATTTAACCAAAGGGTTGGGTTTATCACCTGCAGAATTACAGAAATGGACAAAGCAGGAATTTATCGGACAACCTTTTAACCAAATTAAAAGCGGGCTTGCTCAAGCAGCAGCGTTAGACCCAGCAAGATTACCGGGTATACCTACAGACAGTACCAACAATGAGATGGTAGACTGGATAAGAAGTGTAAGTAATGTTTACGCAGGTGGAGATATGAGAGCACTTCAGGAAATGCTTCTGGTGAAAGGTGATAATGAAGCTTTTTATCCGGGGTTTAAAAACATTAAAGAAGCGTTTAAAAAGAACGAGATATTTAAGTTTAGAATAGTTACCAATGGTGAAGCACCACCTGCAGGTTCTGAACTTGCAAGCCAACCTAAGGTAGAAGCAGCAATTAATTAATTAATAACAAAAAATTACTGACATGGCAGAAATGGATACCTCGTCGGGTGGCGGACATAAAAAAGGACCCGGCGTAAAAAAAGCAGTAAAAAAATCGACAAGAGTAGATCTTACTCCTATGGTCGATCTTGGCTTCCTACTAATTACTTTCTTTGTATTTACCACAACCATGAGCCAGGCAACGGCCATGAATATGAATGAGCCTAAGGATAGTAAAGACGATCAGGTTAAAGTAAAGGAATCTGGCGCAATGACAATTCTTTTAGGGAGAGCTAACCAGGTTTATTATTATTTTGGACAGTTAGATCCTTTAAAAATTTCTGAGCAATTTAAGAGTACTACTTTTAAAGCAATCAGAGAAGTTATTGTAACAAAAAAGAAAGCCACCCCTATAGGAGATTTAATGTATGTGATAAAGTCTGATGATAAATCGACCTTTAAAAATGCCATCAATATTCTGGATGAGATGACGATAAGCGGCATACCTCCGGGGCACTATGCAGAAGATAAAATATCTGGTACTGAGCAAAGGCTAATTGCAGCTACGGAAGCAGCAAACGGTATCAAATAATTTATGGAATCTGATTAATTAAGTATCTAATACAAAAAAAGTTCGAAATGGAACCAAATAAAATCTTAGACGCCGATATCCTTGATATCCTTTTTGAAGGGAAAAATAAGGCTTACGGTGCATACCAATTAAGAAAGACCTACAACTCACGCATTGTAAAAGCTATGATTGCAGTAGGGCTTTTGTTAGTTGTTGTTGTAGGAGGTACTGTATTGGCAAATATTATCAACGAAAGAGCTTCTAAAGAAGAGTTGACGGTTATTGATAACCAGATGGCAGAGGTAAAAAAAGACGAACCGCCACCACCGCCACCGCCGCCACCACCACCAACGCCACCACCACCACCTGAAATTAAACAAATACAATTTACACCTCCTAAAATTGTAAAAGATGAAGAGGTTAAAAAGGACGAGGTTATTAAAGAACTTGAACCTGATGCTGTAATAAGTACAAAAACGGTGGAGTCTGACAATACAAAACAAATTGTGCAGGCGCCGGTAGAAGACAACTCTAACGCTGTTGAAGTGCCTACAAAAGCTGTTGAAGAAGATAAAATCTTTACAAAGGTTGAAATTGAAGCTGAATACCCAGGCGGCACGGGCGCATGGAGAAAATTTCTGGAGAGAAACCTTAACGGAGGTGTAGCAACGGATAATAGCGCACCTGCAGGTACTTATACTGTAGTTGTGAGATTTATTGTGGCTAAAGATGGTAGCGTAAGTGAAATTACACCGGAAACCAGTGTAGGTTATGGAATGGAACAGGAAGCAGTTAGAGCTATAAAAAAGGCACCAAAATGGACGCCTGCTCAGCAAAACGGTAATATTGTAAAAGCTTACCGCCGCCAGCCAATTACATTTGTAGTTTCAGAAGAATAAATAAAATAACAAGAGATATTTTAATACAAGCCCCGAATTATTTCGGGGCTTTTTTATTAACAGAAGCAGTGTTGTTGGTTGTAGTTTTTTATGAATAAAATTATGGTATGTGTTTTTTTCTATCATCTAAATGATGATAAAAATTGGAGATGGTTTGTGGAAATGATCGTTATAATCATCTTAGTGCTAATACACCTTTTGCTCCCCACTTATACGTATTATCTCCTAAAACGTTGATATTTTTCTGGCGGAAAAGAGGTTGGAAATTAATTTTTCATTTCGGCATAAAACTATTTATTATGGCAGAAATCCTAAACAACAACAAGCAAAAAAATGGCAAACGATGTATTAGAAAAAGTACAAGAGTAGATCTTACGCCGATGGTAGATCTTGGCTTTTTACTGATAACGTTCTTTGTATTTACAACAACCATGAACACCACTACTGCCATGGGTATGGTTACGCCAAAGGCAGGCGATACCAATGATAATATTTGTGAAAGCTGTGTAATAACTCTGCTTCCTTCAGCAAATAATAAACTGTATTATTATGAAGGAAAAGAAAGCGCTGCAGTATATAAAACGACCGATTATTCAGCAGGTGGCTTGAGGGCTTTATTGGTGAATAAAAAAAAGCAGGTGCTAGCTATTCATCGTGAACCGATTTTAATTATAAAACCGGGTGCAACATCTACATTTAAAAACCTAATCAATATAATTGATGAAAGTAATATTTGTATGTACAAAAGATATTACCTGGATACACTCTCTGCAATTGAAAAAGGCAGGTTGTAGGAATGTTGAAAGCGCCTTTGGTAGTTGCTATTTCTGCCTTTTTCTTTTGATTGCAAATAATTTAAGACAACTGTGTCTGTTAAGTTCTGAAAAGAAGAAAAGTCAGCCTTTATCAATTTCTGAAAACTATTTTAAAAATCAAATTGTTTTAGGTACCCAGAATACAGCGGCATATTCTATAAAAAATGAAATGGTATAAATCAAAAAGAAATTGAAAAAGAATATTCTAGTTTAATGTAAATATTTCGCCTGTAATTAAATATAATGGTCTACCGACTATTTACTTTTAAAACAGGTAAATAATAGCTTTTAGCTTTTCGTAACTTTACAAAATGATGAACAAATTATCTGGTTGGAGCGATACGATAGTAGCGTTGGCAACTGCACCTGGTTTGGGTGCGATTGCCGTTTTAAGAATATCAGGTACTAAATCCTTTGAAATTATAAATGGTTTATTTGCTTCTAAAAATTTATTAGCCCAAGGCACGCATACCCTGCATGTTGGTATGCTGAAAGACGGCGAGAAATTACTGGATGAAGTTGTACTTGCTTTGTTTAAAGGCCCTAAAAGTTTTACAGGAGAAGATACTATTGAAATAAGTTGCCATGGAAGCACCTTTGTGCAGCAACAAATACTCGAAGCCTGCATAGCAAGAGGCGCAAGGCTTGCAAGAGCAGGAGAATTTACACAGCGGGCTTTTTTAAATGGAAAAATGGATCTTACGCAGGCAGAAGCCGTAGCAGATATTATTGCTGCCAATACGGAGGCATCACAAAAGGCTGCGTTAAATAATATACGTGGTGGTTTTTCCCATGAGTTATCGCATATGAGAGAGCAACTCATTGGTTTTTCTGCTCTTATTGAGTTAGAACTCGATTTTGCTACCGAAGATGTAGAGTTTGCAGACAGAGAAAAGTTTTACGGCCTCATAAATGAATTGAGTGTTTCTGTAAATCGATTGATAGAATCATTCGCATTGGGTAACGTAATAAAAAACGGTGTAAGTGTTGCTATTATTGGAAAACCAAATGCAGGTAAATCTACTTTACTAAATATTTTATTGAATGAAGAACGTGCCATTGTAAGCGATATAGCGGGTACCACAAGGGATACTATTGAAGAAATAATAAACATAAACGGTATATTATTTCGGTTGATAGACACTGCCGGTATCAGAGAAAATTCAACAGATATTATTGAGAACTTTGGCATTGAGAAAAGCCTTGGTAAAATGCGCAGCGCAGATATTGTGTTGTACATTTTTGATGTGAACACAGAAAGTAAAGAATACCTACAGACGCAAATTGATATTTTTGAAACGGAAAATATAAAATACCTTCTCGTTGGAAATAAGGCAGACAAAGGGTTTGATGAAAATAATTTTAGTCAAAAAGATATCCAGTTTATATCTGCAAAACTAAATGACGGAATAGATAATCTTAAACAAACACTATTTACTGCCACTGTACATGCAAAAACAAATGCAGAAAATAACATTGTAACAAATGCCCGCCACCTCGAATCTCTTAAAAAAATTGCGACTGCCTTAAGCGAAATTAAAAAAGGAATTGATGCCAGTATTTCGGGGGACTTGTTATCGTCTGATATTCGCAACGCACTTTATTATTTAGGAGAAATAACCGGTGAGGTTACGAACGAGGATAAATTAGATTTTATTTTTAGTAAGTTTTGTATCGG
>JBBAQB010000008.1:138711-149587 GCA_040400515.1 Ferruginibacter sp. | reverse complement strand
CAACACAATATTACACGCAACCCGCCACAACGCCAAATCCCAATCCATTTAGCCTCATCATGTTGGTTGCTGTAATTTTCAATTGTTTTTTCTGCGTTTAATTGTTTTCAAAAAACGACTATTTAGGCCGTTTTTCTTTTAATAGTTTGTTATTCAGAAGTTTAATAGATGTATATAAAAATTGTCTTATTTAACGGGGCTGTTTCGGTACAGGTCGTCAATAGGGCTTTCTATATTTATTAAAGTGTCTCTTCGTACATGCAAATAGCGCTCGGTTGTTCTTATATCAAAATGCCCCAAAATCTCTTTTATAAAAACAACATCTACACCCTTCTCTAATAAGTGCGTGGCAAAACTATGGCGCAGGTTGTGAAAACTCAGCGACTTTAATATCCCCGCATTTTTTCTTGCATCGTTAAAAATTTGTTGCGCACTTCTTATTGAGTAAGGTTCTCCTTTTATACTGCCCTCAAATAAATAATTTTTGGGCTTCGTTTCGCTCAGTTTATAATATTGCTCCAGCACATCCAGCACCAACGGGCTTAGGCGCACATACCTGTCCTTTTTGCCTTTGCTGCAATATATAAAAAGCTGCTGCCGCTCTCGGTCTATATCCTGCAGCCGCAAATTAATTACTTCGCTCACCCGCAACCCCGCACTGTATGCTATAAATAAAATGGCCTTGTGTTTTAAATTTTTGGGCGATGCAAAAAGCCTCCTCAATTCCTGCTCACCCAATACCTTTGGCAATTGCAAATGTTTTTTAGGCCTCGGTATCTCCACAAAAAAACGTTCGTTTCCAAGCACCTGTTCGTATAAAAATTTAAGTGCATTCAACCGGCTGTGTATCGTGTTTTCACTCAGTAACAATTTGTTTATGCAGTAATGTATGTAGCGCCGCACATCTTCCACGCCAAGTGTATCTGCCTTTTTATTTTTTATGGTTTGTAAAAAAATACCGATTTCATTTTTGTAGGTGCGTAGGGTAGAGGCACTGTATGCCTTTAATTGCAACTCCTCAACCGTGCGCACAAGCAGCGCCATATTGTAATCACTTATTTTATAAACAACGCCCGGCGCAACGTTGCTCTTAGTGTCTGCTCGTTTGTTTAGCTGTAAACCCGCTTTTCTTTTTCTTAAATAAATGGCGAGCGATTTATTATTGATCGTTGCCGTGTCTTTTAGTTCGTTGCTTATTTCGTTGTAACTTTTTTGGGTACAAGGCAGGTGCCAGCAACTGTTGATGCTGCACCATTTTACACCGCTTATCTTTTTTATTTTGTTTTCTATCAAATTGTTTTTTAAAAAAAATATACCCATCCTTACTGGGTCATCCGCCGTCTTTACTGCCTTTACCTGTACTTTGTGTAAATGATCGGTAATGGGCGCAACTTTTTCAACAGTTGTAATTGCAGGTTTTGCGGCAACGGGCATTTTTACGGCAGCTTTTGGCTCCGTTTTTTCCGCACCGTTTTGCTCAAGTGGTACATTATACAACAGCCTGTGCGCCTTCGTATCAGCAATGTGCCAGCCCCTCAGGGTTTTGCTCCATCTTGCATCCGTGTTTTGCCTAAGGTTGGCCAGTATTTCTGCATTAATGGCAAACACTACAAGTATGCGTTTTTTGCCTTTGTGCAGCACCGGTGTATATGTAATGGTTTTCGTCATTGTAAAATCTGCATGGCTTCGCCGTTCCTCAGTCACATAGGTTTTGTAAATATTGCTTTAGTATATGTAAAAAAAGATAATGTAAATAACTACAATTATTTAAATAAAAAAACAGTGGAAATACTAATTTTTTTATAAACTATTTTCCTTACACGTAGATAATGGTTTTGGTGGTAACAAAAAAGTGTGGTTCGCAGAAAATGGTGGTACCTACAAACAGATTAACTGTTTTTCGGCAATATTATTTTTTCAAATAAGCTCAGCTTATTGATGTCTAAAACAGTGGTATCTTTTTCATGGTCACGGTGAAACATGGGTACAAATTTTGCACCATACACAAGCTCCTGCATCGTGTACGACGATCGGGCAATAACGGTACTGCTAAACACATCGTCAAATGCTTTTAAAAACACAATCAATTCACCTTTGCTGTTGGCAAAATCACTTTCGGTAAAATTGTACAGCGGGCTCTCTGCTGTTATTGGGTGCACAATTGTCCAGCTTATGGTAAGCGCATTCACCATCTTTAGTTCCAGGTCTAAATTAAAAAAACGGTTTACCGGCTTGCCTTCTTCTTCTGTAATAAGCACGAGGGTTATTTTTACCTCCGCATCTGTAAGTGTAGGGTTTTTAAACGGTGCCAGCCTTATCATAAGTGCCGTAATATCTTTATACGGCGAAATGAGGGTGTTTTTTGCAAATTTTATAAACGCTCGTGGCCTGCTAAACCTGCCATACATAAGCCCCGTAGCCACAGCAAAACTTAACAACCCAATAAGTGCATGAAAAGATGAAACAACGTTCATAGCAAAACCCGTAGGGCTTATGCGCCCGTAACCCACGGTTGTGTAGGTTTGTGTGCTAAAGAAAAACGCCTCCATAAATTTTTCTCCTTCTGATGTTAAGTTTAGGCCACTTAAATGCTCTACGCCTATGCAATAATAAATGAGGGTAAAAAATAAATTTACGCTGATGTAAAAGAATAAAATAATAATAAAAAATCGCCAGCCCGATATGGAAAGCATGCTGTGAAACCAGCTAAATCTGTCAAAAAAACCAAGCCCTCTTTTTTCAATATTCGGCGTGCCGTCTTTGTTTAGCAGGCGACCCCCATAGTTTGAAGCATTTGTGCCAAAACCGGTATTAATGGTGGTGGCTGTTTCATCCTTTATTTTTTTATTCAACGCCATTTTTCTGTTGTTTAGCAAGCTTGTTTTTACTGTAATAAAGGTAATATTTTAAAGCAAGTGCAATAACAATCATCGTAAGGGCAATAACTATTACAAGAAAAGCCAAAGGCGAAAAACAATATTTTAAAAAGAAAAAACAAAAATAAAGCATTGCTAACCCCAAAAACAGTTTTGCTAAAAATGCAAAAGGCACCAGATCACTCACACCCACCTTTATTAATGTTGCAGACTGCCATAAGTAATAAAATACCTGCACATAGGTAGATAATACAATGGCCAAAGCAACCCCGGCCACACCAAATGCAGGGTACAAGAAAGTCATTAAAACGAGCGCCAGCAAAATATCTATTACAGCGCCTGCTAAAATTTTGTTGCTGGCATGGTAGCACTGTAACAGCACGCCGTAGTGGTTTATGCGCAGCGGAATAATAAAAATACTTATTAAAAATATGGGTACAGATTCGTTGTACCGGTTATTAAACACAATAGCAAATGCTTCTTTGTGCACTATGAGCAACATAAAAAATACCGGGAAGGAAATAAAAGAAAGCAGCTTAAAACTTTCTTTAAAAATAAGGGCTGATTGCTTTTTATCGGCAACATTGTGGCTTATTTTAGTAAGCATAAAAGTTTCGGCAGCGCTTATTAAAACCGCAAATAAAGGAATTTCAATGGTGCCATTTACAAAAATGGCAAAGTTTGCAGCGCTTAGCAGCAATACAACATACATTTTATCTAGCCACCGGGCTATTACGCCTACCATTTCATTCACGCCTAAATAAAGCCAGTTTTTAAAAAATATTTTTGTAGCAGTAGTATCGTAGGTATCTGCCGCTGGTTCTTGTATAAAAAAAAGCAACAACGTTTTTGCTGCAACCAGCCCAAGTAAACAATACATTAAAAGCTGCAGATCAAAAGCATTAAAATAAAAATACAAATGAACGGCAAGGAATAAAATGCTGTAAACAAAATTGGCGCTAAAGTACAGGTTAAGCTGTTGGCGCTTTATTAAAAAGGTATCGGCCACAGTAGTGGCAAATTGCAATGCAATAAACACCAATATGCAAAGTTTAATGGCAGGGGAGAGGTTGTGTACCGATAAATAAAAAACAACAGCAACTGCTACATACAACACAACATAAAACAGAGCTATCTTTTTTTTAAATGCACTTATAAAAAAATGAAATACAACCTCTCTGTTGGCAAGTATGATAGAGGGCATTGCAAAAGCGACTATAATATTTAAAATGTTGCTGTATATCCAAAATGTTTGAAATTTTCCATAATCGTCATAAGAAAGTTTTCTGGAGTAGAATATAGAGATCACAACAAGAATGAGTATAGGCAACAGCCTACCAATAAAAACAGGTATGAAATTTTTTTTTAAATTAAATTTTACAGAAATGGTATCGTATAAACCGGGCATTAAGCTTTTACCGTTTTTATAAGAAAGGTGGATGGTTTTTTTAGGAGGGTATTGGCAAGCCTGTCTAGCGGTTTCCACAAACTGAAGGGTAAGAAAGACAGTACATTATACAAACGCAGTTTTAATAAATATTTATTGCAATAAGCATCTGTTGTAATGTTGGCGGCTGCAGGTTTAAAAAAATGAAGGATGTTTTTTTCATTAAAACTGTGCAGGTGTGCGTTTTTGGGTGTGGGCTTGTTGCAATGTACACACAAAAAATATTCAATTTTTTCGTTGTAAGGTGTCACCAATAGCAGCGTACCACCGGGTTTTAATTTTTGTAAAAGGCTTTCGGTAAAAAGGCTTGGGTCTGTTACATGTTCCATCACTTCCGATGCTACGATGCAATCGAAAGAATTATTTTTAAAGGGAAGGTTAAATGCATCGCACACAATACCTGCGTGGTTTTTGTGTGGCAATGCAGCTAGTGCTTTTGTAGGGTTGGCTATAGAAATATCAGACGAAACGATTTGTTTGCCCTGTTGTAAAAAATGCGCTGCAAGCCATGCCCCGCCACAACCAATATCCAATATATTGTCAGCGTTTTTTGGCACAGCGTTTATAATGGCCTGCCTGCTTCTGTTGCGCTCGTTTTTTGTAGTACTCGGTTCATCTGCATTAAAATAATCAAACTGTACCGCATCGGTTTCGTAGTGTTGTACGTAATCAAAATTCGAATTTAAATTTTTATGCAGATCCGTTTCCTGCCCACTTTTTTGTTGGGCAGCGTTGATCATGATGGCAATGTCATTTTTAACAACGTAAGTATTTCCATTGGCTGTTGTAAGTAAATTATTTTCCGGTGAAAAAATAAGTTCTTCGCCTGAGTAAGGATCGGCCAATGTTTGAAGCAGAAATTGTTTCATAAATACTAAGATGCGAGAATAAATCTATAATTTTAATTGAAGTACCGAAATTAATTAATAATAAATGAAAAGGTTTTTTTTATACAGATTGTTTACATCGGCCAAGCCTTGGTTCATATTCTGTATTTCATTTATCCTGCTCTATGGCTTTTTCTTTTTTAAAAAAATGGACACCGTTTTTACACCATACAATGGCATGTTTGCTTTTGTAAATGCCAAGGTCGATAAAACGAGTACAGTAGCCATAAAACTAAACAATACAATCGTACCTTATACAACCAACCTGTGGTGGAAAAAAGATTTTTTTGAAAACGCCATTGCCTTTTACAGCCGTTTTATGTTAAATGGCAAACAGGTTCCCTTAAACGACTACATTAACCAAAAACCCTTAAGCGCTGCGCAAAAGCAGTTTTTAAATAAAAGATTAACGCCCGATTCTGTTGCAGTAAGATCGTTTACCCGCAGGCTTCTTCTTTTTGCCAATAAAAAAACTACAAACAGCACAACATTGGAATTTGTAAAATACGAATTCACTTTTTCCGATCACCGGTTGCTTCTTACAGACTCTACCAGCCTATTAAAAATAAACGTTTCTAATGGAGATCGCATTAACTGATACAGCCGTAAAGGCAAGGCTTAGAATATTAATAAGCATATTATTTATTGAATACCTTATCATTTTTTTTTCTGGTATCAGCTTCGCCCGTTTAAGCAGTTTTTCACTTTTTAGCATTGGTGTCGATCCTTTTTTTTGGCTGGTTTATATGGCCAAAATCCCTCAAACGATTTTAAATAATACTTGGTTGGCAGTGCTGTGCGATGCAGGCATTATAGTAGCTTTTATGGCATTGATATACGATCCTCTTAAAAATAAAATTGCGGTTTTACTTTTTTGTTTACTCCTCGTTTTTTACATGACGTATATGGGCCTCATTGGCACCAGAAACTACATGACGGGTTTTTTTCTAGTACTTATTCCATTTCTTTTTCGGGCCACCAAAAACAGACAGATTGCTTTTGAAACGCTCAGGTATTTTCTTCTCTTTTTTTATATTACAGCAGCCATTATAAAAGTGCAGCAAAGTGCCGTTTTTGGGTTGCATTATTTTAGTAATATTTTAATAAACCAGCTTACGCCCTATTTTTTAGAGCACAATTTTTCTGCAAGAACAAGTGTAAATATTTATTTAATTGGTCATCCTTCTGTTGCAAGAATATTATTTCTTTGTGGTAGCGTACTCGAGTTTATTCCATTCATCGGTTTTTTTACCAAGCGGTATGATGCGCAGCTTGCCATACTTATTTTACTTTTTCATTTTACAAATTGGTTCATAATGGATATTGCGCCCATTGGCCAAATTGCTTTTATTTGTACACTTTTTTTTAGTAGAAAATTTGAATGGAAATCGTCTGTTTTATAAGGGATGAACGACTGCTTCAATATTTTATCGTTTGTTAATGTTTTGCTACCAGTTGCAGTTGCAAACCGCTGTTCCTTCTGCATTTTACCCTTGTTTATTTTAATGGCACGGTAATTGAAAATAGGGTGGAAAATAATCTTACTATGAAAAGAATAATCTTATTGTGTGTAGTAGCACTATCGGTTTTAAGCGTAGAAGCCCAAACAAAAAAATCGAAAAAAAGTAAAAAGCCATCAAAAGAAGCTATAGCAAATGCAAAGTTTACAAAGTTGCAGGCAGAGAAAAAGTTAATGCGTGATTCTGTTATGGTAAATATGAAAATGGAAACCTCTTTAAGGTTGGCAGGCGATAGCATGTTAGATCTTCAAAAATACAATATGAGCCTTGTTTACAGGCAGGAAGGGTTAAAGAACATTGACAGCCTTAACAAATTAAAATATGCTGCAATTTCGAGAACAAGAGATGAGTCAGATATAACAGATAAAACACAAATGGACATAAATAAAGCTGCAAAGTTGAGTGAATACCAGAGCAAGCAGGTAAAGTTTATTAACCAAATGTATACAGGTAAAGCAAATGCTTTAATTGCCGGTGTAGATCCTTTAACAAAAAAACAGGAACTCGCTGTTTTAAATGAAGAAAGGCGAGCAAAAATAAAGGTCGTTGTCGGAAAGTCAAGAGAAAGGAAATTGGAAAGTGAGCGCAAAGACTATTTTAAAAAGAACACAGCAGATCAAACAAATTCATGGATCAACATTGCAGAAAGTGTTGCATCAAATTAATAAAAATTATCCCCTTTAAAATCCCCTGTTTCTATTTGTAAAGCCGTTGCCATGTTGCAACGGCTTTATAATGCATACGGGTTATTGTATCTGTTTCAATAACCGCATTTTATATCCCTTCATAGCAGTAATGCCCAGTTTTTAAATAGGCCCGTAGTTTACAACAGCACCTATCGGCGCACCTATCACAGGTATGAGATGCACCGGCTTTGCAAGGTCAATCCCGCAAATGCTTCTCCCATGCAGGCACCAAGTGTTATGTGTGTAATTGCATCTAGCTGGTGGTTTTAGCGAATTTAAACAATCTGGCTGTGCCGCTAAAACCCTGCCACGCTCTTTACCAGATAGTAGATGGGCATTTGGTTTTTTCATCATCTTGGCCATCGCTGTTCCAAAAACCAATATACGACAGTGTAACTTCAAAACCACCACGATAATTAGAAGCCGTTTTTAGTGTACTTACATTGGCATCGTAACTCACGCCCATGCTTAGTTTGCTGGTATTTAATTTTACCGATGGTATCAACGCATCTTTAAATCTGTAGATGATTCCACCGGCAATGGATAGGTCTGTATTTTCACCGGTTGGGTCAAGGTTGCGGGTGTATAAAAAACCGCCCTGTGTAAGTTTATTTGGCCCCTGCGAAAAATGATCTGCATAAAATACGACCTTGTCGTTTGTGCCCGTATTTACGGTTAGACCTGCATTAACAACCCATTTGCGGTTTATGGTCATGTTGTTTTGTAAAAATGTGAGCGTTGGTTTTGCTACATGAAACAAACCTGCACCTACATAAAACTTTGCCTCACTGTTTATCTGGCTGCTCAGGCTCATTCCTGTTGCCAAATCAAAATAAGTAAAAGATGTTTTGTTGAAGGCCTGACCGGTGGTATTGTTTGCATTGTAGCTTCCGCCAATAAATTGGTCATCGAATTTTAAATCTGTAGGGTCAAAACTTTGGCTCACCGCACCGCCCATAAAAGCAGCAGACAACAAAGTACTGTGCTCTGCATTCAACAGTTTGTGGTAATTAACTGCCGGAAAATACTGGGTTCTTTTTAATTTAGAATCGCCCGCTACGTCATTTGTTATCTGAATACCTGCTGTAATAAAATCTCCGTCGCTAAAGCCTTTCAAAATTTTTATTTCTGTGCCTAGTGCCATTGTTCTGTAGGGAGTGGTAATGCTTTCCCATTGGTTTCTGTAGGCGCTTGTAACCCTTACTGTGCCGTTAAAAATACCAGCAAGTGCCGGGTTTCTTAGCAGTGGTAATTCGTAAAATTGCGAAAAATTAATGTCCTGTTGTGCACTTGCAAAAAAGGAAGACAGTATAAAATAAAAGAATAGCAGAAATGGTAAATGTTTTTTCATGATCAGATCAATTTAAAATGGATATATTCCCTTTAAAAACTATTTTTTCATTGTTGTCGCAGGTAACTTCCAGCGTGTACACATATACTTCTGCAGAACCAATTTTTCCTTTTATTCTTCCGTCCCAGCCATAAGCCGGGCTGTTTGGTGGGAAATTATTTTTCTCAAAAATTAATTCGCCCCACCGGGAATATATTTTAAATGAACGTACAAGGTTTACGCCACTAGAGCGCACCATTAAAATGTCGTTTCTGCCATCACCATCGGGCGTAAAGGCATTGGGCACAAATACCTGCGAGCCCTCACAAAACGTGTGAATTCTTATGGAATCATTTGCTACACAGCCATAAATATTTCTCACCTGCGCATTGTAGGCAATATCAAATTTTACGATTGTTGTAGGTCTTGGGCAATTAGTACAGCTTAGGTTTATTGCGGGTGTCCACAGCCACGATACTATTGGGCCACTGAGTACCTGTGGCTGCATTTGAAAAACAGTGCCTGTGGGCAAAGTAACATCAGGGCCAAGTTCTATTGCGGGTATTGGGTTCACGGTAATTTTTACATAACCAGTATCTTTAAAGCAACCGCTTACATCGTATCCAATTACCATGTAGGTTGTAGTAGTATCTGGCGATGCAACCGGGTTAGGAATTGTTGTACTGCTAAGACCTGCTGCAGGCGACCATTTATAGGTATTTGCACCCACAGCAAAAAGGTTTGTTATTGCTCTGCCACATACAGCCCTGTTTGGACTAACATTTATTTGCAACGGTTGGTGTACTATAATGCTTACAGTGCCTGTGGTATTGCAGCCTGCAGTAGATGATGCGTTTAATGTATATGTAATATTTGAGCCTGGTGTGGCAACAGGATTAGGACAGGTACTGCAGTTTAGTCCTTGTGTAGGATACCATTGATATGTTTGGGCGCCCTGTGCAGAAAGTTGAACTAAATTACCTGCACAAACATTGTAATTGTTACCCATGGTGATGACCGGACTGCTGTTTATAACCACTGTATGTTGAATACTATTTCTGCAACCACTTGCATTTGTTGTTAGCAATTGTATGGTATAGCTTCCTGCAGCACTGTAACTGTGCTGGGCATTTAAAGCGTTTGATGATGTGCCATCGCCAAAGTTCCACAGGTAATTTGACGCACCAG
Source organism: Ferruginibacter sp. (assembly GCA_040400515.1). GTDB lineage: Bacteria > Bacteroidota > Bacteroidia > Chitinophagales > Chitinophagaceae > Ferruginibacter. The sequence continues at coordinate 139,653 of JBBAQB010000008.1, read as the reverse complement.
TAGAATTGTTTAAAAAACTAAAATTATTATTTGTGAGGCACTGACTTGCAGGCGGATCAAATGCAGCAACTGGTCTTGCAAAAATGGTAACAGGATGCATTATGCTATCAGCACAACCATTGGCACTCGTAATCACAAGGTTTATATTGTAATTGCCAGGTGTTGCATATGTATGACTTGTATTTACGAGAGAAGATGTTGTACCATCACCAAAATTCCACAAATACGTTGCCCCTCCAGTTGACTGGTTTACAAAGTTGAAATTATTATTATTTACGCATTGGTTTGTTGGTGCTGCAAAAGCCGGTTGGGGAGTTGGGTATACACTTAAAATGTTGCTCACACTATCGGTACAACCATTGCTGTTTGTAACTACTAATTTTACCGTGTATGCTGCAGCAGTTGCGTAAGAATGTGTAGGGTTTTGTTGGTTAGATGTTGTTCCATCTCCGAAGTTCCACAAATAAGTTGCACCTCCTGTAGAACTGTTGTTAAAAGTAAAATTATTGCCCGAAATACATTGTCCTGGCGGCACCGCAAAGGCAGGTGTTGGTTTTGCAAAAACGTTGACGCTTTGAGAAATACTGTCTTTACATCCATTGCTGTTTGTTACAATTAATTTTACGGTGTAATTATTAGCAGTTGTATAAGTATGTGTTGGGTTTTGTTGATTAGATGTTGTACCATCACCAAACAACCACAAGTAAGTTGCACCTCCTGTAGAACTGTTGTTAAACGTAAAGTTATTACCCGAGATACATTGTCCCGGCGGTACTGCAAAAGCAGGCGTTGGTTTTGCAAAAACGTTTATGCTTTGAGAAATACTGTCCTTGCAGCCATTACTGTTTGTAACAACTAATTTTACCGTGTATGCGGCGGCAGTTGCATAAGAATGTGTAGGGTTTTGTTGGTTAGATGTTGTTCCATCTCCGAAGTTCCACA
>JBBAQB010000008.1:0-138611 GCA_040400515.1 Ferruginibacter sp. | reverse complement strand
GAGAAATACTGTCTTTACATCCATTGCTGTTTGTTACAATTAATTTTACGGTGTAGTTATTAGCAGTTGTATAAGAATGTGTAGGATTCTGTTGGTTAGATGTTGTGCCATCACCAAACAACCACAAGTAAGTTGCGCCTCCTGTAGAACTGTTGTTAAAAGTAAAATTATTACCCGAAACACATTGTCCTGGCGGCACCGCAAAAGCAGGATTTGGTTTTGCAAAAACGTTTATGCTTTGAGAAATACTGTCTTTACATCCATTGCTGTTTGTTACAATTAATTTTACGGTGTAGTTATTAGCAGATGTATAAGTATGTGTAGGATTCTGTTGGTTAGATGTTGTACCATCACCAAACAACCACAAGTAAGTTGCTCCTCCTGTAGAACTGTTGTTAAATGTAAAATTATTGCCCGAAACACATTGTCCGGGCGGCACTGCAAAAGCAGCTGTTGGTTTTGCAAAAACGTTTATGGTTTGAGAAATACTGTCCTTGCAGCCATTACTGGTTGTTACAATCAACTTGACTGTGTATGATGCCGGCGATGTGTAAGTATGTGAAGGACTCGGTGTGTTAGATGTTGTGCCATCACCAAAACTCCAAAAATATGTGGCACCGCCTGTTGATGTGTTATTGAAAGAAAAATTATTGCCCGAGATACACTGGCTTGGCGGTGTACTAAATGCAGGTATCGGTTTTGGATTTACAATAATTTTTACAGTGTCATATTTTGGACAGAGGTTAGCAGGATTGGTAACAGTTAAAATATAGGTTGTAGATACAGGCGGGTTTGCAATGGGGTTGGCAATGCTTGCATTTGATAAATAGGTTGCGGGCGACCATGAATAAATATCACCCGGAGGCAATGAAGTTGAAGAGGTACCAATTGAAACAGCATTTCCTGCACAAATTGTTTTATCAGGACCTGCATCAGCAACACCATAAATGTTACCTACCAATACATCTAAAGTATCTTTACAACCTGAACCGTTAAACGGTATCACTTCCACATGCAAGGTGGAATTATTAGCAGGAATAGGAGATATGGTTGTATTTTGGCCTGTAGCCAGAATTTGAGTAAAATTGCTGTTCCACCAATTGTAATATTGAAAGCCCGGAGGTGCATTTACGGTTGCCACGCTCGGGCTGCATTGGTAAGCAATATTTGCAGCAATATTACAGTCTCCTACATCTACATAAGCATAGCCCCAATGGGCGCCTAATGTGCAGTCTGCAGTGGTAAATTCCAGGTTCAGTGTTTTACCGGCATAAGCACTTAAATTAATAAATACCGATGACCAGTTTTTGCATTTTACTGTATCGTCAACGGGCGAATCAAAAAAGCCGGGAATGGAAGAATTGGCAATGTACTCATACGATGCGCATGGCAAATATGTATTGGTTGCAACGTCTTTTAATTTTGCGCTAAACCTTGGTTGCTGTTGGGTAAGGTGCCCAGGGTCTTGAAATACCACAGCATATCTGTAAGTGATAGAAGCGTCTGTGCTGCCAACCGGAATGACCAACTGATAAGTAACTCTTTCTGCTTTACTTCCATTTATATTGTTTCCTAGTTTTAAGGCAAAACCACTCCCATCAGGTGGAGCAGTTGGGAACAAACCATAAGGATCGAGCCCTGTGGATGCACCATATATCACATGTCTGGTTGGCAAGGGCGCAGAGGGAACAACGGTAATAATGTTTGCAGTACCTGAACTTGAAACCGAGCCTATAAAACAATTCCAGTTCGTAAAATTATTTAAATCAAAACCGATATTAGGAGGGCAAGGCACAGATTGCGGACGCAATGCAAGAAAAGACTGTTTTGTAATAAATTGATTATTTGATGCTGCTGTAAGGTCAGCCTCGAGCGAAATAATGTCGCCATCTAAATTCATTTTTCCTTTTCTGCCATCTTTTAAAATAGCTGCCGTTTTATTTTTAAAACCATAGAAAACATCAATGTCCAGTGCTTTTTTTACCATGCCGGTTTCATCAATAAGAAGCCATTTCTTGTTTTTATAAACGGCAGTTACATTTTCTTTAAAGTCAAAAACAATATCGTATTCAGTGGGTATCATTGTTTTACCCTGTTCATTTATAAAGCCCCATTTGTTGTTCGTATTTACTGCGGCATATCCATTCGAAAAATTTCTTACCGCATCGTACTTATTTTTAGAAATGGGCGAGCCATTTTTATCAACCAATGTCCAAAAACCGTTGCCGTATGCTTTGGCAAAACCATTCACAAAGCCTTCAACTTCATTCCACTCATCGTTATTTACAGCAGCCTTGTTTATCTTATTTACAAACTGCACTGTACCATTAGGCATGGTTTTTACCACCACATTTATCTGGCTGTAAAGGCTGTTTTGAAATAAAAAAAAGAAAAATGTAATAAATATGTTTTTCATGTCGCTCAACTACTAACTAATAATTAACCCAATTAGTATGTGTTGAAACGATTAAATTTAAATATGTCGTTTTTGCGTAAAAACGCTACAGACAAACACTATGAAGACTACAACCATTGGGGTGTTTTATTAATTTTGCGCGTATTTTCTCTGTTTTTTGAGGAGTTGCTAAAAGGAGGACATCATATATTTTATTGAAACTTCACAGCCATTTGAGGCAAACTGGTTTTCCAACACTAATTCTATTGCCTGTATCGGTTAAAAAACCCGTTGCAATGTCTCTTTTAAACACAACGATCTCATCGCTGTTTTGGTTGGCAACCAACAGGTATTTGCCCGATGGGTCAAAATTAAAATTACGAGGTGCAATACCGAGTGTTCTTTGGTGCCCTAACAATAACAATTCTCCTGTTATTTTATTTATTTTAAAAATTCCGACGGTATTGCTTTCGCCCCGGTTACTGCTATATAAAAAATTTCCATCAGTAGAAATATGAATATCTGCACTCCCCGTAATGCCTGTAAAATCTAGCGGCACAGAGGTTACTTCCTGTATTTTTTTCCAACTGTTTTTATCTTTTTCAAAAGCAACAATCACTCCTTTTAATTCTGTTAAAAGGTACATATACTTTTCATTTGCAGATAATACCAAATGTCGAGGACCCGCGCCGTCTTCTACTTTTATAAAGGGGATTTCTGAAGGGGTGATTTTCCCTTGCTTTGCATCAAAATTGTAACACATAATTTTATCTGTACCAAGGTCTGTTATATAAAGCCGCTTGTTATTTTTGCTGAACACAGTAGCATGCACATGTGGTGATTGTTGTCTTAGTGTATCTAAACCCTTGCCCTCATATTGTATAACCTGTTTTGCCTTGCTTAAAAAACCATTTTTGTTTATTTCTAACAATGCAGCATTTCCCGAGCTGTAATTTCCGGCTACAATCCACCGGGCGGTTTTATCAATTGTTACATAGCATGGGTGGTTGCCTTCAGAAGACTGTGCGTTAATTTTTGAAAGCGTATGCAATTTTTTATCAAACAAAAAAGAAGTGATTTGCCCTCCATTGCCACCTTTATTGGTATTTTCATTTACAGCAAAAACAAATTTTTTATCAGGCGATACGGTGAGATAGGAGGGGTTAGACGTTTTTACATGACCGGTTTGCTTAGCTGTTCCATCGGTTTCATTAAAATTAAATACATAAATGCCGTTACTTTTAGGGGAATCGTAGGTGCCAACCAATAATACCGACGTTTGCGAAAAGCTGCTTTTGCAGCTTAAAACAAAGCAAAAAAAATAGAATGTCTTCATAAAACACATTGACCTGAAAAAATGGGATTGAGAAAAGTAAATTACTTTAATATTTTAGAATGGACGGCTTATATTTTACCAAGCACTATGAAAGCGCTATGGCCCCTTATTTTAAATGCTTGTTAACTTTTTACAAATCAATTTATAACTAATGTTCAAACATTGTATATTTGTTTTTAAACTGATTTTATATGATAGCAGCAAAAAGGCCATGGCTTAAAAAAATCTTAGCGTTGGCATTTATTTTAGTTGTTGCAGGAGGGTTAGCTGTGTATTATATTTTTACAGAGAAGTTTGACGATACGTCAACCCAAAAGTCGTTATTTACTGTATCTGCAATTGATTTAATAAATGAGTTCAAAGCAAATGACAGCGCAGCAAATACCAAATATGCCGAAAAAATATTGACTGTTAAAGGTGTAGTGACAGCTGCCGAGGCTGCAGACACAACTGTAAATATAAAAATGGTGGACTCATTAACAGACTCCTACATCATTTTCGCTTTTCAGCAACAGCACATGAAAGAGGCAAAACAATTAAAAGAAGGTGATGTGGTTTCTATAAAAGGATCTTGCAGCGGTGGTACCTACAGTAAGATTTTAGAAACAGAGTTTATCACTTTTAAACGGTGCGCAATCAATAAATAATCTTAACAAACAAAACAACATAAAATGAAAAAATCAATCATTCTTTTTGCCATGATAGGTCTAACGACTTTTGCATTTGCACAAAAGAAACAAACAACCACTTCTGCAACTATTAATTTTGATGCTACAACAAGCACAGATGCATTGCCGAAAGCTGAAAACAAGACAGTAATTGCAAGCCTTGACGCAAAAACAGGGAATGTTGCTTTTGAATCTGTAATTAAGAGCTTTACATTTGGCAACCCAAGAATACAGGAACATTTTAATGGAGAAAAATGGATGGATTCTGATAAATTTCCTACTGCAACTTTTACCGGAAAAATCACAAACTTAAGTGCAGTTAATTTTAAGAAGGATGGCACTTACAGTGCAAACGTTACAGGCGAGCTTACGATGCATGGCGTTACAAAACCGGTAACAACAACTGCAAATATTGTTGTTGCAGGTAAAGCCATTAATACCACAACAGATTTCTCAGTGAAACTTGCTGACTACGGTGTTAACGGATCAGCCATTGCTGCCGGTAAAGTAGCTACAGAATCAAAAATATCTGTAGTAGCAGAGTTTAAATAAATTAAAATTTTAAAAAAGCCCCCAACCATTTTAAATTGTTGGGGGCTTTTTGCATTAAAGCAGTTGTATTTGCAGAGATAAATAGTTAACATATTTATTTGGCATTAAATACAAGTAATACTCAAATCAATTCTATTTAACTGTCAAATAACTTGGATAGAAATTTTAGAAAGTTTTCTGCACCGCCTTTCTCTGTTGCACTATTGAATTCCTGATTTCCCATTCGGGTAAATTGCTTGTAAGTAGCTACTCCAAATAAAATAAATAAAATAATAAGTATAGAAGTAAATATTAATAAGTCAAGATTTTCCATGTTACTTTTTCTTTTTAATATTTAGATAAATGAGGGTAATTATAATGGTTGGGGGCCATAGGCCAAGGAAAATCGCTCTGTCATGGTCTTTTAAAACGACATAATAATATTCTGAAACGAAAATCAGCGCAATGGCGCTGAGAAAAATAAATAGTTCAATTTTCTTTAGCATCTGGTACATTTAAGTTGCGAATATATGTAAAATATAATTTTAAATTTTAAATAAGTAGAAATGGATAGTATCAGCTTACATACATTAGTTTTGTATCAAAGTCTCCCCTAATGAATAAATTTTTAACCGCATGGATTAGTGTATATGACAATTTCGAAAATCGCTGGGTAAAATTTCAAAAAACAAAAATAATTAGCAATACTGTGATCTTGTTCTTTTTTGTAGGTATTGCAGTTTCCATGCTTTCTCACTACAAAATTATACCCATCCGTGTTGGAAAATTTTTTGCAATAGAATTAGCTTTTAGTATTTTATTATTAAGTGAAATATTTGATCTTGTTTTTATCCTTACCCATTCCGTTGCTGATTCTGTAGGCAAACAATTTGAAATAGTTTCTTTAATTCTTTTAAGAAATTCTTTTAAAGAGTTAGGGCATTTGCCAGACAGTATTAAATGGGATAACTCTACGCTTTTAGAACTTATGCCACTAATTGCTGACGCCTTTGGGGCAGTTGTTATTTTTTTAATAACCGTTTTATTTTATAGAGCACAGCGCCATGTTCAAATTACCAATAACGCTGTTGAAAAAAATAATTTTTTCTTGCAAAAAAAGCTCATTGCTTCTTTGTTGCTGATCATATTTTTAAGCTTAACAATTTTCATGTTTATCATTTTTGTTCTGCAAGGCCATATAATTAATATCTTTAATTCTTATTACACAGCACTTATTTTTTCTGATATTTTAATCCTCATTATCTCGCTTAGATACAGCAATCTTTACATACATTTGTTTAGGTACTCATCGTTTGCATTAGCCACAGTGGTTATTAGAATATCATTATCAGCCCCTAAATATTACAACGTATTGTTATCAATTGCGGCAGGTCTTTTTGTACTACTTGTTTCAAATATTTATAACACATTAAACAAAACCACTGTTAAATTAAATGAAACGGGTTAACTGTTTATTACTGGATAGACGTTGTAAGGATTGTGCAATTACAAAACTCCCTTATTCATAAATATTTAACCACACACGCATAAATATTATTCATTATTTTCGCATACTAAAATATCGAGCAGATAAGCGTTTACATGAAGAACATCAGAAATTTTTGCATCATTGCACATATTGACCACGGAAAAAGTACACTGGCAGACAGACTTATCCAAAGCACAAATACGATTGGTGAAAGAGATATGCAGGCCCAGGTATTAGATGATATGGACCTGGAGCGTGAAAAAGGAATTACCATAAAGAGTCATGCCATTCAAATAAACTATCCTTACAAAGGCGAACAATACGTACTAAACCTGATAGATACGCCTGGCCATGTGGATTTTAGTTATGAAGTAAGTCGTGCATTGGCAGCATGTGAGGGTGTGTTGTTGCTGGTAGATGCTACACAGGGTATACAGGCACAAACCATTAGTAACCTATACCTTGCTATTGAAAATAATTTAGAGATTATTCCGGTAATCAATAAAATAGATATGGAGGGTGCTATGATACCCGAAGTAACAGATGAAATAATCGAATTAATAGGCTGCAAAGCAGAAGATATAGTATTGGCAAGTGGTAAAACAGGTATTGGTATTGATGAAGTTTTTGCTGCAATTATAGAGCGCATTCCTGCACCAAAAGGTGATCTCAATGCACCTTTACAGGCTTTAATATTCGACAGTGTTTTTAATAGTTTTAGAGGCATAATCGTTTATTACAGAATATTTGCAGGGAGCTTAAAAAAAGGTGAGAAGGTTAAATTTTTCAGTACAGAGCAGACTTACCACGCCGATGAAGTGGGTATTTTGAAACTTGGAATGGAGAAGAAAGACGAAGTTTTTTGTGGCGATGTAGGTTATATTATTACAGGAATAAAAAATGCAAAAGAAGTAAAAGTTGGCGATACACTTACAAGTGTTGCCAACCCAACAACGGAAAGAATTGATGGTTTTGAAGATGTAAAATCAATGGTATTTGCAGGTATATTTCCGGTAGATACAGATAAGTTTGAAGAACTGAGAGACTGTATGGAAAAATTACAGTTAAACGATGCTTCCTTAACATTTGAATTAGAAACATCTCAGGCACTTGGTTTTGGTTTCCGTTGCGGTTTCCTTGGCCTGTTGCACATGGAAATTATACAGGAACGTTTAGAACGTGAATTTAACCAAACCGTTATTACCACCGTACCCAATGTAAGTTTCATAGCGCATACAACCAAAGGCGAAATTATACATGTACACAATCCGGGTACATTGCCTGACCCAAGTCGTACAGATAAAATTGAAGAGCCTTATATCAAAGCACAAATTATTACAAAGCCGGAGTACATTGGTAATATTATGACGCTTTGCATCAGCAAGCGTGGCATGCTCATTCACCAGGGCTATTTATCGCCAACCCGTGTGGAGCTTACTTTTGAAATGCCGTTAACGGAAATTGTTTTCGATTTTTACGATAAATTAAAATCTCAAACCAGGGGATATGCCTCGTTCGATTATCATCCAATCGGTTTTAGAGATGCAGATATTGTGCGCATGGATATCTTATTGAATGGTGAAAAAGTAGATGCGCTCAGTGCATTAATTCATAGAAGCCGCTCGGCAGAATTTGGCCGCAAATTGTGCGAAAAATTAAAAACGTTGTTGGATAAACAACAGTTTCAGGTGGCAATACAAGCAGCTATTGGCGCAAAAGTAATTGCCCGTGAAAACATTAGTGCCATGCGCAAAGATGTAACTGCAAAATGTTATGGTGGAGATATCAGCCGTAAGCGTAAATTGTTGGAAAAGCAGAAAGAAGGTAAAAAAAGAATGAGACAGATTGGAAATGTAGAAGTACCGCAAGAGGCATTCTTAGCAGTTTTGAAGTTGGATGATTAAGCCTTATAAATCTACCTAATTGCGACTTTGGTCTCTGTGAATAAAAAGATATTTTCAAATTATCGGGGTCTGCTCCCGCTCCTTTGGAGAGGAGGCGTTGGGTTTTTATTTTTTGGACAGTTCCAATACAAAGTGTCGAGATTGTACAAACTAAATTACAACTTTAGTAAAAATAGTTGTGTCACTCACTGCCGCGGCATACCATTATTTATCTTTTATTTTGTTATATTTTGTAGTATGAAATGAAATGGATTCTTTAATTGATAACCCACTTTCCACTTTCCATTTACCACTCACCATTATGAAGTTTTTTCCCGAATCAGCTCTACAACAATTAGAATTCGATAAAATAAAAGATCTTTTGGCTTTGCATTGTCGTACCGAATATGCAAAATCAAAAGCCGAAGAACTGCGTATTCATACTAAAAAGGAATACATAGAAACCGAGCTTAAACAGGCCAATGAGTTTAAGTTGATACTTGATAGTGGAGGGAATTTCCCCAATGATTTTACAACAAATATTTCCCGCGATTTAAAATTACTTGGTATACCCGGAGCATCTTTATCTGGAGAGCAATTTATTTTAATTCGTAGGCTCGTGAGTAGTATGGAAAATATTTTCCGGTGGTTTACAGTGGAAATTCGGGAAACATATCCAGGGCTCACAAAAGTGATTGAAAACAATTATTACGAAAAAAATGTAAAGGTTTTAATAGATGAAATCTTGGATGAGAGCGGAGCCGTAAAAGATAAGGCCAGTGTTGCTTTGGCGGATATCAGAATGAAGCTTTACAAAAAGCGGGGAGAGCTCAGAAGGATGTTTGATAGAATAGTATCGAAATTAAATAAGCAAGGATTTCTTGCAGATATTGAAGAGAGTTTTATGAACGGCAGAAGAGTGCTGGCGGTAGTTGCCGAGCAAAAGAGAGTGGTAAAAGGCGTATTACACAGCGAGAGCGAAAGCCGCAAAACAAGCTTTATTGAGCCCGAAGAAACTACAGAACTAAACAACGAAATTTTTTCGCTCGAATACGAAGAAACAAAAGAAATTTATAGAATACTGCGGGCACTTACACAGCAGGTTGGCATGTATGCGCCATTGCTAAAAAGCTACCACGATATTGCAGGTGAATACGACTTTATAAGAGCAAAAGGAAAACTTGCGCAAGATATGAATGCGGCTCATCCACAACTGGTAGATCGTGCACACCTTCATTTAATAAAAGCTTATCACCCGTTGCTTTATTTATTCAATAAAAAAACCGACAAGCCAACATACCCCACAGATATTCTATTAAACGATGATGCAAGTATTTTAGTAATAAGTGGCCCAAATGCCGGCGGAAAAACAGTTACCATGAAGACCGTTGGTCTGTTGCAGGTAATGTTACAAAGCGGTTTACTTGTGCCTGCAAATGCCGATAGTACAATGGGTATTTTTAAGCAGGTGCTTATTCATATTGGCGATACCCAAAGCATAGAGTTTGAATTGAGTACGTATTCGTCGCACTTAAAAAACATGAAGCATTTTATAGAAAATGCCAATGGTAAAACATTGTTTTTTATAGATGAACTTGGAAGTGGAAGTGACCCTAACCTTGGTGGCGCTTTTGCAGAAGTTATTATGGAAGAACTGGCTTTTAAACATGCTTTCGGTATTGTTACAACCCATTACTTAAATTTAAAAGTAATGGCAAATAAAGTGCGTGGCATCATTAACGGTGCTATGCAGTTTGACGAAGAAAAATTATTACCGCTGTACAAATTACAAATAGGAAAACCCGGTAGTTCCTACACATTTTCTATTGCAGAAAGAATTGGCTTAGATAAAAAATTGATATCACGTGCAAGAAAATTGGTTGACGAAGACCAGTTTCGTTTAGATAAATTATTAAACAGAACAGAGCAGGATCTGCAGAAATTAGAATCTGAAAAAATCACACTAGATAAGTTGTTGAAGGAAAATGAAGCGTTGAAAAAGGAGATGCAACAGGTATTGAAAAAAGAAACGCACAGGCAGGATATGGAGAGAATGCAGGAACAGAATAAAATTTCTGCAGAAAAAATAGATTATCTAAAAGATATGGAACGCCGGTTAAAAGCCATGGTAATAGAATGGAGAAAGGCAGATGATAAAGATGCTGTTGTAAAAATGATACAGGCTTTACTCTTTAACCAAAAAGAAAAACTACAGCAACAGAGCCACAAGAAAAAACTTAACGAAAAGTTTATTGAAATTGCCGGTGATATAAAGATTGGTGATAGGGTAAAGATGCGGCAGAACAGGCAGGTTGGCATAGTGAAAGAAATAAAAGGAAAGAAAGCTGTGCTGCAGGTGGGCATTATGCCTATGACAGTTTTATTGGAAGATCTTGCATTGATTAAAGACAAAGAAATAAAAGAATAACAATTAACCTGCCTAGCACAATTTTGTATTTTTTGTAACAATTTGAATATTAAATTCATTCTACCAAAAACCAACCCATGCGTTTACTGTTACTTCTCCTTTCCTGCTTATTTCTTCAATCCGTTTCAGCGCAAAAAATTTATGGCACCGTGTTTAATGCTAATGGAGATTTATTGCCATATGCGTCTATCTCTATAAAAGGAACAACAAAAGGTACAAGTGCAAATGATAAAGCAAAATATGCACTCAACATTGCTCCGGGCACTTACACTTTTGTTTGCCAAAATCTTGGTTATACTTCATCTGAAAAAAAGCTAATCGTTAAAGGCGATACAGAACTTTCTTTTATTTTAACGGAACAAAAGCTTACCATGGATGCGGTTGTTGTAAAAAAATCAGGGGAAGATCCGGCCTATGAAATTATAAGAAACGCCATTAAAAAAAGAAATTATTATGCAAAACAGGTAAGTCAGTTTATATGCAATATTTATGGGAAAGATCTTATAAAATTAAAATCACTTCCTAAAAAGGTCTTCGGTAAAAAAATACCTGATGCTGACAGAAAGGAAATGGGGCTTGACTCTGCAGGCACAGGGATTATTTATTTATCTGAGTCTGTATCTAAAGTGAGTGTGCAGCAACCAGATAAAATAAAGTTGGAAGTGATGAGCAGCAGGGTAAGTGGCAGTGGTGGCTTTGGGTTTAATTTCCCTTCGTTCATTAGTCTTTATGGTAATAATGTAAAAGTTTTTACAGAAAGGTTTAACCCACGTGGTTTTGTTTCGCCTATTGCAGATGGTGCGATAAACTTTTATAAATTTAAATACTTAGGTACTTTTTTTGAAAACGGCAAGTCTACAAACAGCATTCTTGTAACACCACGGAGAAAATATGAGCCTCTTTTTTCAGGTATTATCAATATTGTAGATGATGAGTGGAGCATACAGAGTTTTGATTTAACACTTACCAAAACCTCGCAGCTTGAAATTATGGATACCCTGCAGATAACACAATTGCATGTGCCCGTAGATAACAGTATTCGTCGGGTAAAGAACCAGTTGCTTCATTTTAATTTTAAACAATTTGGTATTGAAGCAGGCGGCAATTTTTTAACTGTGTATTCAGACTATAATGTGAATCCAAAGTTCAGTAAAAAATATTTTGACAATGTTGTAATTAAGTACGACACCGGCGTAAATAAAAAAACCATTGCTTATTGGGATAGCACCCGTGCCGTTCCGTTAGAAAAGGAAGAAGAAATGGATTACAAAAAGAAAGACAGCATTTATATTTCTAACAAAGATTCGCTGCTTTCCCGACGTTCCATCGATTCACTTAACAAAAACCAGCATAAGATTAAACCTTCAGATATCTTTTTATCGGGCATTAGACGGAATCATTTTAGTAAAAGCAGTACCATGTCTTATGGGATAGAACCTTTGCTTTTAAATGCTGAGTATAATCCTGCAGAGGGCGCAGTCGTAAATCTAAATGGATACATCAGCAAATTTGGCCGAAAGAGCAGGTCAGGCATTACTTTAAGACCGTCTATTAGGTATGGCATAAACAATACACACTTAAACCCACAGGCATCACTCACATTTTTTACCCGTGAGCAGGATAGTGCCACAACAAAATTAAAAAGATATGCTGTAACACTTAGCGGGGGCAAACGGGTGAGTGAATTTAACAAGGAAGGAAATTTTTCGCCACTAAACAATGCCATAAGTACACTTTTTTACGGCAAAAACTATTTAAAAACTTACGAAAATTATTTTGGCAGCATCGTTTACAGCAGAAGGTTTGAAAGTGGTTTGCGCTTTTCGGTTTATGGCTTATATGAAAACAGAATTCCGTTAAACAATACGACCAACTTTACACTGTTTAAAAAAGACAGCATTAACATTAAGCCAAATTATCCTACCGAAAAACTCGCCGCCCAGTTTGAGCCACATAAAGCGCTTATTGCAGGTTTCACTTTATCGTTTAAACCCGGTCAAAAATTTATACAATTCCCAACTTATAAAGTTGCAATCGGCTCTAAATACCCAACCTTTACCTTAAACTACAGCAAAGGAATAAGCAACGTGTTAAACAGCGATGTAAACTTTGACAAATGGCGTTTTTCCATACAGGACGATAAAAACTTAAAACTTGCGGGTATTTTCAAATACAGAGTTGGCGTAGGTGGTTTTTTAAATAACAAAAAAGTATACATTCAGGATTTTCAGCATTTTACTGGCAACAGAATACTTTCAGCAAGTGAATATGTAAACAGCTTTCAATTAGCATCTTACTACGCCAACAGCACGACAGAAAATTTTTATTCTTTCGGGCATGCAGAACACCATTTCAACGGTTTGTTTACCAATAAAATTCCATTATTTAGAAAGTTAAACTGGAATCTTGTAGCAGGCAGTAATGCTTTTTATGTAAATAAAAACAATAACTACGTAGAGGTTTTTGGTGGGTTGGAAAATATCTTTAAAATATTCAGAGTAGATTTTGTAGCAGGTTATGATCAAAAAAACAAGGTGACTACGGGCATAAGACTTGGCGGTGGTGGCTTACTTGGCGGAAGTATTAGCAGACGCACCGGCGGCGGTGGTGGGGTAAACATTTCACTTTAAGTTGTATTTATTAAATTTGCAGTTTAATATTTGGTTTGCCCTGCAAGCATCCAATCATTTTTTATGATTTTCTATTATACGTAGTAGAATCAAATTAGTTTATATGTCAGTTTTACACAACAGACTCAGCCAGGCTGAGCTAAAAAAAATGCTTGTGGCAGAAAACAAGCCACGCATTACCATTTCATTTTACCGCTATTTCTATATTGCCAATCCTGTAGAATTTAGAAATGAATTATACAAAAAACTGGATGCGCTTAAAGTATTTGGAAGAATATATGTAGCAAATGAAGGCATAAATGCACAGCTGAGTTTTCCTGAAAGCAATGCCGAAAAATTTGTAGTCGCTATTGAAGAAACACCCGGTTTGGAAAACCTTCGTTTAAATATTGCCCTGCAACACGAAGCCAGTGAAAATATGCGCCCGGCAGGAGGAAAAAGTTTTTGGGTTTTAAAAATAAAAGTAAGGGACAAAATTGTTGCAGATGGCATTACAGACGAATCGTTTGATATGGCCAATAAGGGTAAATACTTAAATGCATCAGAATTTAATGTACTTAGCGACGATAAAAATACCATCGTTGTAGATATGCGCAACCATTATGAATATGAAGTTGGTCGGTTTGAAAACGCCATAGAAATACCAAGCGATACTTTTAGGCAGCAACTGCCCATGGCAGCAGATATGCTGAAAGATAAAAAAGACAAGAACATTATCATGTACTGTACTGGTGGAATTAGGTGCGAAAAAGCAAGTGCCTACATGTTACACAACGGTTTTAAAAATGTGTATCACTTAGAGGGCGGAATAATAAATTACGCTAACAAAATAAAGGAAGAAGAACTAACAAATAAGTTTCATGGAAAAAACTTTGTATTTGATGACAGGCTTGGGGAGAGAATTACAGATGAGATTATAGCCAGTTGCCACCAGTGTGGTGAACCTGCAGACACCCATACTAACTGCCTGAATGATGGTTGTCACTTATTATTTATTCAATGTGAAAAATGTAAAGCGGCTTTTGACGGATGTTGCAGCCAGGTATGTAAAGGGGTTTATGCACTGCCACAAGAGGAGCAAAAGAACTTGCGCAAAGGGATAGATAAAGGAAATATGATTTTTAATAAATCGAGGCAAAGAAGACCAAACCTATAACAGTTATCTTACAACGACTTCTTTGATAACTTTTTCTCCCAGTTCTTTGTTTACCATTTCTATAATTTTTTCTTTTTGGTAAAGCAATTCGTTTTTTAGTGGAGCCACACTTGTTGTAACAAATAATGTGGAACCTATTATCTGCAGCTTGTCAGTATATTTCGCTACAGTTTTACCCATAATCTTTTCCCACACATCCTCAATTTGCATGGCCTGCATGCCACTTTTTAATTTGCTCTTATTTAAAAATTGCTGAAGTGCTTCGCCGAGAGATATTTCTGCCATAACAGTTTCTTTTAAAGTTCAATTAATTGCCCGTCAACATTCAGTTGTTCGAAAATATTTTCAAGCCGCTGCTTGTGTGTATCCGTTATAAAAACCTGTCCTTCATTTTCGTTACAAACCCAATGTAATAAACGGTTCATTCTTTTCTCATCTAATTTTTCAAACACATCATCTAACAGTAAAACAGGGCTAAATGATTTGTAATCTTTCAATAATTGGTATTGTGCCAGTTTCAATGCAAATAAAAGGCTTTTTCTTTGACCCTGGCTTGCTATGCTTTTAAACAATTGCCCATTTAGGCTAAACTGAATATCGTCCTTATGTATACCCTCGCTAGTTCTCTGAATAATTCTGTCTTTTTCAAATGTACGTTTTAGAATATTTTCAAAAGTATCGGTTTGCAATGTACTCACATAAGTAAAGTTTACCGCTTCGTTGTTATCAGCAATTTTATGGTAAAACATCGCAATCAGCGGAATTAGTTTTTCGGTATACGTTATTCGCTTTTCAAAAACGATTTTACCGGGGTCTGTCAGCTGTTTATCAATAATCTCTAAAAGTGAAGTATCTGTTTTGCCTTGCTCAGCAAATCTTTTAAGCAAGCTATTGCGTTGTAGTAAAACTTTATTATATATAATTAGTTGCTGCAGGTAATCATTATCAAGTTGGCAAATAATAGTATCGAGATACCTTCTACGCCCTTCACTACCGCCAATTATTATTTCAACATCATCAGGCGCAATAATTACAGCTGGCAACAGTCCAATATGTTTTGCAAGCTTTTCATATAAAACATCGTTCAACGCAAACTCCTTTTTTCCGATGCCCCTGTTAATACATGTTATTTTTTGTTCTTCGTTGTTATTGTCAAAATGTGCTTCAATTCTAAAGCCGTCCTTGTCAAAATTTATATTGAGCGAATCTGTATTGGTAAAATAACTTTTGGTAAAGCAGCAGTAATAAATTGCATCCAGCAGATTGGTCTTCCCTATGCCATTTAAACCGAAAATACCAACTACGTTCTTTGAAAATTCAAAAGAGGAGAGGTCGTAATTTTTAAAATGAGTAAGGGTTATTTTACGGAGGCAAAGCATGTGTTACAAAGATAAAGTATATCAGCTTTATTATTAAAGTGGAGTAAAGTATTTAAAAGCCTGTCATTGGTTAACTCTATGTGGGCCAGTTTGAAAAAGCCATTTACAGTTTCTTATTTTATCTCTATTATCTAATGCCAAATTTCCTATATTTGCACCCTAAATTATACTCCTTTGGCTACAAAGTTTTCTAAAGAAACTTACCTCTATTGGTACGAAATGATGCTATTGCTTCGCCGTTTTGAAGAAAAAACGGGTCAATTATACGGGATGCAGAAGATCCGTGGATTTTGCCATTTATATATTGGGCAAGAAGCCGTTGCTGCAGGTTGTATGACCGCAACAACACCAGATGACAAATTTATAACGGCCTACCGTGATCATGCACTTGCAATAGCAAAAGGCGTAAGTGCAAAAAGTTGTATGGCAGAATTGTACGGAAAAGCCACAGGTTGCAGCAAGGGAAAAGGTGGAAGTATGCACTTTTTTGGTGTTGAACAGGGTTTCTTTGGCGGGCATGGTATTGTTGGTGCGCAAATTGGAACAGGCGCAGGTTTGGCTTTTGCTGAAAGATATAAAGGAACACAAAATGTTGTACTTTGTTTTTTTGGTGATGGAGCTTCTCGCCAGGGTATGTTGCACGAAACCTTTAATATGGCTATGCTGTGGGATTTACCGGTTGTGTTTATTTGTGAAAACAACGGTTATGCTATGGGCACATCTGTAAAAAGAACAAGTAAAACACTTGATATTTACAAAATGGCTGATGCGTATGAAATGCCTGCGGATACTGTAGACGGTATGAGTCCTGAAGATGTGCACAATGCAATTTTAAGAGCCGTAAACAGGGCAAGAGAAAAAGGTGGGCCTACACTTTTAGAGATAAAAACATACAGATATAAGGGTCACAGCATGAGTGATCCCCAAAAATACAGAACCAAAGAAGAACTGGAAGAGTATAAAACAAAAGATCCTATAGAGCATGTACTGAAAGTGCTTACAAACGATTTTAAGGTTACAGAAGAGGATATTGAAACGATTAATGAGCGGGTAAAATTAGAGGTTGAAGAATCAGTAAAATTTGCTGAAGAAAGTCCTTGGCCGGATGATGATGAACTTTTGAAAGACGTTTATATACAAGAAAATTATCCGTTTATTACAGATTAATAATTGCTCTAGGCATTCATTCATAATAATTTTACTAAACTAACATGGCAGACAAAAATGTAACGGTAACAACCGAAGACAACATCACAACCGAAACGTATACCGTAAAGAAAAACTTTTGGGGATCTTATAGCAAAACAATTATTTATTCAGGTAGTGCATTAATTCTACTTTTAGGGGCATACTTTGGTTATCTAAAGCTGGTAAAAGAACCTAAAGAGCAAGATGCTGCAGCTGTAATTTTCCCTGCTGAGTCCTTGTTTGATAAAATGGCGCAATCTGGCTTTAACAAAGACTCTGTAAATATTGTTTTAAACGGAGGTGTGAGTGATGGTGTTAATGTAACAGGGCTTTTAAAAGTTGTGAGCAAATACGACGGAACACTTAACGCAAACAGAGCGGAGTACATGATTGGCGCTTGTTATTTACATATTAAAGAATTTGCCAAAGCTGTACAGCACCTTAATGAATACAATGCAAACGGTGCAAGCCAGATAGAAATAAAAAAATACATGCTGCTTGGTAGTGCATATGCAGAACAAAAGAAGACAGAAGAAGCATTGAGCGCTTATAAAAAAGCCGCATCTATAAATGAAAAAGACGAAGCCTTTACGGCTGATGCGTTGATCACTGCAGCTGCTTATGCTGATTATATTGGCAAGCCAAAAGATGCTGTTGAACTTTACCAGAAAGCGCAGGATAATTACCCTACATTCCCATCAGTACAAAGCGGAGAAGTTGAAAAGCAACTTGCTAAACTTGGTGTAACAAAATAAAATATAAATGGCAATCAGTACGCAAAAACTAACTGATACAACAGGCATCCAATTAACAAAGGATGCCTTTGTTGTTATAGTAAAAACAGAGTGGAACGCACATGTTATAGATCTTTTACTGGAAGGTTGTGTGAAGATATTGTCACAACACAAGATTGACTATAAAATTATTGAAGTGCCCGGTGCATTCGAAATTCCCTTTGCTGTAAAAAATTATTGGGTAAAAACAGAACTGGCAGCCGATGTGCTGGAATGGGACGATAACAGCGGATATCCATTACCTTCTATGGTACAGATACCTGATGCCTTTATCGCTTTAGGCTGTGTTATAAAAGGTGATACGCCCCATTTTGATTATGTGTGCGATGGAGTTACCCAAGGAATTATGAATTTAAATATTAGCCTTCCGGTTCCTGTAATTTATGGTGTTCTTACTGTAAATAACCAATTGCAGGCAGATGAAAGATTGGGCGGATCCCACGGTCATAAAGGTGAAGAAGCTGCAGCTGCGGCTATAAAAATGATTGCTTTGTGTAATGATATATCTTAAAAATGAAAGTCCAACTTTTTATACCTTGTTTTGTTGACCAGCTTTATCCGCAAACTGCCTTTAATATGGTGAAGGTTTTGGAAAAAGCTGGGTGCGAGGTTTTGTATAATACAAACCAGACCTGTTGCGGTCAACCAGCCTTTAATGCAGGTTTTTGTGATGAGTCTCGATCAGTGGCACAAAAATTTTTAGCCGACTTTGATACTGTTGATTATGTTGTAGCACCAAGTGCAAGTTGCGTTGGTTTTATCAGAAACTATTATCCGGGTTTGTTTGAAAATGGTGTTTTGCATAATAAAATTAAAGATTTGGGCAACCGAACTTTTGAATTTAGTGAGTTTTTAACCGATATACTAAAAGTAGAAAATTTTGGTGCGACACTGAATGAAAAAATTACTTATCACGATAGTTGTGCAGCTTTAAGGGAATGTAAGATAAAAGATGGCCCCAGAAGATTGCTAAAAAATGTGAAAGGGTTAGAACTAGTAGAAATGCAAGATGTAGAAACCTGTTGTGGTTTTGGAGGAACTTTCTCTGTGAAATTTGAAGGAATATCTATTGCAATGGCCGAACAAAAAATATCGAATGTTCTTGCTACTGAAACAACATGCATTGTATCTACAGATTGTAGTTGTATGATGCAATTAAGTGGTGTAATTAAAAATAAAAATTTGCCTATTAAAACGATGCATCTTGCAGATGTACTTGCAAGTGGGTGGTAGTTTAAACAAACCTTACTTAAATAAAAAAACATCCATTTTCAGGATGTTTTTTTATTTATTGGGATTGATTGATATGTAAGCGATAAAAAAATAAACGATTGAAAGAACAGCGGCTCTTGACAAAGGCTTATCAAAGCAAGCACTTGCAACTGTTGCTGTAACACCGCCTATAGGAACAATATTAATGCCAACTTGTACAGTTATTTCTTTGCTATTATAACTTGGTTAAACTGCTGCAGTAAATTCTGCTCCCAAAAATACACCGATGTCATTATTTTGTCTACATGATAATTATTATTTCAAGCAGTACCCAATACAACAACCGCTGCTGATGCCCCAAAAAACATTGGTATATTTCTTTTTTAATCTCCCAAAGAAGAAATTAATTTATCGTCCTGCAATGGAGCAGATGATATTTGTCTTTTCATAAAATTCATTGGATTATTAAAAGTGTGTAGCATTTGCAAAACATAAATTTTGCTAGAAATTTTTTCAGTTACGATTTGTGTAATTAAAGGGATTGATTTTGTGGAAAACATTTCATTTTATGTTTTAAAATAACAATATTTGCAAGACATGGCAAAAATTGATATACACTTTTAATTAAATAGGACAATGAATTATTGGTTAATAAAATCTGAGCCGTTTAAATACAGCTGGGACCAGTTTGTAAAAGATAAAAAAACACATTGGGATGGTGTTAGAAATTACCTAGCAAGAAACCATCTAAAAGCAATGAAAAAAGGAGATCTTTTATTTTTTTATCATAGCAATGAAGGACTAGAAATAGTTGGTATTGCAAAGGTTGTGAAAGAATTTTATCAGGATCCTACAACGCCTGAGCCTGCCTGGGTTGTGGTAGATGTATCGCCTGTAAAAAAACTTAAAAATACGGTAACACTTTCACAGGTAAAAGCCGAGAAAAGTTTACAGGAAATGTCATTGATAAAATCTATGCGACTATCTGTACAACCAGTTAGAGAAGAAGAATGGAAAATTGTTTTAAAAATGGCCGGTGAAAAAATTAGCTGATGTAGTAATTTGCTGATGAGGATGATTAATCATTTAACTAGAAGATGAAAAAGCAACATTTAGTTATTCTTACAGGGGCGGGCATAAGTGCAGAAAGCGGTCTTCAAACTTTTAGAGATGTTGATGGATTGTGGATGGGTCATAACATTGAAGATGTTGCTACGCCCAGAGGTTTTGCAAAAGACCCTGCATTGGTATTGGAATTTTATAACCAGCGCCGGCGAGATGTGGCGCAAGCCCAACCCAACAGTGCACATATTGGATTGGCTCACTTAGAAAAAGATTTTGATATAACAATTATTACTCAAAATATCGATGACTTACATGAACGTGGAGGCTCTACCAACGTCCTGCATTTGCACGGCGAGATTTTTAAAATGCGAAGCGTAAAAAATAAGTATCAAATCTTTACCATTGATAGAGATATTAATGTGGGCGACCTGGCAAAAGATGGCAGTCAGTTGAGGCCGCATATTGTTTGGTTCGAAGAAGAAGTGCCTATGATTGAAAAAGCAGTAAGCTTGCTGCAAACGGCAGATAAATTTGTACTCATCGGTACATCACTCCAGGTTTATCCGGCTGCTGGCCTCATAGACGTATTAGCAGATAGTATTCCAAAATATATTATTGATAAAAAAATTCCCTCAGTGGGGCATTATTTTAATGTTATTCCGCTAGAAGGAACGGCTACAGAAGGGGTAGAGCGGTTAAGAAAATTATTGAAATCTTAAACCAAATATTTTTCAATAAAATCTTTGGATTTTAATACTTCCATATCAGCAAAATAAAAATCATCCACATCTTCAGTTATCATCAAAGTACACTTACTTTTTTGTGCGGAATAATATTCCAGGCCGTCTTCAAAATCATTTACCTTTTTATTTTGAAGGGCTGCCAAAACAGTATCGTTGCCAACATCCGTTATCAAAATATTATTTGCCAGTAGTTTTATTTTTTGCTTTGCAGTTGTAGTGCCATGCTTTTTTTCAGCAAAATAAAACGCAATTGCAAGACAAATTGGAGACGTATAAATTTTGTAGTTGTTATTGGCACCTAAACTTAAAATTCTTGCAGCATCACTAAACAATGGATATTCCTTATTAAGTACGGCAACAAGAATATTAGCATCTAAAAATATTTTCATTTTTTAGATTTTAGAAAAGCCTCTTTAGATTGCTTACGAGTTCGGTTTATGTGATAAGTAGCTTCGCCTTCTGCAACCATGTTTACCCAATCTGAAATGGGATAATCTTCGATAGATTTATATGTTTTGCTTGTTACTTTGGTCAATAAAAATTCTATCAAACGAGATAAGCTGATGTTATTTTCGCTGGCATATTCCTTTGCCTTTTCTATAATGCTTTTATCGAAGCTTAATGTGATTTTTGAGTCCATTTCATTCATTTATACGACAAAGATATAAAATTAACACGTATAAATTAATCCTTTACCAACTTTTCTGAAAATATTATTCCATTCTTTTCAAGCTCTTGTAAAACAGGGTAATAAATTTCTTTTATAATAGGAATATGCAATCCTGATAACTTGATAGTTCCGTTTAGGATTAATTTTGCTGCAATACCAAGTGGAAGTCCAACTGTTTTGGCCATTGCCGTATGAACGCTGTCTTTTCCTGTTACAACAAGCGAAGATACAACCCGGTATTTTTCATTGTCCATTTCGAACGCAATGTCGTGCTGCATTACAACCATGTCTTTGTCAGATGGGGAAAGTGCTAATTTTTTTTCCAATATAAATTGTAGCGCATCTGCTGCGCTGATCATTCCTTTGTTAAAAATGGTTGTCTCATCATTCAACCCTAAATAATACAATTGCTGCAGTATTATATTTCCATCAATGGCACTCATGGCCAAATCGTGGGTCGACGGTTCTTCATATCCAGCCTCATCTTTTGTTAGAAGCAAACCTGTTTCGTCTACCATTAGAGTGTCGTTCTCTTGCGGCGAATGAATGGTAGCAGCCAACAACTTTATTACTTCACTGGTGTAATTTTCGTTTTCTTTTATTTCACTCTTTAATTTTTCTGTGAGTTCATGCCTCCCAAAATGTTGTTGAAAAAATCCTGCAATAGATAAATCATCTGACTGGTAAACAATGTCCTCATCTGTAAGTTTGAGGTCAATTATGTTTTTCCAGCCAAGCATAAAATCTCGATACCTGAGTGTGGTACGCACAAAAGTTTGTGTGTCGTATAATTGGTATAAATCTATGTACGAAAGGCTGTTTCTGTTTGGGTAATAACTTAATGTCCCAATTTTCTCATCACCTGTTTCGATACTTCTTCCTGCATTGAAAAGATCTTGGTATTTTTCTTTAATAATTACGCCATCTATTTTATACTCAGCACCCGCTTTACCAGCTAATACAACGTTGCGCGGGTTCCAACTTATTTTGTAATGCCATGGATTGTTGTCACTTTCGGGCGCAACCAAGCCGCCGCAATGGCTTTTAAAAGAAGTTATTTTTCCACCTTTTTGTTTTATCTCATCAATAATTTGCATAGCACTCATGTGGTCAATCCCGGGATCTAAACCCATTTCACACAAAAGAAGAATGCCTTTGTTTTTTGCTTCGTGTGCAAGTAATTTTATTTCTTCATCAGCATAAGAAGCTGTTAATAAATGCTTGGAAAATTCAATGCAATCCTTGGCAATTAAAATATGCAAAAAGGGGGGCATCATAGAAATTACCAAATCGCACTGTTCAATAAGTTTTCTTCTTAAAATATCGTTGGTAATATCTGCCTCAATTGCCGATGAAGAAGGATGCAGTTTTGTTTTATCTTCTATTAAGCTTCTATCAGTATCAACAATAGTAACAAACCAATTATTTTCAACCGCATTTTCAACCAAGTATTCTATAAGTACAGACGCAGATTTTCCTGCGCCAAAAAGAAGAATGTTTTTCAATACAAAAGTTTTGTGCAAGATAGAAAAAAGAAGCTTGGTTAACGCAGTTGAACCTCACATTACAAAGAATTTCGGTGGATTCAGTGTTTAGAAACTATGGCTGAATTCCAAAGGGTAAAACCTTATCCACACTCCTAAAAATTATGTGTAAAACAATCGCAAAAAACACTTGTTTTGGAGTGGAAAAACAGTCAAAAATCGGTACTTTCGCAGACATTAGAAATCTATGGAAAACAACGACATAAACGACGGAGAATTAAACGAACAAAATAACTCGGGCAATGCCAATAACAGAGGTAAAATTATACCTGTTGTTATTGAAGAGCAAATGAAAACTTTTTACATTGATTACTCTATGAGTGTAATTGTGGGAAGAGCTTTGCCTGATGTGAGAGATGGTTTAAAACCGGTACACAGGCGTGTGTTGTATGGTATGAATGAGTTGAGCAACAGCAGCAATAAGCCATATAAAAAAAGTGCTCGTATTGTAGGTGAAGTAATGGGTAAATATCATCCTCACGGCGATGCATCAATTTACGATACAATGGTGCGCATGGCGCAGGACTGGAGTATGCGTTATACCATGGTTGACGGACAGGGAAACTTTGGTAGCCAGGATGGTGACGAGCCCGCAGCTATGCGTTACACAGAGGTGCGTATGCAAAAGTTTACTGAGGCAATGATGGACGATATTGACAAAGAGACAGTAGATTTTCAATTAAACTTTGATGACAGTTTAAAAGAGCCAACAGTGCTTCCATCAAAAATTCCACAATTGTTGGTAAACGGTGCAAGTGGTATTGCTGTTGGTATGGCGACTAATATGATGCCCCATAACCTTACCGAAGTGGTGGATGGTTGTATTGCATATATTGAAAACAATGACATTGATATTGAAGATTTAATAAAGATTGTAAAAGCACCGGATTTTCCTACCGGTGGTATTATTTACGGATATGAGGGCGTGAAAGCAGGTTTGCTAACCGGCCGTGGGAGAGTGGTGCTTAGGGGTAAAACAAATATTGAAACAGATGCAAGAGGGAGAGAAAAAATAATCATTACAGAAGTACCTTATCAGGTAAACAGAGATTCGCTTACTGCCAAAATTGGTGAATTGGTGAGTGAAAAAATCGTGGAAGGCATAAGCGATGTAAACAATGAAAGTAACAGCAAGGAAGGAACAAGGATTGTTGTTGAATTAAAAAAAGATGCTGTTGCACAGGTTGTGATAAACCATTTGTTTAAGCACTCTGAATTACAAACATCTTACGGTATAAATAACGTGGCACTTGTAAATGGTCGCCCAAAAATTTTAAACGTAAAAGACCTTATTTCCGAGTTTGTGGCTTTTAGGCACGAAGTGGTTACCAGAAGAACCGAATTTGAATTGCGCAAAGCAAAAGAGCGTGCACATATTTTAGAAGGTTTTATAATTGCGTTGGATAACCTCGATGCCGTAATAAAACTGATAAGAGAAAGTTCTACGCCAAATATTGCGCAGGAAGGCTTGATGAGCAATTTTGGCATGAGTGAGATACAGGCAAAAGCAGTGCTAGAATTGCGCTTGCAGCGTCTTACCGGGATGGAGATTGATAAGATCAGAGAAGAATATGCAGAAATTATGGCTTTGATTGGAAAATTGGAAGAAATACTCGCAAGCAGAGAATTACGTTTTGGTATTATAAAAACAGAATTGATTGATGTAAGAACAAGATTTGGCGATGAAAGAAAAAGTGAAATTGAATATGCAGACGATGAAGTAAACATGCTTGATTTTATTGTGGAAGAAGATGTGGTGGTTACTATTTCGCACATGGGTTATATTAAGCGTACATCCGTTACGGAATATCGCCAGCAACGCCGCGGTGGCCGTGGCGCTAAGGGCAGCAGCACAAGGCAGGAAGATTATATTGAAAAATTATTTGTTGCAAGTACGCACCATACTTTAATGTTCTTTACCGAAAAAGGAAGGTGTTTTTGGTTGAAAGTGTACCAGATACCCGAAGGTGAAAAAACAAACAAAGGCCGTGCTTTGCAGAACATGATCCAAATACCTGCCGATGATAAAGTACGTGCAATTATTGATGTGAAGAATTTTGATGATGAAGAATATTTAAAAAATCATTACATCGTTTTGTGTACCAAACATGGTATTATTAAAAAGACGGACCTCAAAGATTTCAGCAGACCAAGACAAGGAGGAATAAATGCCATCAACATAAGAGAAGGAGACGAGTTGATACAGGCAAGCATGACGGACGGTAATTGCGAAATTATGATGGCTGTAAAAAGTGGCCGTGCTATTCGTTTTCCTGAAAGCAAGGTAAGGAGTACCGGCCGTGGCGGTATTGGTGTAAGCGGTATTGAAGTAGATGAAACGACCGATGAAGTGGTGGGCATGGTTTGCGTAAACAAAGAAGATAAAACCAGAACAGTTTTGGTGGTAAGTGAAAAAGGATATGGTAAGCGCACTTTCCTTGATGATCCCGAAACCGGCGAAGCAAATTACAGAATTACCAACCGTGGTGGTAAAGGTGTACGGACCATTAAAATCACAGAAAAAACAGGTGGTTTGGCAGGTTTGTTGGATGTAGCAGAAACACAGGATTTAATGATTACCTGCGAAAGTGGAATTACCATTCGTATGGCTGTAAAAAACATAAGTGAGCAAAGCAGAGCAACGCAGGGTGTGAAATTGATTCGTGTAGATGAGAATGATAAGATAGCAGCTATTACTCAAATAGATGAGCAGGAAGAAACAGAGGAACTTTTAGAAGGAGAGGTTACGCCTAATGCAACTGCAGAAGTCGATGGCTTAAATGCTTTAGATGCCGGTATTGAGCAGGATGATGCAGATGATGTCGAAGATACAGAAGAAGAGGAAAATGGTGACACAGATGCAGACGAAACTGACGAAGTATAATTTTCTAAAAAATGAATATAAAAAACCTCCAATTTTCTGGAGGTTTTTTTATTGATTACTTTGAAGGTATGATGCTGTTTGGAATAGGTATTGCAACGCCAATTGCTTGCTGGTTGGGCATTTTTGCAACCGTAGAAACATCAGGCACAAAACAGGGCATATTATCTAATGGCAATGATAAAGAATTCTTTTCTTTTACAGAAATACGGTTGTTGCGTGCAAGAGCATCATATTTTTTTAAATATGATGGCGTTTTAATCTTAGGTAAATCAGGCAATTTAAAATATTTATCTATTTTTAAAATGTGAGAGCTGTCTTGCGAAAAGGCAACTAAAGCAGATGTTGAAAAAAAGCACGCGATAATAATTCTTTTCATAAATCCTATTTTATTTGTCACAGATTTCGCAATTTTTTAAAAGTATTTATTAGTCCGTTTGTACTGCCGTCATGGCCGGAAACAACCTCGTCATTTACCAGTTCAGTTTGGATATTTACCGCAAGTTTTTTCCCGAGTTCAACGCCCCATTGGTCAAAACTATAAATATTCCATATTACGCCCTGCACAAATATTTTATGCTCATATAAAGCTATCAGTTGCCCGAGTGTATGTGGTGTAATTTTATTTATTAAGAAAGAATTACTTGGTCTGTTGCCTTCAAAAACACGGTAAGGATTTTCATTTGCAGAACCGTTCATAAGTGCCTCTGACTGCGCAAAGAAATTACTCATCAGTTTCATTTGATGATCACCAATAGGGTTGTGGCTTACTGCAGCTGCAATAAAATCTACAGGAATTAATTCTGTACCCTGGTGCAACAATTGGTAAAAAGCATGTTGACCATTTGTACCCGGCTCTCCCCAAATAACGCCGCCGGTGTTGTAGGTTGTTACCAAGCCATTTCTGTCTACATACTTGCCGTTGCTTTCCATATTTCCTTGTTGAAAATAAGCAGCAAACCTGTGAAGGTATTGGTCGTAGGGTAATATTGCTTCGCTGGTTGTACCGTAAAAATTTCTGTACCAGATTCCGACAAGGGCCATTAAAACCGGTACGTTTTTTTCAAATTCTGTTTCTTTAAAATGCTTATCTGTTTCGTACGCACCTTTTAAAAGGTCTTCAAAATTATCAAAGCCTATTGTTGCAGCAATGCTAAGGCCAATGGCGCTCCACAAGCTGTAACGGCCGCCAACCCAATCCCAAAAAACAAACATATTTTTTGCGTCTATCCCAAAATTTACCACTTCTTTTTCATTGGTGCTAAGGGCCACAAAATGTTTTGCTATGTCGGCTTCGCTGCCATCATTTTGCAAAAACCAGTCACGTGCAGTATGTGCATTGGTCATGGTTTCCTGTGTGGTAAATGTTTTACTGGCTACAAGAAATATTGTTTCATCAGCAGTTATCTTCTTCAAAGTTTCTGCTATATGAGTACCATCAACATTGCTTACAAAATAAGGTTGTATTCCCTCTTTCCAATAAGGCTTTAACGCCTCTGTTACCATTACAGGCCCTAGATCGCTGCCACCAATACCAATGTTTACTACGTATTTTATTTTTTTGCCGGTGAAGCCTTTCCATTTACCCTCGTGCAGGTCATTGCAAAAAGTTTTCATTTGCTCCAGCACAGCTTTTATTCCTGGCATCATATCCTCGCCATCATTGTAAATTGGCTTATCACTAAAATTGCGAAGTGCGGTATGCAGAACTGCCCTGTTTTCTGTTTGGTTTATTTTCTCACCATCAAACATTGCAGTCATTGCCTCTTTTAGCCTGCATTCTGCCGCTAGCTCTAAAAGTGCACTTAGTGTTTCTTCGTCAATTGTATTTTTTGAAAAATCAAAAAGGATATCATTGGTTTGTACCGAGAAATTTTGGAAGCGATTGTTATCATTCTTAAATAACTCAGAAATATTATACCGTTTTTTTTGTTCGTATAAGGCTGTCAGTTTAGCCCAGGCTTTGGTTTCGGTTAAATTTATATTCGGAAACATATCTAATCTTTTATTTTCTTTAATTATTTTTTCGGTGCCATTTAAAAAGTTGCAATTGTATGCAACACATGGTTGGTCATTTCTCCACTTACATCTAAGTGGGTTACCATTCTTACCTGTGTTGCAGATATTGGCAAGCAAAGAATACCTTTCCGTTTCATTTGTTCACAAAATGCCGCAGGACCGCCGTACATCAAAACTTCGAAAATTATAATGTTCGTTTCTACAGGCATCATTTTTCCAGTAAAGTCTCTTTTCAATAACTCTTCTGCAATCTGTTTTGCATGGTGGTGATCAGCTGCGAGCCGTTCAACATTATTATGAAGAGCAAAAAGTCCTGCTGCGCCAAGATAACCGGCTTGCCGCATGCCACCTCCAAGTACTTTACGCACACGTCTTGCTTGTATGATAAATTCCTTTTTACCAAGTAATATACTTCCTACGGGTGTTCCCAAGCCTTTACTTAAACAAATAGATATGCTATCAAATATTTCGCCGTATTGTTTGGGCGTCTGCTTTTTTGCCACGAGGGCATTAAAAAGCCTTGCACCATCTAAATGAAGTTGAAGATTGTTTTGAAGACACACTTCCCTAATTTTTAACATATCGTCTAATTCATAGCAGCTTCCGCCGCCACGGTTACCGGTATTTTCTAATACCACAAGAGAGCTTTTTGCTTTGTGCACATCGTCTGGGTTAATGGCATCAGCCACATCTTCTGCTGTAATTAGACCTCTTATTCCATTAATTGTTTTTACCTGGCAACCACTGTTAAAAGCTATGCCACCTCCCTCGTAAATGTACACATGGCTCACTTTATCGCATATTACTTCATCACCAGGCTGCGTATGGCATTTTATCGCAATCTGGTTTGTCATTGTACCGCTGGGGCAAAAAATGGCAGCCTCCATGCCAAATAGTTCTGCACAATAATTTTCCAGTTCATTCACTGTGGGGTCTTCCCCGAAAACATCATCACCGACCCGTGCTGCAAACATTGCTTGAAGCATATCGTTAGAAGGTTTTGTAAAGGTATCTGAGCGTAAATCTATTATCATTCAACAAATTTATAAGAACCCATTGACGATTTTCGCAAAAGTTGTAAGGATACAAAAGAAATATTTTATCTCAAATTATATTTCTCATAAAATTTTCACAGTTTTTACTAACTATATCGAAAAATAAAATAAAAGTATGGTAAAAAAATTTTTAAAATCCATACGTGATAAAGGTTTCAAGCTGTATAATTTAAAAATTAAATTCCCCATAGTAAAAATATCTTTTATTAAAGGATGTTAGCATGATATTTGTTATATACATATTTCTTCAAACTACAAATTTTTTTGATTCCATTTTTTTGCATAGCAGGTTTAAATCTGTAACTTTGCATTCTCAAATCCGTACACATTGTACAATTACTTCGAATTTAATACATTAAAACAAGATGAGGCAATTAAAGATCGCAACCCAGATTACGAACCGAGACTCACAGGCGGTTGAAAAATATCTGCAGGAAATCTCTAAAATATCAATGATTACTCCGGAGGAAGAAACCATTCTTGCTCAAAAAATTAAGATGGGCGATCAGCGTGCGTTGGATAAGTTGGTGCAGGCAAACTTACGTTTTGTTGTTTCTGTTGCCAAGCAATACCAGCACCAGGGATTATCTTTATCTGATTTAATTAATGAAGGTAATTTAGGTTTAATAAAGGCAGCGCAACGTTTTGATGAAACCAAGGGGTTTAAATTTATTTCTTATGCAGTTTGGTGGATTCGTCAGTCAATTTTGCAAGCATTGGCTGAGCAAGGGCGTTTGGTACGATTGCCTCAAAATAAAATCGGCACATATAATAAAGCAAACAAAGCTTACATGGCTTTTGAGCAGGAGCATGAGCGTGAACCTTCTACCGAAGAACTAGCAGAATTGCTTGAAATGAGTGAAACAGAAATCAATAATATTTTCCAAAGTAATACTCGTCACACATCTTTGGATGCACCTGTGCATGAAGCAGAAGATGTGGCTATGGGTGATTTGCTAAAAGGTGGAAGTGAAACAGATGAAGATGTAATGCACGATTCTTTAAAAAGTGAAATTCGCCGTGTATTAAAATCTTTAAGTCCAAGGGAAGCCGAGATTGTAAACGCTTATTTTGGTCTTGATGGTGAAAATGGTGTTACAATTGAACAAATTGGTCATAAGTATGATCTTACAAAAGAGCGCATTCGCCAGATAAAGGAAAGAGCTATTAAACGTCTACAGAAAGCTAGGTACAGTGGTGCATTAAAAGCATATTTAGGTTAATAAAATAAGAAGTTATATTAAATAGAACGGGGCCGTCTCATTTTAAACGTGAGGCGGTTTTTTATTTTCCAGATTTTGCATTGATTTTAAAGTAAACACCGCTTGGCGGAGAGTTATATTTTGTGAAGATAAAAAGTATAAAAAAGAAGTCTTTTTAGGCAGCTTTTTTTCGAATATTATGTGCTAAGGCTAGCAATCCGGTTTCTATGAGTACTTTTTCTTTCCCATGGAGCATCAAGTGTTTAAACCCGTGGCTATTTTTAATGTTTGCAAAGATTGGTTCGATATCGTAGCATCGTTGTTTTCGTTTCTAATGAAATATCCAGGTATTTGCGTTAAAAACCTGGTTCATCTAGTACAGCAATTCTGCCATTACTACCCGCAAAAAATATACTTTTTCCTTTTTTTGCAAGCCTGCAAGCATGAAAGCTTTCTGTACTGACTGATCTAAAATTTCTACCATCGTTTGAGGTAATGTCAACCCCATTTAAGCCGCATGTAATCCATGTTTTACCTTTTATAAATTCTATGCAACTTCTGTAACCAAGTGGTGGGTTTAAGGGTGTAGTCCAGGTTTTTCCTGCGTTGTAAGTTATATAGCAATTTTTTTCTTTGTCATTTTTCAAATTGAAATCGCCACCAACAACTATAAACATTTTTTTGTTTTTATAAGCAACTGAATTTGCACCGGTACTTTCTTTACCCTGCACTATAGGAAGTATATTTTTTGTTTTGTCATAGTATAAATGAGATGCAGCTCCACCGCTGATAAACAGTTGCTTATTGCTTTTTAGCAAACGCACATTCGTTCCGCTACTTGCAAAACATGCCTCACCGCTGTCTGCAAGCGGTCTCAGGTCAAAAGCTACATCTTGCCAGCTTTCTCCACCATCTTTTGTTTTTGCTACAAAAAATTTCCCTTTTATTGGGTCACCAATCACAATGCCATTTTTACCATTAAAATCCATTGCATCCAAAAACATTCCTTTATCAAAATTGCTGTAAACTGTTTTCCATGATTTTCCGGCGTCATTTGTCTTTAAGATGATAGCAGGTTCATCGACTGCCATAATAATTGCCGTGGTATCGTCAAAAGCCTCAATATCTCTAAAATCTCTTTTTTCAAAATCCTTTACAGTTATCCAGTCCCAAGTAGCTCCTGCATTTGATGTATGGGCAACTTTACCATTACTGCCGCTTGCCCAAATTATTTTATCGCTCACAACACTTAAACCTCTTAGCGAAGTTTTTGTACCAATTGATAAAATTTTTATGGTTTGCGCATAAATGGACAAAGTCGCTAAAAATGCAAAAACTAGAATTAATGTTTTTCTCATAATTTTTTTATAAAATACTACGGCAGCTACTGTGGCAAATGCTGTCAATTTTAAATATTGTTTTGTTACTTTTGAATTTAACGATTTAAAAATAATAAAACCAACCGGTTAATGAGCTATAATTATCTTCCATTAGACAGAAAACACACCAATTTTGAGCAAATAAAGAATTTGCTGGCTTATGACCAATTGGTGTCGATAACATTTGATGCCCACGAACGTATTTTAACATGCAGAGCATATTTAGATGAAAAAATGAAAGTTTCTGATGCCCTCTTTTACGGCATCAATACTGGTTTTGGCTTTTTGCAAAACGTAAAAATTGACGAGGAGCAACTGAGTGAGCTTCAAAATAATTTATTAAAATCACACGCCTGCGGTTTGGGGGATGAAGTGCCGGAAGATATTGTGAAACTGATGATCATGCTTAAAATAAAATCTTTAAGCTATGGGCATTCGGGTGTGCAGATAGAAACGGTAAAAAGGTTAATGGATATGTACAACGCAAAGATGTATCCTGTTATTTACACACAGGGTTCGTTGGGCGCATCGGGTGATTTGGCACCTTTAAGCCATTTGAGTTTACCATTAATTGGTTTGGGAGATGTTGATTTGAATGGACAAAGAATGGCATCGTCTGAAGCATTAAAAAAGCTTGATTGGATACCTATCAGCTTACAAAGTAAAGAGGGATTGGCATTAATAAATGGTACACAGTTTATGAGTGCATATGGTCTTTATAATCTGATACAGGCTGAGCGCTTATTAAACTGGGCAAACATAATTGCAGCAATCAGTTTCGAAGGTTTTGATTGTGTTAAGGAACCATTAAATGAAGCAATTCATGTTGTTCGGCCGCACATAGGGCAGGGGATTGTTGCGGCTAAACTGAGGGAATTACTGCAAGGGAGTGAGATAGCTGCACAAAAAAAGCAGCAGGTGCAAGATCCCTATTCTTTTAGATGCATACCGCAGGTACATGGCGCTTCTTATGACACGGTGCTGTATGTAAAAAATATTTTCATTACTGAAATAAATTCGGTTACAGACAATCCCAATATTTTTCCTGAAGAAGATTTAATTGTAAGCGGTGGTAATTTTCATGGCCAGCCTTTGGCATTGGGATTGGATTTTTTAGCAATAGCCATGAGTGAAATTGCAAGTATTAGCGAACGCAGAACGTACCAATTAATCAGTGGACAAAGAGGCTTGTCTCCATTTCTTATTAAAAACCCGGGGCTTCATTCAGGCATGATGATCATTCAATATACTGCAGCCGGCATTGTGAGTGAAAATAAACAATTGTGTACGCCATCATCTGTAGATTCTATACCGAGTAGCAACAACCAAGAAGACCATGTAAGCATGGGTGCAAATGGGGCTGTAAAATGCAAAAGATTAATGGATAATGTAGAAAAAATACTCGCTATAGAATTGCTTGCAGCAGCACAGGCGTTAGAGTTTCGCAGACCATTAAAAACATCTGCAGTATTAGAAAAAATCATTACTGATTTTAGAAAAGTTGTTTCTTTCAATGAAGAGGATAGGGTGATGAGGGATGATATAGTAAAAGCAATAAATTTCATAAAAGTGTTTGATTTATAAATATTGGTTTTCGTTATTTTGCTGAATTTTTAAACTTGACCTGCATACCGGTAGCTAGGGAAATAGCGAAAAGCGGGATAAATGACCAAAAAGATAAACAGCGTGTGTTCAAAAAACAAAATAAAAAATATGTCATCTACCTACGATTACGAAAAATACAAAACCCCCACGGGTGCAACATTAACCTGCAAGGGTTGGGTGCAGGAAGCTGCGCTAAGAATGTTGCTTAACAACCTTGATCCTGATGTTGCTGAGCGCCCTGAAGAATTAATCGTTTATGGCGGCAGAGGCAAAGCTGCCCGAAACATTGAATCGCTTGAACTGATCATAAAAGCATTAAAAGATTTAGAGGAAGATGAAACGCTTTTGATACAAAGCGGTAAGCCTGTTGCCATGCTTAAAACACACAAAGATGCGCCGAGGGTGTTAATTTCTAACTCACAACTTGTACCTAACTGGGCCAACTGGAAACACTTTGATGAGCTGGAAAAAAAAGGCTTAATGATGTACGGGCAAATGACAGCGGG
Source organism: Ferruginibacter sp. (assembly GCA_040400515.1). GTDB lineage: Bacteria > Bacteroidota > Bacteroidia > Chitinophagales > Chitinophagaceae > Ferruginibacter. The sequence continues at coordinate 104,853 of JBBAQB010000008.1, read as the reverse complement.
CAGCTGGATTTACATAGGCAGCCAAGGCATCGTGCAAGGTACTTACGAAACTTACAGAGCAATTGCTGACAAACATTTTGGCGGCACATTGCAAGGCACGTTAAATGTAACGGCAGGCCTAGGCGGAATGGGCGGCGCACAGCCTTTGGCTATTACCATGAATGGCGGCGTAGCTCTGGTGGCCGAGGTCGAACCTTGGCGGGTTGATAAAAGGATTGAAACAAAATACCTTGATGTAAAGTTTGAAAACATTGATGATGCGATTGATGCTGCATTGGCTGGAAAGCACGCTGGAGAGGCTTTAAGTATTGGAATAGTTTGTAATGCTATTGAATTGTTGGAGCGACTAACACAAAGAAATATTGTACCTGATACACTTACAGATCAAACTTCTGCGCACGACCCACTTATTGGATATTTACCCCATAACATTTGCAATGAAGAAGCAAATATTTTAAGAGAAACTGATAAAGAAAAATATTTGAACCTTAGTTATAAAAGCATGCATTTGCATACCCAATTGATGTGTGAGCTGATGGATAAAGGCGCCATTACATTTGACTATGGCAATAATTTGAGGGCACGTGCAATTGAATATGAATTTGAAAATGACAATATTGAAAGCGAGTACCAGACCTTAAAATCACGATCACCAAACGGCATAACTGGAGGCCTTTTCCCTGGCTTTGTGCCCGCATATATTCGTCCGCTTTTTTGCGAAGGCAAAGGCCCGTTTCGTTGGGCGGCTTTAAGTGGTGATCCTGAAGATATAGCAGTTACAGATAAAGTGATGATGGATTTGTTTCCAGAAAATGAAGGCATGATCAGGTGGATTAAAATGGCACAGCAAAAAATTGCTTTTCAAGGTTTGCCCGCAAGAATTTGTTGGATAGGGCAGGGCGATAGAGAAAAAGCAGGTCTTGCATTTAATGAATTGGTAAGAACAGGAAAAGTAAAGGCACCCATCGTTATTGGCAGAGATCATCTAGATACTGGTAGTGTTGCAAGCCCAAATAGAGAAACAGAATCGATGTTGGATGGAAGTGATGCGGTGGCAGATTGGCCTGTGTTAAATGCTTTGGTAAATACTGCCGGCGGTGCAAGTTGGGTAAGCCTTCACCACGGCGGCGGCGTGGGCATGGGCTATAGCATACATGCGGGAATGGTGATTGTTGCAGATGGTACAGATGATGCCGCTGCACGAATTGCCCGTGTACTTCGTAACGATCCAGGTATGGGCGTTATTCGTCATGCAGATGCGGGTTATGATGTAGCAAAAGATTATGCAAGAAAATTTAACTTGGATATTAAGGAACGATTAAAATAAGAAATGTTGGGGCTGTAAACTGTGTTGCCTTCTTCAATATTTGTTCGGCCTTAGTCGCTGTTCCGTAACAAATTAGCTGCACATACCGCTTTGCGGTGTGCAGCCAATTTGTTACATCGCTCCCTCCGCCGCAGCCCTTGGGCGGTAAAACTTTTTCCAACTTTTTAGATGAGTTAGTTGAAAGTGGAGGTGTTTTGTTCCGTAGTTCATTATGAAAAACAATCAACAACTTTGTTCATTGCTTTTACAATTTCATCGTTGCACAAATTTCCTAAACTTCCCTCATGGGTGTGTTGTAGGGCCCTCGATGCATCAAAAGAAAATGTTTTATTATCAATATCATTGCCCACTTGCTTATATGCATCTCTAAATGGGATACCTTTTTTTACAAGATCGTTTACAGCTTCTACACTAAAAATATAGCTGTATTTTTCGTCGGTTAAAATTGTTGGATTCACTTTTATCTGTGGCAAAACTATTAGCAAAATTTGTATACAATTTTTTAAAGAATTTATTTGTGGAAATAATACCTCTTTCGTTAGTTGCACATCTCTATGGTAGCCCGTTGGCATATTGGTAAGCATCATGGCTAGTGTGTTCGGGGTACTCTGAATGATGTTTGTTTTGGAGCGAATTAATTCAAACACATCAGGATTTTTCTTGTGGGGCATAATGCTGCTGCCTGTAGTAACTGCATCGGGAAAAGAAATGAACCCATGGTTTTGGTTTACATACAAACAGATATCTGCACACAACTTATTTATTGTAGCAGCAATACTGCTTACAGCCATTGCCACAACCTTTTCTGTTTTTCCTCTTGTTGTTTGGGCATAAACGGAATTATAGTTTAATGTACCAAACTCCATTAATTGTGTGGTTAAAGTTCTGTTTAGCTGAAATGCTGAGCCATAACCTGCACCCGAGCCAAGTGGATTTTTATTTGTAATTGTGTAAGCCGCTTGCAACATGGTTAAATCATCTACAAGGCTTTCAGCAAAAGATGCAAACCATAACCCAAATGAAGATGGCATGGCAATTTGGAAATGTGTGTAGCCTGGCATTAACACATTTTTGTGTTCGTTGCTTAATGAAATTAATAAGTCAAACATCTGCTTTGCACTGCTTTTAATTTCAATGATCTCATCTTTTAGAAATAATTTTATATCTGTTGCAACCTGGTCGTTTCTGCTTCTGCCTGTATGTATTTTTTTGCCTGCATCACCAATCATTTCTGTTAACATCATCTCTATTTGAGAGTGTACATCTTCAACAAGCTCCTCAATTACAAATTTTCCCTCTCTAATTGTTTGCAAAATTTGTTGTAAGGCCATTTCTATGTCAACAGCTTCTACATCATTCAAAATACCAACGCTGTGCAACATTTTTGCATGAGCAATACTGCCAATTACATCCTGCTTTGCTAATTGTGCATCAAATATTTTATCATCACCTACCGTGAATTTTTCTATACTTTCAGATAAGGTGGTGGCATCTTTGTTCCAGAGTTTCATAAGCTGCTTATAAAATATTTTCTAATAATTGAATGTACAATTCAATGCCTTCCTTTATTTCATTTACATAAATAAATTCATCGGCACTGTGGCTTCGAGCGCTGTCGCCGGGTCCCATTTTTAATGATGGGCAACTTATCAATGCCTTGTCAGATGTAGTTGGTGAACCATACATTTTTCTGCCAAGTTTATTTCCTGATATTACCAATGGGTGAGACACAGGAATTCCTGATGATTTCATTCGCATGCTTCGGGGCATAATTTCAGCTTCTACATTTTCCTTAATAATTTTTAATATTTCTTCGTGGGTATACAATTCGTTTATCCTAATATCAACTGTAAACGTGCATGTATCTGGAACTATGTTGTGTTGCATTCCTGCATTGATGATGGTCACACTCATTTTTACTGGACCAAGTGTAGCAGAAACTTTTTCAAACTCATAATTTTTAAACCATTCAATTGCCAGTAACGCTTTATAGATCGCATTATCGCCTTCTTCCCTTGCGGCATGCCCGGCTTTCCCTTTCACAACGCAATCAATCACGAGCAATCCTTTCTCTGCTACAGCCATCTGCATTTGTGTTGGTTCACCAACTAATGCTACATCAATATTGCCAAGTTGTGGATACAATAATTCAATACCATTTACGCCAGATATTTCTTCTTCTGCCGTAGCAGCAAATATTAAATTGTATTTTAAATTTTCTCTTGGGTAAAAATGTAAAAACGCAGCTAGTAAACTTACCAATGCACCGCCTGCATCATTGCTCCCAAGTCCAAATAGTTTTCCATCTTCTATCAATCCATCAAACGGATTTCTTGTGTAGCCCTTATTGGCAGGTACGGTGTCGTGGTGGCTGTTTAAAAGTAAAGTCGGTTTATCAGCAGCGTAGTATTTATTTTTTACCCAAACATTGTTCTCAAGTGTTTGAACACACTCACAATATGTTTGAAGGTATACTTTTAGAATATCTGCGGTGTCATTTTCGTGTTTGCTTAGAGAAGGCGTTTGAATTAAACGCTGTAAAAGTGCTCTTGCTTCTTTTGTGAGGGTTGCTGTCGTGTTCATTGTAATAATTAATTGAGGAGTATTTTCTCAATATTCGTTCCTGCTTTACCTTTTATCATTTTATGTAACTCAAAACCATGTCCAATACAAACACTTTGCACACCGGCCTCAACTGCCTGTAATGCATTTTCAATCTTTGGGATCATACCTTCATGTATAATTTTGTCCTTTTTCAGCCCATCAAAATTTTCCTTCGTAATTAATTTTATGACTGAATTTTCATCACTCAAATTTTTTAATACACCTTTCTTATCAAAGCAATAAATGAGTTGTACCTCGTACTCTGCAGACATTGCTTTTGCAATTTCATTTGCTATTGTATCTGCATTGGTATTTAATAGTTGCCCGTTTCCGTCGTGGGTTATTGGTGCAATAACCAGCGTATTATTATGCAATACTGTTTTAATAAAAGTATTGTTTACTTTAACAATATCACCTGCAAAACCGTAATCAATTTCTTTTACTGTTCTTTTTCTCGCCAAAATTATATTGGCGTCTGCACCACTTAACCCAATTGCATTGCAGTTTCTTGCCTGAAGCTTTGCTACAATGTTTTTATTAATAAAACCTGCATACACCATCGTTACAACTTTTAATGTTGCTTTGTCGGTTATTCGCCTGCCTTCGCTCATTTGTTGCGGAATATGTAAAGTTGCAGCCATTTCTGTTGCTAATTTACCACCGCCATGTATTAATATTTTTGGTTCTTTTATGGGTGCAAATTGTTCAATAAAATTATTTAACGCATTTGCATCGTCAATAATATTTCCTCCTATTTTTACAACAAATAATTTATCCATGTCATGTGTTTTGGGAAATTAAAATTTCTGATAAAATAGCCTGCGCTGCCCATACTCTGTTGCTTGCTTGCTGCGTAATCAAGCTGTTTTCGCTATCCAACACTTCATCGCTTAATTCTACATTTCTTCTTACAGGCAGACAATGCATGATTTTTGCATCGTTTGTGACTTTTAATTTTTCAGGCGTTAGCATCCACGAAGGGTCGTTGTTATAAATTTTGCCGTAATCGTTATAGGTGCTCCAGTTTTTTACATAAATAAAGTCTGCAGCTTTTAATGCATCCTGCTGGTTGTAAGTAATGGTTGCTCCTTTTGTAAACTGTTCATCGAGTTCATAATCTTCGGGGTGTGTAATTACAAACTCGGCTTCGCCCCAAGCGTTCATCCATTGAGCAAAACTGTTGGCAACACATTGTGGCAAAGGTTTTATATGCGGCGCCCAGGTTAAAACTATTTTTGGCAGCCTCCTCCCAACCTCCTCCAAAGGAGGAGTAGAAAGCAAGGATTCTTTTATAGTAATCACATCTGTAAAACTTTGTAGGGGATGCAATGTTGAACTTTCTAAGCTAACCACTGGCACACCAGCATACTTGATAAATTGCTTTATTACATGTTCGCTGTAATCTTCTTCTTTGTTTACGAGCCCTGGGAAACTTCTTATTCCTATAATATCAAAATAGTTACCGAGAATAGGTGCAGCATCTTTTACATGCTCAACAGATGTACCGCTCATAATGGCTTCTTCTTCGAATTCCAGTTTCCAGCCATCTTTATCTACATTAAAAGTTAGTACCTGCAAGCCAAGGTTCTCCGCAGCAATTTGGGTGCTAAGGCGTGTGCGTAAACTAGGGTTTAAAAATAACAACCCAATTCTTTTATTTTCGCCCAAACGCTTATCAGTAAAGGGATTTGATTTGTATGCCAGTGCTTTTTCTGCTAGTGCATTTATATCTTCTACATCATCAACCGAAATAAATTGTTTCATTTTTTTAGGAGTTTAAAATTGCAGCAAATGAATCTAAAAAAAGATCTGCTTCCGTTTTTGTGATGTTTAAAGTAGGTAATAGACGAATCGTATTTGGTTTTGCTTCACCGGTAAAAATTTTATAATTCTGCAGTAGGTCATTTTTTACATGCGCCCATTCCTCCGGCATTTCTATGCCGATCATTAGACCCCTACCACGCAATTCCTTTATTTGAGGAAACTTTTTCAATTCGGCTAGCAAATAATCACCAATGTGCTTTGCATTCATTAATAAATTTTCCTGCTCCATTATTTCGAGTACAGCCAAAGCTGCTGCACATGCAAGGTGATTGCCGCCAAAAGTTGTGCCCAACATAAAATGTTTGGGTTGAATGTGTGGCGCTATCAAAATACCACCAACAGGAAAACCGTTACCCATTCCTTTGGCCATTGAATAAATATCTGCCTGAACGCCCGCATAATCATGCGCAAAAAATTGTCCGGTTCTTCCATAACCGCATTGAACACTATCTGCAATGTATACCGCATTGTATTTTGTGCAAAGGTTTCTGATGAGTTGTAAAAATGATTTGCTTGCTTCTCTGATGCCACCAACTCCCTGTATTCCTTCAATAATTACAGATGAAATTTCGTTGCCATAGTGTTCAAAATAATTTGCAAGTGCTACTTCATCGTTAAAAGGAAGAAATTTTACATTATCTGTTTCGTTTACCGGCGCAACAATATTGGGGTTGTCAGTTACTGCTACAGCAAGAGAAGTCCTTCCATGAAAAGCCTTTGTAAAAGAAACAACCTTTTTTCTTCCGTTGTAAAATGAAGCTAGTTTTAATGCATTTTCATTTGCCTCTGCTCCGCTGTTGCACATAAATAACTGGTAGTCTTCCTTTCCCGAAATTTCTCCAAGCTTGTTTGCAAGTTCTTTTTGGATAGGTATTTCTATAGAGTTCGAATAAAAACCGATTTTATGTAACTGGTGCACCAGGCGTGCAACATAATGCGGGTGCGTATGCCCTATAGAAATAACTGCATGACCGCCATACATATCCAAATAAATATTGCCTTCATCGTCCCAAACATAACTTCCTTCAGCTTTTTCAATAGCTATATTATTTATGGGGTAAACGTCGAATAATTTCATGGAGTGGAGTTATAAGTTTTAAGTATTAAGTTAAAAGTTTTAAGTAAAATGTATTAAGTAGTAAGTCATAGGGAATACTTCTTAAGAAATAAGCCATTAGTTATTAGGTTTATCTTTATTTTCAGTAAGCCTAACTTTTGAAATAAGAGAAATAAGCATAGCTTTTACTTCATTTATAAGTTGGTTGATTATTGCATAATCATCTTGTGAAATAAATTTTAAATCTTTAGATAGTAAAATGAAGTATTCTGATTCATTGGCAGAACCTAAGGCGATATTGAGATATCGGGCGAAATCTTGTGGGGTGTACTTACCACAGCCCTCAGCGATGTTTGCAGGTATTGACGAGGCAGCTCTTCGCATTTGACTGGTCATGCCATAAACTTCTTCTCTGGGAAAACGTTGAGTAAGCTCATAAACCTTTAATGTAAAATCATGCGCTTTTGTCCAAACTTTTAATTCCTTATAATTCTGCATACTTATATTTTTTTACTTACCACTTAGTACTTATAACTTAAAACCTGGAGCCCTTTAATCGTAATCCTTCTTCCTCCCCCAATCCAAACATCAAATTCATATTTTGGACAGCTTGTCCTGATGCACCTTTCAGTAAATTATCTATCGCACTGTGTATTATCAATTGGCTGTCAACTTTTTCAAGAAATATTACAGCTTTGTTTGTATTTACCACTTGCTTTAGATCTATCATCGTATCGCAAACATGTACAAAAGGATGCATTGAATAATATGTTTTATATAACTCGTTTGTGGTAGTTAAACTTAATTCTGTTTCACAATAACTTGTTACGAAAATGCCTCTAGTAAAATCTCCACGCCATGGCACAAAATTCAATTTTGTTTCGCTTCGCTGCAACTGTTTTAATGATTGATTAATCTCATCTACATGCTGGTGTTGCAATGTTTTGTATGCCTGTATGTTGTTGCTGCGCCACGAAAAGTGTGAAGTAGTCTGCAAGCTTTGACCTGCGCCTGTACTACCAGTAATGCCGGTCGTATGTATTGTTGTCAACTTTTTATCAGCCGCTAATGGTAATAAACCTAATTGTATACAAGTTGCAAAACAGCCAGGATTAGCAATATTGTTGGCAGTCTTTATTTCTTCTTTATTTAATTCAGGCAGACCGTAAACAAATTTTCTTTTACCAAAACTATTATTTGATTCTAATCTAAAATCGTGCGATAGATCGATAATTTTTGTATTGATTGAAATATGATTTTCGTCTAAAAACTTTCTTGCTTCGGTATATCCCACACATAAGAAGATGACGTCAACATCATCTATTATTTTATCTGTAAATAATAAATCTGTATCACCAATTAAATCATTGTGTACTTCATACAAATGCTTGCCTGTATTACTTTTGCTTTGTACAAAAGTAATTTCCGCATTTTGGTGATTAATCAATAAGCTGATCAATTCGCCAGCGGTGTAACCGGCTCCACCAATAACTGCTATTTTAATTTTCTCCGTCATTATTTATCGTTGTGGGTTAAATGATAAATACTGTTTTGATTGCCAAATATCTTTGCGAATCCTTTTACATCATCACCTGTCCAGCTATTATTCATTTCGCCGTAGCTGCCAAATTTATTGTTCATCAGATCATTTTCACTCTCAATACCTGTAACTAAAAAACGATGGGGTAGGAGTGTAACAAAAACTTTTCCGGTTACATTCTTTTGTGTGTCGGTTAAAAAGCTTTCAATATTGCGCATGGTTGGGTCGAGCAATTGTCCTTCGTGTAGCCAGTTACCATACCAAGTGCTCAACTGGTCTTTCCAATACAATTGATTTTTTGTTAGTGTATGTTTTTCTAATAAATGATGTGCTTTAATGATAATTACCGGTGCAGCCGCTTCAAAGCCAACTCTGCCTTTGATTCCAATAATTGTATCGCCCACATGAATATCTCTGCCTATTCCGTATGGTTGGGTTAATGCGTGTAATGTTTGAATAGCTTCTACTTTATTGTCAAATAATGTATCATCAATACCTACCAATTCGCCTAGTGTAAATTGTAAACTAATTTGCTTTTCTTCGGTAAAAGTTACCTTTGTAGGCCATGCAGTTTCGGGTAAATAATCTTTACTGTTCAGCGTTTCTTTTCCGCCAACAGATGTGCCCCACAACCCCTTGTTAATGCTGTATGCAGCTTTCTCGAAGTTCATGGCAACATTGTGTTCTTTCAAGAAATCGATCTCGGCTTCTCTGCTTAGTTTTAAATCTCTTATGGGTGTAATAATTTCTACGTGTGGAATCATTGTTTGAAAGACCATGTCAAATCTAACCTGGTCATTTCCTGCGCCTGTGCTACCATGCGCAACTGCAGTGGCACCAATTTCTCTTGCGTAATCTGCAACAGTAATTGCTTGTATCATTCTTTCGGCGCTTACGCTTAATGGATAGGTGGCGTTTTTTAAGACGTTACCAAAAATTAAATACTTGATACAACTGTCGTAATATTTTTGTGTTACATCAACACATGTATATGATGCTACGCCTAAATTTTCAGCATGTTTTTTTAATCCAGCAACTTCTTCATCATTAAAACCACCCGTATTAACGGAGATGGCATGCACCTCATAATTTTTTATCTTGTTTAAATAGATAGCACAATAAGTTGTGTCTAATCCGCCACTAAAAGCCAATACAATTTTTTGTTTCATTATATTTTAATTAAAAAATGAAAAGAACTTTAGCGCATCTTTTTTCAAAAACGGACGCAGTAATTTCCATTGTTTTATGCGCATAAACCGACCATATAGTTTTGAATATTGTTTAAAATCTTCTTTGGTCTCTTCAGGTTCATAATGATCAAGTGGATCATATAACATAGCAGTGCACATACAATTTTGTCTTTCTTTACTTACCAAAATTTCATAATTCACGCAACTTTTACATCCTGCCCAAAAAGCGTCGTCCTGTGTAAGTTCGCTGTAGGTTACGGGCTCGTAACCCAAGTCAGAGTTGATTTTCATAACTGCAAGCCCCGTAGTTAACCCAAAGAGTTTTGAATCTGGATAAGTCGTTCTACTTAAATTAAATATTTTTTTCTTAATGGCCTTTGCCAAACCGCTTTTCCTAAATTGTGGAGCAACAATTAAACCTGAATTTGCAACATACTCGCCGTGGCTCCAGGTTTCAACATAACAGAAACCTGCCCAAATGCCATCCTTACTAAAAGCAATGACAGCTTTACCTTCTTTAATTTTTTCCGAAATATATTCAGGTGTCCTTTTTGCAATTCCTGTTCCGCGTGCTTTTGCAGAAGATTCCATTTCTGCAGCAATGATTACCGCAAAATTTTGATGTTCACTTGTTGCAATATATATATCAAACTGATCGTGCATTATAATATCTATAATTTAAAAAAATTAGTGGCTTTCTAGGATGTCACTTACTGCAATCAATAAACTGACTTTGGTTTATTGAAGAGTTAAAGTATCAACGTCGCACTATAAAGGGGGTAGAGAAGCTAGGAATAAAACAAAAAGATATTTTCACAAAGACAGGATGCTTTGCAAAAGATTTGTTTGAGGCTGTATGTTTAATAATGTATTCGATTTTCTTAAATTCTTGAATTAAAAGTTGAAAATTACTACAAAAATCGTGAGCAAGTAACTAAAATTTTTATTTTAGAATAAAATTAATAGAAATTGTAAAGAAAATGCCGGCTACAAACCGGCATTTTTTTAATCTTCTTTTGGAAAATCTGCACCAATTGTCGTCTCTTCCCAAGTATCAAAATCTTTTTTAAGCTCTTCTAATTTAGCTCGTGCACCCGAAAGAGCAGCTACCCCGAGCAATAAACGCAAAGGCGGGTTTTCTGCATCAACTGCTTTCACTATTGCTTTGGCAGCACGCACAGGGTCACCTGGCTGGTTGCCGCTATATCCTCTTATGTTGGATTTGTTTTGCCCGGCAGTTGTTGCATAATCTTCAATTTTTATAGGACTATCTTCTGCAGATCGCCCTGCCCAATCTGTACGGAAACCACTAGGACAAACAATGGTAACTTTAATGCCAAGGTGCGCTGTTTCTTTTGAAAGAGCCTCTGATAAACCATCAACCGCATATTTAGTAGCGTTATAAAAACCTACTGCGGGGAACGAACGCAAACCGCCAATTGAAGCAATGTTTACAATGTGTCCACTTTTCTGTTTACGCATTTGTGGCAGTACTTCTTGCGTCATTTTTGCCAGCCCAAATACATTTATTTCAAACATTTTTCTAACAGCATCGTCTTCACTTTCTTCTATTGCGCCAAAATATCCAATTCCTGCATTATTTACTAACACATCTACTCTGCCAAATTTTGCAATTGTATCAGCTACGGCAGCTTTTATTTCATCTTCTTTTGTAACATCCAGTTTTAAAGCGATGGCATTTTCTTTATTGCCATCAACAATATCCTGAATATCTTCCGTTTTTCTTGCAGTTACTGCAGCCTTGTTGCCACTTTCCAAAACGAATTTTGCCAGTTCTCTACCAAAGCCAGTGGAGCATCCCGTTATTAACCATACTTTACTCATATATTTTTTTTAAAAACTGAAGCAACTTTTGAACCAATTTTTTAATGTGAAATTATGACAGCGGAATACTTTAGGTTTCTCCGTTCTTACATTTAATAGAACGCAACTGCAAAATATTCTTTAAGTTTAAAATAAAATGAAAAAATTAATATCATTTGCAAGTTTAGCGCTTATTGTTTTGCTGATGTTGTCTTTTAAAGAGAGCAAGCCAATTACTGGTGTAGATATCTTATCGAAAATGCACAAACGCTATGCAGGCAAATGGTTCAAGACTTTCACGTTTACACAAAAAACGGAATCTTATAAGAACGATACGCTCATTAAAACTGCCAGATGGTATGAAGCGATTGTTTTCCCTGATTACTTTCGTATTTCTTTTGGCGAAGTAAAAGATGGGAACGCCGTGATTTTTATTAAAGATTCTTCTTATAATTTTTCAAAAGGTAAACTTGTCAGAAAGGGATTAAGAGGAGAGGACCTTATTTTTTTGCTTGGGGGAATGTATTTTCATCCTTTTGACAGTGTGTTAAAAAAAATGGAGAGAGAAGGCTATGATATACACAAGGCATATGAAAGAACCTGGAACGGAAGAAAATATTACGTACTTGGAGCTCAAAATGAAGGAGAAAAATTAAACCAGCTTTGGATTGACAAAGAAAAATTATTTGTAAAGCGTTTTATAAAATACAATGGTAATACAAAAGAAGAAGGACTGTTAGGAGACCATGTAAAAATTGGAAAAGCATGGTCTGAAACTTCGTGCAGTTTTTTTATAGATGATAAATTAATTCAAAAAGAAACCTATTATGATTGTGTTGCCAATAAACCTCTTTCTTTGGATTTATTTGATTCCTATAATTTTAAAAAATAATTGCGTGAAATCTTTGTATTGATTTTTTAGCTACTCATTAATAAATTACCAATAAAAAAGGTGACAATAAAGCACCTTTTTTTAAAAATTATATTGTAAAAATACTAACCCCAAACCAAAGCACTTGCACCTAAAATAGCTGCATCGCTTTCTTTTAGTTCGCTAAAAATAAGTTGTACTTTATTTCTAAAAATTGGCAAAAGATTTCTTTCCATACTGTCCTTAACTGGTTTCATCAAAATATCGCCTGCTTTCGTAAGTCCGCCAAATAATATAATTGCTTGCGGTGATGAGAACATAACAAAGTTTGCAAGAGCCATTCCCAAAATATCACCGGTACTCATAAATACCTTTTGCGCAAGGGAATCACCTGCAATGGCTGCATCAAAAACCATTTTGCTCGTTAAAGTCTCCATAGGTACATCTCTCAATACGCTTGCCTCATCTGTACCGGTCATGTATTCCTTAGCAGTTATGGTTACACCTGTTGCACTTGCATAACTTTCCAATGAGCCTAAAGAGCCTGTATTCGGGTGTAATCTTCCCCCAGGTACAACTATGGTGTGACCAAGTTCCCCTGCAAATCCATCATGGCCAAGTATCAATTCACCATTGGCAAAAATGCCGCTCCCAACACCCGTTCCAAGGGTGATCATAATAAAATCTTTCATCCCTCTTGCTGCACCGTACATAAATTCTCCAACAGCTGCGGCATTGGCATCGTTGGTAAGTTTAGCAGGCAGCCCAAATTTTGCCGTTACCAAATCTGCGAGATGCACGACACCTTTCCAATGTAAATTTGGTGCGTACTCAATAGTACCTGTATAAAAGTTTCCATTGGGTGCGCCCATTCCAATTCCCACAATATTTACATCTTTCAGTTTTTCAATTTCAGGTTCAAGTTTTTCGTATAATGCGTTTATAAAATCGTCTATTAAGGGATACGCATCTGTTTTAATAGACCCTTCAAATACAATTTGTCCACGATGGTTTACAATTCCATATTTGGTATTTGTGCCACCAATGTCAATCCCTATTGCATGATCGTTTGATATATCCAGCATTCGTTTAATTTTTTTAAGATCAGGTTGTGTTCGGTCTGTTGTAATCTCTGGTTGTATCATAATTAATGTCCTGCTGCATCGCTAGACAAATCATAGTTTATGCCTTGTTTGCCTAAAATTCCTTTTACTACAAAAGCAAAAAATGCAAGGTATGCAAAACAAGCAGCTGCTATCCAATAAGAGGTGTGAATACCATATCCATCAATGGTTGAACCCGCCTGTAAATAATCAGCAAATTTGCCTTGTATCGGTGGAATAATACCACCACCTAAAATCATCATAATTAAAAATGCTGAGCCTTGCGTTGTGTATTTTCCTAAACCTGCAATTGATAAACTAAAAATACAAGGCCACATAATAGAGCAAAATAAACCTCCGCTCAAAAATGCATAAATGGAAACAGTGCCGGTAGTTTTGGTACCAATGATCATAGCCGCCACGCCAAGTAATGAAAATATTAATAAGGTTCTTGCAGGTTTATTTTTGCTTACAAAAAAAGCGGCAATCTGTATAACGACACATGCTACATACCAATACAACTTCTGCATATCATAACCAAATGCACTGTTTACAAATATTAAAATTCCAAATGCTATAAATGGAACAATAAACTGAAGAATAATTGTTTTTTGCTTGCTTAAATTAAATGCGCTCACGGCAAATGCCCACCTGCCTATCATTAAACTTCCCCAATACATAGCCACATATGGTGTCGCCTCTGATGATGATAAATTTCCAAACCCATCATGCTTAAGAAGTTCGGTAAGGTTGCTGCCAACGGTAACTTCTACCCCTACATAAAAAAATATGCCCAGCATGCCTAAAAGCAATTGTGGATATTTCATTGCACCCCAACCGTTTGCATTTTTCTTAGCGGAAACGTTTGAGTAAACCAACCCTAAAATAATAACTGCAAATGCACCAAGTAACCATTTTAAGCGATAAGATTCTAAAGCATGTTTTTCTGTATCAGTAATAGCGTCTGAAATACCTATATAGCTGCTAAAAATCGGAACAAACATAACGGCTAATAACCCTGTCATAATAAGCAGTGTGTACAGAGCTTTGTTTGCATGTTCTGTTTTTTCAACAGTTACTCCACTTGGTACTTTTTTAGAAGTGTAAAACATTAAAGCTGCACCAATAAATAAAGCGCCAACACAGCTGTATAATAAAATAACTTTACCAAGACTAAGTGTTGCGATTTTCTCATCGGTAATTGCCGCAGTTGTTCCAAATAATGCAAGCCCAACAACGAGTGGCCCAATGGTAGTGCCGAAAGAATTTATAGCGCCACCTAATGTTATTCTACTTGTACCTGTAGTTGGATCTCCCAATGCAATGGCGAAAGGTTGAGCTGCGGTTTGTTGTAAAGAAAACCCAAGTGCCACAACAAATAAACCTGCAAGCATTCCCGGAAAAGTACCAAGGTTTACAGCAATAATCATAATAGCAGCACCGAAAGCGGAAAATAACAAACCATAAACAATTCCTTTTTTATAGCCCCATTTTGCTACGGGGTCGCTGCCTTTTAATGCGCCAACAGCAAATAAAATGAGAGCACCAACAAAATAGGCGAAGTAGAATGCAGTATCAACTAACTGGCTCTGGAATTGATCTAAATTAAATTTGTGTTTACAAAAAGGAATAAAGACACTGTTACCTGCAGCAATAAATCCCCAAAAGAAAAACACCGTCACCAATGTTCCTAGTGCTCCATAATTGGTTGGTATCATTTTCTCTTTTGTAGAAGAATTTAATTGTTCATCTATACTCACTATCATAATTTGGTTGGTTTTGTGACTCAAAATAGTGTAAATATTTATTAACCAAAAAATAATTTAAATCAAAAATCAAAATGATCATTTTGGCCAATAGTATTATTATTTCAAAAATTTAAGAATATAAAATAATTTGGAACTTTTATTTTTGGAACAATTGCAAAACAATGTTTTTCCAAATAGCATAAATATTTTTTAACCAATGTTTCAACTTTTTTAAGATATACTTCATAAATTCAAGCAAATATTTATCATTACGATGGAAATTATTCATGTAAGTGCAGAATGCTATCCCATGGCTAAAGTTGGTGGACTTGCTGATGTGGTTGGTGCTTTGCCAAAATACCAGCAATCACAAGGGCATGTAGCAAAGGTGGTTGTGCCTATGTATCGTACAAAATTTCTGTACGATAATGAATGGGAAGTAGTGCATAAAGGACATTTTTCTATGGAGAAAATGAACTTTGATTTTACCATAATAAAAGAAAAGAATAATAAGCTAGGGTTCGATTTGTATTGTGTTGATATAAATGGTTTGTTAGATAGAGAAAAGGTATATGGTTATGATGACGATACAGAAAGGTTTGCCGCTTTTCAAATTGCAGTGCTGGAATGGGTAAATAAATGGGAACACATGCCAGATGTTGTGCATGTGCACGACCACCAGGCTGCCCTCATTCCTTTTATGATGAAGGAATGTTTTGCTTATGGAAAATTAATGCAAGTACCTACCGTTCTAACTATACACAATGCCCAATACCAAGGTTGGATGCCATGGGAAAAAGCGGCTTATTTACCGGCGTGGAATACATGGAAATGGGGTATGCTTGACTGGAGTAATATGGTGAATCCACTTGCTTGCGGTATAAAATGTGCTGATGCAGTTAATACAGTAAGTTCTGGTTACATGAGTGAGTTAATGGATGATGCAAATGGGTTGGAGAGTTTATTTAGATCAGAATATTTTAAATGCTCGGGTATAATAAACGGAATTGATTACAAAGTTTGGAACCCGGAAATAGATACCTATATATTGGATAATTTTTCTACAAAAGATTGTACTGATGGAAAAGCCCTCAACAAGAAAAAACTTTGTGATGACTTTCATCTTGATAAAGAGCTGCCTCTTTTCGTGTTTATTGGCAGACTAGTGCAGGAAAAAGCTGCAGATTTATTGCCGGTGGCCATACAGGATGCTCTTAAAAGATATGAAGGCAAATTAAATTTTTTAATATTGGGTAGCGGAGATCCATTGGTTGAAAATGAATTGATGGCTTTGCAAAATAAATTTGTAGGATATTATAATTCGCAAATAAGTTACAACGAAAAGCTGAGTCACTTAATGTACGCCGGTGCTGATTTTTTATTAATGCCTAGTAGGGTAGAGCCGTGTGGCTTAAATCAGTTGTATGCCATGCGGTACGGTACAGTGCCTATTGTTAGACGAACGGGTGGTTTGAGAGATACAGTGAAAGATATTGATGAAAAAAATGGCTACGGATTGTGTTTTGATTATGCATCGTTAATTGATATTGATATTTCTATACAACGTGCAATAGAACTTTATGCCAATAAAAATAAAATGAAAGAGATCATAAAAACAATGATGCAAATTGACAACAGTTGGACAGCTAGTGCACAACAATATATTAACCTTTACGATTCGGTTCAAAATAAATAAAAACCCATGACCAGCAAACAAGTAGTAGCAGTAATTTTAGGTGGTGGTGCAGGCTCACGGCTGTACCCCCTAACGGCAACGAGAAGCAAGCCTGCCGTGCCTATCGCCGGAAAATATAGGTTGGTTGATATTCCAATTTCCAATTGTATAAACAGTAACATAAGTCGCATGTTTGTACTTACCCAATACAATTCCGCTTCGCTCAATAAGCATATCAAAAATACCTATCAATTTAGTGGATTTAGCAGCGGTTTTGTAGATATACTTGCTGCTGAACAAACACCGGATAGTTTAGGGTGGTTTCAAGGCACTGCTGATGCGGTGAGGCAATCCTTAAAGCATATTAAAAAAAACGAGTTTGATTATGTGCTTATTTTAAGTGGGGATCAGTTGTACCAAATGGACTTTGCTGAAATGATAGATAACCATAAAAATGCGGGAGCAGATATTACCATTGCTACCATTCCTGTAGCGGAAAGAGAAGCTACAGAATTTGGTATTCTTAAAGCAGACGAATCCAACCACATTACCTCTTTTATTGAGAAGCCTGCACTGGAGTTATTGCCCGGTTGGATAAGTGATACCGGAACAGATATGCAAGTGATGCAACGAAACTACCTGGCATCTATGGGTATTTATATATTTACCAAAAAGGTCTTATTTGATTTGCTCGAAAAAGAAAAAAAGGATGCTACTGATTTTGGTAAAGAAATAATACCGGATGCGATTAATAAATATAAAGTGATAAGCTACCAGTATGGTGGGTACTGGACGGATATTGGAAACATTTATTCTTTTTTTGAGGCAAATCTTGCACTCACAATGGATATGCCTCCATTTAATTTATTTGATAAACAGCAAATGATTTTTAGCCGTGCTCGTATGCTCCCACCGGCCAAAATAAGTGGTACAACTATCACTCAAACATTAGTGGCAGAGGGTTGTATAATACACGCAAAATCTATAGCTAACTCTGTAATTGGAATTAGAAGCAGAATAGGAACAGGGAGTGTTTTGGAAAGTTGTTATATTATGGGCAATGATTTTTATGAAACAATAGCAGAGATTGCTCACAATTTTGAACATGGAGTGCCAAAGGTCGGAATTGGCGAAAACTGCGAATTAAAGAATGTGATCACTGACAAAGACTGCCGGATTGGTAACAATGTAAAAATAATTGGTGGTACTCATCTCCCGGATGCCGACCAATCCTTATTTGTGGTAAAAGATGGTATTGTAGTTATTAAGAAGGGAGCTACAATACAAGATGGGTTTGAACTGTAGGACTAAGGAAGCTTAAACGAATAACAAAAATCCTTTTGCAATTTTGCAAAAGGATTTTTTTTATTAAAGAAAAACGCCTGTTTGTTCATCAGGCTTCAAAAAACCATTGTTGTTTTTTACCTCAGATTTTATTCTGTATTCTGCTGTTTTTAATTCGGATGAAATTTTATCAGAGAACTGTTGGGCTATTTTATCAAAGACATTATTGTCAGAATCTTCGTCTTCCTGCTCAGTTATCAAAGCTTTTTCTGCTTTAAAAGCTATTGCAATAATACCGCCAATAGCTGCTCCTGCAAGTATAGCCAAAACAATGTTTGATTTTTTCATTTTTAAAAGTTTGAAATTAAAGCGGCCTGCTGCCGGATATGACTCTGAAAAGTACGGCGATAATTGCAATTACTAATAGAATATGAATAATACCACCGGTATATTAACCACCAAAATAGGAAATGGCCCAAATAATAACAAGAATAACTGCGATGGTGTAAAGTAAACTGGACATAATTTTTTGTTTTAGAGTTGAAAATAAATCTGCTGAAAATTTTCATTACAAAACCAAATTATATGCCACCTCATTTATGAGGCTGAAACTAATTCCAATATTTATTAAATGGGTATGTTTTTCTACAACAACAGTTTCCCGACTGAACTTAAAGATGCCGTTACCTTTTCGAATAATTCATCATCACTCATTATTTTAGGTAGAAAGTTAGTGCCGGTAATGTTTTCAAACAACTCAATATATCTTTTACTTATTTCATTTACTTTATCGTCCGTCATTTCAGGAACATACTGACCTTCCTTCCCCATGAAATTATTTTCCATCAACCATTCTCTAACAAACTCTTTACTCAGCTGTTTTTGCTTTTCATTGCGGTCTAACCTTTCGTAAAAGCCTTCTTCGTAAAAGTACCTAGATGAATCGGGGGTGTGAATTTCATCCATTAAATATATTTCATCTCCAATTTTACCAAATTCATACTTTGTATCAACTAGAATAAGTTGTTGCTTTTTTGCAAGTGTTTTTCCACGTTCAAATAATTGTAGTGTATATTTTTCAAGTATTTCCCACTCTTCATTTGTTGCAATTCCTTTTTCAATGAGGGTTTCCTTACTTATATCTTCGTCGTGGCCTTCGTGTGCTTTTGTGGAAGGTGTGATAATTGGATGCTCAAAAAAATCATTTTCTTTCATTCCATCGGGTAAATTTATACTACACAACATCCTTTTACCTTCGTTGTATGTGCGCCATGCATGGCCAGTAAGATTACCCCTCACTACCATTTCTATTGCAAATGGATTACATTTTTTACCAATGCTAACAGTTGGCGCCGGCACGTCTAACAGCCAATTAGGACAAATATCTTTGCACTCGTTTAGCATAAACGCAGCTATTTCATTTAAAACCTGTCCTTTAAATGGTATTGTTCGAGGCAGGATTACATCGAAGGCGGATAGGCGATTGCTTGCAACCATCACCAAAAGCTCGCTACCTATGCTGTAAACATCTCTTACTTTACCGCTGTAAAAATTAGTTTGGTTGTTAAAATGGAAATGACTCATGGCGCTAAAATAGTCTCTAGTTTTCACAAATACAACCTCATTTTTAAATTAATATGCACATACGTGATAAAAAAAAATTTTATTACATACGAACAATGCTTATTTTGGCAGATTATTTAGAAAACCAAAACAACAGATATGAGAAAGTTTACAAGCTACATGGCTACAATGTTGTTAGCTTCCATCTTTTCGGTGGGCGCTTATGCACAAAATGTAACCATCAGCGGTAACGTTAAAAACAGCTCCAATACAGAAAATGTAGCGGCTGTTTCAGTTACTATTAAAGGTACCGATACAGGTACATTTACCGATGAAAAGGGCAATTTTAAAATTGCAGCGAAATCTTTGCCTGTCACACTTATTTTTTCTTCAGTGGGTTACTCAGCCCAGGAGGTTGCAGTAACGAGTGTATCACAAGCAATAAATGTAAATTTTGTACCGAGCGATGCACTTGGGCAAGAAGTTGTCGTTTCTGCAAATCGTGTAGCACAAAACATTTTAGAATCGGCGGTATCTATCGAAAGAGTTAGTGCTTCGGCTATTCGCACTGCTCCCGCTGCAAGTTACTATGACGTTGTTGCTAACTTTAAAGGTGTAGATATTACAACATCGTCTTTAACTTTTAAAACACCTACTACACGTGGTTTTAACGGAAGCGGAAATCTTCGTTTTAACCAACAGGTTGATGGTATGGATAACCAGGCTCCTGGTCTTAATTTTTCCGTAGGTAGCATTGTTGGTTTATCACAACTTGATGTGGATAATATTGAATTATTACCTGGCGCTTCGTCTGCACTCTATGGCCCAGGTGGTATGAATGGTACTTTGCTTATAAATAGTAAAAGTCCTTTCAAATACCAAGGGTTATCTGCAGAAATAAAAACTGGTATCATGCATACCGATAAAAGAGAACGTCCAACGTCGCCATATTATAATTGGAGTATGCGTTGGGGTAAAAAAGTATCTGAAAAATTTGCCTTTAAATTTACCGGAGAAATTATTTCTGCTAAAGACTGGGTAGGTGATGATTACAGAAATTATAAAGGTCTTGGTGTGGCAGGTAATCCATCATTTGGCACGAGAGAATCCGATGCTAATTACAATGGTATAAATGTCTATGGTGATGAAACAACAACAGATATTCGTCCTATCCTTTCAGGCATTGGGGCACCAGCCGGTTTTCTAACTACTCCTATAAATGTATCTCGTACAGGTTATAATGAAAGAGATATAATAAACCCTAATACGGTAAACTTTAAGGGTACAGGTGCTTTGCATTACAAAATAACGCCTAAAATTGAAGCAATTGCAGCTGCCTATTATGGTACCGGTAACAGTACTTACACAGCTAGTGACAGGTATTCTCTTAAGGACTTAAAAATGGGCCAGTATAAGTTAGAATTAAACAACAAAAACTGGTATGTAAGAGCATATACTACGCAAGAAAATGCAGGGCAGTCTTTTAACGCAACTGTAACAACAAGACTTTTAAACGAAGCATGGAAAGCATCTCCACCAAAAGCTAATGCAGGTGGAACAATCGGTCTTCCTGAGATTGCAGCATCATGGTACGGTCAATATTCAATTGCATACTTATCTGCATTGCAGTTAGGTAAATCTCAATTTGAAGCACAAAATATTGCTCGTGCAACTGCAGATGTAGGAAGACCTGCAGCAGGCAGCCAACAGTTTAAAGATATTTTTAACAGGGTAAGATCAATTCCTATTAAAAATGGTGGTGGATTGTTTTTAGATAAAACAAATCTTTACAACGTAGAAGGTCAGTTGAACCTTACTCAATACACAAGTAAAGTAGCCGATGTTATTATTGGAGGAAATTTTAAAAGATACCTTTTAAACTCTGAGGGAACTTTGTTTGCAGATACTGCAGGAAAGATAGGTATTAACGAATTTGGTGGTTATGTACAAGCAAGCCGTCAAATTGTAAGTCGTTTGAAAGTTACATTAGCTGGCAGATACGATAAAAACGAAAACTTTGAAGGTCGTTTTACACCAAGAGCTACGGCTTTGGTTAAACTTGCCGAAAATAAAAATGTACGTGTATCTTATCAGTCAGCATACCGTTTCCCATCTACCCAGCAGCAGTATATTGATCTTTCTGTTGGTGGTGGTACACGTTTAACGGGTGGTAATGCTATATTGGCTAACAAATATAATTTTATCGGTAATCCTAGCTATTCTTACGAAAGCTTACAAAGAGGAACGCCTGTAAAAGTCACTGATTTCAGTTTTAAACCTGAATCTGTTTCTACTTACGAGTTAGGTTACAAAGGCCTTCATTTTGGCGATAAATTATTAATTGACGTATATGGTTATTATGGCCAATACAAAGATTTTATCAGTCGTACTATCATTGTACAATCAAGAACAGGTGGGCCAATTACACAGGCAGATACTGCAAAAGGAATAACTTACTCTATACCGGTAAATAATTCTAAAAAAGTAACAACGAGTGGTTACGGTATCAGTTTAGATTACAGACTTCCAAAAGGTTTTATTATTGGAGGAAATTTCTCGTCTGATGAAATCGGGGACATTGATGCAGGTTTCTACTCCTTTTTTAACTCGCCAAAATTCCGTACCAATTTAACTTTGGCAAATAATGGTTTTGGTAAAAATAAAGCCTATGGCTTTAACGTAACATATCGTTATCAAGATGCATTTAATTACCAGGGAGATTTTGCAAGCGGAGATGTACCATCAGTACAAACTGTAGATGCACAGGTTAGCATGAAAATGCCAGCTACTAGGACTTTATTGAAAGTAGGTGCTAATAATTTATTCAACCAATATTACAGAAACGCAACAGGTAATTCTGTTGTAGGCGGTTTATATTATGTGAGCATCGGTTTTAACTTGTATTAATCTAATATTAAAAATAATAATAATGAAAACATTACTAAATAAATATAAAAAAGGGTTGTTGCCAATGATTGGGGCCGCAATGCTGTTTGCATCTTGTAATAAAGATGTTCAGCAATTTTCCATCCCGGTTGCAAAAGCAAATGGTACAATTTCTCTTGATTCTATTTTAAAAACAACCGCTAACGACAGTTTATACTATTTGTTGGTAAAAAGAGCAAGTTTAGGACCTACCAATTTTGTAAACTTGCTCAAAGCAACAAGTGTTACAAATCAGTATACATTATTTGTACCTGATAACAATGGTATGAAGTCATTTATAAATGCTATCTCAGGTGGACTAGTTCCCTTGGCCGCACCTGATGCCGTTTTTGCAGGATTTATAAATGCTAATATACCTGTTGCTTCTGCGGTAGGTTTAGTTTCCTATAATATCATTCCTCAACGTTATGATACAGCGTCTATTCCGAATATATTTCCGAATTTTCCTGTGGGCACTTCAATTTTTCCTTCGCCAGCTGCACCATTCCTCACATTTAGAACTTTTCCTTCAAAAAGGCCTGGAATTTTAAGGGTAAATACTTTACCGATGACAACGCCTTTGAATGTATCGGCCTTGAATGGGGTTATACATCACGTTGCGAGTATGATTGCTCCGCCTAACACTACATTTTTATGGGATAGAATAAATACAGATGTAGCTCCGGGCACGGGTCTTACTTATTTGCAAGCGGCTATATTGCGTGCTGATAGTGGTACAGGAACTCCTGGAACGCTGGTATCAGCTTTAAACAATCCTGCCGCCAACTTAACTGTTTTTGCGCCAACAGATGCAGTGTTTCAAGCTACACTTACTGCTTTAATAACACAAGCATTAATTGCACAAGGTGTACCTGCTGTAACGGCCGCTGCCCAAGCAGCGTTTCTGGCATCTACACCGGCAGTATTTAGCAATCCTGCACTTTTTGGAGCATTATCAGCTACAACTGTTAAGGGAATTGTTGTTTATCATTTGTTCACCAATACAGCCTTTACTGCTAATTTTCCAACAACAGCTACGAAATATCCCACGTTGTTAAATACAGCCATTGCCGCACACCCAGGTATTGAACTGAATGCGACATTCACCGGCGCATTTGCAAGCACTGCAACTGTAAAAGGATTGGGCAATGCAACTGCAGCAAATGTTATTATTAATCCTACACCAGCACCAAACGGTTCTAGCGATCAGTTTTATATTAATGGTACGCTTCATAAAATTAACCAGGTTTTAATACCACAATAATAGGTTAAGAGATTAAGAATTTTAAACGGCTTCCAATTTGGGAGCCGTTTTTTATTGGAGTAATTTTAGTGAAATAAAAATTACAATATTTCAAATGTTTCCGTTTTTCAGTTATTAATATTTTTAATCAATGTTACCTTCATAAAATTCACCTAAAAGTATTCCCATAAAAAAAGAAGAAATAAATATAGTATGGTTTAAAAGAGATCTGCGTTTTACAGACCATGCGCCATTGTATTTTGCACAGCAGGAAGAAGAGCCACTCATGCTAATTTATTGTTTTGAACCTTCTGTAATGGCGGGTGCTGACAGTGATACAAGGCATTGGCGATTCGTTTACCAATCTTTGCAGGATATGCAGGCAAAGCTGGATGCTGTAAATGGCAAAATGTATGTTTTTCATAATGAGGTGTTAGATGTACTTGCGGCAATAGAAAATAACTACACAATTAAAACTATTTTTTCGCATGAGGAAATTGGAAATGGAATAACGTATGAAAGGGATAAAAAGGTAAAAGCTTTTACCTGGCAGCATAAAATTGAGTGGAAAGAATATCCGCACAATGCGGTAGTAAGAAAATTAAAAAGCAGAAAAAACTGGAATGGCTTGTGGGCAAAAACGATGAGCATGCCTCCGCAGCTGGTTGACGAACAAAAATGGAATTTTTTGCTTTTACGAAATGACGTTTACGAATTGATAAAAGGGAAAAACCTACCTGCAGAAATAAAAACTGCTGATAAAAATTTTCAGCAGGGCGGTGAAACCCTTGCCTGGCGATACCTGGATAATTTTTTAAGAGAGCGGTTTATAAACTACAGCAAACATATTTCTAAACCAGCCCTTAGCCGAAAAAGTTGCAGCCGCATATCCCCCTATCTTGCTTACGGAAATATAAGCATGAAAATGGTGTACCAGTATTGTATGCAGCACTATGAAAAGAGCAGCAATAAAAGAGCATTGGCAAATTTTACTTCCAGGCTTCATTGGCACTGCCATTTTATGCAAAAATTTGAAGACGAATGCCGAATGGAATTTGAGAACATAAACCGAGGTTATGATGCAATTGTAAAACCGAAAAATGATTACTACATAAAGGCATGGCAAACGGGAACAACGGGTGTTCCACTTATTGATGCATGTATGCGGTGTGTTGTTGCTACAGGTTATTTAAATTTTAGAATGCGTGCAATGGTAGTTTCCTTTTTTACCTTTAACCTATGGCAGAACTGGCAAGATCTACATTTTTTGGCAAGACAATTTTTAGATTATGAGCCCGGTATTCACTATCCCCAATTGCAGATGCAGGCTGGCGTAACGGGCGTGAATACAATTAGAATATACAACCCTGTAAAAAATTCGCAGGAACATGATGCAGACGGCGTTTTTTTAAAACAATGGCTGCCCGAGTTAAAAGACGTACCGGCAGGGCTAATCCACGAGCCATGGAAATTGAGTGTTATCGAACAACAGTTATACCATTGTATAATAGGAACTGATTATCCTTTTCCAGTAGTTGATATTGAACAGACAAGAAAATATGCAAGTGACATAGTTTGGGAACTGAGAAAAAATTATTCAGTAAAAAAAGAAGGAAAACGAATTACAACCAAGCATGTAAATCCAAAAACGACCGAGTCTGGAATTTTTCATGGAAAGAACTAATATCTTTCTACAAAATTTGCAATTTTATAGATAAAAAAAAGGATTATAACTGCAAGAGAAATATAATACATATACCGCCCACTTTCTCTGGATTGCTCATCATATTTGAAATATTCCTTGTCGGTAAAGCTACTCGTTATCTTTGCAAAAGCAAGTTCGTAACCTATTATCAAACCCAATATACCCAACACACCTATCCAGCCAAGAAACTGCTGTGCAAAAGTCGCTTCTTTACCTTCTGAAAGAATCTCATCTTCTCTCTCTATAACCTTATTACTTCTTTCTGAAATATCTGCAGGTAGAAGGTTTCGAGCTGCAAGTTCGTTTTGTACTGCTGCCATCATTTCTTTCTCCCACTGCTCAAACTGGTAAACCATAGTAAGCAATTCATCGCTTGAATAATGTACAACTAAATTGCTAAAATCATTGTCCATCTTATACAAGTTAAGACTTCAAAATTAAGATATAAGTGTTGTAATAAATGCCGGACAATAATGTAAAAATTTAATTAATGTAGTTATAATATTTTTAACTTCGTAACAATGCTATTAAAGAAAAATATTGGTGCCTCGGTTATGATAGTGATTGTAATACTTCCGGTACTACTGTATATTTCTCTTTTTATAAATAGAACAATTGTTAGGTACGAAATGAAAGAGCGTTTAGAAAAAGTGTGTGTGAAGACAATTACGTTAACAAAAGATTCTTTTACCTGGGTTCAGAAAAATGAAGAGATAAAAATAGGTGGTAGGTTATTTGACGTAAAATCATACTATGCTCTAGCAGATAAGATTGTATTTATTGGTTTGTTTGATGAGGATGAAGATATAATTGATGAAAAGGTCAGCTTGCTCACATCAAAAAACAAGCAGTTAACATTTCCAATAGAAAAATTATCAGAAATTTATTTGGCCATTGTCACTTGGAGATGTGAGTGCAATTTTACACTTTACAATGTGAGCGATAAGTGTAGTTATTTTTTTTATGATGAAGTTGCAGTTAGCCAACCTCGAATATTTTTTGTACCTCCTCCCAATTCATAGTTACTATATCTGTTCTATTTAATGCCACTTGTTTTGCAAGCAGGTGACCTTCTCATTGTGTAAAAAATATTATTTAATTTTTTATGAAAAAATTTCTTATCATAATTTTATCATTCCTTTTTGTTCAAAATATTGTCGCCCAAAAAAATAAAACCGTGTTGCCAGATACGCTAACCAGCAAGACTGACTTAGAGGAAGTGGTAATTTCTTCGGGTAATTTTGTTGAAAAAAGAAAAAATGTTGCTCAAAAAATTGATGTGATAGCTGCAAAAACCATTGCAAAAGCAAATGCACAAAATACCGGCGACCTTTTAGCGAGTACAGGCAAAATATTTGTTCAAAAAAGCCAGCAGGGTGGGAGTAGTCCTGTTATACGTGGTTTTGAAGCGAGTAGAATACTCATAGTAGTAGATGGAGTGCGAATGAACAATGCCATTTACCGAGCTGGGCATTTACAAAATGTAATTACGATGGATCAAAATTCGCTTGCGAGAGTCGAAGTTATGTATGGGCCATCCAGCACAACTTATGGGAGCGATGCATTGGGCGGCATTATTCATTTGATTACAAAATCGCCGCTGCTATCTGCTGATAAAAAAAAACTGTTAACAGGTACTGCGTTTTCAAGATACAGTACAGTTAACAATGAAAAAACAATTCATGCAGACGTAAGCATTTGAGGTAAAAAATTAGCCTGGTTTTAGTCGTATAATTACAGCAACTTTGGCGATATGAAAATGGGAAATAATTATCGGGACAAATATCCAGACTTTGGAAGGCGATCATTTTACATTGACAGGATAAACGGTGTAGATACCATTTTAAAGAACAATGACGATCGGGTACAGAAATTTTCAGGATACAAACAATGGGATATTATTCAGAAGTTTTTAATAAAACCAACGCCGAACAGCAGCCATCTTTTCAATTTTCAATTGTCAAATTCAACCAATGTGCCAAGGTATGACAGGTTGCAGGATACCCGAAATTTTGGTGGTACAATTGGAACTGCTTTACGCTTTGCAGAATGGTATTACGGGCCTCAAACAAGATTATTAGGAGCCTACGAGTTTAACTTCAGAAAAAAACTTTTCTTTGACGAGGTGAAGGCAAATGTAAATTACCAATATGTAAAAGAAAGCAGGCAGACGAGAGAATATAAACGTTACGACAGATTTGAAAGCCAGGTAGAAAAAGTAA
Source organism: Ferruginibacter sp. (assembly GCA_040400515.1). GTDB lineage: Bacteria > Bacteroidota > Bacteroidia > Chitinophagales > Chitinophagaceae > Ferruginibacter. The sequence continues at coordinate 77,148 of JBBAQB010000008.1, read as the reverse complement.
ATGTTTTTGGTGTGACCATTAGCGGTAGAAAGATAATAGGTGACCATGAGTTTATTTTAGGAACTGATGCACAGTTAAACGATGTAAAATCGGTGGCGTTAAGAACAAACCTTACTAATAGCAGCACTTCTAAGATTTTAACCCGATATCCTGACGGAAAAAACAGTATGAACAGCTTCGGTATTTATATGCAGCATACTTACAAATTTACAAGCAAGAAATTTGTATTGAATGATGGTATTCGTCTGCAATTTGTGAATTTAAAAAGTAATGTAATCGACAATTCTTTTTTAAGATTGCCAGATACCGCAGTAAGCCAAAATAATGTTGCTGTTACGGGGAATATAGGTTTTGTTTATAGGCCAACGAACACTACTACTTTAAAAACAGCTGTTTCATCGGCTTTTAGAGCACCAAACATCGATGACCTTTCAAAAGTTTTTGAATCGAGCACAGCAGCAAGACAGGTTGTCCTGCCAAACGCCTCTTTAAAACCTGAGTTTACTTACAATGTGGATGTGGAAATTTCTCAGGTGATTGCAAAGGCCGTAAAAGTAGAACTGACGTGGTTTTACAGCATATTTAACAATGCAATTATAACTGCACCATTTTTGTTAAATGGGCAGGACTCTGTCATTTTTAATGGTGTGCAAAGCCAAGTATTGGCCAGCCAAAATGTAAATAGGGCAAATGTTTACGGTTTCAATTTTGCTTTGGATGCTACCTTCCTTAAGAACTTTTATGTAAGAACTTCTGTTGGGTTTACAAAGGGAAGGTATAAAACAGATGTTACTGTGCCTTCAACAATTTATGAAAAGCAGGCAAACGGATCTTATGCACTTGTAAAGAAAAATGTTTCAACTAAACCATTGGATCATATTCCACCTGTAATTGGAAAAACATGTGTTGGGTTTCAAAAAAACAAAATAAGTACTGAGCTGTATTTCATGTATAATGGATGGAAATATCTAAATGATTACAATGCAGACGGCGAGGACAATGCACAGTATGCAACGGCTGACGGTATGCCCGCCTGGATGACCGTCAACATAAAAGCCCAGTTAGAAATAAATAAAAATGTACAAATGCAAATAGGGCTCGAAAATATTTTTGACCGAAATTACCGTTACTTTACATCTGGTTTCTCGGTCGGAGGTAGAAATTTTTACACTACAGCCCGTTTAAATTTCTAGTTACAAATTATTAAACAATAAAAAATTTAAAAAAATGATTTTAAAATCATCATTGTTTTTGCTTCTTACCATATTTGTGAGTAGTGTTTCTTTTGCGCAGCAAGATTCTAAAACAACCATCGTTGCAGATAGTACAAAAAAGATTGAAATTGCTGAAGTTTCCTGTGGAGAATGTAAGTTTAAAATGGTAGGCAGCGGTTGCGACCTAGCAGTTAGATTTGATGGTAAATCTTATTTTGTTGATGGTACTAAGATTGACCTGCATGGAGATGCCCATGCAAAAGATGGATTTTGTGAAACGATAAGAAAAGCTGAAGTGCAGGGAGTGGTAGTAGGTGATAGGTACAAGGTTTCCTATTTTAAATTACTCCCAATAAAATAATTTTAAAAGCGAAACTATTAAAGCGCATTTTTTGCGGTTTTTGTTTTGTGCTTTTCACTTTTGCCGGACAGGCCCAATTGCCAAAGTAAAATCGTACAACCGGCAGCTTTGTACTTTGATTTTGGCAGGAAAGGCGATGCCTTCAAAAAGTTATTTCGCATGAACTTTCGTTGGACGAAGCACCAGAATCCTACAAGCATTTTGATGATAAAGACAAAGGTTGGACGAAGGTAATTTTAAAACCGAGGAAAACAGCAGGGAAGAAAAAGGTGAAAAAGACAGTAAATTAGAATGGATAAAATATAAAAACGTGCAATCGAAAGTTGCACGTTTTTTACTAAAACAGGTTTCTTAAATTTTTAATAGAAAATGAAAAGTTTAATGTCTACGCCCGTTTGAAACACCTATCCTTTTACCTGCCTTTGAGGCAAAAGATAGTAGCGTAAAGCGAGACCAATGCTGAGTAAAAGTTTTAGCTGGCGTACAACAAATTCGCACACAAAAAAACGTGCAACTTTTCAGCCACACGTTCTTTAATATTTTACTAAAATTAAAATTTACACATTAAACCTGAAGTGCATACAATCGCCGTCCTGCACCAAATAATCTTTCCCTTCTATTCGAAGTTTACCAACCTCACGGCACGCAGCTTCAGAGCCTAATCCAATAAAATCGTTATAAGAAATTACTTCCGCCTTTATAAAACCTTTTTCAAAATCTGTGTGAATAACACTCGCAGCTTGGGGTGCTTTCCATCCTTTGTGAATCGTCCATGCCCTAACTTCCTGCACGCCAACTGTAAAGTAGGTAGATAGGTTTAAAAGCTTGTAAGTGCTATGTATCAAACGATCGAGCGCAGGCTCGGTCATTTTATATTCCTCCATAAACATTGCTTTGTCATCCGGATCCTCAAATTCTGCAATTTCGGCTTCCACCGCATTCGTCATAACAATTACTTCGTTGCCTTCGTTTTTTACAGATTCAATCAATGCATCAGAATATTTGTTACCTGTGTGCATACTAGCCACATCTACGTTTGCAACGTATAATACTAATTTGTCTGTCAATAAAAATAGATCGGCGATAGCTACTTTGTCTTCTTTACTTAACCCAAGTGTGATAATATTTTTGCCTTGCTCTAAATGCAATTTGCACTTCGCTAAAATTTCTGCTTCTACTTTTGCTTTGGGGTCTGTCTTCGCTAATTTCTCCGCCTTTTGTAATTTTCTTTCAACACTGTCAAGGTCTTTTAGCTGAAGTTCTGTTTCAATGATTTCCTTATCGCCAACCGGATTTATAGGGCCTTCATCACGCAGAATATTATCATCTTCAAAGCACCGAATTACCTGTATAATTGCATCAACTTCACGAATATTTGCCAAAAATTTATTACCCAAACCCTCGCCTTTACTCGCACCACGTACAAGCCCTGCAATATCTACAATTTCAATTTGTGTAGGCACGGTACGCTCAGGCGACACCAACGCAGCCAGTTTATCAATTCTTTCATCAGGCACATTAACCAGCCCGGTATTTGGTTCAATAGTACAAAAGCGGTAATTGCTCGCCTGTGCTTTTGCGCTGTTGCTTACAGCATTAAAAAGAGTTGATTTTCCTACGTTTGGTAGGCCTACGATACCTGCTTTAAGCGCCATAATACTTTATTTAGTTGCGAGTTTTTTTGTTGCGAGTTACGGGTTATGACGTAGGAGTTGATGAACCCGCAACTTACAATCCCGTAACTCGCAACCTTTTTTTAACGGCTGCGAAGGTAAGAAATGGTGACAACTTTTTAAACTTGCATTTTGAGGACTAAAAATGAGATTTTTTACCAAACTAAAACAACAGCTATAAGAATCATTTGTGGCAAATATATTTTGTTGGTTTTTCTTTTTGGGGAAAAGAAAAAAAGGAACCATATTTCGTCTTCAGAAATCTGCTAGGCTTTAATTGTGCAATCTCGAGCATCTGAAATTGTATACTTTATAAGAAATGAAGTCAAAAAAAATTCATCCATCAACAGTAAACTTAACAGCACTCACAAACAAAATGCATTTTTTCAGATTAAAATCATAATTTTCAAACTTATGTTTAACTAACTTTTGTTTGTGTGTAAATAAATCATACACCACAAATCTTAATTCTAAAATCTAGCAATGGCTTTAAGTCGCATTTGGTCTGCATTTATCATTATCGCCATTGGCTTGGCTTGTATAAAGGGTTTTGTTTTTCCTGAAAATGGGAACAAGAATATTTTTACCAATATGGTTACCGGTAAAGCTGGTGATACTATTAAAGTAAAAACGCAGGATTCTGCCATGGTAGATGCAAGAGTATTAGCAGCCATAAAGGAAAAGAAAATAGATACAACCAATGGTATTTCAACTTTTAAAAATGGTGCCGGCAAATATGTTTCTTATAAAATACAAACTGCAAATGGGGTAGTGGATACGTGTAAATCTGCAGTAGAATTGTGCATAGGATTAATTGGTTTGCTCGCATTGTTTATGGGTTTTTTAGCAATAGCAGAGCAGGCAGGTGGCATCAATTTACTCAGTAGAATTATTGGCCCGTTCTTTTCGAAAATATTTCCTGATGTTCCAAAGGGGCACCCAGCAGTAGGTCATATGATGATGAACTTTTCTGCTAATCTGTTGGGGTTAGATAATGCAGCAACACCTTTCGGTATAAAAGCGATGGAAAGTCTGCAAACATTAAACCCTGACAAAAACAGAGCCAGCAATGCACAGATTATGTTTCTATGCCTTCATGCAAGCGGACTTACGCTTATACCCGTAAGCATAATTGCACTGCGTGCCTCGGCCAAAGCCGCAAACCCATTAGACATCTTTATACCGTGCATGATTGCAACTTTTGTAGCCACTATTGCGGCCATGTTAATCGTTTCTATCAAACAAAAAATAAGTATTTTTCAGCCGGTCATTTTAATTTGGATTGGTGGCATTGCTGCCATTATTTCTTTACTAATGGTATATCTTAAATCGTTGGATGCAGATGGATTACAGTTTTTTTCAGGTGCATTAAGCAACGGACTAATTTTACTTATTTTTTTATCAATAGTACTTGGTGGTATTTATAAAAAGATAGATGTGTTTGATTCATTTATAAGCGGAGCAAAGGGTGGGTTTGAAACGGCTGTACGTATTATTCCATACCTCGTTGGTATGTTGGTTGCCATTAGTTTATTGCGCACCAGCGGCACGTTTGATGTAGTGATAGACAGCATTAAAACCATGTTTGCTGCTATGGGTGCCGATACTCGATTTGTTGATGGCTTGCCTACAGCTTTGGTAAAACCTTTTAGTGGTGGCGCTGCAAGAGGTATGATGGTAGATACTATGAAAACCTACGGCGCCGATTCTTTTGCAGGAAGATTATCGTGCATTTTACAAGGCTCATCAGATACTACATTTTATGTAATAGCAGTTTATTTTGGTGCGGTGGCAGTTAAAAATACAAGGTACGCTGTTGGTGCAATGTTGCTGGCAGACTTAGTAGGAATTATTACTGCTATTGGATTATGTTATTTTTTCTTTGGTTAGATATAGATATTTAATTACTATTTCTCTTTGGCTTTTTTTCTACACTAAATAATCCAGGGATAGTAGAAGGAATTGTATTTTCTGCCTCGTCATCATCTGTATCAAAATAATGATCAAAAATATTTACGAGGTTTTTTGCTTTATAAACAGCTCTTGCATAACGATTACTAATTAAAATAATAGTGGCATCTTCTTTTAAGACCCTTATAAATGCTGCATTGTTGCCGTGCCACCATCCATTGTGAAAAATTATTTTTTTGCCATTATCGTATATATTCATTCTCCAACCCAAACCATAGTTTTTAATGCCCGGTCGCTCATTACTGTAAGGGGTATATGCAAGTTCCAACGATTTTGCAGTCAAAAAAATGGTATCTGATAAGGCTCTGTCCCATATTAACAGATCTCTCGGTGTACTGTAAATATTTTTGTCGCCATACACATCATCCAAAAAGTTATCAGGGATTTCTCTTCCTTTCCAGTCAAAACTTTTTGAACGGACTTTATTATCTCCTTTAAAATGAACGAAAGTGTTTGTCATTCCTAAAGGGTCAAAAATATTTTCTTTCATAAATTCAGCATAAGAAATACCAGATACGCTCTCAATAATTAATGCAAGTAAAGCGAAATTGGTGTTGCAATAAGTGAACCTCATATTTGGAGATCCAATATTTTTTATCAATCCTTTTTTTTCAATAAGCCAGTTCAACACATCCTTATTCTCTATGATAGAGTCTTTGTTCCACCCTGTATCTCCCATAAAATACAAATAATTTGGTAACCCGCTTCGGTGATTTAGCAATGATTTCACTGTTAAGCCCGGGTAGTTAAATGCAGGAAAAAAACGGTTGATGCTGTCTTCGATATTAAGCTTACCCATTTCCTGTAACTTAAGAACAGCCATTGCTGTAAATGTTTTAGATACTGATGCTATATGCAAAGAGGTAGCTGCGTTTATTAAATCTTTCCCATCTATATTTATAAATCCTTTGTATTTTTCAAAGATAATATTCCCTCTTTTGGCAACGATGATGCCACCATTAAATCCTGATCCATCTAAAAGCGAATCATAAAAACTTTCGCTTTGTATTGTTATTCTTGCCCTCTCTTCTGTAGATATTTTGGAAGGTAAAGCAATGGCATAAACAAGCTTTTTGTTAGGTTCAGTTGCATTATTTGTGTTGCTTTTTTTTTGCGAACAGCCTACTGTTAAAAAAAGTATTGAAACACAAAAAAAAATTTTTATTTTATTCAATTTTACGTTTTTGATCGGAATAGAATTATTGAAAAATTAACCTTACATACTTAGAACACCTGTATGAGATATATTTGTGCAAAATAAGGACTTTAAATTATGGCTGATAAGAAAATAACAAGTTACCCCAAAGAAAAAATAAATATTTTATTTTTAGAGAATATAAGTGAAGCTGCTGTTGAACAATTTACAGGTGCAGGATATGCTTCTGTAAAAAAAATAAGTGGCGCTATAAGTGAGGCGGATCTTATAAAGGAAATTAAGAATGTACATATTCTTGGCATTAGAAGTAAAACTCAAATAACTTCGGCTGTATTGCAGGCTGCTAGTAAGTTACAGGCTATAGGTTGTTTTTGTATTGGGGTAAACCAGGTTGATTTGGTTGCAGCATCTCAAAATGGAGTTGCTGTTTTTAATGCACCTTACAGCAATACAAGGAGCGTTGCGGAACTTGTTATCGGTTCGTCAATTCTGCTTATCAGAAAAATTATTGATAAAAATAAAGCTGCGCATGATGGAAGGTGGATGAAGGATGCAACAGGAAGTCATGAGTTGCGTGGAAAAACAATTGGTATTATCGGTTATGGGAATATTGGTAGCCAAGTAAGCGTATTGTCGGAAGCACTTGGTATGAAAGTACTTTTTTACGATGCCGAAACAAAACTTCCTTTGGGCAACGCAGCTGATAGCAAAACTTTAAAAGAGCTATTAAACAGAGCTGATATTGTAACACTTCACGTTCCCGAAATTGAATCCACAAAAAATATTATTAACAGGCAGACACTTTCGTATTGCAAGCAGGGGGCTATTATTATTAACTATGCAAGGGGTACTGTAATTGACCTACCGGCATTAAAAAAAGCGATTTTAAGTGGTAGAATTGGCGGCGCTGCCGTTGATGTATTTCCCCAGGAGCCTGAAAAAAATGGCGATGCCTTTGAATCTGTTTTACAAAATTTACCCAATGTTATTCTTACACCCCATATTGGCGGAAGCACATTAGAAGCACAAAATAATATTGGGTTGGATGTGAGCAATAAACTGTTTAATTACCTTGAGAAAGGCATCAGTACTGGCTCTCATAGCATTCCTGCACTTGCATTGCCACCACAGGAAGGTGCGCATAGAATTTTACACATTCACAACAATGTACCGGGTGTTTTAAGCAGCATCAATACACTGTTGAGTAAAAATAACATCAATATTTTGGGCCAATATTTGAAGACAAATGAAAGTACAGGATATGTGGTGTTAGACCTTGACAAAAATCTAAGTAAAAATGCGATGGAATTACTGAAGGGAGTTAAGGGCACAAGAAAAGTGAGAGTGTTGTACTAATTTCTGAAATTTCAATAATAATTGAAAATTTGGTATATTTGCATTGTAAATTTTCATTTATGAAACTAGTTATAATTGGAGGGGGTTTTGGTGGACTTAGGCTAGCTAGGGAATTAAACAACAAAGCAGGTTTTGAAATTACGTTATTGGATAGGTTCAATTATCACCAGTTTCAGCCACTGTTTTATCAGGTAGCAACTGCAGGTTTAGATGCTAGCAATATTTCATTTCCTCTCCGCAAAGTCTTTCATAACAGCAACAATGTAAGGTTTTACATGGCATCTGTAAAAGAGATTGTACATGCGCAAAATAAGGTAATAACCGATATTGGTGATTTTGAATATGACCAGCTGGTGGTAGCTACAGGAGCCGACACCAATTTCTTTGGCAACGAATTAATGGCAGCAAATGCAATGCCTATGAAAAGTACGGTAGAAGCAATTGAACTGCGCCACCGAATGCTTAAAAACTTTGAAGATGCGGCCGCAACTATAGACCCGCTTGAGTTACAGCGATTAATGAATGTGGTGGTTGTAGGTGGCGGACCAACAGGAGTGGAGCTGAGCGGTGCCATTGCAGATATGAGAAGGTTTGTATTACCAAAAGATTATCCTGAACTGGACTTTAGTAAAATGAAAATTACGTTGCTGGAAGCATCTCCGAAACTGCTGGGGGCTATGAGCGAAAAAAGTAGTGAACAGTCGCAAAAATATCTTGAAAAACTGGGCGTGGTCGTTCGTACAAATTCGTTGATAGACCAATATGATGGTAAGACAGCCACTTTAAAAGACGGTTGTAAGATAGAAACTGCTTTGGTCATTTGGGCTGCAGGAATAAAAGGAAATGTATTGCCAGGCATTGATAACAGTATTATTGCACGTGGGAATAGGGTAAAAGTAAACAGGCAATGCCTGGTAAATGGCCTTACAAATGTTTATGCCATTGGTGATGTAGCTTATATGGAAACTGATACCGCTTATCCTAACGGTCACCCACAGGTTGCGCCTGTTGCCATACAACATGCAGATATGCTGGTGAATAATTTGAAACTTATTCAAATGAAAAGCAACAACGATCGTATGGAAGAATTTGTATACAACGATAAAGGTGCCATGGCTACCGTTGGAAGAAAATTAGCAGTGGTTGATGTGCCAAAGCCTAAATTACACCTTGGAGGTTTCCTTGCTTGGTTGGTATGGATGTTTCTTCATTTGATGTTGATATTGGGCGTAAAAAACAGGCTCTCGGTTTTCTTTAACTGGTTCTATAATTATTTTACCAAAGACCAAAACCTACGATTAATTTTTAAAGTAAATTATAAAGAAAGGCAGAAGTAAACTACTAGCCTTTGCGAAAACTCTTTTCACTTTTTTCTTTGCAGTGAATATAAAATTCGAATTAATAGAAAATGAACAAAAAATTTCTTACAGCAGAATGGAACAATCTTATAATGGCAAATTATATTATAGATCCCGCCATATTAAAACCCTATTTACCACCAAAAACTGAACTGGATTTTTACCATGGAGAATGCTATGTAAGTCTTATTGGTTTTATGTTTGAACAAACCAAAATGCTAGGTATGCGCATACCTTTCCATATAAATTTCGAGGAAGTAAACCTACGTTTTTACGTACGCGTAAAAGATGGAAATACCTGGAAACGGGGTGCAGTTTTTATAAAAGAAATTGTACCAAAATTTGCAATAACAATGGTTGCAAATACGCTGTACAGGGAGAAATATGTGACTTTGCCTATGAAGCATTTTTACGAAGAAACTACCGAGGAAATAAATTTGGGTTACGAATGGAAGTACAAAGGCAGCTGGAATAAACTGGAAGCTACTACTGAATTGAGAAATTCCCCTATGATAGCGGGCAGCAAAGAAGAATTTATTGCAGAACATTATTGGGGATACTCAAAATACAATGCATTAACCACTTTTGAATATGCAGTGCAACACCCGAGCTGGTTTGTGCATAAAGTAAAATCATACAACATTCAATGTAATTTTGAGAAACTTTACGGTAGTGAATTTTCTTTTTTAGATAATGCAGAACCGGATACTGTCTTTATGGCTAAGGGGTCTCCCATTGCTATTTTGCACAAAAAGAACTTATAAATTTAAAATTGTTATTATTATTTTAAAACATCAAACAGCGAAGTTATTTTCATACTGTTTTTTAAATAGAGAGAGAAATACCTGTCAGAAAAAGACAGTTTCTTTTTTATCCCAGCCTTCAAATCAAAATAATTGTCGGATATATTTTCATTTCCCTTTCCAACATTTATGTACACATATTTTGCATCTACATTGCTTTCAATACTAAACATATTATCTCCTGCCTCTAGTATAGTAAATGTTGGTTTTTTTAATAGTAAGTTTTTGGGATATACACTGTCTATCAAGAGTGTTGCATCATCTCGGTAACTTTCCCTAACAGCATACCACGCTGCTTTTGGTGTTCTGTTAAAGTCAGTGATGCTCCAACTTGTAACAGGCCAACAATCATTTAACTGCCATAGCAAAGTGCCCATGTTATAAGGTTTCTTGCTTCTCTGTACGGCTATTGTTTTTTTAAGAATATAATATTGTAAACATTGTGTGAGATAGGTGTATTCTTCTAAATTAAGCCTTGAGAGTTTGTTGCTGTCTATAAAATATTTATCCAGATAAAAATTTAATTTATAAAAACCATTACTTGCTTTTTGGTGCCATTGGACTGCTGTTGATTTATAACTTAAGTTATTTTGGGGAGTGTACATTTTTATCGTTTCATAATTTGGCATTGCCTGCATACCGTATTCACTTACAAACCGGCCGGTATGTGTTTCAAATGTTTCCCAACCCTCCATTCCCCACCACAAACCCCAATAATGGCTGTCGCCTTCACTCAAACTTTTTTTATTACCCCAACCTAATTTTGGCGAAGAAGAAATATACGGTCGTCTGCCATCAAATTCATTTACCCAGTTTTTTAAACTATCCTCAAACAATGTTTTGTAATCATTCCAAACTTTTGCAGAGTCAGCACCATGAAGATTGTATTGGTTTTGCCAGCCCCAATTGTGCCAGGCTTCATCTATTTCATTATTGCCACACCACAATACAATGCATGGATGTTTTTTCAAACGACCAATCTGGTAAATAACTTCGTGTTTTACGTTTTGCAAATAAGTTGTATCGGCTGGGTACATTCCATTCGCAAACATAAAATCTTGCCAAACCATAATGCCGAGGCTGTCGCATACATCATAAAAATAATCGTCTTCATAAATACCGCCGCCCCATACACGCAGCATGTTCATGTTGGCATTCTTTGCCCGCAATAACAATGATAGGTAGCCTGTTTTTTTTACACTTGGCAGAAAAATATTTGCAGGAACCCAATTAGCACCCTTTGCATAAACCGGCTTCCCGCTTTGTTCAAAATAAAATGATTCGCCGATGGAATCTTTTTGTTGTATGAGTTTAGCCATTATTGGCAAAAAAGGTTTTCTATCAATTGTTCGTTTTGCGTTAAAGAAGTCAAGTTGAACTTTTTTCCAAATACCACAGCTTATAAATACCGGGCCCCAATCCCAGCCGAATTGAAATGCAGCTTTACGGGCATACACCCTGTTATTATCAGGTAAAACGAGAGGGAGAGAAGCTTTGGCAATGCTATCCGTTATTTTTTTTGCTGAGTGGAAATATATTTTTATTTCATTATTTCCTTTTTTTATGTTAGGCTTCACATTTACATTAAAGCCACGGAACATATTGTTTGCTTTTAAAACAACCACACCGTTCACCGAAACATCTGCATAAGTATCCAAGCCTTCAAAAGTAAGTTCAACCTCGTAACTGCTCAATTGCTTTTCATTAATAGTAAAATTTGTTTTGTATAGCCAGTCACAGGTATCAATCCACTGCAGTCTTTTTTCATTATCTGCAAAAAATGGATCGGGGATAAGTTTGTTAGCTAATAAATCTGTGTGAACAGTTCCCGGAACAGTGGCTTTATACCACTTTATTTTCTTGGCATTTGTAAATTGCCAGTTTTTTTTAAGGTCAATGGATGATGTTTGTGCAAATGTATTTGTACAAATAAGGCAGGTAAAAATAAATTTATAAAAGGAAATCATTTGTCAAAATCTTAATGCTGTAATTGAGAAAGTATTTCAATCATTGATTTTATTTCTTCTTCATCGATTGCGACCGACTGTAAATTTTCCTTCATTTTTTCATTGAACAACTTCATACCGCTGTTCTCTAATTTTCGGGCAGAACTGTGAAACTCAAAAGCACCAACGGCTTGGGCAAGCTCTCCAACATTTGAAGCCCTCACGCCACTTCCGGGCATAATTATTATCCTTTCATCTGCTACCTGAATCAATTTTTTTAAATTATCCAAACCTTCCATTGCGGTTGGTTGAAACCCAGAAGTTAATACTCGTTCAAAACCGCATTCAATTACATCTTCCAATGCCTGTGAAGGATCTGTAACACGATCAAAGGCTCTGTGAAATGTTACACTCATTGGGTATGCAAGCTGCACCAAAATTTTACAACGAATTTTATCTACTGTGGCATCATTATTCAATAACCCAAATACCACACCGTCGCAACCCAAATCTTTACAAATTTGTATATCAATTTTCATTATCTCAAACTCTGCATCACTATATAAAAAGTCACCACCTCTTGGGCGTATAATGGGGAACAAATCTATTTTCAGTACTTGTCTCGCTGCTTTTATAAACCCATAAGAAGGAGTAGTGCCGCCTTCACCTGGATTATCGCACAATTCGATTCTATTTGCGCCGGCTGCCTGTGCAAGTACGCAGCTTTGTATGTTGAAGGCAATAGTTTCTAAAGTGTATTTCAATTAAATAATTTTAAGGAAATTATAAACGAATCTCCATTATCCGATAATATATTTTGCCTCTAAAATCTTATTCTCAGAAGCTGTTTTTAAACTATATACAAATCCTTTTTGTATAGCATAAGCACCATGCTCTCCTTTTTTATTCATGGCTAAAAAACCTACCTGCAGCGTTTTAGCTTTTGCCCTATCTCTGTTTACAATGCGCTCAACCGCTTTTCTGCAAGCATTTTCAGGTGTGTAACCCTGCCGCATAAATTCAACTACTAAGTGTGTGCCGCAAATACGAATTACTTCTTCGCCCACACCACTGCTTGTTGCGCAGCCCACTTCATTGTCTACAAAAAGGCCTGCACCAATAACCGGCGAATCGCCTACACGACCATGCACTTTAAATGCCATACCGCTTGTAGTAACACCTCCACTCATGTTTCCTTTTTTATCCATAGCCAACAAACCCATTGTATCGTGGTTAGGTTTGCCATCATCAAAAAAAGTTGGGGCAAACGGACCACCAAATGTTTTTTTATTTTCAATATTTATTTCCGGTTTATAATCGTTTTTCTTCAACCAGTTTTTATAAGCATTTTGTGCATCTTTAGATAAAACCTTCGGCTCTTTTGTAAAACCGTTTTCTAGCGCAAACTGCTGTGCACCGTTACCAACCAATAAAACATGCGGTGTGTTTTCCATCACTTTTCTTGCAACTGATATTGGGTGCTTTATATCCTCTAATCCGGCTACGGCTCCGCAGTTTGAATGCTCATCCATTACACATGCATCCAATGTTACAATGCCATCTCTATCAGGATAACCACCTAAACCCACACAACAATCAATTTTATTTTCAATAGACATTGCACCTTGTTCTATTGCATCAAGTGCACGCCCACCTTTCTCCAAAACACCCCACGCCGCTGCGTTCACTGCCATGCCGCTGTCCCATGTAGAAATTACAATTGGCGTTAAAGGAGCTGGAGCAAGTGCTTTTATTTTTGAAAACGACAAAGCGGAAAGCCCCAATGAACTTATTTTAAGAAAATGTTTGCGATTCATTTTTTATTTTAAAGATAAGAAAGTTGACAGAAGAAAATGGTTTCGTTTTATGTATGCAATTTTATTTTTTGTAGCAGAAATAAACAAGGAGGCAAATACAAAATTTTTAATAGTATTTTTAGTCTTTAAAGATAAAATTTTAAAATGGCAGATATATTAATAATTGACGATGAGAAGGCAATAAGAAAAACCCTTTCAGAAATCTTAAGTTTTGAAGGTTATACAATTGAAGAAGCAGTAGACGGTGAAGAAGGGTTAAAAAAATTTGGAGCCAAAAATTACGATGTTGTATTATGCGATATTAAAATGCCTAAATTAGATGGCATAGAATTTTTAGAAAAAGCTAAACTTATAAATGCCGATGTGCCCATCATAATGATCAGTGGCCATGGCAACATTGATACTGCTGTAGATGCGGTTAAAAAAGGTGCTTTTGACTACATTAGTAAACCGCCAGATCTTAACAGGTTGCTCATTACACTGCGCAATGCAACTGATAGAACAAAGCTTTCTGCCGAAACAAAGGTGCTGAAACGAAAAGTGAGTAAAACTATTGAAATGGTTGGTGACAGCCCTGCCATTGAGAAAATAAAACACACTATAGAAAAAGTGGCGCCAACAGATGCTCGGGTGCTTATAACAGGAGAAAATGGTGTGGGTAAAGAACTGGTGGCAAGATGGATACACGAAAAAAGCAACCGTAATGCAGGGCCGATGGTCGAGGTAAATTGCGCAGCCATTCCCGGCGAATTAATAGAAAGCGAATTATTCGGTCATGAAAAAGGCTCTTTTACATCCGCCATAAAACAGCGGATTGGGAAGTTTGAGCAGGCAAACGGAGGAACTTTGTTTTTAGACGAAATAGGAGACATGAGTTTAAACGCACAGGCAAAAGTATTACGTGCATTGCAGGAAGGAAAGATAACAAGGGTAGGAGCCGATAAAGATATAAGTGTAGATGTGAGGGTTGTAGCGGCAACAAACAAAGATCTTTTGAAAGAAGTAGACGATAAAAATTTTAGGCTCGATCTTTACCACAGACTTGGTGTTATCATAATACATGTGCCTTCGTTGAAAGAAAGGCAGGATGACATTCCAAAACTTGCTGCTCATTTTTTAAAGCAAATTGCAGCAGAATATGGACAACCGAAAAAGGAGATTGAAAAAGCCGCTATGGATATTCTAAAAAATTACAACTGGGGCGGGAATATAAGGGAGTTGCGTAATGTAGTGGAGCGCCTAATCATTATGGGTGGAAAAACAATTACAGTGGATGATGTAAAAGCGCATGCAACGCAATAGCATCTTTATTATTTTATATATACAAATGTTAAATCTGTTCAATTGTAATTTTCAAATATTACTTTTGAACTTAATAAAAAACTGTTTATGAGTATTGGCTGGTTAATTTTTATTGTTGCCGCTATAGGTTGGCACGTTGGCATGTATGGAATGTTTAAGAAAGCGGGTATTGAGCCCTGGAAAGCACTAGTTCCTTTTTACAATACCTGGTGCATGGTAGAGAAAATGGAACTTCAAAAATGGTGGTTCTTTTTACAGTTAATTCCCGTGGCAGGTGCGTTTATAACCATATGGATAACCATTAAATTTACAGAACATTTTGGTCGATTTGGTTTGGGGCATCACGCTGCCGCCGTTTTTCTTCCCTTCCTTTACTTCCCTTATCTCGGTTTTTCAAGCAGTGAAAGATATGCTGGTAAAAAAGTAGTTGATAATTATAAAAAATCAGGCTCAAGAGAATGGATAGATGCAGCGGCATTTGCGGTAGTTGCAGCAACGATTATACGCACTTTCGTCTTTGAGGCCTATACGATTCCAACCCCATCTATGGAAAAAACTTTGCTGGTAAATGACTTTTTATTTGTGAGCAAATTCTCATACGGGCCACGAATACCCAACACACCTATTGCAATGCCTTTTGTGCACCACACAATGCCTTTCGTGCCGGTAAAATCGTACACAGAAGCCGTTTACATTCCATATACCAGATGGTTTGCAAGCCCTGTAAAAAGGAACGATGTTGTCGTATTCAACTTTCCGGTAAACGATACTTTAATAAATGATCCTATTGTAGATGGCCAACAACAATTTGGAAGCCAGACAACTTATTATGAGGTAGTAAGGGAAATTGGAAGAGACGAAACATGGAATCGTTATGGATCGGATATTATTAATAGACCGGTAGATAAGAGAGAAAATTTTATTAAGAGATGCGTAGCTGTTGGAGGCGATGTTTTACAGGTTGTAAATGGTAAAGTTTTTGTGAACAACCAACCGCAGCCTGCCTTTGCCGAATCAGAGAGATATTCAGAAATGACTGTTCCGGCAAATAGTTATTTAGATAAGGATGCCCTCGCAGCTATGGGTATTTATGCAAGATTTGATCAGTATGATGTGAGACAAATAGATCAAACAAAATGGCTTGTAAATATTACCAACGAGGAAAAGCCAAAACTAAAATTACCTGCAGGCTACTCCATTATTGATTACATAATGCCGACTGACAAAAAATTGTTTCCTTATTATGATACAGTAAACCACTGGTCGGCTGATAACTATGGTCCTTTAACTGTTCCTCAAAAAGGAACGGCTATACAATTAACGCCGGATAATTTAATTCGTTACCAGCGCTGCATTGAAGTATATGAAGGCAATAAATTTGAAATCAGAAACGGGCAATATTTTATTAATGGTGTAGCAGCAACATCCTACACTTTTAAAATGAATTATTTCTTTATGATGGGGGATAACAGACACAATTCTCTTGATAGTCGCTATTGGGGTTTTGTTCCCGAAGATCATGTTGTTGGAAAGGCTTCTCTTATTTGGTTTAGTTGGGAAAAAGGGCCAAGGTGGAAGAGATTATTTAATGGCATAAAATAATTATAAATAATACCTAACTTTATAAACATAAAAAATCCTCTCAGCGAGTTCGCCGAGAGGATTTTTTATCTCAGTTATTTTTTAAAAGTAAAATTGGCCAGGGAATTGTGAGAGAGTAGACTCTTCATTTTAGCTTTAGAGCGGGCCGATAAATCAATAATAGAAAGTGCGGTGTTTAACAAACGTAATTTAAAAGGTGAAAGAAGTTTACCTGAAAACAAAAAATGATCTAATGAAACAACAACATAGTTTTGGCTTTGATATGTACGACGATATATCGGAACTTTCTAAAGAAGATGCTGCGTTATTGGAAGAAGCCAGAAAAACGACGCAAAAAGCTTATGCGCCGTATAGTAATTTTCTTGTAGGAGCGGCGGCTATTTTTAACAACGGAGAAAAAGTGTATGGTACCAATCAGGAAAATGCTTCTTACCCTGTTGGTATTTGTGCAGAAAGGGTTTTGCTTGCCTCTGCAAGTATGCTGCAGACAGATGAGCCGATAAAAACGATGGCCATCAGTTACAATAATCTTTCTCGTAGCGGCAGTAGTGACAGGCCTATATCGCCGTGCGGTATGTGCAGGCAAAGCCTGGCAGAATATGAAGAAAGAACGCAGCAGCCAATGCGCCTTATCTTATCTGGCATGGAAGGAAAAGTTATGGTAATCGAAAGCGCTGCTCAACTGTTACCATTTTCATTTGGTCGTG
This sequence comes from Ferruginibacter sp., assembly GCA_040400515.1. Classification (GTDB taxonomy): domain Bacteria; phylum Bacteroidota; class Bacteroidia; order Chitinophagales; family Chitinophagaceae; genus Ferruginibacter. Next base: position 59,882 of record JBBAQB010000008.1, on the reverse strand, counting down.
ATAGTATGAAGTAAAAATAGAAACAATGTTATGAAACTGTTATTAATGAATAATTTATAAAAGTATTATAGCTAGCCAATCTTATTACCGTTAGCTGTTTTTTTTTTCGGGTTCCAGTAAAATGACTTCGTTGTGCTCATTGTACACACCAAGCACAAGGCATTCGCTCATAAAATCTGCAATTTGTTTGGGAGGAAAATTGATGACAGCAATTATTTGTTTGCCTGTAAGCTCTTCTAATTTATAAAGGGCAGTTATCTGTGCTGATGAATTTTTTATCCCTTTATCTCCAAAGTCTATTGTAAGTTTATAGGCAGGCTTCCTTGCTTTTTCAAATGGTTTTGCTGCAATGATGGTTCCAATGCGAATGTCAAGTTTTTCAAAGTCGCTCCAGGAAATCATACGTCGGTTATTTTTATAACTGCATCTAAATTAATGGTGCCAAATACGTGGGGGAACATTTCATTTATTGATGGAGCAAGCTCATATTTTAAGACTGCTGTCAGTTTTGTTTCTTCGATATGCAATAATACCAAGTCAGAAATTCCTTTGTAATATCTTTCTAAAACCCCTGCAACCTGTGCCTCTGTGCTGTTGTGAATAAAACCCTCTGTGTGCAGGGAAGGTTCCTCAAAAAAACCTATTTCTTTTGCGTCTTCCCATTGCTGTTTTGTGGTAACATGGTATATCATAAACTTAGCATTTCAATTAAAAAGTTTAACTCAATTAGTTTTGATTTTTGACTATCACTTTCGCAGCATTTTTTTAGCTCTGAAAGCAACAGGACAATTATAGAAATGTTATTGAGAGGTTTAAAAAAAGCTGATGTAGGAGGAATCGACATTTTTTTAAAATAATTTTCTACGTCTTTGTGAGAATACATTTGGCCATTTACAGGATCTATGTAAAATTTAATTTTTTCTGATGCGTGACCTTTTGGGTTTAGTATATCGTAATGCTTGTCAAAATAACCTAAAATAAACTGTTTCGGAATATTAATGGCATAAACCGGCACATCGAGTAAGCCGCAGAGTATTAAAAGAAGCGTACCATTTCCAAAAGCATTTCCTTTTCGAAGCTCCAGGGTTTTATCTAGCAAAAAACCATCTTCACTATCGTGGTTTATTTCAATGCCTTTTTGTTTGTAGTAATTGTAAACGATGCTGCCAATAACATTTATCTGTTCCATCGGAGTAAGATAGCTGTTCATTTCAAGCCATATATTCCTTCTTAATTTTTCTATTTCTTTAAAAATAATGGTATCATCCATGGAGGGATGTGCATATTTGGAAAGCAACAGGCAACCTGCCAGTAAATCAGCATTTCCTGTAGACCATTTTAAAAAATCATCTTTTATATCTTCGAAATGTAGCCGGCGTATAAGTTGTTCTATTTTTTGTTGTAAGTCAATGTTAGCAATACCTTCGCCGTAGTTTTCAAGGTTTGGAATAATATTTTTTCCAAATGAAATAATTTTGTTGCTTACAGTTTCGTAAACGACCTCATCAGGATCATCTATCAATTTAAGCAATGCCTGGATTTCCTTGTTTTCCTGCATCAGTTTAGTGTTTGGTTAAATTCAGCATCCAGCGATAGATTTCTGGATAATATTTTACTTAAAGCTACTTTTTCTTCTTCATTTTTAAAAGCTCTTTTTGGAATTATTATTGCCTGTATTCCATTTTCGAATAAGAAATAATGTGTATCCGTTTCTGCTTTTTTTATGATCGATTTCCAAAAATATTTGGTTTCTGCATAGCTTGTTTTTATAAAAAGATCAGCATCTGTTGCAACAAGGTTGTAATCGGTAAACAAAGAAACATTCTGTACTTTATCAGCTATCTTTTCAGCACTTTTAATAACGTTTGTTTTGCCACTTACGAGAGGCATTACAACTGACAAAAAGATTAATGCGTAGATCGTAATAGAAATGGTATTAAAAGAACCCAGTCCCCCTGCAAAATAAATAACACTTAAAAACAGCACTAGAAAAAACGCCTGTTTTAAATAATTAAAACGTCTTTTCTTTTTACCCTCTTCCCAAAAAACGAAACTGTAAAAGCTTACATAATCATCCTTGGTAATCGTGTATTGTAAAGAGACCATTATTTTTTCTTAGCTGCAGCTTTTTTAGGAGCCGCTTTTTTTGTTGCTGATTTAGCGGCTGCTTTCTTTTTTGCAGGTGCTTTATCAAACGCTTTTGGATCTTGTGCCAATATCATCTTTTTTACGGTATCAATATTGAGTGCTGCGAGTTCTTCCGCAGTATATTTGCCTCCTGCGCCGCCTCCTGTAACTTTCAGTTTCTTTTTATTAAACTTTATAATTGGGCCCCACTGTCCGTTCTCTAAAGTAATCTTTTCTTCAGGCCAGTTTTGAATAATTCTGTTAGATTCTTTTTCCAGTTTTTTCTCAATGAGTTCGTTGCAATCCTGTTGGGTAATGGTATCAAAATCGTAGGCACGTGGTATGTTTATAAACAAGTCGTTCCATTTTATAAATGGGCCAAACCTGCCTTTGCCTTTTGTAATGGGCTTACCTTCGTAATTAGCTACAGGCGAATCTTCCAACCGTTTTGCTTCAATGATTTCTATCGCCCTATTTATATCAACTGTAGAGGGTTGTTCACCCCTTGGCATGGAAATAAATGCATCGCCAAATTTTACATATGGCCCAAATCTGCCAATGCCTGTCGTTACATCCAGCCCTTCGTATTCACCCAATGGAGCGCCCACTTTAAAAAGTTCCAGTGCCTCTTCCAGCGTTATTGTTTCTATACTTTGCTGGGCAGTAAGCTTTGCAAATTTTGGTTTTTCCTCGTCTGTCTGTGCACCAATCTGTACCATTGGGCCAAACCGCCCCATACGTGCACTTATTGGTTTTCCTGTTGCAGCATCCTTACCAAGTATTCGTTCACCCTTTGCCCTTTCTGCAGTTTCCAATGTATGCGCAACACCGGTGTGGAAAGGTGTATACCAATCACCCACCATTTTGTTCCAAACCATTTTACCATCTGCAATTGCATCAAACTCTTCTTCAATATTTGCCGTAAAAGAATAATCCATTACTCTCTTAAAATGTTCACTTAAAAAATCGGTAACAACCAAACCTAAATCAGTTGGAAACAGCTTCCCTTTTTCTGCTCCTGTATTTTCTTCAGATGAGGTTTTAGTTATGCTGTTGTCTTTTTTTAATGCAACCAAACGGGTTGTACGCTTTACCGCATCTTTATCTTTTTTTACAACATAATTTCTTTTTACAATGGTAGAAATGGTAGGTGCATAAGTACTGGGTCTGCCTATGCCAAGCTCTTCCAGTTTTTTTACAAGCGATGCTTCTGTGTATCGTGCGCCGGGTCTTGTAAACCTCTCAGATCCTGTCATCTTGCTAAAGGCAAGTTTTTGGCCGACTCTTAAATTTGGCAATCTGCTTTCGTCTTCCTCTACATTGTCATCGTCTTCATCTGTACTTTCAAGGTATACTTTTAAAAAGCCATCAAATTTTAAAACCTCACCACTGGCACTTAATTCCTGTTTATTGGTACTTACTTCAATTTTTGCCGTGGTTTTTTCAAAAATGGCATCACTCATTTGCGAAGCTATTGTTCGTTTCCAAATCAATTCATATAAGCGGTTCAAATCCTGGTCTGCAACGGCACGGGCATCCATATAAGTTGGGCGAATAGCCTCATGCGCCTCTTGTGCACTTTCATTTTTGTTTTTGTATTTTCTCACCTGCAAATAGGTATCTCCAAAGCTAGAACTTATCTCTTTCTTAATAGCATCCATAGCAGTTTCGCCAAGGTTTACACTATCTGTACGCATGTAAGTTATCTTTCCACTTTCGTACAGTTTTTGCGCAAGTAGCATTGTTTTACTCACGCCGTAACCCAATTTTCTGCTGGCTTCCTGCTGCAAGGTAGATGTTGTAAAAGGAGCCGCTGGTGTGCGTTTACCGGGCTTCACTTGAATATCTTTTACAGTGTAATCTGCACCAATACAGGATTCTAAAAATTTCTCAGCATCGGCCTGTTGGTCGTATTTTGCACCTTCTGCTTTAAACTGCACCGTTCTGTCATTCAAATCTGTTGCACCAAGGAATGCTTCAATTTTAAAACTGCTTATTGCGTTAAATTGGTTTATTTCTCTTTCTTTTTCTGCAATTAATTTAACGGCTACACTTTGTACACGGCCTGCGCTTAAACCGCCCTGCATGCCTATTTTCTTCCAAAGTACCGGGCTCAATTCAAAGCCAACGATTCTGTCAACCACCCGGCGGGCCTGCTGGGCATTTACCAGATTCATGTTTATAAGCCTCGGGTTAGCAACAGCCTTTTGTATGGCTGGTTTTGTTATTTCATGAAAAACAATTCGCTTGGTTGTTTTTGGGTCTAGCTTTAACACCTCCGCTAAATGCCAGCTTATAGCTTCCCCTTCGCGGTCCTCATCCGAGGCAAGCCATACTTCATCCGATTTTTTTGCAGCACTTATTAAGTCTTTTACTACTTTGTCTTTTTCTGTAGGGATAATATATTTAGGTGTAAAATGGTTGTTTACATCTATACCCATATCATTCTTTTCCAGATCACGAATGTGGCCGAAGCAACTTTTTACCTCAAAATCTTTTCCAAGAATAGCTTCTATGGTTTTCGCTTTTGCAGGGGACTCAACTATCAATAAATTTTTTGCCATAACATTTTTTAAGTACATGCTTAAAGAGATAATCATTCGTTTTATAAAACCGGAGACGATTAAAAAAGAAGCAAAGTTTGTGCAATATTAAATGAAAATTGAAAAAAGTAAGATTTAAAACAATTAATTATGAATTCAATGTATGTTTTAAGTTAACATCTTTAAATATATTTGTATATCCTTTTACATGTAGATTGTAAAAAAATATATCCAGATAAATATTTTTTAATGAATATAACCTTTGTTGGCTGCGGCAATGTGGCTTTGATTTTGGCAAGATTGTGTACTGCAAACGGCCACATCATCAAACAGGTAATAGCCAGAAATGCAACTGTAGCACAAAAATTTGCAGCAGATTTTAATTGTTTACACGTCAGTTTTGATAAAATTCCCGATAAAAATATAGATCTGGTTATTGTTGCACTTTCAGATATTTCAATGCCCGAAGCCGTTTATCCACTAAATTTTGGAGATGTTGCAGTCGTGCATACTGCCGGCGCCTGTGATATGGATGTTATAAAAACCATGTCAACAAACTATGGTGTATTATACCCCTTACAAAGTTTGCGCAAAGAAATGGAAGTGATTCCCGAAATTCCATTTTTAATAGAAGGTAGCAGTAATGAAATGTTGCAGTTTATTAAAACATTTGCAGAAAGTATTAGCAAAAACGTTGCAATAATGCATGGGGAAGAACGGTTAAAGCTACATGCAGCAGCTGTTATAGTGAATAATTTTACCAACTATCTATTTTCTGTGGCCGAAAAATATTGTGCAGATGAAGGTGTAAATTTTAAACTTTTGTTACCGCTTATTAAACAAACAGCTGATATTGTACAGAATCACTCCCCTTTGAGTGTACAAACTGGGCCTGCCAACAGGGGAGATATCACAACGCTTGAAAAGCATCTTCGACTTTTAACTGTACACCCAAAGCTTTGTACACTTTACATGCGCCTTTCAGATGGAATTATGAATGGTTAAAAAAGGTTCTATCGATGTTGATAGTTCAAATGGACAAGGAACCTTGGTCGCCAGAAATATTCCTGTTAGATAACCTTTATATTTAGTTAGGGAACAAGTAAAAAACAATATTGAGATAAATAAAAAAACGAAGGCGGCTACGCTGTAAATAAAACAGGTGCCCATAATGAACAAACCTGGCACGGGTGGTTTCTTTCCTTTTACTTGTGGTGGGTAAATGTCAACAAAACAAAATAATTTATTTGTAAGGCAACACGATATCAGTTTGCTGCTTGTAAGGATCTACCTTGATTGTGGTTATTTCGAAAGGATTGTTTATGTATATTTCGTAAGCAGGTGCAGCCTTCCGTTTGTTTCTATCTTTTAATATTTCTGCTACAGCATCGTAACCAATATTACTAAGCTCATTTGGTCCAAAAAAATGTGCAACAAAGGCACTGTCGCCTTTTGTCTTTTTAATAAAAAAACCCTTTCCTAATTTTGCGGGAGCTTTATCTACCGGTATTCCTGCTTCAAAAAAGAAGGGGGCCTTTTGAGATTTGTACCATATTATTGGCTGACCAACCCTTTTTATTTTTGCATTTTTAATGGCTTCAGGTATTTTCTTGTTAAAAATATTACTGAGCTTCGCACCCAGACCAGCACTTGTTGCTGCACTGTCTTTTACAGACAAAACGGTATACTTTATCTCTACCGTATCTACCATATTTATGATGGGCCCTTTTTGAAGTACCGCAGTTTTTTTATCTATTCCGGCTTCTTTTTTTAACAATGGCGGGGGTAAAGGCTTTTTTTCCATAGCATCTTTACACGAAAAGAGCGAATTTGCTAAAATTATTAAAAGGGGAAATAATTTCATGGCGAGTTTTTAAAAGATAAAAGGGATTGCAAAATAGTCATTAAATTTTTATGAAATAAGTAGTATTTCCTTTCAGATTTTTGATAACAGCTATTTTATAGTACGTTTGCACTCCGAAAACAGTACTATGCACAGCATTACATTTAAATTTGAACAAAAAGGATTAGAGCCAATAACAATAGCGAACGTGCAAGCGGGAGAATCTATATTAGAAGTTGCTTTAAAAAATAACATTGATCTTCATCACAATTGTGGCGGCGTTTGTGCATGTAGCACCTGCCATTTATATGTTGATAAAGGTGAGGGCTTGATTGAAGAATTGAGCGATAGGGAAGAAGATTTTATAGATAGAGCTGTTAACCCAAGACTGAGTTCAAGACTTGGCTGCCAGTGTGTTTTACTTGAGATTGGTGGAGCATTGGAAGTAACTTTACCTGATCAGACCCAGTTTTTTGGGGAGTAAGCATCCATATTATTTTCTACGGTAGCGCTTCGAGAGGCTATAATTAACAGCTAAAACAATAAGTAAATATTTATCATGAGTTTTGAACTACCCATACATTGGAACGATTACGAAGACATAGCCATTAAACTATACGAAAGATTTGGCGATGATTTTAATGAAGGCAAAATTTACAGACTTCGTTTTACTGATCTCTTAAACTGGATATTGGAGATTCCTAGTTTTGTTGGGAAAAGAGAGGAAAGCAATGAAGGACATTTGGAAATGATACAGAGCACCTGGGTTTATGAGTGGAGAGATAATCAAAAATAAGTACAATGAATGCGCTTGCACTTTTAAAAAATATTAAGCTTTTTGTTTTTGATGTAGATGGCGTGCTTACCGATGGCTCTCTCATTTTGCTCGACAATGGTGAAATGGCAAGAAAGATGAATATAAAGGATGGGTTCGCATTACAACTTGCCATAAAGCAGGGTTACCAAATTTTAATTATTTCAGGAGGAAGTTCCAATGCAGTAAAAATAAGATTGGAGAAACTAGGGATCCAGCATATATTTCTCGGGGTAAAAGATAAAACAGATATACTGATAAATTTTATTGCCCAGCATTCCTATACAAAAGAGCAAATACTTTATATGGGCGACGATATGCCAGATGTGTTGCCTATGAAACAAGCCGGTGTTGCGTGTGCGCCTGCTGATGCGGTTGCAGAGGTAAGAGGTATTGCGCATTATATTTCTCCTGTTGCCGGTGGCAACGGTTGCGTGAGAGATGTGATAGAAAAAGTATTAAAACTAAATGGGCACTGGAACGAAACAAACGGTACTGCTTCAATTTAAATAATTAATTTTTACCTGAAAAATAATCGATGAAATTATTAGTTGCATTTTTCAGGTTGATAAGGTGGCCTAATCTTTTATTCATCGTTATCACACAATCTCTTTTTTATTATTGTATTTACGTTCCTTTACTACTGCATTTCCCAACAACTACAAACCAGTTTCTTTTCTTTTTATTGGTTATTTCTTCCGTATTTATTGCAGCAGCAGGCTACATAATAAATGACTATTTTGATATACAAATAGACATAATCAATAAGCCAGAAAGAATGGTCATTAACCGCTTTATAAAAAGAAGGTGGGCCATTGTGTGGCATTTTATCTTATCTTTTATCGGTATTTTTTTGAGTTTTTACATAAGTTTTGTAACAGGGGAGTGGCTCATTGGTTTCATAAATATATTTTGTGTAGTTGCCCTGGTTTTATATTCCACCACATTTAAAAGGAAACTACTGTCAGGTAATTTAATAATAGCGGCTTTAACAGCCTGGGTAATTTTGGTAGTTTATATTTTTGGCGGTGCCGATGTTTTTTCGATAAGAGGATGGGCACCACAAACGCCGGAACTGAATGTTCGCCAGCTTTTTAAATTCATGTTATTGTATGCTTCGTTTGCTTTTATTATGACCTTAATAAGAGAAGTTGTAAAAGATTTAGAGGATATGGAAGGCGATAGAAAATACAAATGCACTACCATGCCCATTGCGTGGGGGGTGCCTACAGCAAAGGTTTTTACCGCAGTTTGGATAACCGTTTGCATAGCGGCATTAGCAATTGTACAATTGTATGCCTGGCAATTGGGTTGGTGGTGGGCCGCTCTTTATATCATAGGATTAACTATTTTCCCATTGGCTGCAATGCTAAAAAAACTGTATACTGCCTCAAAGCCGGCAGACTATCACTTGCTCAGTAATTTGGTAAAGCTGATTATGCTTGCAGGTATATTATCGATGTTGTTTGTAAAATTTATTAAATGATGTTTACCCAAAAAGTGATACTTGCTTCCCAGTCGCCAAGGCGCAGAGAATTGCTTCGCCTTGCAGAAATAGATTTTGAGGTAATGGTGGCTGATAGCGACGAAAGTTATCCAGCAGACTTATCTTTTGATGATATAGCTATACATATTGCAAAAAATAAAGCACTTATAGTTGCTGCAAAAAGCGAAAAAAACCAAATTATAATTGCGGCAGATACAATTGTAATATGTAACGGAAAAATAATTGGAAAGCCAATAAGCCACGATGATGCAGTTGAAATAATTGCCAGCCTTGCGGACAATACGCACAAAGTGTTAACAGGCGTTTACATCATGAAAAATGAAAAAGAATTTTTTTTTGCAGATACGACAGAAGTTACATTTCATCCACTCACGCTAACGCAAATAGAGTACTACGTTGAAAAATATCAACCATTTGATAAGGCAGGTGCTTACGCAATTCAGGAATGGATTGGCGCTGTTGGTATAAAAAATATTAATGGGGATTTTTACAATGTTATGGGATTACCAATTAGCCGAGTAGTTGCGGCATTGCAACAATTTTACTAGTAAGAAATTTATAAAGATCATACCAAGCATTCTCAACACAATGATGGATTAGGGTTTCTATAAAATAACTCGTTACCCTTAAAATTTCTTAGTTGGCTAGGTCTACTACTTAAATGTCCATATATAGCGCACTGTTCGTATTCTTCTCCAACATTTAAATTCTAAATAATTTGTAACATAATTTTTCTAAAAAAATGTGCTTTCATTTTTGTAGTTTGAAATCATTCATATTATTTTTATATTGAATTTAGTAAAAAAATAATGACATGACCGAACAGCTTCTTCAGTTTATTTGGCAATTTCAGTTTTACAATAAAAGCAATCTTGTTACTAGTACAGGCGAGGAGCTACTTATAATTCACCCTGGTACACACAACAGCAACCAAGGTCCTGATTTTTTAAATGCTAAAATTAAGGTTGGGAATACAATATTTGCCGGAAGTATTGAAATTCATGTAAAAGAAAGTGAATGGACTTTACACAAACACAGTAGCGATTCTAATTACAACAACGTTATCCTTCATGTTGTTTGGGAGAATGATAAAAATTTACCACTCAATTTCCCTTTATTGGAACTAACGAGTAAAGTTTCGTCTCTTCTGCTGGATAAATATGAATTGCTCATGACAAACCGCAGTTTTATTCCGTGTGGGCAGCAATTAGAACATGTAAACGTTTTAACGTTGTCAGCTTGGAAGGAAAGGCTTTTTGTAGAAAGGCTTCAGCAAAAAGCAGCATATATCGCTGATAAATTAAACATATATAATAACCATTGGGAAGAAATCTTCTGGCAGTTATTAGCAAAAAATTTCGGAATAAAAATAAACAGCGATGCGTTTGAAAAAATTGCTGTTTCTATTCCTCTTTCCATTTTATCAAAGCATAAAAACCAGTTGCACCAGTTAGAAGCTATGCTGCTTGGACAAGCTGGGCTACTAAATAAAGAATTTGAAGATGATTATGCCGTCATGCTAAAAAAGGAATATCTTTTTTTACAAAAAAAATATAAGCTAGTTCCGATACATATACCTGTTCATTTTTTAAGAATGAGACCTGCCAATTTTCCTACCATCAGGCTATCCCAACTAGCAATGCTCATTCACAAAAGTAGCCACCTGTTTTCCACTATAAAAGAGGCAATTGCTGTAACAAATGTTGAAAAATTGTTTGATGTTGCGGCAAACGATTATTGGCATTACCACTATTTGTTTGAGGAAGAAACAGCATTTACCAAGAAAAAACTTGGTAAACAAATGATACAAAACATAATTTTAAATACTGTATTACCTGTTTTGTACGCTTATGGCTGGTACAACAATGCAGAAATATATAAAGAAAAAGTTTTGCAGTGGTCAGGTCAACTTTCACCTGAACAGAATTTTATAACAAAAGGTTTTATGGCACTTGGTGCGCAAAATAAATCGGCCTTCGATTCGCAGGCACTTATCCAGCTTAAAAATAACTATTGCAACGAAAAAAAATGTTTGCAATGTGCAGTAGGAAACAGCCTGTTAAAAAATTAGGTATTTTTTCGAAATAGTTCTCGTTTAATAAGGTACTTACCAGGTATAGCCAATTATAACTTCCATTTCAGGATGAAGGCTTTTTGTCACAGGGCAATTATTACCTACTCTTTCAAGAATTGTTTTATCTTTTTCTTCTAATTGTAAAGTGGAAGGCATTTTTAAATTCACTTCAATTTTGGCAACTCTGCGGGGCTCCGGCAACATGTGTTTGGTAACCTCTACTTTAGTTGTAGTGAGATCAATATTCATGTCAGCAGCTTTTATTCCCATTGTGGTAACGATACAAGTTGCTAGAGAAACACACAATAAATCTGTTGGGCTAAAACGTTCGCCTTTACCTCTGTTATCTATGGGAGCATCGGTTTCAATAACACTTCCACTTTGTAAATGTTTTGCCTCGCATCTTAGTGTTCCTTTATAAATAATAGTCGATGTCATATTTTTAAGATTTTATTTTGAATGCGTATGAATTAAATATTGATAACTGTGTGCTAACAATATATTTTTGTATAAATTTACTTAGATAAATATTCTACATGAAGAAAATATTTTTTTCCATATTAATGTTTGCCATTTCATTAAATGTATTGGCGCAGGATAAAACTAAAAGTAAAAGAGACCAAAAGAAGGAAATTCGAAAAGAAAAAATTACTGCGCTTATAAAACAAGAAGAAGAGGGGGTAATAACTTACAGCAAACATTTTTTAGGTGGCGTTAAACTAACTACGGATGGCTATGGCGCATTTTTAGAAATTGGAAGAGCCCAATCTGTTAAAAAATCTTTGCTTTTTCAATTAGATATTACCGAAAGAAAGCATCCCAAAGAAGAAAAACAGTTTAGTACGAGCGGCAATGCAGGGCCTTTTATCTACGGTAAAATAAATTTTTTCTATCCTGTTAAATTGGGTGTGCAAGAGCAATTTTTGCTTGGTAATAAGGGCAACAAAAATGGTGTAAGTATAAGTGCAAATGCGGGAGGTGGCGTTTCTATTGGTTTAATTAGACCATACTTGTTAAACTATAACAATATTGGCTTTAAAGGCCTTGCAGACGACAGCGCACGTTTTTTGTTTGAACAACCGCTCAACGGACCAAATCTTGGTACAGGCTTTAATAAATTAAAAGTTACGCCTGGTGCTTATGTAAAAGGAGGGGTAAGGTTTGATTATGGGAAATACAATGAAATGATTAACGCCATAGAGGTAGGCTTGGTTACAGAATATTACACCAAAGCAATTCCACAAATGATATTTACCAAACACGAAAAATTATTCTTTTCGGCATACGTTGCCATTCTTTTTGGCAAAAGAAAATAAGCGTAGTGGTTGTATCTTTACTACTTAAATATTAAAAGCTTTTTTTAAGATATGGAATCCAATATAGTAACAGAGGAACAAAGAATAAAAAAGCCAAACTGGTTGCGTGTTAAGTTGCCTATTGGTGAAGAATACAAGCACGTAAGATCTCTTGTAGATACACATAAGCTTCATACAATTTGTGAGAGTGGCAATTGTCCGAACATGGGAGAATGCTGGGGTGCCGGAACTGCAACATTTATGATACTAGGCAATATTTGTACACGTAGCTGTGGCTTTTGTGCAGTAGCAACAGGGCGGCCTGAAGCAGTTGATTGGGACGAACCACAAAGAGTAGCAGAAGCGATACATCTAATGAAAGTAAAGCACGCTGTTATTACTTCTGTTGACAGAGATGAATTAAAAGATGGAGGTAGTATCATTTGGGAAAATACCATTAAGGCCGTTTATGCGTTAAACCCTAATACAACTTTAGAAACCCTTATCCCAGACTTTAAAGCCGAAAAGCATAACATACAAAGAATTATTGATGCTGCGCCACACGTTGTTAGCCATAATATTGAAACCACAGAAAGATTAACAAGACAAGTACGTGTGCAAGCCAAGTATTGGCAAAGCATGGAAACCTTAAAAATTTTAAAGGAAGGTGGTATGCGCACAAAAAGCGGCATTATGCTTGGCCTTGGCGAAGCAAAGGAAGAAGTAGTTCAAACATTAAAAGATTTGTATGATAGTGGGGTAGATGTTGTAACGATAGGTCAATACTTACAACCTACAAAAAAACATTTAGCTGTAGAAAGGTTTATTCATCCTGATGAATTTGCTGAGTATAGAGAAATAGGCTACCAACTAGGGTTGGATTATGTAGAAAGTGGTCCATTGGTGAGATCATCTTACCACAGCGAAAAGCACGTTATAAAAAATTGGGGTAGAAATAAATGGATGGAAGAGCAGCAAAATAAAAATGTGTGAATTTTAAGAAAATATAATAACTTTTTAATGTGAATTTGCCGTTTGTACAAAACAAACGGTTTTTTTATTCAATATTTAATCTTTTGTTTGGCAAATCTTAAAACTGTATTTCTTCGCCCAATAAAAACTTCGATAAACTGATAAATGTTTTTTGTAAAAAATTAAAACCTGCAGGCTTTGTATTTGCAACTTATATAATTGTTTCGTTGTCGTTAAGAATTACGCTCATGTTTGAGCCTGGCCACACTGTAAATATGGATATTTTCTATGCCATTTCTTGGATTATTGAATTTTGATTGCAGATCATATTTTTTTGTAAGATGTACTAAAACCAAAAGTACATAGCGTCGTGCATTTATTAGTACTTATCAAGGGTTAGGATTTATAAAAGACGGGCAATTGGTCATTCAATCACCCGAAAGAAAAATAAATCAGTTTAAGCCGGATTTTTTAACAGGGGAGGCTGTTGTTGTAAAACAGAATGATAGTTTAACCAAAATGGCAACAGCATTTTACCAGACTGCGGCCTGGCTTATAAAAAATGCAAAGTATAAAAAATAACTATTATCCTTTGTGTAAAATAATGTGAGTACTTAATTGTCCTGTACGTTGGGGAGTGTTGTTGTTATTCGTTTGTTTATTACAAGTGCCAAGCGCCCAGTAAATAATTACGAAAATAAAAATAGTCGAAAAACATCCTCCACCAAGTTTTTTAGCGCCATATCCCGCAATTAAAGTTTTAAATAAATTGTTCATCGGTATGTTTAAGATTGTTAAAGAAAACGATAAAAACAAATTTAATTTACCATAAACAAAAAAAATTGCGTCCTTAAAACACAACTTTTTTTGTTTGTCAACATTTAATTTAAAAGTTTTTAGAAATGCCAAAGTTTACTTGGTCACCAAAACTTGTCTTGAAATTATTTTGTCTGTTATCACTCCCATCAAGCTTTGTGGTAACATAACTAATGCCTCCAACATTAAAGTTTAGCGCAAAGCCTTTGTACACATTAATACCTACAGCGGGGAAAATATTGCCTGATACACCATTTGCTTTTGATATAGTTGTGTTACCAAGTTTTTGCTTGCCATAAATATAGCTGCCCTCTAATTGGCCAAAAATAAAAAACACATCACTCAGGTTTTTTGTGTAACGTACAAATGGACCTACACCCAAAACAGAAGTTTTGCTATTAGGAATATTTACTGTTGCATCGTTAAATTTCGTACCTGCAACATTCAATTGAATACCAGCAGTAATGTGGTCATTAAATTGATAACCAATACCCGGTGACAGCGTAAAACTTGTTGTTTTATCGTCATTAAAATCTTTCTGGTTTTCAAAACCTGCTTGACCATAAACTAATATGGTATTTTTTTGAGCCATTAATTTGCCTCCAAAAAGGCTCACCATTGCGATCATTAGGATCTTCTTCATAATAAAAAATTTATTTGCTTGGGTTAGGCAATATTGATGCCAAGGCAATAAAAATCAGGTACGTTTTTAGATTAAAATTTAAATAGTATAAAAATTATAGTGTCAACGCTAGCTTTGGCTTTCAAATAATCTCGATTAAATTACATGCATAAAAAAGAAAAAATGCCTCAACAGAATTATAAAAATCACCTGAAGTTTTATGCGCCCCATCACTTTATCTTTTTACCAATTATGAGTTTCTTAGCTGGTTTAGGTGTATATAAATATTTTACAAATAAGGAGCAGCAATTGCTTTGGGCGTTATTTTCTGTGTTATCATTTAGTATTTTGTACCTCGCCATTATGCTTAGGCAGCATTATGCATTGGGTAATCAGAATAGAATTGTACGATTAGAATTTTATCTCAGATACTTTCAAATGTCAGGGGAAAAATATGATGAAATCTTAAACAAATTATCGTTTGGCCAAATAGCTGCATTACGGTTTGCTTCAGATAATGAATTTTTAGCTCTTGCAAAAAAAGCTATTGAGGAAGATACTAAACCAGACGAAATTAAAAAAGCAATTATTGTTTGGAAAGCAGACCGTATGAGGGTATAGAAAAATTTACAAAAATGCCCCGTTTAACAACAGGGCATTTTTATAATAAATGAATCTGAATTATCTTTTAAATAAAATTTTATTTGGATTTACACCAGGTGAAACCGAAAAGGAAAATTTCTTTATGCCCGCACTTGTAAAACAAGTTACTTTCCCTGCAGAACTAAAATTTAATGCGTCGGCAATATATACGTCACCAGATACTTCGTCTATATTTAAACCATACGAAGTTTGCACAGCCGTACCGTCTGTTATAAATTCGTTTCTCACAATTGTATTGGTGGCGGTATTGTAAACTTTTGCTGTGCCTGTACTACCATAGTTATTGTATAAATAGGCTATGTCTCCGGCAATTCTAATATTTGAATAGGAAAAATTAGTACCAAGGTTTACCGATGTTAGGTTAACAGCACCATTTATAACAGAAATAGAAGCTGGAACATTGGTATAGTTGCCATAAGCACTCACAAATACATTTCCGCCATTATTAATTTCTACCTTGTAAGGATTCACCCCAACTTTTATTTTTCTAATCTCTGTTTCCGTATTAAGATCAATTAGAGAAACGGTAGAATCGGGTATTGCGTTAAAACCACCTGAATTGGCAACATATAAATAGTTGGCAGAGGCAGCAATACCTTCAGGATTTGCTCCTACTGTAATGGTTTTGATAATGGAAAGTGAAGTTGTATCTATAACACTTACCGTATTGTCGTAAGCCGTAACATATACCTTACCACGAGCTCCTACTGCATATCTTGGTTGTTTGTTGGTCGTGTTTACAAGAAAAGAAATCTGTTTAATGAAGATGGCATTATTTGCATTTAGTACAGTTACATTTCCCGAGCCATTCATCACAATATAAAGTTTGCTGCCATAAATAACAGCATCATTTCCAAGACCACCTAAGCCCGCTGTCAATGAAGGATTTTGTTGTAAAAAGAAATCACCAACAATTGCTGAACTGCTATTTGAATAGTACGAAAGTTTAGTATTATTACCACTAAAACCACCTTCGCTTAATACATAGGCACCTACTGCAGGACCATTTTGAACCGGTGCAATAACTGGACTCTCTGTTTTTTTACACGACGAAATTGCAATAGATGCAATAATAAATAAACTACTTAACTGTTTTAAATTCATATTGATTTGTTTTTGTTTTTTAAAGAAAATTGTAGTGTGAACCTATAATTATTTAGTGGCATAGGGTAGTATTTTATAATTTCATACTGCTCATTAAATACATTGTTCACCTCAAATATTATTTTATAATTAGCCGGGTATTTTTCTCTTAAATTGTAAGCAAATGAAAGATCAGTATTGCTCCATGGTTGTAAAAGGTTGTCAAATACAGGGTCTCCAGGTCTGTATCTTTTGGATGAGAATAACATGTTATAATTTAGAGAGGCATTTTTGTACTGTAGTCCAAGGGTGCCACTACCACTGTGTTTTGGAGTATAAGGTAATTGAGATTTAAATAATGGGGATGTGCGTTCTGTAATATCTTGTGCCTCTTGAAATGTATATGCAATCTCTGTTCTAACTACTAATTTTTTCCATTGCTTAAAAACAACATGCAGGGCAACATCAATCCCTTTTATGGAAGTGCGTCCAATGTTTTGCGCAGACCACTGGAAAAGATTTTGTCTTGGAACTGCAAGGATTTTATCTTTTATAAAATTATAATATGCATCTGTCGTTACTGAAAGTTTTTCAACAAAGTGGAATTGCTTTTTTTCAAAAGTGAAACCTACGTTGTATTGATCTGCAAACTCAGGACGAAGGTTTGTGTTTCCGAAATTGGTATAATATAATTCGTTAAAAGTGGGTGCTCTAAAAGCGTGTTTATAGAAAAATCTACCTCTAAGTAATGCTTTTTTAAATGGCTGAATGCTAAACGCAATGGACTCAGAAAATGCGTTAATCTTTCGGCCTTGTGAACCAAACTTCACCTTTTCATTTATAGTCGTAAACAATACATTTCCTGCAATTTCAAAGTATTTTTTTTTGAATTGAAAAGCAGTATTGTTTAACAACGAGATTCTACTTGGTTCCGGAAAATTATTAGCGAAAACATCTGTCCTTCTTAGCTTGTTGTTAAATATATCTGATGAAATACCTACTTTGAATATGTCTGTAAGTTTATAAGAAAATGCGGCAGACAGATAAAGCTCCTGCAAGTGAAATTCGTTTTCCAGTTTGCCAAAACTGTTAGGGTAGCCTGGATCTATATAATAGGTCTTATCTTTTTGGTATTTTGAACTTACAAGCAAATCGCTTGATGAGGATAATTTATTTTTCCACGTGGCCTGTAAAAAAAACTCCCTGTCATTCAATCGTTGATTGCTACTTGTATTGTACAATATGATGGCACCTGGCAATCCTCTTTTTGAATCATATAAATAACTTTTAAAGTTTATTTTATTATCTTTTTTTAAGAGCCATGCAATATCAGTCTCTATTCTGTATGCTTTAACATCAGAATTTGTTCTTTGCTGTCTGATATTGGTATTTTCATAAGTTTTAAATACATAATTACCATCAACAGTTTGGTACATAGCATTTATGCCTGCTAAGCAAGTAGTGCTAATTTTCTTTTGCAAATAGAAAGATGGAGCTGTGTAGCCGAACGAACCTTTTTGCAATTTTACATTCACCATACTTTCATCCGCGGGTTTTTCAGCAGCAAATTTTGTTTTTAAAATAAGTAACGAGCTATAAGAATATGCTCTGGCTGTAGAAAGTATATCTGACGGACCGCTGTTATGGAGTTCTATCTGATAAATATTATCTAAAGAAAATTTACCAAAATCTATAAGCCCTGCTTGCGCACTTGCCACTGCAATACCGTCATACAATAAGCCTGTATGGGTTGCCCCAAGGCTGCGTACATCAATCGTTTTTAGCCCTCCAATACCGCCATAATCCTTTACGTTCACGCCAGCTAAATGTTTTACTGCATCTGCAACAGAAATACTATTTGTTTTATAGGCGTCTGTGGTATTTATAAGTTGCGCTGGTGCACTAATTATCGGACTCGATTTTTTAGATACCACTTGCACAACAGCAAGCGTGTCGTGCTTTTGAGCAGCACAAAACACAGGAATAAAAACGAAAAGAAAAATATGATATAAACGAAGTTTCTTCAACAACAGCTGTTTTATAAATTACAGCTTCACGTATGAGCAGGCGTATGCAAATGCAGCACAAAGTTACATCTACAGCCTTTCACCCGAAAGCTTTTGATTATTTAGAAAAAGGCAGGTCTTCTGGCTTGCCGCACCTAAATAACCTTCCCGTTTTAAAACAGTGGTATTTCTATTTAGATTTTTTCAACTTAATGAAGGCGACTTTACAGCTACGGGGATAGCTCCCGATTTAAACGGGATTCCCTTTTAATCGTTACCAAACCTGATAACAAACCATTTTCTTGCGTAAAGGTATGTGTATTAACAGAGATTCAATGAAATAAACCTGTTAAGTTATTTGTATTTACAAATTATTTTAAAAGGAAGCCATTAACTTTTAATTAAGCTGGCTTTTTAAAAAATTCTCGATCATGTTACAAGGCACTAAAAACGGTTTTTCGATTATGTCAATATTCAATGACTGATCAATTACCTCGTAGGACCCAACGACTGTATTTCCAAAAATACTCACATCAAAATTTCCTTTTGTCTCATCACCGGTGAAATTACCATTTTGAGCTTCTACCGTTTTTTTTGCCTTTTCTAAAATTTCGGTTACTGATTTCGTAAAGGGTATTGTGAAATTACATGCTGACATTCTTATAAAATTTTAAATTAAAAAACCATTTCTATACAAAGAAATGGTTTTTATAAATTGTAAACAATAAATTGGGAAACAAATATCGGTTATGGTATTCTTCCATCTTTTCTATCTTTTGATCTACCGATAATATAACCACCTGCCGCACCGACTGCTCCACCAATTGCAGCACCTTTTGCATTCTTACCAATTATTGCACCGGCAACCGCACCACCTACTCCGCCTATAACCGCACCCTTTGCACCTTTACTCCAGCCTTTTTTTGCCGTTGTTGTTCCGCTGTTATTTGAACCCGTTGACGTATTTGTTGTGGACGAATTACCATAAGTGGTACTAGATCGCTGTGTTGTTGAAGTTGTTCTCTTGGTTGGTGCAGGAGCTGCAGCAATAGGTACACCTGCAACTGGCATTTTTGCCATTCCTGTGTCGGTCAGATAACTGCCAGATGCGTTTGATGTATCTGTGAGGATTACTATGTTTTTGTCAGACTCCAACGAGCCGCTTTTACCCTTACACGAAGCAAACGCTGTTGCAACTATTAGGATGATAAATAGATTTTTCATAATGTTTATTTTTACTATTATTTGCTTTAATCAGCCATATGGTGTAAAAACTATGCCAAACTAAATAACGGCTTGAAAAATATATGGTTGTACTATTTAAAAGCCATTTAAATTTGATGTATTAACAAAAGCTGTTGAGGTAGCAATGGATACAAAGGCATATTTAAATTTTATTAATGGGCGATTTTTCAGCGAAGGCATAAGGATGACAATTGGTATTGTATCACCAGCTTTTCTGTTTGGATATTTTGGACAATTACCCCTTGGTATCGCTATTTCAACAGGGGCACTTTGCGTAAGCATTACCGATAGCGCAGGGCCTGCACATCACAGGGCCAATGGAATGTTTTTTTGTATCATTACCGTTGCGTTAGTTGCTGTTATAACAAATTTTGTGCTCTTTTCAGAATTTTTTACAGCTATCAGCATTTTCGTTTTTGGGTTTGTATTCTCCATGCTCAGTGTGTACAATGCTCGTGTATCATCTGTAGGTATATCGGCTTTGCTCATTATGGTACTGAGTATGCAAACTCCACTAAAGGGACAAGAGATAATTTCTCATGCGTTGTATTTAACTATTGGTGGGCTTTGGTACTTAATTTTTAGTCTTACACTTTATAGCCTAAAGCCGTATAAAATCATTCAGCAATTATCAGGTGAATTTTTAAACAGTGTAGCAGATTATTTAAAAACTCGGGCTTCTTTTTATGATGACCATCCGGACTATGAAGCTACCTACAAAGCCCTATTACTTCAGCAAATTCAAATACAAAACCAGCAACAGGCTTTAAATGAGATGCTTTTTAAAACAAGGGCAATAACAAAAAACTCAACAAAAGCCGGGCGCTCACTTTTAAAAATTTATCTGGATGTTGCTGATCTTTTTGAAAGTATTATGAGTACTTATCAGCAATATGAAATTTTGCACAAAAGGTTTGACGAAACAGGCATACTGGAGGATTATAGAAAACAACTACTTTTTTTATCTGAGGAGTTGCATGACATTGCCAATGCCGTAAGTGCCGGCTACTCCTCTAAAGCGACGGAATTTAATAGTGAAAACCTTATTAAAATAAAAGTACGTTTCGAAGATTTGAGAGAAAATTTTATGACTGAAAAAAACCTGAATGACTTTATTGGCCTTGGAAGGATTTACAATAATATTAAAGGTTTAACAGAAAAAATAAATGGATTACATTATTATACGCATTATGAAAAAAGCCAACGAAATACCAGCGAAATTAAACTTGGCACACAAAAATTTAATGAGGCACAAAATTTAGATCCTGTATTATTTTTAAACAACCTCAATTTACAATCAAATATCTTCAGACATTCTTTAAGGGTAGCTATTTCTTTGCTGGCAGGCTATATAATATCCCTCTTTTTTAACATAGGGCACAATTACTGGATCTTGCTAACGATAGTCGTTATTTTAAAACCTGCATACAGCCTTACAAAATCGAGAAACAGAGATAGGCTTGTAGGGACATTTATCGGCATCGTTTTAGGTGTGCTCATTTTACTTTCTGTGAAAAACGACCTTGCATTAATGATCATCATGATTTTTTTAATGGCAGGCTGTTATATGTTTATTAGAACAAAATATTTTGTAAGTGTTTTGTTAATGACTCCTTATCTGGTTATTTTTTTTCATTTAATATATCCAACCAACATTACGTCACTTTTATACGATAGGTTATTAGATACAGCCATCGGATCCGGCATCGCATTTATAAATAGCTTATTTTTTGTGCCTGCATGGGAGCGTACAACAATTAAAAAGTATATGGACGCTATAACCGTTAAAAACATTGAATATTACAATAAATTGGCTTCCCATTTTATTGAAGATAATAAGCCGAACAACGAAGATTTAAAATTTGCAAGACAGGGTGTTTTAACAGCCTTGGCAAATGTGTCAGATGCATTTAACAGGATGCTCTCTGAACCAAAAAGATTTCAAAAAAATGTTGAGCAGGTTTATAGATTTGTCGTTTTAAATCATATAATTACTTCCCACTTTTCGGCTTTGTCATTTTACCTTACAGAAAATAAGAATCACTTTAAATCTAACATTTTTTTGCCGGTAATAGACAGTACAACAAAAAATTTAGAATTTGTTTCCTCCTTATTAAACGACAGGTATTCGGTTGATGAAGAAGAAAATCTTTTAAATGTGCAAAATCACTTTAACACCGAAACAAACTTCCTTTTACAAACCAGAAGAAATGAAATCATTGATCGCAACCTCGAAACGACCACAAAAGCAGATTTTATTAAAACCAAATCAATAACAGACCAGTTTACATTTATACACAGCGTTTCTTTAGATATTAAGAAATGCATAACAATTTTTTTAGAACAGGAGCAGATCGAAAAATTTGCAGCATTTTAATCTTATCTAATTTCATAAATGAAAACAGCATCCCTAAAAGAAATAAAGACGGAACTCGAAAACGTAAATCCTGCTGTGTTGCTCGAACTTTGCCTAAGGCTTACAAAGTTTAAAAAAGAAAATAAGGAACTGCTCACCTATCTACTGTTTGAATTGCACGATGAAAAATCATACGTGGCAAGTGTAAAAGAAATACTCGATGAATTGTTTTTAACGGTGAACAAAACACAACTTTATTTTGCTAAAAAAACGGTTAGAAAAATAATTAGAACTGCCAACCGCTATATTAAATACAGCAACAGTAAAACCACAGAGCCTGATATTCTTCTGCATATTTGCGAAAAGATAACCGAGCTTAATTTGAATCTGCATAAAAATGCAGCATTGCAGAACATTTATTTATCTCAAATAAAAAAAATTCGAAAAGCAATTAATTTAATGCACGAAGAAGAGCAGTATGACTATTTAAAAATGCTGGAAATACTTGAATAAATGGATGTATTAATTATACATCTTACATTAATAAAAATGTAAATTAGCATTTTGTTTAAAAGCCCATTATAATTTGGAAAACATTACATCGTTAGATAAAATAAATAATATTTTTTTTATTGGGGTTGCAGGATCAGGCATGAGCGCTTTGGCCCAGTTTCTTGCAGGCACTGGTAAAATTGTAAGTGGCAGCGATCGTTACTTTACCGAAGAGACTCAAAATGAGACACGACTAAAACTAGAAGCAGAAGCCGTTAAATGCTATCCACAAAATTGCTCGGGTATAACGGATAAAATAGAATTAATTATCGTATCTACGGCTATAGAAGATACTGTGCCGGAAGTTGTAAAAGCCCGTGAACTCAACATACCGATTATTAAAAGAAGTGAATTACTCGCACTTATTGCTGTAAAAAAAAGAACCATAGCTGTTGGCGGCACATCGGGTAAAAGTACCACCGGTGGCATGTTGTATCAAATTTTAGAAACAGCAGGTTATGAGCCGGGCATTATTAGCGGTGCGGGTTTGGTGAGCATTATTAAGAAAGGTAAAATTGGAAATGCAAAAGTTGGAATTGGGGAGTGGTTAATTATTGAAGCCGATGAGAGTGACGGTTCGATCGTACAATACCATCCGGAAATAGGATTGCTGCTTAATATTGATAAAGACCACCAGGAAATTGATGAACTCATCGACATCTTTTCCATCTTTAAAAAAAATACAACAGGTTCGTTCGTGGTAAACCGTTCTAACAAATTAGCTGCCACACTAACTGATAAAATAGAAAATGATTTTTCTTCTGATGGTAGCGACGCCCATTTTAAGGCTTCCGAACTTACGCAGCATGGGATGAATATCTATTTTAATATAAATGATGTTCCATTTCATTTAAAAACGATTGGAAAACACAATATGGAAAATGCCCTTGCGGCCGCAACAGTTGCAAGCCTTATTGGTATTCCCTTGGAGATTTCGGCAAAAGGACTCGAAAATTATGAAGGAATTTATAGAAGACACCAGTTGCTTGGCGAAAAAAACGGTATAAAAGTAATTGATGATTATGCGCACAATCCGGCAAAATGTGCTGCATCAATAAAAGCTTGCCAACCCATTGCAAAAAAAGTAATTGCATGGTTTCAACCTCATGGATATGGGCCTACAAGATTTTTAAAAAATGATTTTATAGAAGAAATCGCCCATGCTTTAAGACCACAAGATGAAATTTGGATGAGTGAAATTTTTTATGCCGGTGGTACTGCGGTGAAAGATATTTCGGCAAACGATTTAATAAAAGGAATAACAGCTTTGGGTAAAAATGCCTTTTTTGTGGAAGATAGAAAAAATTTACTTGAAGAAATGAGGACACATTTTAACGATGATTGTGTTTTACTGCTTATGGGTGCCAGAGATCCTCAACTTGAACATTTTAGTAAGAATATTTTTAACCAATTATAGTAACCTATGCTTGACCAATTGCTGTTTATAAATATTGCACAACTCGTAAATGTAAGAGCGGACAATGAAATGATACGAGGGGAAGCACTGGCCTATTTACCGGTAATTGAAGATGCATTTTTATTGGTTGAAGACGGGAAAATTGCTGATTTTGGCGCTATGTATGAACTGGAAATAAAAGTACCTCATCATCCCAAAAATGTGATTGATGTAACCGGGCAATTTGTTATGCCATGTTGGTGTGACAGCCATACCCACACAGTATTTGCAGGAAGCAGAGAAAATGAATTTGTTGATAAAATAAATGGATTAAGTTATGCTGAAATTGCTGAAAAGGGTGGCGGCATTTTAAACTCTGCAAAAAAATTAAATGCTACACATGAAGATGAATTGTATACTACAGCTTTGGCTCGATTAAATGAACTTGCCCGATTAGGAACGGGAACCATTGAATTAAAAAGTGGTTACGGGCTCAGTGTTGCCGGAGAAATAAAAATGCTGCGGGTAATCAAAAGGCTAAAAGAAAACAGCGATCTTTTAATCAAATCAACTTTTCTTGCTGCACATACATATCCAACTGAGTTTAAAGAAAACCACAAAGGATATATTGACTGTATTACAAATGAGATGTTACCGTTGATAGCAGAAGAAAACCTGGCAGATTTTGTAGATGTATTTTGTGAAAAAGGATTTTTTTCGCCCGAAGAAATGGAAGAAATATGCAATGCTGCAGCAAAGGTTGGCTTGCGACCAAAATTGCATGTGAACCAGCTAAACAGTATTGGCGCAATTGAAGCAGGTATAAAAAACAATGCACTTTCTCTTGATCATTTAGAGACATTAACTGAAAGTGAAATTAATTTATTGGGCAATTTTAATGGTGTAAGCACCCTTTTGCCAACAGCAGCCTTTTTCTTAAGAATGCCTATGCAACCGGCACGGAGTTTAATCAATGCAGGAGCAGCAGTAACCCTGGCCTCTGATTTTAATCCTGGGTCATCACCGTCGGGGAATATGAATTTTGTGACCGCATTAAGTTGCATACAAATGAAAATGCTGCCTGAAGAGGTTATCAATGCAGCTACTATAAACGGCGCTTTTGCAATGAACTGCGAAAATGAAAGCGGTTCGATAATGATAGGCAAACGAGCTGATTTTATTTTCACAAAAAAAATACCTTCTCTTGCTTATTTGTTTTATAGCTTTAGCAACAATAACATAGATAAAGTGATGATAAAAGGGAAATGGATTTAAAGGAAGAAAAAGAGAGTAAGTTTATAAAAAAGAAAAAATGATTAAACATTCATTCAATAGCTATAAAATCATAAAATGAAACACTTTAAATTTTACGAAAAAAAAGATATTGTTTCGCTTACAAAACAGCGACGTTTTGAAACTAAACTTGGTGAGCGGGTGCAACTTCTTGCGAAAGGAGAGTGGCCTGATGTGTTAATTGAATCTCCTGCAAAGTATGTATTGGTGGGTGTTCCTGAAGATATAGGTGTAAAAGCAAATAATGGTATTGGCGGTGCAGATTCTAACTGGTATCCCTTTTTACATGCGTTTTTAAATATTCAAAGCAATGATTTTTGTAGCGGAGAAGATGTTTTGCTGCTCGGACATTTTGACTTTGGCGACATAAAATATTTAATAGAGAACAATGCTTACAATGAAATTGAAAAAATTGATGCCTACAGGCATGCTGTAAATACCATTGACGATGAAGTGGAAAGCATTGTAAAAATTATTTCAGCTTCCGGAAAAATACCTTTGGTGATTGGTGGTGGCCACAACAACGCTTATCCGTTGCTAAAGGGAACAGCAAAAGGGTTAGCAAAAAAAGGCATTTTACCAGTAGCACAAATGAATGCAATTAATTTAGATGCCCATGCAGATTATCGCACTATGGAGGGACGACACAGTGGCAATGGTTTTAGGTATGCAGAGTCTGATGGTTATTTAGGAAAATACAGTGTTGTTGGCTTGCAGGAAAATTATATTTCACAAAATGTTCTGGTAGATGTGCAATCGAACCCATTTATACAATACACATCTTATGAAGATATTTTTTTAAGAGAAAAGAAAAGTTTCATGCAGGCGGTGGGACAGGCGGTAGATTTTACAAACGACCAATATTCAGGTATAGAGCTGGATGTTGATTGTATTCAACATGCTTTGTGTAGTGCACAATCCCCATCGGGCATCAGTCTGCTATTGGCTAGGCAGTTCATAACCTATTGTGCTCGCCATTCAAAACCCGCTTACTTGCATATTTGCGAAGGTGCAGCCCAACTGTCTGACGGTAGAAAAGATGAAACAACGGGTAAATTAATTAGTTATTTGGTAAGTGATTTTATAAAAGGAATGAATGAAAGATAGGGTGGGGGCAGTGCGCAGTAAGCAATTGGCAAATGTTATTGGCAATTATTCAGAAATTTTTGAAAAGTCCTGGGTGTTTTTTATGGGATATGATAATGGTTACAATTTGAATGTCCTTGGCGGGACAGCGTTTTTAGACATATAGTAAGTATAGGTGTGCTAAAAAAAATGCTGGTGAAATTTTAGTAAGAAGTTAGTAAAAAATAGGAAAGAATTTTTTTAAAAAATGACTAAAGCAGCCATTAGAAAATTATATAGGCAAAAAAGAATGGATATCTCAGCTTCAGCAAAAGAAAGGCTTGAAGATTTGATGCTCATACAGTTTCAAAGTTTAAAACTTGAAATACCTGATAACATCATGACATTTGCGCCAATTGAAATTTACAACGAATACAATCCAATTTTAATTGAAGAATATTGCTTTTTTAAAAATCAAGCTGCAAGGTTAATATACCCTGTAACAAATTTAAAGAACAATACTGTACAGCCGTTTATAACCAAAGAAGATACCCTTTTTGAAGTGAATGAATTCCAAATAGATGAACCGGTAAATGGTATTCCTGTTTTACCTATTGAAATAGAAATGATGTTCCTGCCTTTACTCGGTTTTAACGAAGACGGTTACAGAGTTGGCTACGGTAAAGGGTTTTACGATAGGCTTATAAATGATTGTAACCCTGATATGTTAAAAATTGGATTTAGCTATTTTGGTGAGGTTGTAATTGATGACATTAATGAGTATGATAAAAAAATGGATATTTGTATAACACCTGATTGTATTTTTCAGTTTTAAAAATAAGTGATTTGCTTAAAAGTTTTAGGTATTTATTGTTTCCATTTTCTCTTGTTTACGGATTAGTTATTTTGCTGCGCAATTTTTTATTTGATAAAAAAATTCTACGTTCTGCAACATTTAATTTTCCGTTGATATGTGTGGGGAATATTGCCGTAGGTGGCACGGGCAAAACGCCCATGACGGAATACCTCATAGAATTGCTGCAGCATAATTATGTTACGGCTACTTTAAGCCGTGGTTATAAACGAAAAACAAAAGGATTTGTTATTGCAAACACCAATACAACAGCTTTAGAAATTGGAGATGAGCCTATGCAGTTTCATGAAAAGTTTTCAAATATTACTGTTGCGGTAGGTGAAGAACGTTTTGAGGCTATTCCACAGATATTGCATGAAAGGCCACAAACGGAAGTTATTATTTTAGACGATGCTTTTCAACATAGGAGCGTGAAAGCGGGGTTGAATATTTTACTTACCGAATACAAAAATTTATACAGCAGAGATTTGATGATGCCCGCAGGAGATCTAAGAGATGTTAAGCGCAGCAGTAAAAGAGCCCAAGTTATTATTGTTACAAAATGCAAAACTAATATTGATGCAGAAGAAAAAGGCGCCATTGCAAAGGAATTAAATTTACTACCCGAGCAACAACTTTTTTTCTCTGAAATACTTTATGGACAGCCTTACCATATTTTTAAGAAAACAATTTATAGTATGGGTGAAAGCAGCGATCTTTTGCTTGTTGCCGGCATTGCTAACCCCAAGCCGATGAAAACTTTTCTTGCAGAACATGTACACAGTTTTGATATGCTACATTATCCCGATCATCATATTTTTTCAAGCACAGATTTAAAAGATATTTTAAAACATTTCAACAAGATAAGTTCAACCAACAAAATTATCCTAACGACAGAAAAAGATGCCGTAAGGTTAAAAAAGTTTGAAAAAGAATTAGCTGAGCTTCCTGTTTACGCATTACCCATAAAAATGCATTTCTTGTTTAATGAGGCATCGGCGTTTAATGAAATAGTAATGAATTTTGTTCGGCAATATAACTCTCTGGCTTCCGAGAACATCCAATAACTTCCTGGCAATGGCATTGATAAAATGTTAAATTACCTTTAACAAAATTGTTATGTGACAAACGGTATGTACGATAACTTACGTATGCTTATTTTTGCACATAAATTATTTCTTCCAAAACAGTTTTATGAAAATTATTTTTACTCTTCTTGCCTTTTTTTTGGTCGTCAACATCCAAGCCCAACAAACAGTTTCAGTAAAAGGAACTGTAAGGACAGAGGATGGAAAGAACCTTGGTAAGGCCTCAGTTTCGCTTTATTATGCAGGTTTGAAAGACACATTAAAAACAATTACCAACGATAAAGGTAGTTATGTTTTTAACAAAGTTTCCTCAAAAAAAGCAACAATAATAATTTCATATATCGGTTATAAAAAATTCGCCGATGTGTACGATTTTACAAATGCAACTGGGGAGGTCGTAAACAACGAAGTAATTATGTCGCCGGGCGATAATACCTTGGAAACTGTTACCATTGAAGCTTCTAAAATTCAAATTAAGGAAGATACTGTGTCTTATAAAATAGACAGTACGATGTTTCGTAAAAATGATAATGTAGAAGAAGTATTAAAAAAACTACCTGGCGTAGAAGTAGATAAAGATGGTAAAGTGACGGCCCAGGGCAAGGAAGTAACGAAAGTAAAAGTAAATGGCAAAGAATTTTTTGGAGGAGATGTAAAAACGGCAACAAGACAATTGAATGCAGATATGGTAGACAGAATTCAAATTGTAGATGACTACGGTGACCAGTCAGCTTTTACAGGTGTAAAAGATGGTGACCCAACGAAGACCTTGAATATTCAACTTAAAAAAGATAAAAACAAAGGCTATTTTGGCAATGTAACTGCAGGCGGTGGCACAGACGAAAGGTACCTTACTTCGCTTAGCGTGAGCCGATTTAACAATAACCAGCAAATATCCGTTACCGGCAATTTAAATAATACCAATGCAAGTACGTTCGATTTTTCACGTATACCCGGAGGTATGGGAGCAATTGCAGGTGTTATGGTAAGAAGTTTTGGTGCCGGCGCTGGTTCACCGTTTGCAGGCTTTGGTAACAGCGATGGAGTAGGGGTTACAAAAACCCTTGGATTAAATTACCGAGATGATCTTTCGCCAAAACTTACCCTTTATGGTAGTTATAGTTTTTCACAAAAAAACAATACTGTTTTAAATGACGTAAACCAGCAGAATATACAGAGAGATAGCGTGCAGACCAACCAACAGAGAACAAATGATTATTCTGTTACTGACAATCATCGCTTTTCTTTCAACGTTGAGTACAAAATTGATTCTTTTAACTACATAAAGTTTAACCCCGGCGTTACTTACAGAAAACTGACCGACGCCTACAGCACAGATTTTACTTATTTTGATACAAAAGGTGGTGTAAGAAACCAAGGTGTAAATGCTGATAACAATTCGTCATCAACGCCAAATTTTACCGGAAGCTTGTTATTCAATCACCGGTTTCAGAAAAAGGGAAGAACGCTTTCTTTAAATTTAAATGCGGGTCAGTCTTCTACAGATGCAAATGACGATATTACAAACTCTACCTTTTTTTATAACAATGGCTTGACAGTTGCAAATTCAGTCATAAACCAAAATGTAACGCAGGATAATAATAACCACAACTACGGTATTAGTGGATCTTTTAATGAGCAGCTCTCTAAAAAAAGAGCATTGGAGTTTAACTATGCTTACAACAAAAGATTTATTGGTAATGATAAGGAAACGTTTGATGTAAAAAATACTGGCAAAACGATGGTTGACAGCCTATCGAATATTTTCGAAAATATTTATACAACCAATCGATTTGGTCTAAATTTTAGAACTACAGAAAAAAAATACAATTATTCGATAGGCCTTGCAGTGCAACCAGCTACCATAGAGAGTAATTCTTTTAGCGGGGCAAAGCTACAATTCAAACAAAATATTGTGAACTATTTTCCAGTAGTAAGACTTGCCTATAATTTTTCTAAAAGCAAATCTTTCAATTTAAATTATAATGGCAGTACCAATCAGCCAAGTTACCAGCAGCTGCAACCAATTTATGATTTTTCAAATCGACAAAATATTGTGTTGGGTAATCCAGATTTAAGACCTGAGTTTACAAATACCTTTAGTATGCGTTTTAATAATTTTGATTTTATTAGCGGCAATGTATTTTTCAGTAATATAAGTGTCTCGTTTGTAAAAGATAGAATCGTAAACAATGTGTTGCAAAAGGGTTTCGGATTACAGGAAACACGATACCTTAACACGAATGGATATTATAATGCAAATGCCTTTTATACATACTCCAAACCAATTCAAAATAGAAAGTATGTGTTTAATTATGGTGGAGTAATAAATTATAATAACAATATTTCTTTTTTAAACTTTGAAAAAAATACCGGTCGTAACTGGGTCGTTTCTCAGCGTTTATCAACTGATTATAGGTTAAAAAAATGGCTTGAAACGAGCGGTGGGGTTAATTTTACATTGAACGATAACAAAGCGTCCCTTACTCCTACAGCCAATAGTAGCATTAAAGTTTTTAACCTTACACATTCTTCCAGGTTATTTTTTAAAAATGATTTTATATTAAGTTACGATCTTGAAAAAACAATTAACAATGGTTACGCAAACAATGTTATTGCAAACCCGTTAATTATTAATGCAACTCTCGAGAAGCAATTGCTGAAAAAGAAAAATGCTTCTTTAAAACTACAGGCGTTCGATCTTTTAAACGAAAATACAAACGTAAACAGATCTGTTACAGCGTATTCAATTACAGATACCAGAACCAACAGATTACAACGTTATTTTATGCTTAGTTTCGTTTTCCGTTTTAGCAAATTTGATGGAAGCAAAGCCGGTGCAGCTATGCCAATGCAGCAAGGTGGTGGAATGAGAATGATGGGTGGCCCGGGATTTTAAAGGTGATAGGTGAGTTGTGAAATGTGAATGGGAGTAAAAATATTTTTGGTTAAATATTTTTACTCCCATTTATTTATACAGAATATATGAAAATTAGTATGCCCTATTGACAATTCACGATTAACAATTCACTACTTAGCTACTGCAATTTTCACCTTCTTATTTTTTATCTTTTCATCTTTTGCAAGCTCTACTACATTGCCAATTTTAGATTTTCTTACAGCTGCAAAAGCTACAAAATCCTTTACTTCAATTAAACCAATTTCGTCCTTTTTTAGATGACATACATGAGATAAAAAACCAACAATATCAATTTTATTAATCTTGTCTTTTTTTCCTGCGTCTATAAACAACGTACTCCATTTTGGTTTTTCGGGTATATTTAATTTTTCGGGCAATTCAAATGTAACCGCATCATTTGTAATATATGCAGGTAATTTTTCATCCTCGCTCCAAATCACATATACATTACCGGTAGCATTCATGCGGGCTGTACGGCCGTTTCGGTGTGTAAATTCAGCTTCCACATGTGGTAAGTGATAATGTACAATATTCCTAATATCTGCAATATCCAACCCACGGCTTGCAAGGTCTGTCGTTACCAAAATGTTTGATGTTGTATTTCTAAATTTGGTCAGGGCGACTTCACGATCTATCTGCTCCATACCACCATGGTAGAACACATTTATGATCCCTTGGTCAGCCAAAAATTCACTTGTACGCTCAACTGCATCTCTGTGGTTACAGAAAATAATTGTAGAAGTATTGTTGCAATAACAAACCAACTGCAGGAGTGTTTGCAATTTATCTTTATCATCGCTCAACAATGTATTTATGCGAAGGCTCTCATTTTCCGTAGGATTTTCAGGAATAAAATTTAAAATAACCGGCTCACGCATTTTTACAAAAGGTGGAATATCAACTGCATTTGTTGCAGATGTAAGCATTCTTTTTTCAACATTCGGTAAAGAGCCAAGTATAAACTGCATTTCTTCTATAAACCCAAGTTCAAGACTTTTATCAAACTCATCAAGCACCAAAAATTTAATAAATTCTGTGTCAATATTATCTCTTCTAATGTGATCAGCCATTCTGCCTGCGGTACCTATAATAATGGCAGGCGGTTGTACTAGGTTATTTTCTTCAATTTCTCTTTTATGGCCGCCATAGCAAGATGTAATTTTGTACCCAGTCTGCATTTGTTTTAAAACAGATTCAATCTGTAGGGCAAGCTCGCGGCTAGGTACTAAAATTAAAGCCTGAACTTTTCTAATATCTGAATCCAGCGAATTAAGCACCGGCAATAAAAATGCGAGTGTTTTTCCGGAGCCTGTCGCTGATAACAACACAACCTGGTTATTTTTTTCAACAGCGTCTATTGTTGAAGTTTGCATTTCGTTGAGCGATTTTATTTTTAACCGATCAAGAAACTGCTGTTTATTTGTTTCTGAGATGTTCATCTTGCGAAGATAGCTTTTGTAAACGGATATAGCCGAGGCATGTTGCTATTGAGGATGTTGTAAACATATTAAAGACCTACTGTAAACAGTTCAATTACTAATCTATATAATATTCCTATAATTAATATTATGTTAAACAAAATATTACTCATACCTTTAGTTTTCTATTGAATGATGATTCATTAAAATAAAAAACCTCCTATTTCTAAGAGGTTTTGAGGTCAATATTTTAGAATTACCATTTGTCTACTTCTTCTGTGCTTCCATTGTCAACTGGTGCAGCTAGTTCTTCCTGTGCCGCTTCTGTAGGATTTGCAGTTACAACTACTTCGGTCGCTTCCGCATGCATGGTCGGTGTATTTTCTGCAGCCGCCTGTTGGTCTTCGCCACCTTCATATGGTGTATCGTGGTTAAATGCATCAAAATCGAAATCAGGCATTAAGTCTGTTTTAACATAATCAACCGCTTCATTTAAGCCTTTAATAAATTTATTAAAATCTTCTTTGTAAACAAAGATCTTATGACGGTCATAACCATCTGAGTCAAATCTTTTACGGCTTTCTGTGATAGTAAGGTAGAAATCGCTTCCACGGGTTTCTCTTACATCAAAAAAATAAGTTCTACGCTTACCTGCTTTAATTCGTTTGCTGTAAACGCTTTCCTGTTTTCTGTCGTTGTTCTCGTTTTGTTCGTACGCCACTGTCTTTGTTTTGTTTAAAATTAATTATTTAATAAGTATATATGACAAAGATAAAATTGTTTTTGAAATTGCAAAATTTATATCGCATTAAAAAAAAGATTCGTGTGAATTGTTTTTTAAAGCCCTTTATCAACTGACATGATCAGTTTCCTGTTGTTTATGGTACATGTCAAAATACATTCCTTTTAATTTCATCAACTCGTCATGTGTGCCTTGTTCAGCAATACTGCCATCATTCATCACAACAATTTTATCAAAATTAAAAAGCGAAAATATGCGGTGCGTGATAATGATGGCCGTTTTATTTTCTAAATAGTTGTATAAATTACCAATAATTTCATTCTCTGTTCGTGCATCTACTGCACTTAAACAATCATCAAACAATACAAGTTCAGGTTTTTTTATTAGTGCCCTTGCAATGGATATTCTTTGTTTTTGACCTCCGCTTAATGTTACGCCCCGCTCGCCCACCATCGTTTCAAATTTTTCATCAAAATTATTTATCTCATTAAATATGCTGGCTTGTTTTGCTGCTTCAAATACATCTTCGTCAGTTGCATTTTTTTCCCCAAAACGAATATTATTTTTCACACTGTCACTAAACAGAAATACATCTTGCGGCACGTAGCTTATTTGAGACCTTGTGCTCTGCGTTTTTATCTCGTTTATGTTTACACCATCGTAAGTGATACTGCCGGTTTGTACATCATACATTCGCAACATCAGCTGGGCTATGGTACTTTTACCACAGCCCGTTTTACCTATAATGGCGATTTTTTCACCTTTATTTACCTGCAAAGAAAAATCTTTTATTGCATGTATGCCTGTATGAGGATATACGAAGTTTATATTTTGGAAATGGATGTTACCCTTTAGCAACAGATCTTTTGCGGTAGCTGAATCCTTGATTACAGGCGCCGTCAATAAAAATTCATTAATTCGCTTTTGAGAAGCGACTGCACGTTGCGTCATGCTTGCTGTCCATCCAATAGCACTTACAGGGAAGGTAAGCATCTGTATGTATAATACAAATTCTGCGATTTTGCCTACAGAAGCTCCGGGAACATTGTTTACAACATCTAGCCCACCTACCAGTATTGTAATAAGCGTACTAAAACCAATTAGCAAACCCATAGACGGGAAATAAATAGCTTCCGTTTTTGCCAAACTTAAAGCATTGCCACGATACGCCTCACTGTTTACCCGAAAAAAATTGAGCATTGCCTTTTCTTGCACAAACGATTTTATAACTCGTATTCCGGAGTAAGATTCTTGTGCATTCGTGGTTAAATCACTTAAAAGGGATTGAATGCGTTCGCTCTTTTTATTGATGATGGTATTTACAAAATAAATGGCAATAGCAAGTATGGGTAAAGGACAAAGTGCCAGTATCGTCAATTTAACATCTGACCTTATCATAAAATACAAACTAAACCCAATGATGGCGGCCAGATTTATAAAATACATTATGGCCGGCCCGGTATACATTCTTACTTTGCTCACATCTTCCGAAATTCTGTTCATCAAATCGCCGGTGCTGTGGGTTTTATAAAATCCGGTATCCAACTTTTGATAATGTGAAAAAATCGCATTCTTCTGGTCAAACTCAATGTGGCGGCTCATTACAATGATTGTCTGGCGCATTAAAAACATAAAAAACCCGCTTATAATTGCAATTAGTAACAAGATTAAACCTGTATATAAAATCTGTGTCTGAAAAGTTTTGTGGTTAAACCATTCAATGATTTGTACTACGATAAAATCATAATTTTTAAGATGTGCATTATCTATTACTGTATTTTTTTCTTTTAAAACAGTAACGACAGTATTCACCACATAGCCTGTAAGTTGTGGTGAGAGAATTCTGAAATAATTGGTAAGAATTACAAATAGTATACCTAGAAAGAAAGAATATTTATATTTTTTAAAATACTTATTAAGAGTAGATAATTGCGTCATTATTGCAAAATTACTGAATAATGGCTTCATCTAAAATGAGAAAATAAATAACCTGTATGATTATTAAAATTTACAGATCAATTGGTTTCATTCTTGGTACTAATAAATGCATAATAAGCCATGCGAGTAAATAGGCAGCGCCGCATATGAAAAACATAATATAGTAACCTGTTTGTATCTGTCCAATACTTTCATAATAAACGAACATTCTTTTCTGTACAAGTACCGACAGTAAAATACCTCCTAAACCACCAAACATGCCACCAATACCGGTTACAGAAGCAGTGGCTCTTTTTGGGAACATATCACTAACTGTAGTAAAGATATTTGCACTCCAGGCCTGGTGAGCTGCAGCAGCCAACCCTATAATAAAAACTGCAAACCACATGCTTACATCCCCTGCCAACTGTGCAAATACAATAGGTAGTACAAAAAATGCATAAATCAACATACTTGTTTTACGGGCTTTAAAAACAGGCCAACCTTTCTCTATTAATTTCATTGGCAAAAAGCCACCACCTACGCTTCCAAAACTCGCAATGATGTAAACTACCGCTACAGGTAAAGCAACTTGAGTTCCTTTTAAACCATATTGTTTGTTTAAAAAATCAGGTAACCAGAAAAGATAAAACCACCATATAGGATCGGTAAGAAATTTACCTATCGCAAATGCCCAAGTTTGTTTAAAACCCAACAACTGCCCCCACCCTATTTTTGCAGCATCAATTTTTTCAAACGAATCTGCATCACTGTGTATAAAGTTATATTCAGGTTCTGATAATCTTTTTTGCTTTGATGGGATTTCATAATAAATAAACCAAAGAACTAGCCAAATAAAGCCCACAGCACCCGTTAAAATAAATGCCCATTGCCAACCATATTTTTCGGCAATGAACGGTACTGTCAGCGGCGCAATAATAGCTCCAATATTTGTACCACTGTTAAAAATTCCTGTAGCAAAAGCTCTTTCTTTTTTAGGGAACCACTCTGCAGTTGCTTTAATAGCTGCAGGAAAATTACCTGCTTCGGTAATACCCAAAAAGATACGTGCAATGCTAAATCCCATTGTGCCTGTTGCAAATGCATGGCAAATAGCAGCAATGCTCCACAAAGCAGTAGCCAAAAAGTAACCTATTTTAGTACCAAGTTTATCTACCACCCTGCCGGCGAATAACATCCCCACAGCATAGGCGACTTTAAAAGCAATTTCAATATTTGCATAATTTGCGGCCTCTTCAATTCTATTCCAATTAAAGGCTGTTGCAATGTATGGTTTTAATAAACTGATTACAGCTCTGTCTAAATAATTTACAGTTGTAGCAAAAAATATTAAGCTACAAATTGTCCATCGGTATTTTCCTATTTTTTCATTCATAAAAATCAGTATTTCTTATCAGTGTTAATTGTATGGATAATATTTAAAACCGTCATTGTATTTAATGTTTTAGTATGTAAAACCAATTTTTTTTATCTCATTTATGAAAGAACAATCAAATTTAGAAATTAAAATATTGCTTGGCATTATTAAAACATATATCCTCAATAATTTTCCCCGTCCATGCTATATCATTTGGCAGTTCACCATTTTCGATTTCTTCCCCAAACATATTACAAAGCGACCGGCGAAAATATTCATGCCGTGGGAACGACAAGAAACTTCTGCTATCCGTGAGCATACCAACAAACTTACTAAGCAACCCCATATTGCTAAGTGCATTCATTTGTTTCGTCATGCCATCTTTCTGGTCTAAAAACCACCAGCTACTTCCATATTGCACTTTGCCAGCGCTGCTGCCATCATTGTAATTACCAATCATGGTTGCCATCAATTCGTTATCTGCAGGGTTTAGATTATACAAAATTGTTTTTGCCAATTCATTGCTGGAGTCTAGCTTATTCAAGAATTTAGACAATGCTTTTGCCTGTGAAAAATCTCCTATACTATCCCACCCTGAATCTTGCCCAAGTTGCGATAACATTCTTGCATTGTTATTTCTCAATGCACCTAAATGAAATTGCTGTACCCAACCTTTTTCACAATCCCATTTTGCAAATTCAATTAACATGGCAGATTTAAATTTCAGGTTTTCTATATGCTCTAAATGTTTGCCACTTCGTATTTTGCTGAAAATTGTATTTATTTCTATTTCTGTATAATCCTCCGCATACACCTGCTCTAGCCCATGGTCAGATACCTTAGCTCCCATTTTATAAAAAAAATCGTGACGAGATTTTAACGCCTTTAAATAATCTGAATAGTTACTTACAGAAATATTGGAAACGGCTTCTACTTTGTTTACATACGCATTAAAAGAAACAGCATCATCTACATTCATTGCTTTATCCGGACGAAAAGCGGGCAATACTATTGTAGCACAATTATCGTCTGCTATTTTTTTATGATGTTCCAGGCTATCAATTGGATCATCGGTAGTACATAAAGTTCTTACATTCATTTTTGCCAGCAATCCTCTTACACTATATGCTTGTGTTTGCAATAAAGCAGTAGCTTCTTCATAAATTTTTCTTGCTGACTCTTTATTTAAGATTGTGTTAATATTAAAATATCGCTGCAATTCTAGATGCGTCCAGTGATATAAAGGATTGCGTAGAGTATAAGGTACTGTTGCTGCCCATTGTTCAAATTTTTCAAAATCGCCGGCACTACCAGTACAGTATTTTTCATTAATACCGTTGGTACGCATAGCTCTCCATTTGTAATGGTCTCCGTAAAGCCAAGCCTGTGTTAAATTTGCAAAGTTTATATCGTTTGCAATTTGCTCAGGTGGCAAATGATTATGGTAGTCAATAACCGGCATTGATTTTGCAAAATCATGATACAGTGTTTCCGCAGTTTTAGTTTGCAGCAAAAAATTTTCGTCTAAAAATGCTTTCATAATAGTTCGCTAATCATTTGTATATTACAAGATACTCTTTTTGATTTTTAAAAAATTTACGAAATCGTTCTCGCCAAAAAATATTTTTTAAACTATATTTTTAGCTACTTCGCATTTCGATTCTGTATACTTCAGTTTTCATATTCGAATGAAAACCACTTTCTATTTTGTTAATAAAGATGCAAAAACCCTACAGACTCACCCCTCTTTTCCAAGGAATAAAATCATCTTGGTTTAACAATACTGCTTTCGGAATTATTTCTCCACTTGCAGCTTTGATACAATACTCCAAAATTTCTTCACCCATTTCCTTTATTGATTTTCCTTCATCAATCACAGCACCGGTATCAATATCAATTATATCGCTCATTTTATTTGCAAGTATAGAATTGGTGGCCACTTTTATAACGGGGCAAATTGGGTTGCCGGTTGGTGTACCCAAGCCGGTTGTAAAAAGAATAAGGGTCGCTCCAGATGCAGCTTTACCAGTGGTAGCCTCTACATCATTACCGGGCGTGCAAACCAAATTAAGACCTGGCTTACTTGCAACTTCTGTATAATCTAACACATCTACAACAGGTGACGTACCTCCTTTTTTTGCAGCCCCTGCGCTTTTAATTGCGTCTGTTATCAGTCCGTCTTTTATATTGCCGGGAGAAGGATTCATACTAAATGAAGATCCTGCTTTTGTTACAATATCATCGTAACGCTCCATTAGATATATAAATTTTTCTGCATTGACTTGGCTTTCTGTCCTGTCCAGCAAATCTTGTTCTGCTCCGCATAATTCAGGAAACTCTGCCAGTAAAACGGTACCACCTAATGCTACCAGCAAGTCTGCTGTGTAGCCAACAGAGGGATTGGCAGAAATACCGCTAAACCCATCACTACCTCCACATTTTACCCCAAGGCAAAGTTTACTTACAGGTGCCGGTTTTCTTTCAATCTTATTTATTTCTATTAAACCTGTAAAAGTTTTTTTTATGGCTTCACTTATTAATTGCTCTTCATTCTGCGACTGTTGCTGTTCAAAAATATAGAGTGGTTTATCAAAAGTTGGGTGCAGGGATTTTAAATCATCTAAAAAATCCTGCGTTTGCAAATTCTGGCAACCAAGGCTTAAAAGCGTTACCCCTGCTACATTTGGATGATCTGCATAAGCAGCAAGTAGTTTACTTAACACTTCAGCATCCTGTCTAATACCGCCACAGCCCCCCTGGTGATTAAGAAATTTTATTCCATCTACGTTTTTAAAAATTCTTTTTGACTCTATTGCTGAAGGAGAAAAATCTACTGATTCAATAGGTGTATTATGTAAAAAAGCTTCTGCCAAATGGCTAACATAATTTTTGTATCGGCCGGTAACACCATATCCCAGCTGGTTGTGCAATGCTTCTTTTATAACATCAAGGTTGCGGTTTTCGCAAAATACCGTTGGTATAAACAACCAATAATTGGCTGTACCCACTCTCCCATCGTTCCGGTGATAGCCATTAAAAGTTCTTCCTGTAAATGCAGAAATATCTGGCGGCTGCCAGTCGTATTTCAGATGCCTGTATTGGTATTTATCTGCCGCATGTTTTAAATTATCTGTACTCATGCGCATTCCCGGCCACACATGCGTTTGTATTTTACCCACCAGTACCCCGTACATTGTTACGGCTTCGCCTGGCAGCATTTCGTTTAAATAAAATTTATGTTTAGCAGGAATAGCTTCCAGCAATGTTGTTGTACTGTTTTCAAATTCGATAATTTCATCTTTTGCAAGGTCCTGTAATGCCACGACCACATTATCTTTAGGATGAATTTTTAAAACCTTATTTTTCATTATTTATTACATTTTTTGTTCGAGCAACATCAAACAGGGCATTGGGAGCCCCAAAATCTTTTAACGTGTTTAGCTGGCTGGTTACGGCAGCAGCAAAGCCAGGCAGCTCATTTAAATCTGTTTGCCATACATCTTTGTTGCTAAAGATATTGGTTACTATAAAATCTCCGTTGTATTTTTTCCAGCTAGACGAATAAATAGCTGCATTAGAATCTGTAATTAAATATTGTCTACCATTTGATGTGCCATAAAACTTCTCATCCTCGCCTTGCTCTGATCGTAAAAAAAGCATGTGAGCAGCCATTCCGAGCGACATTAACTCCGGTGCAGTTCCAAAACGTTCATAATAATTTTGAATAACCGCTGTATTTCTTAAATTCATTTTAGATGAATATTCTGCTGTTATACTAAGCCATTGGTGGTCTATAAAAACGTTTTTAAATCTATCCAATACACTATCTGCAAAATCGATTGCTTCCTCTGTTGTAATATCTTCCGTAATAATAGATGGAATAATTTCATCGTACATCAACTGCTTGATGTAATGTGAAAAATCTATATCCTCCATTGCTTCTTTTACCGTATCAAAACCTGCAAGAAATGCAAGCCCGCAGGCAAATGTATGAGAGCCGTTCAGCAAACGCAATTTCAATTCCCTGAACTTGTCAATACTTTTTCTGATGACTATACCATCGTGAACTTTAGCAAAAGATAAAACTTCCTTCACCTTATCGCTGCCTGACTGAATGGCCCACAGCGCATAAACTTCTGACATGATCATTAATCCGTCTTCATATCCTACACTTTTTTCTAAAGTTTGCTGTTCTGCAACAGAAAGTTTGCCGGGTACAATTCTATCTACAAGCGAATTACAAAAATGATTGGATGTTTCCAACCAGTCTATAAAATCAATTTCCAATCCGTTTTGGTGAGCAATTTCAAGTATGATTGATAAAAGCTTATCTCCGTTATCAGGTACCAATTCAGCAGGCACAATGACCATCCCTTTTTCTACATCTTTTTCAAAAAATTTGTATCTGTGATATAAAAATGCTAATAGTTTACCGGGAAATGATACTGGTGGCGACGCATGAATATTGTCTTTTACAAGCGTAATTCCTACTTCTGTTGTGTTGGATATCACAACCTGCATATGGGGGTTTTCGGCGCACAACAAAATTTCTTCCCATTCTGTAGCTGCAGTAAGTACACGGCTTACAGCAGCACATATGTGTATTTCATCTACCTTTTTGCTACCGTGCACTCCTCTTATAGAAAGCGTATATAATCCATCCTGTTTGTTAAAAATACCCGCATTACCACCTGCTTCTGTCGATTTTACCACCACAATTCTTCCGTTAAAAATACCTTCGTTGTTTGCTTTATTTATTAAAAAATCAGGAAGGCCTCTGAGTAAAACGCCTGTTCCAAATTGTAATACTTTTTCAGGCAAAGAAAAGACATGAGGTGCTGGTAAAAAAAGATAGTGTTGCGGAGTGATATGTTGTAATAAACTTTTAGATAACTTCATCTTACGTTAATTTTTCATTGAATTCCATCTGGTGCCAAATACCCAATTAGCATTGATATTTCGTGCATCTACATTTCCTTCTGCCGAAGAAAAATTATCAGCAAACCATTTAAAATCTCCACCTTGTTTATGGCAGTTGTAATAATAAACTCTTCTTCCCCATTGTAAAGTATTTGCAGTAGGTACAAGGTATATATCTTTATCAGCCATATTTGATGCAAACTTGCACCCTATTAAATAAAACTGAGCATCTCGATGGTACCGCCCAAGTCTAAATCCATCATACCCTTTAAATGTACAATTAACCAGTACAGTTTTTGAATCCCTAATTTTAGAGCCATCATGCCATATTGCAGCATCACCCGTATTTACCGTAAACGTACAACCTTCAGCATAAGCCCAGCCACGTGGACAATAGAAATCTACCCCACCTTCCATTTCACAATCCTTAAAATAAAACATACCAAACTCTACATTCCATGGACTTACAGTATCTCCTGCATATGCTTTAAACCTACAATTAATTGCCTTTAGTCTTGTGGCATTCATTGTACGCAAAGCCATTTGGTGGCTGTTTTGCTTTATGATTTTGGTACGGGATGGAGAAGTGTCTGATGCACAAAATATAGTTCGGTCCTTTGTATTATCAAAACCATAACTGTTAATAATGCTTAGGTTTTGTAAAGTAATATCGTTGCCGTCAATGTTAAGAGTGGCCACGCCCCAGTCTTCATTATGCATACAGCGCCATTCATCTCTTGCGATTGAATTGGTAAGAATTGTTTTGTCTTTACTTTCCCCTAATAGAATAATGTTATGTTTTTCCAGGTAAATTTTTTCTTTGTAAATACCATTCTTAATAAATATAATACGGGGCTCAGCTGCACTATCCGATAAACTATTTATAGCACCTTGTATAGTCCTATATTTCCCACTGCCATCTGCCGCAACAATGATTTTTTGCTGTGCAAATAAATTTGAAAACAATAAAAGACATGCGATAAATAATATATTTTTCCTCATTACTTGTATGATTGTTTTATAAGCCATTGAACAAGATTCTCTGCCGCTTTGTAATTTTGTAATTCCATCGGTATTTTTCTACCATCAATATACTCGTTGTACAACCAAGGATCTCCAACTGCGAACACAGTTCCTTTTCCTATTTTAGAAACGGCCATTATAACATCTCCTTTATCAGTTAGCACAGGTTTTGCAGGAGCCTTTACGTTGAGTGTAGAAATTTCTTTTAGATATATTTTTTTTGCTGTTTTAAAAATTTCATTGTTTGCAGCAATGTTAAAAGTCCCAGTTTCAAATTCGTTTCCTTTTACCATATTCCGGTAGTTCTCATTAAATTGAATTCCAAATTTTTCAGCAAGTTGGTTGTATCGTGTAAATTCTACATTGTTGCTGTCATTTGCAAACATCATTAAAACGCCACCCGCTATTACCCAATCATAAATAGCATTAATATTTTTCGGCAAAATATAATTTGGATTTTTGTTTTCCTTTGGCCAGTCAGGATCAATGATGAAATAAATATCAGTATTCTGTAAGCTTTCTGCTGTTACAGCTGTAGTCAATTTATTTGTTTGTACCCCATACTTATTAAAAACATGTCCAAGCAATGAATAGCCACCATTAGCCATCTCCTCCCATATATAATGAAGCTGAACGGGCGTTCCGGTAATATCTTTTTGTGTTTCGTGGTTAAAATAATAATCAAGCAATACCGTTTTATTTTTTCCAATTTTCAGTGTCGGGACCATTTCCATTTCTGCGGCAGCTTGTATAAATGCACCCATTCCTTTAGGGTCATTTACAATAACGGGCTCACCCAAATAATAGGCTATACTCCCATCTCTGTAGGGTTTTCCACCAAGCCCTGATACTTTAACTGTACCATATAAATTGGTCAGGCCATTTTCTGTTTTTATAAATTTCTTCACAAGACCATCATATCCTTTTTTTGCAATAGATAATTTTTTTTCGTTCAATAATTTTAATCTTACGCCTTTTGCGATTGCATAAACAAACATGGAAGATGCAGATGCTTCCACATAATTTCCTTTTTCTTTTGGTAGGTCTAAAATATCAAACCACAATCCGGTTTTCTTATCCTGTACTTTTTCAATACCATTGATTGTTCTGTTTAATATGGCGATCAACTCAGGTTGTTGTGGATGATTTTTTGGAAAGTTTTCTAATACATCTACCAACGCCATTGAGTACCAGCCCATGGCCCTTGCCCAAAAGTTTGGAGATTTTCCGGTCATCTTATTCGCCCATGCCATTGCCCTACTATCATCATAACCATGGTATAACAAACCAGTTTTTTCATCTATGGCATTTTTCTCCATTAAAATAAACTGCTTGGCAATATCATTATAAGAGGTATCCTCATGAGCAAGCATTGCATATTCAGTATAAAAAGGTTGAGCCATGTACAATCCGTCTAACCACATCTGGTTTGGATAAACCTGCTTATGCCAAAATCCTCCCTGCGATGTGCGTTGTTGCATGCGCAATTGGTTACGTAAAGTAGTGGCGGCTTTCCAGTATTTTTCTTTGCCGGTTACTCTGTATAAAAACAACAATGCCCTTCCATTTTTTACATTATCAATATTATAGTCTGCCTGTTTGTATGTTTTTATTTCACCATTATCCGTAACAAAAAAATCCATGCTTTTCTGCATGTAAGCAAAGTATTGAGGATCGGCAGTTGCTTTCCATACTGCAGCTACGCCTTCTAAAATTACTCCTTGGTCATAGGTCCATTTTGCAGGCTTACCATCCAATGCAAATGAATCTTTCCATATATTCATTACTGTAGCAGTTACTGCGCTGCTGTATTTTGTTTGTGCAAACAATTGATTTGTACAAAATAAAATGGTCGTTATTAAAATATACTTTCCTGCTGCTTTCATTATTGTGTTATTAAAACATTTTCACTTGCCCCAAATTCAAAGACCGTTTTTTGTTTTATATTTTTTTCACTGCTGTTGGTAAACTTTATAGTTGCTGATCTATCACCACCAATCCTTAATAATGGAAAAAATGCAGATAACGGAATAACATTGTTAAGATCAATGTTGCTACTATTTAAAATGTCAATTGCAGGCATTAGGGAGCTGCTGCTC
Source organism: Ferruginibacter sp. (assembly GCA_040400515.1). Lineage (GTDB taxonomy): Bacteria > Bacteroidota > Bacteroidia > Chitinophagales > Chitinophagaceae > Ferruginibacter. The sequence continues at coordinate 15,252 of JBBAQB010000008.1, read as the reverse complement.
ACTTTTACATTTTTAAGAAAAATATTTTTTGCTTCACTGATATCGATGCCCTTTTTTGCAGATACTGTAAAGTTCTCTATAGTGATATCATGGATATTCATTTCCGGAAGACCTCTTACAAAAATTGCTTTTTCAGCACCATTACAAACCACGTTTTTTATAAAAATATTTTTAAACTGCGGTGTAGTTTCATCTACTTTTTCAAACTCCACAACCGGCGCCTCTCTCTTTTCTCCCGCTATTGCTATCGGATCCTTAGCTGCATAGTACATATCAAACAACATAGCTTCTCCCACAATATCCTTCATGGTAATGCCATTTATAAAAATATTCTCTACCACACCACCACGACCTCTTGTTGTTTTAAACCGAAGACCAATATCAGTCCCAATAAAAGTGCAATCATTCACATAAATATTTTTAGCACCGCCACTCATTTCACTGCCTATTACAAACCCTCCATGCGCATGGTAAACCGTGCAGTTTTGTACCAATAAATTTTCGGTAGGCATGTTTCTCTTTCTGCCTTCTTCATCTCTGCCGCTCTTTATACAAATACCATCATCGCCTACATCAAATACACTGTTTTCAACCAATACATTTTTACAACTTTCAATGTCTATACCATCACCGTTTTGTGCATACCATGGGTTTTTTGCAAATACATTTCTTACCGTCAAATTGGTACACATTAATGGGTGTAAATTCCAGGCAGGGGAATTTTGAAAAGTTACTCCTTCTAATAACACTCTATCACACTTTGTGAAAACCAATAAATTTGGTCTTAAAAAATCTTTTATATCGGCAAAATCATTGATCGTTTTTGTACCATTGATAACACCGGCTTTTTCTGTTTTTGACCCTTTAAATGAAGAGGCAGACGGGTACCATGTTTTTTTATCGTCGCTAGTAAGACCACCGCTGTTTACGAGATTCTTCCATTGCGATTCAGATAATTTATCTTTTTTAACCATGCGCCAGGCATCGCCATTTCCATCAACGATTCCGAAACCTGTTACAGCAATATTTTGAGCATTGGTTGCAGATAAGGGTGATTCATTTCTTACTGCATCCAGTCCTTCCCACGAAGTAGTAACTAATTTATATTGAGAAAGATCATTCGTAAATTGTAGTAATGCATTTTTTTGGAGGTGTAGATTTACATTAGAAAGTAAAACCACTGGACCTGTAAGCCACATTCCTTTGGGAATGACGACTACCCCTCCACCTTTTTTATTACAAGCAATAATTGCATCGTTTATACTTTTTGTGTTCAGCGTAATTCCGTCTGCAAGTGCACCAAACTTGATAATATTAAAACTATCTTTTTTAAATGACACCGTTTTTACAGCAGGTAATTTACTCTGTTGTGCATTTGCAAAAAAGCATGAAGCAAAACTTAAAAAAAATAACAAGTAATTCCTTATCATAATGTATCTATCTTTTTACAATTTTAATCTTATATGCCTGCATTAACGGTCATTACCATATGTTTATTTACGCAATCGTTCCCGATTATGCAGTTATAAATCAGCTAGCTTTGTTATACAATTTTTACTGCCTGCCTCGAAGCCAACAACCATCTGCTACCTTTTTTTACCCATACAGTTAACACATGCAATTTTACTATGCCGGGTTTTCCTCCATCATTTGTAACAGCAGATAAATTATGCCTGATAATGCCTGTATTTTTATAAACCTGCACAAATTGATCTCTAATGTCTATGCTTACAAAATCTGATTTTCCTGATGTAAGACTTTCTACAAATGTTTTTTTGGTATCAATCTTTCCGCTTGAATGACCATAACTCAATGAATCTGCAAGAAGGTTTTGTAATTGTTGTTTTATAGGGTCAACCATTAATGCACGCATGCTTTCAGCGGCTTTTATCAGTTTTTCATTTGTCTGTCCATATGAATGAACACTAAAAAGTACAACACCAATTAATACAATCATTTTTTTCATACTAATTATTTTTTTCAATTCTAAACCAGTCAACATTTACATAACCAGTATTATTTGTTTTGGTTGTTGATGAGGCAAACAAGCCAATTTTTGCACCTACCCATTTGCCGGGTTTTACTGTAAATAATTGTGACAATTTTGTAAACTCAATTCCATTTTCACTAAAAGTAAAACTTGCAGTTGCGTTTTTTGCTACAATCATTTTTAACCAAACAGTACTATTGTTCACTTTCCTCAAAATTGTTTCAGTTTCTCGTGTATCTTTTTCTGCATTTATGCAAACATTGTAGCTCATAAAAATGCCGCTGTCTTTTTTTACCAATCCTATAAACGCATAATCACTTCCAAAAAGCATTAACCCGGTTCTGTCATTTAAATTTTGAGCATAAAACTTCAATTTTGTTACAGCAGTAAATTCTTGAGCAGGTAATTTTTGAGAAAGAAAATTTGGGAGCATCCAATAATTTTTCAGGCTGTCAGATTGCTTCATACAAAACATAGTAGCATAACCATTGGATGTTGGAAAAACCCATCCCTCTTTTGAATTTGCCTGCCACTGCCATTGCAGACCAATCTTTGGTAAATCAAACTCATCTGATTCCTGCGGAGAAGCAGGTGAAGTTTTAATGTTAATATTCGGTTTTTTATAAGTCATCACAGGCTCACCAATCCCATCTCCATCTGCATCCGTTCCAATTACAGGCCAGTCACTTTTCCAAGCCATTGGCTGAAGATGAACTACCCTTCCGTATGCATTGATATCCTGAAAATGAAGAAACCAATGCTCGTCGGATGGAGTGGATACCCATGCGCCCTGGTGTGGACCATTTACAGGGCTTTTACCTTGATCCATTACAATTTTTCGCTCGTAAGGACCATAAACATTTTTCGAGCGCAACACAATTTGCCATCCTGTACTTACACCACCTGCTGGAGCAAAAATATAATAGAATCCATTTCTCTTATAAAATTTTGGGCCTTCAACAGTTGCATCATTCACATGCCCATCGTAAACCATCACAGCACTACCTATTACCTTTTCCGCAGCTGCATTCAATTCTTTTACAACAATAATGCTTTTAAAACTTGCTCTGCTACCTGCATAAGCATGTGCCAGGTAAACTCTTCCGTTATCATCCCACAACGGACAAGGGTCTATTAAACCTTTCCCAGCTTCTACTAATATTGGTTCAGTCCATGGACCGGTAATCTCTTTTGATTTTAAAACAAAAATTCCACGGTCAGGGTCGGGTGAAAAAATGTAAAATATACCGTTATGGTAGCGGATTGAGGGTGCCCAAACGCCGTTGCCATGTTGAACATTATCAAAATCTTTTTCTGGAAATTGTTTTTGCATGGCATGGCCAATAATTGTCCAGTTTACCAAATCTTTTGAATGTAAAATAGGCAAGCCCGGCACTGCATTAAAACTAGACGATATCATGTAATAATCATTCCCTACTCTTATAGCATCAGGATCAGAATAATCTGCATGAATAATGGGATTTTTATAAGTGCCATCGCCATTATCTGCTGCCCAAACTTTTGAAACATGGTTGGGTGCTTGGGCTTTTGAGAGGCCAATGTTATTCAGAAAGAAAATTATTAAGAAAAATATCCTCATAGTTTTTATGTAAATAAGATTTCATTTCAAAATTTTCCCAAAGGGATTGATCTTTTTTATCAAAAAAAAAGTTTTTATGGTATTAAACCTATCGATTTACTGTTAAAAAGTTTCCATTGCCCCAGTATATTATTGATGGAATATTTTTTTACTTCTTCATCAGTTAATTGCTTACTCCATTTTACTCTTTTTTCGAGGACAGCACCTTCACCCGTACTATTGTATTCTGCAAATCTAGCAGTGGCTTCATTGTTCGGATTTTTCCAGTTATTCCAGCCCTCTGAAATAATATGTTTTCCCAATACACAGTTTATATACGTTACGCTTGCAGTGGGACTCCATGGCCGTCCAAGAGATACATTTCTCAAACTTGAATCAGCGGTGAGCCTACAATTAAAAAATACAAAACCAAAAGGAATAATGCTGTTGGTAGAAGCAGCAGTAACATGAGAATTCTTCTTGCTGTGAATATGGCATTTATTAAAAACAGCAGTAGCTGCACCAAATATAAAATCGGTGGTTCCTTCAATGTAACAATTTTCAAAATAATGTTTAACACCGTTACCACTTAAAAACAGCACATCCTGAAAACCGGTGAACCTGCAGTTTTTAAACGCCAATCGGTTACCTTCTGCACGAAGTGCTACAGCCTGCCCCGCAGTAAAACCTGCATTGTTTTCAAAATGAATATTTTCTGCAGAAAAATTATTTGCATAAACAAATGCCGTAGCACAAGTCCAAGTATTAAGCGTATCTCCATTAGGAAGTATAGTACCAGCGTGGTTATTGTAAGTGATTGTTACTTCATCTTTTTTTTCACCAATAAGGGTTACAAAGTTTTTTCTTGCATCTACTGTAATCTGTTCTTTATAATTCCCTTTTTTTACAAAAATAATTATGGGCTTTTTGTTGTTGTTTGGTACAGCATCCAATGCAGCCTGTACAGTTGAAAAATCAGCTTTGCCGGTTTGCGATACAATAATTTTCTTTTGAGAAAAACCCATTAAACTGCACGATAGAAAAACTACAGAAAAAAATATCTTCATTTTTTATTTTTTTACAACTGGAATGTATAATCTGTTTACTAAATCACTTTTTGCTAATCTTAATTCTTCTAAAACCAATTGCGCTGTTAGTCTTGCACCCAATTCATTGTAATGTGTATTGTCTTCTTTTCCATCAGGGTAATTAGGATGTTCCCCCGGCTTTAATTGAAGAAACAAATACTTTGAGTACTGCTCTCCAAATTGCTGATACAACAATCTTGTTTTTTCATCCAAGTCAATAAAGAGTACTCCAGTTTCTTTTGCAATACTTCTTATCAATTCAGAATATATTTCATGCGTTTGGGCAGCAATTCCATCTTTAAATTTTCTACGGCTCACCGGGGTTAGCAAAACTGGATTTCCTTTTTTTGCTTTTGTTTCATTTATAAAACGAAGAATATTTGTTTTGTATTCATCTGGTGTTGTATACCGTTCCACTTTTTCTTTGCTTTCATCATTATGCCCAAATTCTATAAAAACATAATCACCCTCTTTTACATTTGTAATGATGCTTTCCCAAAGACCTTCACTTATAAAAGTTTTTGTGCTTCTTCCGTTTTTAGCCTTGTTTACAATGGTTACAGAAGAATCAAAAAAATACTGAAAAGGCATTCCCCAACCTGTTTCAGGATATGCCTTCGTTTCTTTAATAGCCATGGTACTATCACCCGCCATAAAAATGGTGATCTTATTTTTATCTGGTATTTTATTAATAGAAAACAGGAGACCTGCCAGTAAAAAAAATATTTGCTTAGAGATTAATAAATTCATCTTTCTACTTTAAAATGCTGTTTAAATAAACTTCAATGTTGGTGAATTTTTTATTGATTGTATATATCGATGCATCAGCACTCATTGCATTAAGTCTGTTTTCTTTTTCCCAAGCATCGGGCATACCATCTTTATCGCTATCTATTGGTGCAGCTAATGATTGTAATGTTGGCCATGCATTTATTGTTTTTTCATAAGCAGTACCATGAGGATAATTACCCTGCACATCTATCAATCCACCCTTTCTGTTTTTTACATCATTAATTATCCTTGCATCCAGCGTATCTCTTTTAAAACTGGCACCTCCAAACTTCATCACATTATCAAAAGCTGTGTTGGCAGTTTCAGTATTTATTTCTACAGATACCAAAGCCTTATCTGTACTTGCCATTCCTTTATCAGCATTCTCTTTGCCTGTGAGTACACCAAGTGAATTATCTTTTGTGACTTCTGGTGCTTCATCAACAAAATTGCCTGCAACATAATATTTACCGTAAGGTATTTTATCTGTTTTACCAGGGTTTACAATCCTTGCTTTTACATTTTTATTGGTAGATGGCCCGTATTTAAAATAGTTGTTTACTATATTGTAATAACCTCCCTCACCTGCATAAATACTGTTACCACCCCAATTATAAATAACGTTGTTGCGATAATCTACATTTTCTTCAGGCGCATTTCTAATCCCGTCAAAACGTGGATTTCTGTTGTTACAATGCGCAAATAAATTGTGATGGGCTGTTAAGTGTCGGCCGCCCCATATACCACCAAAACCATGGCGTTCAAAGTCTTTATCACCGGTTTCAAAATGGTAAGAATAATTTAGGGGTTCATAAATCATATTCCACTGTAAAGTCGCACTGTCACCTGCGTACACAGAAAAAACTTCGTCTTCGCTCCAACTTAAGCTGCAATGATCGATTATGATATTGCTGCGATGAGTACCACCAAATGCATCGTCGCTTCCTGCTCCATCAATCATTCCAATATTTGCATACCTGTCGCCCATACGAAAGCGCATATATCTTACAATAATATTATCACCAGCCAGCGCAACATTTTTATCTGCTATACAAATTCCATCACCAGGGGCCGATTGCCCAGCAATAGTACAGTTACCAAGAATATTTATTTTAGTTAGTAAATGAATCGTACCTGAAACAGAAAAAACAACTATGCGTGGGTTTTTGCCTGAAACAGCTTCTCTAAAACTGCCAGGGCCATTGTCATTTAAGTTAGAAACAATCATCACTCTTCCGCCTCTGCCACCGGTTGTATATTTTCCAAAACCTTCTGCGCCTGGGAAGGCAATTGGCTTTACATCTGCAGGAGCTGTTTTTGAGACCTGGCTTTGAGATGAGATGCATGAAAGTGATGAAACGACATAAAAAGTAATGGTAAGAAATTTCATATACGAAAAATGATTATAAGTAAAAAAGCTGCTGCCATAGCAACAGCTTTTTTAAATTATTTGTTTAAATTAATACCCAGGATTTTGCTTCAGCTTTCCTTGGTAGGCGGCCAAAGTTCCCTGGTCAAAGGGTAATAATTCACTTTTACCGGGTGTAAAGTAAAACGCCATAGCTACCGATAATGGCTTATTTCCCGTACCATCAACATCAATTACGTTTGCTGTGGTATGTTGTGCCCAGTCTATTCTCACCCATTTCGTTGCGGCTACTCCATTACCTGGAGCTGTGCCTACAGTGCCTGTAGGAGGAATTTGTGTGGGTCTAAAAAACGGTTTGCCATTTACGCTATCCGCAGCTGTGTAGTAGGTAATTTCCTCTCCTGTATTTTTATAATAAATGTATTGAGGTACATTATTAAATGGTGCAGTACGGGTACCTATTTGTTGAATTCTTAATCTTGCTTCAGCAATTTTTGCACCCAATAAATTCCAACGCAACAAATCAAATTTTCGAATGCCTTCATGACCAAATTCTAATAATCTTTCATTTACAATTGCATCAAAAAATCCTGTTTTTGAAGTGGGTGTTATTCCAATAAGAGATGTATTTCCTCTAAATGCTCTTCTCCTTACTTCTTCAAATGCAGCAATAGCTGTACCATCAGGACCATTGTTTATTTCATTGGTTGCCTCTGCATACATCAACAATACATCTGAAAAACGAATAAGCGACCAGTTGTAACCTACATTAAGAACCGTACCTGGAAGCAATGGTACACGCCAGTCTCTTCTGTATTTTCCTGTGTTCAATTCTCCTAAACGCCTCTGGCTTTTAATATTGGAAGATGTATTTACAGCAAAATGTGTAACGGTAACATCTCTTCTTGTGTCCACAGAATCAAAAGAATAAAAATAACTTGGCAACATTAAAATTCCACCACCACCTGCACCATACCGTGAGGCATTGTTTAAATTAGGCCCATCGTAATTTCCCATGCGACTATCACTATTGGAATTTCCTCCTCCTGCACCTACTTCAAAAATTATTTCCCCCTGAGGATCGTACACAAAAGACGTTACAGACCTCCAAACATTTTCATAGTTTGAGTTCAGTGTATGTTGGTTTCTGTTTGCCATCAAGTCCGCACATTCTTGCTTTGCTATTTCATAATAGGTAACGTAGTCAGCACTGCGTTGCATTATGCCTGACCCTGTGCCGCCTGCAGCTGTTCTAAGAGAAAAGCCTCCTCTAAATAAAGCTATTTTGGCTCTCAGTGCTTTTACCGCACCCTTGGTAATTCTTTCATTTCTTGGCCCTGCATCTAATCTCCATGGAACGAGGTCTTTTGCAATTGCAAGATCTGCCAATAATTTATCGTAGGTAGAATCTCTATTTTCCGCAGCAATAAATAAATTTGTTTGGCGGTAAGAAGGTATCATTGGGGCGGGAACATCTCCCCAGTTTCTTATCAATTCAAAATAAAATTGAGCTCTAAGCGTAAGTGCTTCTCCATGAAGTCTTTTTAAAATTGCCTGCTCAGCCTGACTACCTCCTGTGTACTGGGGCATTAGAGGTATTTGTTCGATACACAAATTAGCTTTTTCTACCCCACGATATAATTGTCTAAAAGGGTTGGCAATTTCAGCATTGCTAAGCAGTAATTGGTAGCGGCCTACACCCCTTCTTCCATTATCAATATTGCCAGATACAACTCCCTCATCTGTATCGTAAGGGTAGTACATACTTAATCTGATACCATATCCATTATCACCCTGTAACTCATCATACACACCAATAAGTGCTGTTGTAGCATTAGAAGCATCTGAAAAAGCCTGTGCAATGCTATACTGAGAAACAGGTTCAACCTCTGTAAACTTTTTACAGCTACTTAAACCCAGTGCAATAGCAACCGTGGTTACGATTGCCAAAGGATTAAAAAATTTATTATTCATACAATTATTTTTAAAATATTAAAAAGTAACATTTACTCCAAATACCACCGTTCTAGATCTTGGATAGGCAGCAAAATCAACACCAGGTGTAAGTGGGTCAGATCTTCTCGCAGTAACGTCAGGATCGTAACCTGTGTAATTTGTAATTGTTCCTAAATTATTTACAGTGCCATAAAATCTTAAACTAGAAATTTTAGCCCTCATAGTTATTGCTTTTGGTAATGTATAACCAAGTGTTAGGTTATTAAATCTTAAATAAGATCCATCTTCGATAGCCCATGAATGTAGCCAAAAACGTTGCGTACGAATAGGGCTCCAAATTTTTGCGTTGGCATTTAACTCAGCTAATGCTGTTGGATCTCTTACAACTTCACCGGCAGCATTTATGTTCGTCCATCTATCTTTCATGATGTTTAACATATTCAGGTTTAAAAATGAACCATCTGTCCACTCTACTTTATTTGCATTGTATATGTCATTTCCGTAAACAAAATTTACAAATACACTTATATCAAAGTTCTTATTAGCAAACTGGTTGTTCCAGCCTCCGGTAAATTTTGCATTGGCATCGCCAATTACAGTTCTATCATCTGGGGTAATTACACCATCACCATTTGTATCCTTCCACTTAATAACACCAGGCTGAGGTGTACCATTTATTGTGGTCGTTGGAATGCCTGGTTTTATAGTATAGGTTTGGGTTGTACCATTGTAATTAAAATCGTCTACCTTATAAAAACCGTCTGTTTGAAAGCCATACATTAAGCCCACAGGCTGACCAACTTTAACCAAATAATCTGGAATACCATCCGATCCCTGCCAGTTAGAATTTCTTTCAAGTTGTAATGGACCACCTAAATTTTCAACTCTGTTTCTGTTGAAGGCAATATTAAAATTAGATGTCCAAGAAAAGTCTTTTTTTGCGAAGGGTGTAGCACTAAGTTGTAATTCGACACCTTTATTGGAAGTAGCTCCTATATTTTGTATCTGGCTTGTATACCCTGTAGTTGGTGGAATAGCAACATCAAGCAATAAATTATTTGCTGTGTTTTTATATACATCTACCGTTAGAGATAACCTGTTATTAAACACAGCTAAATCAAGTCCAAAATTTCTTGTTGTATTTTCTTCCCATCTTAGGTTAGGGTTTGATAAGGCGCTTGGTGTAAACCCTGGTAAAATACTATGGTTGATGGCGTATTGCCCTGTTACTCCATACAATTGCAGGTACAATGCATCACCAATTCTATTGTTACCTACAGCACCATAACCAAATCTTAATTTACCATCATTTAGCCATTTCACTTTGTTAAAAAAATCTTCTTTTGTAAAACGCCATGCAAAAGATTCTGATGGGAAAACCAAATTACCATTAATTGGTGCAAATTTGGATGACCTATCTGACCTAAGGTTGAAGGTGGCTAGATATTTATCTTTATACGCGTAATTTACTCTTCCAAAAAAAGAAGCTATTCTGCTTGCAGGATTTATAAAAGTAAATGGCAAAGGCTGAAAGGAACCCGATGGCGCTGAACCAAGCCCCATATTTGCCAAAGCTTTTTCGGGAGTTATATCTGATGGGAAAAAGTTTGTCTGAAAGAACGAGTTATTTGCTCTTACATCAATAATTTCCTGTCCTACTAAAACGCTTATATCATGATGCCTTTTATAGTCGTTTAGCGAGTATTGTAAGGTGTTTGAAAGGTTGAGTGATCTGTTGTTTTGTGAACCGATAGAAGCAACGGGTAAAGATGCTGCATTACGTGCCGTACTTGTTATCTTACTGAAGAAAAGATCCTGTTGGGTAACGGTATTATCAAACCCAAAAGTGCTCCTGAAAACCAAGTTTTTTAAAACATTATAATTAACATAGCCACTTAGATATGTTGCTTTAGTTGTTTGTTTTCTGTATTCTGCTCTTGTTAAAACGACAGGATTGATAGCACCTGCCGAAGCTAAGAAATAGGCCTCATCAAAATCATCAATCCCTCCACCCGTTGCGGCTATCTCAAAAGGGCGGTAAGTTATGGTACTCCTTAATCTGTTCGTTGTTCTTGTACCGCTATTTGTTGTTCCGGCTCCATTTACGGTTTGGTCCAAATACCGAGCAGTCATTCCCATTTTAAATTTATCGGAGATCTTATGGTCAAGTTTAAAATTGACCAGGTTTCTATCAAAACCTGATGCTAATAATATACCATCTTCTCTATTAGCCGTGAGGCTTAGATTAAATTGTGTAGCCTGGTTTCCGCCATTTACTGAAACGTTGTGGTTTTGAAATTGAGCGTTTCTGCCAAAAACTTCTTCCTGCCAATTTATACCTGCGATATTCTTATAATTCTGAAGGGTATCCCATGTTGTGCCGTATGTACGTGCAAAACTTGAACTATCAACTGCTACTCCTCTTGTTCTCTCCCACTGCCATGCAACAAAATCGTATGGGCTAAGTACATCCAATTTTTTAGGAAGCGTTCTTGTACCAAAAGCTCCATTATAAGTAACGGTGGTTTTACCTGCACGACCTGGCTTAGTGGTAATGATAATGACACCATTTGCACCACGTGCACCATAAATTGCTGCTGTAGATGCATCTTTTAAAACATCAACAGATTGAATATCCTGTGGGGAAAGAATCGATAAAGCATTTTCTACCTGTACCCCGTCTACAATAAACAAAGGCGAGTTATCCTGCGTAATAGATCCACCGCCTCTCACTCTTATAATTAAATCTGCACCTGGTGCGCCTTCAGATGCAGTTACCTGTACACCTGCCAGTCTACCCTGCAAGGCTTCTGCCGCAGAGGATAGAGGAATATCTTTTATTTGCTTTGCACCTACCGAAGAAACGGTTCCTGTAAGATCTTTTCGCTTAACAGTAGCATAGCCAACCACAACAACTTCATCGCCGGTAGTCATATTTCGTTCTAAAGACACATTTGCTGTTTCTTTACCTGAAATATTTTCAGTTACACTTTTAATGCCTACTGACGAAAATACCAATGACTTTGCTGATGATGGCACTGTAAGACTATAGTTTCCCTGCGCATCTGTTTGTGTTCCTTTTTTCGAAGTTTTTTCTAACACCGAAACCCCCACAACAGGAGCTCCTGTTTCGTCTGTTACTTTTCCTTTAATTGTCTTTGTTTGGGCAAAGCCAATAGCTGCCGCAAAAAGCAATAAGGTAACAAGCATAATCCGTTTAAGCATAATACAATTTTAAATTTTGGTTCATGTAAATTTTTTAAGCAGAACAATCGTGTAATTCCTCTCCAATGCTACTCTTTTTAGTTTGAAGTAACATTAAAGTAACATTTTTTTTTACGCAATCGTTCCCGATAACGATCTCATTTCAGGTAAAATTATAAGTACTGTGAGCTGCTAAAAAAATGGTAGTTGTTGTTTGTAGCATCAATAAAATTGGTTTTTAAAAAAGTATTTTTTTTAGTCTGTATTTTCTACGAAAAACCTTTTTAGAGTAAACGGGAAGAAACAGTGAACTCTTTTACGATAAAGCGACAATAGTACCGTTACATTTTTACCTCTTAAAAATAAAAATAAAATTAGTTTAATTTTATCTTAGCTATAGTTTAAAAGCAACCGTATAATGAAAGTAGCTCTCGCAATTTTTTGGATATTCCTCTCGTGCATGGCGTTTGGACAATTCGCAATCATCCATGACCAAGACGGATATTGTAATGTGAGAAGTTCTTCTGACAAAGGGAACAACATTATTGACAAATTGGGCAATGGCCATCTAGTTTATATTTTTGAAAATAATGGCAATTGGACAAATATTGATTATTCAAAAAAGAGCAAAGAACTTAACGGACAGGTTTATAAAGACAGATTGACGCCAATATCTAGTTATCTGACAATTCCCATTGTGGCGAAATCAAATTCACAAATGGTTCTAAAAAAAGATAGTGTAAAGATTATTTTAACGCAGCAAAACTTTGAAAAAACAAAACACAGCTTCACACGTTATAAAGCGTATAAAGATTTAATTCAGTTTATTGATCATAAAAAATATTGGGGAACAGACAGCGGAATTCCTAAGACAGAGTACAAGTCTATTGAAGTTTTTGTTGGTAATAAAAAAGTGGTACTTCCAAAAACTGCATTAGAAAATTTGTATGAAGTTAGTTTGGAAAACACTCAAGCAAATTATGACAAGGCGAATGACATTATTTATATTCAATCAATGAACAGTGATGGAGCAGGAGGCTACGAAATAATATGGAAAATTGAAAAAGGCATTTACAAAGAACGCTATATTGCTTACGGATTTTAAAGAGAAAAAACTACCTCTAACAAAAGGTTTTTTCCATTGTTGCAGCATCTTAAAACAATTAGCAACGCTACCTATCCAAGAGTTTGTTTCGGCAGACAATTTGCATTATTCCAAATACATTCTTTTACAATTTGCGCAGTCAAAAGCATAACTTTAATCTTCTTAACAATCCAAAAAATGAAATTTGAAGCTGTCACTATTAAGGATATTGCAAAGGCATTGGGCATTTCAACATCCACTGTTTCTAGGGCGCTGCGAGATAGTTATGAAATAAGTGCCGAAACCAAAGAGCTTGTTTTAGAATGTGCAGAGAAACTGAATTATAAGCCCAATCCGATAGCATTGATGTTAAAGGAAAAAAGGAGCAGATCTATCGGTGTAGTGGTTTGCGAAATAGCCAATAATTTTTTCTCGCAGGTTATCAATGGTATTGAATCTGTTGCTTACGACAAAGGCTACAGTGTTATTATTACCCAAAGCAACGAATCTTTTGAAAGAGAAATGATGAATCTACATTCGCTGGCATCCCGTTCGGTTGATGGGTTGATCGTATCCCTGTCTACCGAAACAAATGACCTTAGCCTAATTGACTCTCTTCACAAAAAAGGGTTGCCTATTGTATTGTTTGATAGGGTTACGGATGAAATTATTACCCATAAAGTTGTTGTTGATAATTTTAAGGGAGCGTACGAGGCAACCGAGCACCTTATTAAAAACGGTTATAAAAGAATTGCCGCCATTGCTAATTCCGAATTTTTATCTATCACAACAGAAAGATTAGCAGGCTACAAAGAAGCATTAAATGACTATGGATTTAAATACAACAAAGCGTATGTGAAACACTGTTTTTATGGCGGTATGGTCTTTTCAGAAATTGAAGATGCTGTGAATAAACTTTTCACCCTAAAACAAAAACCGGATGCCATACTTGCAACAAGTGATAAACTGAGCAGCGGTTGTTTAAAAACATTAATAAGGAGAGGGCTTGTAATTCCCGACGATATTGGCCTTGCGGGTTTTTCAAATTCAGATATTACCGAACTTTTAAACCCATCGCTTACCGTTGTGAGGCAACCGGCCGTGGAAATGGGCAGGGCAGCTACAGAACTTTTACTGCAATTAATAGAAAACAAACGCCCTGTTGTGAATTTTGAAAAAAGAGTTTTAACGCCTGAATTAATTGTTGGAAAATCCTCATTACCGGTCGCTACAGAAACGCTGTCTTAAGCTGAAATAAATGAATCTTAAACTTTAAAAATTGTCTGAAAAAAAACTGTCCACAGTGTTTTAAGCGAATTGGTAACTGCCAGGTTAGATACATTACAGTATAATTTAAACGATTTAAAAACAAGCGCAGCAAACGAAACCAAGAGTACAGCGGGCGATAAATATGAGACTGCACTTGCCATGTTGCAGGCAGAGCAGGTTATAGTGAGCAACCAAATACAGCAAACCATGGAGCAACTAACCCTCGTTAAAACTTTAGATTATCACCTAATAAATGAAAGCGTTGTTACAGGTAGCCTTGTAGAAACCGAAACCAGCTATTTCTATTTAAGCACAGCCGTTGGTAAGTTGATGGTGTTGAATAGCAAACCTGTTTTTGCCATATCAGAATTATCTCCGCTTGGCAAAATTTTAAAGGGTTGTAAACAAAATGATACAATCATTTTAAATAATTTTAAACATCGGATAATAGAGCTGTCATAAATTGATTTTATAAAAACAAAAATTTAGGGTTGTAATATTTTTTACAGTATAAATTTCTATAGAAGATAACGGAATAAGATTTGATCAAACATATGAGCATCAGATTTTTGAAATATTTTGAAGGCTTCATGGTAAACAGGATGATGCTGGTAAAGGTTTTGGATTATAGCTTGCTAAAAAATAATTGATAATCATGGTTGGATTATTAAAGCAAAAGAAAATATAGGCACAACTTTTAATATTTACCTACTTATGAGAAGAGATTAAAATATAAAAGCGACTGTAAAAAAAATAAAAAAATTGGAAACTGGCTTGTTTTTAAAATTTGAAACCTTACTTTTACAGCGGAGAGCTGGCAGAGTGGTCGATTGCGGCAGTCTTGAAAACTGTTGACTGTTACAGGTCCTGGGGTTCGAATCCCTAGCTCTCCGCATCATTTCTAACAAGAAATAAGCTAAAACCCTGATTATCAATGATAAT